>URPH01000019.1 GCA_900549665.1 uncultured Lachnospiraceae bacterium | reverse complement strand
CACTTTTTAGGTTCCCTTCTTCTTATCGTGTCCACTTTATAGGGTACATTTTATTTGAGCAGATCATCTACACTATTTTCTGCTACATCCTCTATTGCGTCTTTTGTACCCTGTTTTACGCCTTCTTTGATTGCGGATTCTGCGGCTTCCTTGGCTGTCGACTCTACGGCTTCATCTATCAGACCTCCGGCTCCTTTGGCCGCCGACTCTACGGCTTCCTTGGCTGCAGTTTCCGCCGCATCTTTGGCAACAGCTTCTGCGGCTTCCTTGGCTGCAGATTTTGCAGCTTTTTTAGCGGCTATTTTTGTAAGCCCCACTTCCAGCAGTTTCCCTAAATCTGCACTGGCTGCTGCAATTCCTGTACTAATCTGATATGCTTCTTCATTTCCACAATACAGAGTATCTCTTACCAGATTAAAGCTTTCGCTCTCACTGTCTCCATTCCAGCCATACATAATCTCCTGGATACCCTGTGCGATATCTCCGCCTCCGGATGCTGCAACAATTCCGGCCGCAATCTCTCCGGCCACACCAATTCCCGCAGCACAAAGCGGTGCACTTAAAGCGGCCAGCGCCACGGCTCCGGTCACTTTTCCAGCTCCTCCGACTATCATTCCGACACCGGTCAGGATACGAGACAGATCCTTATCCGGAATTTTTTCCTGCGCATAATTAAAGCAATATGCAAAGGCTTTACAGGGCGCATTTTTTACCTGACATACAAAATCCGCTGCAGCATAAACCGCCGATCCAAATATTGACGAATCAATCTGCTCAACGCAGTTCTGCAGTTTCCGGCTCAGCCATCCTTTCGTTCCTTCGTACAGATTTAGAGGCACACTGGCCAGATCTGCCTTTGCACTGGATTTTTTCGCTTTTTCCTGGGCCTGTCGGGCTTTCCACTGACTGACGGATTCTCCTGACTTTCTTGGTGTAATAGTTGTTCTGTTTGCTGTTATAATTGTCTGGGCGGCACTTTTTACAGTATTCCATGCATTTGTTACCGCTGTCTTTACCTTGCTTACAGCACTCTTTATCTTCGAAAGCACCGAATGTCCACTCGGATCCGCATATCCCAATGGATTATTTTCCCCATATGTGTACCGGTTGGCACTCGGGATATTCCGGATATTTCCGGCATAGCTGTCTTTACTGATAAAGCTTCCGGTAGAGGCCTGGTAATATCTTGCCCTCAGGTACTGCAGACCGGTCAATGCATGGCTGTATTCTCCGTTGTAGCCATAGGGACTTCCATAGGCTGAACTGTCTGTGGAGATCTCACCATAGGTGCCTGTCTTCTGCATATTTCCATAGGCATCATAGGTATAGCTGATACTGTCTTCTCCGGCTGACAGGTTGGAAACACTGCCATATCCGTCATAATAATAGCTTCCACTCTGACTGATGCTTAAGCTGTCAAAGGCCCGGCTGCCGGCTGTGGTTGCGGCTGCTTCATAGCTATAGCTTTCTCTCTGTATTCCATACCGGTAAGCAAAGCTTCCGTTTGCACGGTTGCCACCGGCTACGGTCTCATACAACACCTCCTCATTGCTTCGGTTGATATCATTGACATAGCTGATCCTCTGGTAATCAGCTTCCTCAAGACCGGTTCCGGTCTGTCTGCTGATCACATCATTTACAGCATCAAAGGCTGTATAGCCTTTTTCATAATCTACCGTTTTCAGATCCGTATAAAGATAAGCCGTCTTCTGTTCATCGCGGTTATCAATACTTTCTTTTACTATAGCACACGTGACATAAAAGTCTACATGTTCCTGTATCCACTGCTTCACAGGTGTGGCTATGGGAAGAAAGCTTGCTGCTTCCATCAGGACACCATACAGGAAGGCATCCCTTTTTGATCCTTTTTTATTGTTATTGGCGTTGTTACCGGTACCGGATGCATTGTCTGCTGTCGTTTCCCCGGTATCGGCTTCCTGTCTCGCCTGATTGCTTGTATCCGCTTCTGCTGTTGAAGACATGAATCTGACTCTCGAATACAGAACTTTCAAAACTGGAAGAACTGTGAGATACTTGCAAACCGGTTGACGCTGACTACAAATACCACATCACCAGACTTGAACATCTGTACCAATGATGCAATCTGTGTGATATATACAATGGTTGTTTTCCGTATGGCAATACAGTGTTGTTTTGCAATGATTCTGGAACTAACAGATTTGAAGTAATAAGTACTACATAACATAAAAAATCCAACAAGGAATCCTATTATTATCCTTGTTGGATTTTGTTAATGTCTAAATATCTTTATTCTGGAAATATAAATATTATATGTCAGAATATTTCAGATATTCTTCGCAATAATTATGAAGCTCTATAATCTGTCTTATAAAAGGAATCTTTTTTCTCCCTTATACCCCCTGGTGAGTGCCGTTGTAGCATGTAGATTTTAGATCGTCAAGGGATCTCTTAAAATTACCAGTATAATGAAAAAAATCTGCGAGTAGATTATCGCTTTTTTGACCATTTTTTGTGTCTGAAATACCGCTTGTAATACTGACTTTTATAAAATACCCTTACCGTTTATAAAAATACCTTCTCAGAAAAACGCACCCTTTCGCAACATTTTGTTACTAAGAGTGCGTTACTTCAGCATATTAAATTCGCTATGTTCATCCGTATACCCAACTCGGCAAAATTTCGCTAGCGTCTATTAATTAACATCATGGATTCTTAATTGCTTTGCAACAGCCATGATGGTTAATTAATAGACGTGCAGAGGTTATAGGTTGTTGGGAGTCCGAAAGTATAACCATAATAAATTTAATATGTTTTTTAATTCATCAATTGGTCATACAAAAATTGACACGCATCATTTTCAGAGTCAAAAATTTCATTTGTTGTCTTAATACCTCTTTCTAAGTAATAAACAAACCACTTATCCTGAATTTTTTCCAAGCATAAACATTCATCCTTTTTTCCCTGCCCTGTCAGATTATAAATATAATCTGGAACTCCAGCTATTTTTAGTTTTTTTTCTAATACCTCTCTAGTCATTTATTTAATCTCCTTTATATAGCCTAATTTCATTAATTTTTTAATATTATTGGGTAATTCATACTGTATTCCACCCCCAACTTGTTCAAATGCAGGAGCAATCTCAGATATTGTAACGTTATCAATTTGTTTTAATACTTCATATTTATGGTATGCATTTGGATTCTCAATATATGGAAGTGCCCTTTGTTCATATGGTACTCCTGCTGGTGATGTATATTTTCCCCATTGACTTCCATATCTGTCAATAATTGTCCCTGCAGGAATAGTTTGGTTTTCCTTGATTGTTCCTGGTACTCGCCCACCATTTGGTGCCCACTTTTCCCAATCAATATTTCCATCTGCATCTAAAAATTTAGTATCTCTTACAACTAATTCATCAGTACCTATAGCTTTACTACCACTCTTACCTATCCCCTCAATACCATCCAGATTTTCAATCGCCGTTTCTCCCGCAGCATCCTCCAAAGCATCCTTCGTACTTTGTTTTACAGCTTCCTCCGCAGCTTCTTCTGCTGCTTTCTTTGCTGCGGCTTCCGCTGCTTTTGCAGCCCTTGTACCCAGCCATTTTCCTGCTCCTCCGCAGACTGCGGCGGTTACGGTACTGATCTGATAGGCTGTTTCATTTCCACTGTACAGGGTATCCCTTACCAGGTTATAGCTTTCACTCTCGCTGTCTCCGTTCCATCCGCACATGATCTCTTGCAGTCCCTGGGCGATATCCCCGCCCCCGGCTGCGGCTGTGATCCCGGCTGCAGCCTCTCCGGCAACACCGACCACAGCTCCGCAGAAGGGTGCACTGACTGCTGCCAGTGCCACGGCTCCGGTCACCTTGCCTGCTCCCACGGCGATCAGTCCGACACCCTTCAGGATCCTTGACAGATCCTTATCCGGTATCTTTTGCTGCACGCTGTTATAGCAGTACGAAAATCCCTTGCAGGCTTTCTGTTCTGCCTGACATACCAGATCTGCCGCGGTATATACTGCCGATCCGAAGATGGACGAATCGATCTGGTCGGCGCACTCTTCCAGCTTCCGGTTCAAAAATCCCTTTGTCCCTTCATACAGGTTTAAGGGAATGCTGGCAAGATCTGCCTTCGCGCTGGATTTTTTCGCCTTTTCCTGTGCCACCCTGTTTTTCCACTGGCTTTCCGTTTCTCCCACTATCCGCTCTGTATGGACTGTCCTTCCTGCATCGCTGACAGTCTGTGCGGCACTTTTTATCCGGTTCCATGCACCGGTCACGGCGGTCTTTACTCTGGCCACCTTGTTTTTAACGGAAGTCACTGCACTCTTGACAGCACTCCTGATCTTCGAAAGCACCGAATGCCCGCCCGGGTCTGCGTATCCCAACGGATTGTTTTCCCCATAGGTGTAACGGTTCATGCTTAAGATATTCCGGATATTTCCCGCATAGCTGTCCTTACTGATAAAGCTTCCGGTGGCGGCATCATAGTATCTTGCCCTTAAGTACTGTAAGCCTGTGAGGGCATGGCTGTATTCGCCGTTATAGCCATAGGGACTTCCATAGGCAGCACCGGCTGTGGAGATCTCACCATAGGTGCCTGTCCTGTGCATGTTTCCATAGGCGTCATAGGTATAGCTGATGCTGTCCGCCCCGGCTGTCAGGTTGGCTACGCTTCCATAGCCGTCATAATAGTAGCTTCCGCTCCGGCTCTGACAGACAGTCAGGCTGTCGGTACCGATCTCTTCCGCAGTCTGGTATCCGGCTGTTATCACGGCCGGTTCATAGCTGTAGCCTTCCCTCTGTATCCCATACCGGTAGGCATAGCTTCCGGCGGCACGGTTTCCTCCGGCTGTGGTCTCGTACAGCACCTCCTCATTGCTCTTTCTGACATCATTGACATAGCCGGTCCTGATATAATCCTCCTCCTGCAGGCTGGTCCCGGTCTGTCTGTTTATGGCATCGTAAATGACAGTAAAGGCTGTATCTCCCCTTTCATGGTCTGCCGTCCTGACATCCGTATACAGATAAGGGCTCTCCGTCCTGTCTCCTCCGGCTTTTCCAAAAGGAAGTTTTTCTTTTATGATAGCACACGTGACATAAAAGTCCACATGTTCCTGCAGCCACTGCTTCACAGGCACTGCTATGGGAAGAAACGAGGCAGCCTCCATCAGGACACCATACAGGAAGGAATCCTTTGCTCCGTTTCCGGTGTTTTCTCCGCTTCCGCTCTGATCCGTGTCTCCGGTAGCGGATGTACTGTCCGATGGTGTTTTTTCGTTTTTATTCTCCGGCTGTGCCTGATCATTTTCATCTGCTCCGGTCTCTGCTTCTGCTCCACCCTCTGCGGATCTCTTTTCCGTATCCACATTTTTTTCTGTCCTGACAGCCACCGTCTGTCCCGGCTCCTGTATCTTTTTGTCATACTCCAGGGTAAAGACGCGGTTGTCCCCGCCGTCATAAAGGGCTGCAAACAGGAGTCTCTCCTTATCCGCGATGGCAGAAAGCCGTCCTTTTGCATCATAGCTGTAGTACCGCTCTGTGATATTCTCTGCAGACTCTGTCATCTGTATGCTTTTTTCTCCGTCTCCGTCCTTATGGCGGATGGTCTCCTTTACAAGGCTTCCTGCCTGATCATAGCTTCTGTCCGTGACACGGGTGGTGACACCGTCTGTGATCTCCTCCTCCCGGACTAATCTGTCATGGTCATAGGTATAGATGACGGTCTGTTTTTGTTTTCCCGAAACGGTCTCCATCCGGATACGGTTTCCATTGGGATCATAACGGTAGGCTACAACTGTTTCCTTTCCATTTTCTTTGGTACAGCTTTTCGTGAGCTCTCCGAGGACATCATACTGATAGCTGCTTTCCTTCCTGGTCTCTTTTCCGTCTGCATATAGGAGCACAGTCTCTTTTGTGATATTGGACCGGTTATCGTATGCATAGCCGTAGGCTGAAATCACCATGCCATTACAGGTGTTGACGAGATTTTTCACGCGGTTTAAAGCATCATAGCTTATTACAGTTGTTCCTGTCTCACCGTTTTCCTTTTTCCGTGTGATCCTTGTGACATTTCCCTCCGCATCATATTCGTAAGCCACCTGTCCGTCTTTATCGCGGATGCCGGTCAGCTGTCCATTTTCATCATAGGCATACCGGACCACACTTCCGTCCGGATAGGTCATGGAAGACAGATTTCCAAAGCCGTCGTAGGCATAGACCACGCTCTTATCGCTGCCATCTTTGGCACGGATCAGTCTGCCTGCCTCATCATAGGTATAGGTGCTCTTACCTGTCACATCCTTCATGGAGATGATGTTTCCCATATCGTCATACTGATAAACAGCACTGCTCTGGTTTTCCCCGGTTTCATATGCGACAAGCCGGTGCAGTGCATCATACCGGTATGCAGTCTCTGTTCCGTTTTCATCGGTTTTTTTCGTCAGATTGCCGGCCGCATCATAGGCATAGCTTATCTCATTTCGGAGGCTGTCTGTTTTCTGTGAAAGCTCCCCGGCTGCATTATAGGCATACTTCTCCGTTTCTCCATTCCGGTCGGTCTCTGTAAGCTTCGTCCCGCTGTAGCGGTATGTGATACGGCTCTCCCCGCTTTCTGTGCTTATGATCCGGTCTGAGGGATCATAGGCATAGCTTTTCAGGACCTGCGAATCCACAGCCTCCGTTAAGAGCCGCCCCTTTTTATCATAGGTATACTGAAAGCTGTTTCCTGCCGCATCGGTGATGCTGCTGACATTGTTAAGTGATGTATAGCTATAGGTGGTTTTATGTTTTAATGGTGACAATACCTCTGTCAGCCGGTCAGCTGCATCGTAGGTATAGGCAGTCGTATGATTCTGAGCATCGGTCTGCGCTGTCAGGTTGCCGTTTTTATCATAGGCATAGGAATAATGCCTCTGTTTTCCATCGGCTTTTTGGGTTTCCTTTATCAGTCTTCCGAGCGGATCATATTCATATGCGGTCTCAAGTCCTGTACTGTTTGTCTGCCGGATCAGATTTCCACCCGCATCATAGGTATAAGCTTCTTTATACCCATTGGCACAGGCCTTTTCTGTCAGCTGTCCGTTTTTATCATAGCCAAATACCGTCCGTACGCCGGCTGCATTGACAACCGCTGTACGGTTTCCTGCCGCATCATATTCATACCGGGTCTTATGGCCGTCTGCATCCGTCAGGACGCTGATGCGGGAAAGGGCATCATAGGTATAGGAAAGCTTTGTGATCCCGGATTCTGTTATCTTCGTAAGCCTCTTTAACGCATCATAGGTATAGAAGGTTTGTTTTCCATCTTCATCGGTACAGGAAGCAAGCTGACCGTTTTCATCATAAGCATAGCTCCATGTATTTCCATCTGCTGTTTCTTTTTTTACCGGGTTTCCGGCCTTGTCATAGGTATAGGATGTGGTTTCTCCCATGGGATCTGTTTCGCTGATGCGGTTTCCGACTTTATCATAGGCATACTGATAAAGACTGTCGTCTTTTTTCTCAGCAGTCACGCGCGATAAGGCATCATAAGCAGTCAGGGTATTGCTTCCCTCCGGATCAGTCGTCTTTATGATACGTCCAAGGGCATCATACTGATATGCTGTTTTTCCTCCGTTTCCGTCCCACAGTCCGGTCACATGATCTTCGTTATCATATGCTAACTTTATACTGGTTCCATCCGGCTGCACAGTCTCTGTCAGACGATTGACAGAATCATAGATATATTCTGTTTCATTGCCAAGAGCATCTCGCTCCTTTACCCGGTTACCGGCTCCATCATAAGTATAGGTCCTGATATTGCCGAGAGCATCGGTCTCTTTGACAAGATTTCCATTTTTATCGTAGGTATAGGAAATACTGTTTTTATCTGCATCGGTTACCTGTAACAATTCACCTTCTTTTCCGTAGGTATAGGTCGTCTCCCCTGATAAGGCATCCGTTTTTCTGACAACATTACCATACGGATCATAGGTATAAAAGGTCTGATTGGAAAGCGCATCTGTCTCACCTGTAAGATTGCCTGTCTCATCATAGGTATAAGTCGTCTCATTGCCTTTGGCATCCTTTTCCTTTGCAATCCGTCCATAGGCATCATACAGATAACTTTTGGTATGTCCGTTTTCGTCAGTCTCAGACAGCAGATTTTGATTTCTGTCATAGGTAAATGTGATATCCGCACCATTTTCATCGGTGACCTTTTTGATATTACCGGCATAATCATAGGTTATGTCCGTTGTCTGATTTAAGGCATCCGTTGTCTGTATCAGGTTGTTTCGCTCATCATAGGTATAGGATGTCTTTTGACCCATCGCATCGGTAACCAGTGTTCGATTGCCATTCCGATCGCAGGCATAGGTTGTGATGTTGTCATTTCCGTCTTTGTAGGCAGAAAGATTTTCATTTTTATCATAGGCATACTGCAGTGTAGTGCCGTCCGCTTTTTTCAAAGTAGAAATATTTCCACAGGAATCATAGATATATTCCGTGCTGTTTCCATTTGGATCCGTTATCTTTGTGACATTTCCGGCCCGGTCGCAGACATAGTCTGTTTCATTGCCCTCCGGGTCCGTCATCTTCAACAGATTTCCGGCCGGATCATAGGTATAGGCTGTAACATTTCCGTTTTCGTTGATTTCCTTTAAAGGCTGGCAAAAATCATTGTATACCGTTTCCTGCGTAAGACCATAGTTGTCTTCTTTTTTTACCAGATTGTTTCTGGCATCAAAGGTATAGGTCAGACTCAGGCCGTTTGCATAGGTCTCCCCGACACGTCTCATCAGGGCATCATATGCATAAGTATACTGGACCTTTCCTTCATAGATGACCTGCAACAGATTTCCCAGTGCATCATACTGGTATTCCGTCTTGTGTCCCAGAGCATCTGTTTCCCAGACAGGGAGTCCCCATACCGTATCATAGAGTGCTTCAAAAATGACTCCTTCCTTATCACTTTTCTTTGTGATATTGCCATTTTTGTCATATTCATAGTAGACAGTATAGCCGCTTTCGTCGGTTGATTCGATCACGCGGTTTTGGTTGTCATAGACAAAGCTTTTGGTATTTCCCCTTCCGTCGGTCTGTGAAAGCATGTTTTTTTCAGCATCATAGGTGTAGCTGATGACTGCACCATCCGGCTGTATGATCTTTTCGATATTCCCATAGGCATTATAGGTGTAGGAAAGTGTGTGTCCGCCTCCATCGACAACGGTTTTTAACAATCCGTTTTCATCATAGGTATAGTCTGTGCTGATGCCGTTTTTATCCTGCTTTCTGATACAACGATGCATGCTGTCATAGATATACTTTGTGGCATTTCCACAGGCATCGCTTTCTTCGATCACGTCTCCCATGGCATTGTAGGTATAGACCGCCATCAGACTTTCACCGATCCGTTTTTCATACAGCTGGTTGTTTTGGTAGGTATAGCTTGTCTTCAATCCATCTGAATCTGTATAAGAAATGAGTCTTCCCCTGTCATCATAGGTATAGGTCTCTTTTCGTCCGTCTCCGTCTGTTGTCTGTGTCACAAGATCCTTATCATTAAATACACCGGTAGAAACATTTCCCAGTGGATCTACAGTTTTTATCAGATTTCCACGATCATCATAGCTATAGGTCCATATCCTGTCCCCTGTCTTTTTTTCTATGATCCTTCCGTTTCCGTCATAGCCATATGTTGTTGTATTTCCACAGGTATCGGTTTCAGATGCCAGATATCCGTTTTCATAGGTTTTGGTCTCTCTGCTGCCATCCGCATACAGGATCTGAATGGTACGGCCCTGCGAATCATAGGAATACTCTGTCCGGTTTCCATTGCCGTCTGTTGTAACGGTCTTGCCCTGTGTATAAGAAAGTGTGTGGGCAACACCGCCTTCATCAAGCTGTTTTATGACTCTTCCCATTGAATCATAGGTATTTCTGACAACAGCAGTATGATCTTCCCGATACCAGGATGTCATAAGGTGATTTTCATCGTATACAAACTGCTTTTCATGGCCGGATTGATTTTTAACCGTGACAAGGTTATCGGCAGAATCATATCCGTAGGCGACGCTGCTGCCATCCGGGCATATGATCCTGGTCACACAGCCTCTTTCATTGGTTTCCACCATAAAGCCTGCACCCTCGCGCATAAAGCCTGTCACATTTCCACTTACCGCATCATGCATGATCTGTAAGACGGCGCCGTTTTTATCAGCTCTTTCCACCATGACACCGGTTTCATCAAAGGTAACCACACTGCCATCCTCCCGCTCGATCCGGTAACAATAGACAGGAATCAGGACATCTCCGGATGACAGAGTGACCACTTTTTCTCCGGTCTTTTGCAAATGAAGCTTCAGATCACATCCTTCCGGTGCCAGATAGCTTCCATCGTCCTGTCTGTAAAACTGGATAGTGCTTCCGTCTTCCCGGTTGTAAAGGATGTCTCCCTGTTCATTTTTAGCGATATTTTCATCCAGAAAAGAGGTAAAGCCGCGTCCAAAGCTTCCAATTCTGGAAGCATTCAGGCTGTTGTAGGATCGTACTACCGTAAAGGTGCCAAAGGAATCGCTGTAGCTTACATCCTCCTGTGACAGATAATAATTACCGGTACTTAAATTGATTGGCTCAAATCCATATTCACAATGTCTGGCACGTCCTAAAAGCGAACGGTCAATTTGTGCTTTTTCTGCATCGGTAAGCTCAGACGGCTGATAAGGGTTGTTCTGGTTTTTCGTCGGATTTTTAATAAAAAGAGTATTATTTTCTACTAAGAGCATGTCAGCAGCTCTGTTATCAAACAAAAGCTGGTCTAAAGATACCCCATAATGGTCTGCGATCTTTTTCATCGTATCGTACCGGGTTACCTTGTAGATCAGGAAATTATCACTGTTTACCGTTTTTCCTGTTTTCCCATTGTAGGTTGCTTTTGCGTACATATGATAGAGTGTATCATAGGAAAAATCTGTAAAAGGGATGATGGTCTGCCAGTTGGATACATGCTTCAGATACCGGATCGTTCCCTCCGGAAATGCAGAATCAAAAGCGGAGCTGTCCGGATATTTCTTTTCATTGGTTATCAGTATGTTCTGTCCATATTTTTTATCCGGATCACTTAAGTCATAGCTTACGATTGCTCTGGGATTGGCGATACCATCCGCAAAAACACCATAGCACTGCAGGGCTCCGGTGACATCACTCTTAACCATCGGACGCAGGTTGATCGTCGTATCATCCAATGGATAATTGACTGCCACATCTCCCGCTACCTGCCAGTTGATGGTAAGAACCGGTCTTTCGCTGATATCCGCTGCTCCAATTCCGGCAATCTCAACAGCCGCGCTGTTTTCATTGTCCAGTATCAGGGTGAAACCATGGCTTGGATAAATTCCGTTCATCCATCCGCTCACGGCGTCAGCAACATCAAAGTCATGCTCTCCATAGCCGGACGGACTCGTAGCATTTTCACCGGCTATTTTTCTGCCGATTGCTGCTACAGCATCAAAGCTTGGATTGCTGGTCGGTATCTTTTTTTCATTACGGTAGCATCCGATTGTGGAACCGGTACTTTCATTGGTCTGGAAGATCCGGAGGGTTGCATCTGTAATTTCTACATTTTTTCCGTTCGCTCTGTCTTTGATTCTCTGATATAGAAATTCTGTGATCAGATAGTATCTGGCCGTTCCATGCGCACCCAGATTTCCCGTATAATGTCTGCTTTCGTTTACCAAAAAATCCCCGGCACTGGTCACGGTATAGTCTGTGAGCTTATCCTGAAGCGTTATGGCCGGATCCACGGTAACGGGGTAGACACGGTCTGCATCCGCAAGCCATCCGGTATCCGGCTTTAGGGTAATGATATAGTAATCCTCTGTTTCGGTAAGCTCCATTTCAATATCTTTCGACACTGCCCCGACAGTATCCTCCATCTTGGGAGCGCTGATCGCAGCAAATACAGGCAGCGTATTATCACTGATGCTGCTGTCGTCGACAGCATTATTGCTCACACTGTTATTGCTGACCGTATTTATATCAGCATCCTCTTTGTAAACAAAAATACTGTCTCCATTTTTTTGAGCATAAATTCCATCTTTTTTCAGCCTGTATACAAAGGTATCCCGGCTGTCTCTGTTTAAAAGGATGATATCCTCTTTCATTCCCGCATTGGTAACGGTATACTGGATATCAACATTGGGATATACGTCATTGTAGCGGACTGCATTCTGGGAAACACTTTCTCTGCTAAAGTCACCACCGGAAGCTTCCATTTGAACCGCTGTATCATCCCTGCTTACCTGCAGCTGCATTTCTTCTTCATTTCCCTGTACAACAGCATCAAAATATCCGGCTGTATTTGTGTAGATCTGCGCATCCTCTAACGTATTTTCACTGACACTTTTTGGGGTGGCAGCATTTTCTTTTATCAATGTGTTATCAATGATCTTTTCCACACCGTTTTCATCATAGGTATTGGGATATGATGTAAAAACGGTCTTGTATGTCCCATTTTCAAGCAGATAAGTCTTATCAAATTCACCAACATCCACAAGCTTTTCCTTTGTATCATCTGCCTCTAAAATGGGGGCCCGTCCGGCTTTGGTGTCTTTTGATCCATTCACTTCATCTGATCGTCCCGGCTCATTTTCGGATGACGAAATATCTTTTTCCTGATGAAACAGATCTTCGTTTCCGGACAGGGTCACAGATGGTTTCTCTCCAAAATAGGTTTCATACAGCTCTTCCTGCTCTTTTTTCTCTGCTTTTTCTTTTTCCTTTGTTTTCTTTTCCTCCTTGTATGCCTTTGCAGCTGTTGAAAGCTCTGTTGCAAAGACATAGCCACTGTCTTCAAAAACCAGCATTGTGACCAGTAATAAAGCAATGGTACGCAGAATTATTTTTCTGATGATCTTACTTACATGTATCTTCATTTTCTTTTCCCCTTATCCACATGTTTTTTCATTATCCAAATCGTTTTTCTCCGGTCTCCGGTCTTGCGGCAGCAAACGGTACACAAGCATAATTCCCAAAAGATCTATGATCGCTGATAGGATCACTGCCGGTATTTCTCCCCATTTTCCGATTACCGGGTACAGCGCTGTATTTATCAGTCGTACAATCACCAGAATTACGGAAAGGAGCACGATCCTCTTTATTTCCGCTTTTTCCTTTTTATCATCAAAGTTTTTCTTTTTTATCCGTGATAGGAGCCATGTAAGATAAAAGCTTCCTGTTATCGTTGTAAACAATTCAAGCCACAGCCTGATCTTCTGTGGCGAGCCGATCCATTTATTCAAAATAAATACAAAAAAACCGGCTAGTGCGCATAAAACTATACCGGTCACAATATCAACGATCACATACTTTTTCACCTGTTTCATCCCTCTGCCCTCTCTTGTTTCGTATTTTCATGGTGTACATTTAAAAATCTGAAAATATTATAGATAAAAAAACAAGTGACTCGACATTTTTTTGCAAAAACTGCTTTTTTATTGTATAAACATTCCTTTCCAATAAAAAAACTGCCCATTTCGGACAGTTTTTTACAATATTTTGCAGTTTTTGCAGACTTTAGAACACTTTTTATATAAAATCTCTTTTTTTTTACAAAAAAAGACCCCTGCGCAATGCAGAGGTCTTTTAAAACTTCATGATATCAATTATGCATTTACAAGATCTTTTAAAGCTTTACCGGCTTTGAACTTAGGTGCTTTAGAAGCTTCAATCTTCATTGTAGCTCCTGTCTGAGGATTTCTACCTTCTCTTGCTGCTCTTTCAGCAACTTCGAATGTACCAAATCCTACTAACTGGATTTTCTCACCTTTCTTTAATTCTTCTGCAACAACATCTGTAAATGCTTTTAATGCCTTTTCTGCGTCTTTTTTTGAGATTTCTGCCTGATCAGCGATAGCTGCTACTAATTCTGTTTTGTTCATCGTGAACTCCTCCTATTACTGAGTTTTTTTCATATTTGCGCCATTTGTGCCGCCTACAACTAGTTATAATATCTTTTAGTGTCTTTGTCAAGAAAATATTGAAAAATAGGGCTTTTTTCAAAAAATTTATAATATTTTTTCAAATATTTTCGTCATAAGTTTACGTAACTTTTTCTTGCCGGGAGACTCGGAAAATGTCTGCTTCTCTTTTTCCGTTTTTTTGATTTCCTGCCAGCTCTTTACCGTGCCCTCTTCCGGTTTTTTTCCATGAAGGGATGTTCCGTCAGGCTCAAACACATGGGGATGTCTGCGGATCATTTTTTCACTGATCCCCTGAATGACATCATCCATTGTAAACAAACCTTCCTCCGAAGCGATTTCCGCATGGAGGACAACCTGCATCAGCAGATCTCCGAGCTCTTCCTTCATATTGTCCGGATTGCCGGTTTTTTCATATATTTTGATACCGGATACTGCCTCGGCAGCCTCCTCAAGCATACAACGCGTCAAAGAGCCATGGGTCTGCTTTTTATCCCACGGACATCCGGTATCGGCCCGCAGCTCTTTTATGATCTGCGAAAAATCCGTAAACGTATATTTTTTCTTCGGTTTTGTTTCGTTATCCATTGCCTTAACCAATCATTTTCTCAACCATGGATACAACTTCTTTGCCAAGAGCTTCTGATTTGTGGTCTGCATCTTCTAAAGAAGTTCCCTTGATACCATAGTAAAATTTGACCTTGGGCTCCGTTCCGGAAGGACGTACACACAGCCATGCATCGTCGGAAAGCTCATAGTAAAGTACATTGGAAACCGGAAGTCCTGTAGGTGTCTCTTCATTTGTGCGGACATCACGGATGATGCCGGTCTTGTAATCTCTGACACGCAATACTTCATATTCGCCAAACTTGGCAGGTGTATTGTCACGCAGGGTATTCAAGATCTCCTGGATCTTGGCAAGTCCTTCAATTCCCTTTAAGGTAACAGACTGAATACCATCTTTGTAGTAGCCGTATTTTTCATACATATCGATCATGGCATCCCACAGTGTCTTGCCCTGTGTCTTGTAATAAGCTGCTGCCTCAGCCAGTGCCATGGTTGCAACAATCGCATCCTTATCTCTTGCATGTGTTCCGATCAGGCAGCCATAGCTTTCTTCAAAACCAAATAAGTAGGTTCCTTTTTTCTTCTGTTCAAAGCCAAGGATCTGCTGTCCGATATATTTGAAGCCGGTTAAAACCTCGATCAGCTCTACACCATATGCCTTTGCGATCGCATCTGCCATATTGGTTGTAACAATGGTTTTTACCAAAGCTCCGTCATCCGGCAGGCCCTTCAATGCCTTTCTCTGTCCGATTTCATAATCAGCAAGGAGACATCCGGACATATTTCCGGTCAGGGTGATGTACTCGCCGCTCTTTGCATCTTTTACATAAACACCCAGACGGTCTGCATCGGGATCGGTAGCCAGTACAAGGTCTGCATTCTTTTCCTTTGCAAGTGCCAGTCCCAGGGTAAATGCCTCTTTTGCCTCCGGATTGGGGTAAGAAACGGTCGGGAAGTCTCCGTCCGGCAGCTCCTGCTCGGGTACAACGTATACATTTTCAAATCCCAGCTCTTTTAATACTCTGCGGGCGGGAATATTGCCGGTTCCGTGAAGGGGTGTATATACAATGGTGATATCCTTCTGTGCCTCTTTGATAGCATCCCAGTGAAGAACCCGGCTCTTCAACTCTTCGATATAGGAATCGTCAATGGCTGCTCCGATGGATTCGTACAATCCGGCGGCAACTGCAGCTGCCTTGTCCATGGTCTTTACATTCTGATAATCCGTGATAGCAGCAACCTCCTGCATGATTCCGGTATCGTGAGGGGGTGTGATCTGTGCACCGTCTTCCCAGTATACCTTGTAGCCGTTGTATTCCGGCGGGTTGTGGCTCGCTGTTATATTGATGCCTGCGATACAGGAAAGCTTGCGCACTGCATAAGAAAGCTCCGGTGTCGGTCTTAAGGATTCAAAAACATAAGCCTTGATTCCGTTTGCATTGAGGCAGAGGGCTGCTTCATCCGCAAACTCCGGGCTCATATGACGTGAATCAAAAGCGATCGCCACACCCTTATTTTGTCCGTTCTGACCAATAATATAATTGGCAAGTCCCTGTGTTGCTTTGCGAACGGTATAAATGTTCATACGATTGGTTCCGGCTCCGATCACACCGCGCAATCCTGCCGTACCAAATTCCAGTTCACGATAGAAACGGTCTTCGATCTCTTTGTCGTTTCCTTCCAGTGCCTGCAATTCTTTTTTGGTATCCTCATCAAAATAAGGATTGTTTAACCAGCTTTCATAAACCTCTTTGTAGCTCATGTCTCTCCTCCTGTTGTCTTAATTAAATCGTTTTACTTGG
Source organism: uncultured Lachnospiraceae bacterium (assembly GCA_900549665.1). Lineage (GTDB taxonomy): Bacteria > Bacillota > Clostridia > Lachnospirales > Lachnospiraceae > UBA2882. The sequence continues at coordinate 41,087 of URPH01000019.1, read as the reverse complement.
ATACCAGATCGGAAAAAGAGTATCTGACATCCTTTTTTGTATCATCAATCTCAAGGGTATAGCTTCTTGTCTGACAGCCATCTTTCCGAAGAGATATAATGTGCGTTCCTTCTTTTTTGGCAAAATCCGTCGGAATAATACCGACATATGCCCCATCCACATACAGTTCTGCGGATGTCGGCGCTTCAATATAAACACGGTAGCCGTCCGAAGCATCAATGCTGTTTTTGCTCACGGAAGGCGTAACCGTGGATGTTGTATCCTTTTCATCATCCTTTCCGTCACTTTCTTCCAGCTCAACATTGAGATTGGCGGTTGCCGTTCCGACCTTGATATACTGGGTCAGTGTCTTGTATCCGTCTGCCTGTACACGGATCTGATGAATACCGCAGGTAAGCTCCACCGGCTCATCATACAGGGTCTTTTCCTGATCAATATAAAGCTCTGCCTTGGCAGGTGAAATCGTAAAGATGATCTTGCCGGTCTCCTTGTCTTTATTGACTTCAAACTTGGAAACATCCACAAGGGTCTCTTCACCGGCCTTGACACTGATATCTTCACTTCCGGCCATTCCGTTTTTGCTGATGTACAGGGTATAATCCCCTTCCGGCACAACGAGAAGCATCTCCTCGGTCACGCGCTTTATGACCGCTGTCCCGATCTCCACAAAGCCGTCGACAAAATTGTCCTGACCGCTTAAACGTACATATCCGTGACCCCGCTCAACCGTGATCCCCATGATCCGGTGATCCTTGGACACCACCTTTAAGGTATCGGCAGGCTGGATCTCATTTGCCTCTAACAGGCTGCCCCCGGATAGGATCATGGCATTTTTGGCGATCTGATATTGGTCAGCGCCATAGGTCATGGTGCGGGATGCACTGTTTATTTCAAAGTCTGTAATACCGGAATCGACCTCCAGATCGGAAGAAATCTGCAATGACTGTAGTCTTTTTGTATCATGAAAAAAAGTGATTTGCACCGGATCTCCACACGATAGCTGCCCTGCTACAAGCTCGTCCCCATGCCGGTTTTTGATCCGGGTCGCCGAATCATACTGCAGGGTATAGGTCCTCTGCGCCTGCAAATTGTAAAACCGGATCGTGGACTCGTCCGTATTGATATCAACAAGCAATGCCTCGTCATAGGAATCTGCCATCGGCTCAACATATGTACTCTGCACCTGTGTATCCGGATCTTCCCCGGTTGCAGGCACCTCCTGCCTGCTGCCACAGCCGGCAAGCAAGAATGCACAAAGAAAAATTGTAAACAAAAAAATACTTCTTCTTTGGTTCATCGGTATCCTCACTTTTCTTTCGGGCACATTATACCATAATAATCGTGATTTCTAAAGTAAATCCTTTTCCAGTTTATAAAGAAACTTCATTCTCTGCGGTTCGATCTTCTTTAGAGTGATCAGTTTTTCGGACTGTCGTCTGGGCGGCAGGGACTTTCGTTTATTCAGATAGGCATTGGCAATCTTCCAGAAACGCTCCGGATACAAAAGTCTTGCAAAGAGATAACGCTTCTCATCTCTTCCCGGCTCTTTTTCTGAAAAATAAGCATCCATAACCTGTTTTCCCAGTTCATAAGACCATTCGTTTTTTTCGAGTATTTTTCTCAAAAACAGATACAGATCCCGCACCTGGATATCCTTGCAGCATTTTTCAAAATGTGTTGCAACCATATCCGTGTCATGAATCAGGATATTGTGCTGATTGCAGTCACCATGGCAGAACATGCCTTTTTCCATGACCATACCACCAAGATGGGATAGACACTCTTTATTTAAAACAGCCGTTGCATCCTTTGCCACTGCCTCAAAATAGGGATATTCCCTTAAAAAATCCATTTCAAAAATGCCCTTTTGCGGCAGCTTTCTCATAAAGGAACGTACGCGCAAAAGCTCTGCTTCCCTCTTGGAAAAGTCGTGGATCGTAATTTCTTCCGGAAAAAAATCGGAGCCAAATTCCATCAGCTTGTGCAGCTTTGCCAGTTCTCCCACTATAAAACAGCAGTCCCCGACATTGTATACATCACATTCTCTTCCATCGATCTGGCGCTTTACGACATATTTTTTTCCGTCATAATCCGTGCTGTACAGCTGTCCTTCTGCATTTGCGATCAGACTGTCAATATGAAAAAATCCACTCTCATTTAACCGGTCACAGACTGCTTTGCAAAGCTCCAGCTTTTCCGGTTTGCCGGCATATTCCCATAAAGCCAGAGGACCAATGTCCGTCATTGCGACGATTGCTCCCCTTACCTTTCTGGTCTGCTCTATTTTCAGATCATATTGTTCAAATACTGATACCGCTCTATCGTTCACTCATCCATTCCCCCTTGATAGGTCATACTATCTTATGAAAAAAAAGGAGAATATATGACTGGACTTTTCTATTTTAGCAGTTCAAGAAAGATCTCTTTTAAAGCTTCCTTTTGGTTTTTTCCGGGATCATCGATCACAATTGCCAATAACTGCGAAAGCATCTCTCCAAGCTCCCTGCCCGGCTTCATCCCCCAGGCGATCAGGTCGCTTCCGGTAACGGCAAGTCCTTTCAGATCAACACATTCATTTTCCTGAACGATCTCTTTGTATAAAGCACAGATTTCATCGAGCTTTTCCTGTTTTTCTTCTCTCTGATAGGTGCTCTGGGCATGCAGATCCGCCTGCTTGACCTTTAAAAGCAGAGGAAAAATATCCTTGCCAATGCGGTTCATCGCACGTCTTACATATTTCTTTTCGGGAAGTATCCGGTAATCGTGATGTGTCACGAGCTGTACGACGGTATGGATCGTATCATTGTCAAATTTCAGCTTCCGCAAGGATGCCTTGCAGATCTGTCCCGATACCTCCGGATGTCCGTAAAAATGATCGATTCCTTTTTCATCGGTCGTCAGACATGCCGGTTTGCCGATATCATGATACAGCATGGCAAGCCGGATATTTTTATCCGCATCCGATGCAGCCATACTCTGTATGATATGCTCGCCCACGGTATAGCAATGGTGCGGGTTGTTTTGCGCAGTCACCATTGCCTTGTCAAATTCCGGCAGGATCACGGCTGTAATCCCGGTCTCGTATAAATCTCTCATTTTCTCCGGATGATCGGAGCTGACAAGCTTTACAAGCTCTACCTGAATACGCTCGGCACTGATCTTTTGCAGGTTTATGGACAATTCCTGAATTGCCTTTTTGGTATCTTCTTCAATCGAATATCCCAACTGCGCCGAAAAACGGACAGCACGCATCATACGCAGAGCATCCTCATCAAAACGCTCCCGCGGATTGCCGACAGCCCGGATAATTCCCTTTTCCAGATCCGAAATGCCGTCAAACGCATCCACGATCCCGCTGCGGTCATTGTACGCCATTGCATTGATGGTAAAATCCCTGCGCTTTAAATCCTCGATCAGATTGGAGGTAAAGGTCACATTTTTGGGATGTCTGGCATCTTCATATTCCCCATCGATCCGGTAGGTCGTAACCTCGTATCCGACATGGTGCATCATAACGGTGACTGTTCCATGCTCTATTCCGGTATCAATGGTCTTTTTAAACAGCTCCTTTACCTTTTCCGGCTTGGCGGATGTCGTGATATCCCAGTCATTGGGATTGCGCAAAAGCAGACTGTCCCTGACGCAGCCGCCCACGGCATAGGCTTCATAACCGGCTTTTTCTATGATTTCTATTATTTTTTTTACGTCTTCTGGAAGTTGTATCGTCATGTTTTACCTCTTATCGCTATTTTATCATACCGTCAGCATGAAACGAAGATACATTTTTGTTTGTGTGTGCTATAATGAGATATCAGGGGCAAAAGGTCAAAAAGTCGTTCGTGCTTGCACGATAAGACTTTTGAACTTGGGCCCCGCCAAACATGAGAAAGTAGCGATTTACGCAGTAAATCAGCGGATTTCGAATGTTTGAGAATTGTGGGAGCTGCTTTGCAGCGGAGCAATTCGTGGATATCAAAGTCAAAAGATTCAAAAAAGGAGTCCGATATGAAAAAAAGAATTTTAGCCTATATGGCTTATATGGACCGGCAATTACAGCAAAATGACAGTGGTTTAAGCTATGAAGAGCTTTGCATACAGCACGAAAAACAGCTAGCTTTTTTTATGCATGAAAGGCTTGTCCATCTGCTTGTCACCCTGACATTTGCCATTCTGGCCTTTATCACATTTTTTATGGCCGCCCTTCAGTTTTCGATCGGCCTGATCGTCTTATTTTTTGCATTTTTAGTTTTGCTCATACCTTATATCATGCATTATTATCTGTTGGAAAATTCTGTACAGTATATGTACAAGCAGTATGACAGGCTGCAGAAAAAGATCCATCCGGGATGCTTTGATATGAAAGACGAGGAAGCATAAAATATGTCATATTATTTATCTGTCAACGAACTGCATATCCCTTATGAGATTGAGCGGACCAGACGCAGGACCTACGGCATCACCATGAAACCGGGCGGAGCCGTGATCGTGCGTATCCCGATGCGCGGCAGCATTTCCTATGCCCGCACCATGATAGAAGATAAAAAAGACTGGGTCTGCAAAAATTATATCCGCTTAAAGGATGCTGCACCGCAGACCCTGCAAAAGGATAAATCCGACTATGAAAAAAGGCTGGAGGCGCCTTACAGACAGGTCGCCAAAGAATATATTCCAAAGCGGGTGCGGTTTTATGCCGATATCCTGCAGGTTGACTATGGAAAAATTACCATCCGCGATCAAAAGACAAGATGGGGCAGCTGTTCTTCCAATGGCAATCTCAATTTCAACTGGCGACTCATCCTCGCTCCGCCAAAGGTCCTTGACTATGTCGTGATCCACGAGCTCTGTCATCGCAAGGAAATGAATCATTCTACGCATTTCTGGCAGTATGTGGAATCGATCATGCCGGATTATAAAGAGCAGAGAAAATGGCTTAAGGACAACGGAAGCTCCTTATCTCCACTTGTTCGTACAGACAGACCCGTTCTCTAAATAAAATCCAACCGTTTCTACCATCGTCTCATTCAGGGTATCATACACAAATACGGTCAGCCCTTCATAGACAGGGCAGTATTTTTCGTGATTGTACTCAATGATGACCGATGTATCTCCATCTGCATAGTCTGTCTCATCCGGACAATGCACGCTTACCACATCATAGGTTCCAAGCTCGGAATGCCATTCAGAACCATCAAAGCTGTATACAAGCTCATTGTTATCTGTATCCACGACATAGTACTGATTGCCGAGCTCTCCGTCCGGGCTGATCCCGTACCGGTTTAATTTTTCCTGTATCAATCCATAATTGTCTGCATAGGCGAAGCCGCCGCTAAGTGCGTAGACCACCAGATAATTGCTGTCCTGCACCGCATCCAGATATGTCTCCAGATCCTCTGTTTCCGTAAGCTTCTGATTCTGCACCTTCTGATCATAGCAGGCACTCATCATATCATAATCCCCGTATGCTTCATCCCCGCGTCTGTCGGGAATGTCAAAGGAATTTTTGATATCCTGTGCAAGCAGGCGGGTAAACTTGGGACTTCCCTTATAATTGAGGTGATGGCCGTCCGCAAAATCGGATGTAAAGTCCAGTCCCATCTCATCATATAAAAGATTGTAATTTATGTATGGTATCTGCTCCTCTTCGGCAATCCGGGCAATCTTATTGTAAATCTTTTCTTCCCGTTCTGTCGGAAAATAGGGGGTATTGATCAGTAAAAGCGGAATGTTTTCTGCTTTGGCAAGCTCTATGATCTTGTAGAGATATTCCTGCTGTTTGGCTCCGAGCTCTTCTGTATCTGTAATTTCCTTGATATTGTCCATACGAAGATCAGCAATATTGTCGGCTGTTTCCGTCAGCATATGCTGACCCTTCCAGCTGTCATAGTGGGCAATGCCTTTATTTTTGGCAAAGTCTTCTTTGGAAAGGCTGGCATAACGACTGTGGAAGCCAGGAAACCCCAAAAGGTAGGCAAATCTGTCTTTCTCGGCACTGGCGTAGATCGCATCAATCTTATTTTTGGAAAATTTCATACCAAAGGTATTTTTTATCATGCCGCTTTCTTCCTGATATTCTTCTGTCAGGGTCGCGGTATAGCAGTCTAAGACTATCAGCTTTGGAGTCTGTGTTTTCAATGCTTCTTTCATATAAAAGTAGGTATTCCAAAGCGGCTGGATCGTACCGCCCAGATCATAGGCTGCGATTCCGTACTCATCCCACAAAACAGCGGTGTTGACGTCGACAAACATGTGGCTGCTGCCGAGGCATAGTACGTCGATGGAATCTTCCTTCTGCTTGTAGAACTGTTGGATGCCTTCGATGCCGTCTTCATCGGAAAAGCGGTATTGCAGGGTGTGGTAGAAGACTGCAAATAAGACGGCGAGGAGGATTAGGAAGGTGAGGGTTTTCAATATGGGGTTTTTTAGTCTGTTGGGATGGGAGTTTTCCTGCATTGAAATTTTGTCCTTTCAAACTGGGTGGGCGGAGCATTATTTGTTAAGGCGGACGCCGCCGACAGGGATTATTACTATCACCGCAGGCCGTTCGCACTATAGACTTCGCAGTAGCGGTACGTAAGGCAGCGATTGCAATTCAATCAATCAAAATTGGAAGTATATAAATTGTTTGGCGCTGAAGCCGGGGCCGTATTGGCCGTATATCAGGATGAAAAATAGGAGTGCAAAGATTACGGCGTAGCGGAACCAGAGGTTTTGGTTGTTTAAAAATCCTGCCAGGGTGAGGTTTTTTTTGTAGCGGATCAGGTCTACGAGGAATAGTATCACCAGTGCGATGATCAGGATATGTACTTCGTTGACCGGCAGTAAAATATCATATATGGAACCGTCAAAGAGGATCCATGGGTTGGCTTTTGTAAAGATCCGGGCAATGATGGTAAAGGCATCGGATACGTGGTTGGCTCTGAAAAAGATCCAGGCAAAATCGGTAAGGATGAAAGTCAGGGCGATTTTACCGAAGCGGCAGCTGAAATTATCGGTACGCATCTGATATTTTTTGACGATTTTTTCCCGGACAGGTGTTGTCGCGTCTTCGATCACCTGATAAAGTCCGTGTATGCCTCCCCAGATAACATAGGTCCAGTTGGCTCCATGCCAAAGACCGCTGATCAGGAAGGTCAGCATAAGGTTACGATATTTTTTGAGCTTAGAGCAGCGGCTTCCTCCAAGCGGTATGTAGATATAGTCTCTCAGCCATGTGCTTAGGGAAATGTGCCATCTGCGCCAGAAGTCTTTGATCGAGCTTGCAAAATAAGGGGTATTGAAGTTTTCCATCAGGTCAAAGCCCATGATCTTAGCTGCTCCGATCGCAATCTGGGAGTAGCTTGCAAAGTCACAGTAGATCTGGATCGCAAAGAGGACAGAGGCAATGACAAGCTCGGTGGAGCCGTACATCCAGTAGGAATTGTAAACGGTATCCACGACAATGGATACGCGGTCTGCAATGACCATTTTTAAAAAGTATCCCCAGAGCATCAGGACAGCGCCTTCGGTAATCCTTTTATAGGAAAAAAGATGGATCTCTTCTATATGATCAATCTGCCGCAAGAGGTTACCGGAGCGTTCGATCGGGCCTGCCACGAGCTGTGGGAAAAAGGATACAAACAATGCATAGCGGAAGAAATTTTTCTCAGCCTGTATCGTACCTCTGTAGACATCGATGATGTAGCCCAGAGCCTGAAAGGTATAAAAGGAAATTCCTACCGGCAGCAGGACATCAAATTTTCTCCGGATCGTACCTGCCCCGGCAAAGGACAGGATCCTGTTGATATTGTCGAGTGCAAAATCGTAATATTTAAAGAAAAACAAGATCAGCAGGTTGATGCAGATAACACCGATCAGACACCACTTCTTTTTTTCTTTTCTGCGCGCAATAAACAGGCCTCCAAGATATGTAATGATCGTGGAAGCAGCAATGAGCAGTGCATATTTTGCATTCCATCCCATATAAAAATAGTAGCTCGCCACTAAAAGCCATAGGTGGCGAGCTTTTTTCGGAATCACAAAATAAATGCACAATACAATTGGGAAAAATAACATAAAGCTATAGGAATTAAACAGCATCTGCTACCTCTCCTTTTTGGTTGATTTCTTTGTAAATGCCAATTCCAAGATCGATCATAAGTCCTGCATACAGGATTGCATAAACGGACAGAGGGATCACCGTCTGCTGTGCCAGATACATGGTATAACCGGCAAAGGAACAGCCGATCGCAATTAACGGCACATAAAATTTCCTGGGATTGGAGAATGCTACAATAACAGACAGTACATCTGCAAGGATGCCGTATCTTTCATGCATGTGCGGCAGGAAGAAGACAACAACCATGACAAAAAACATTCCCATCCGGATGATCAGATCCTTGGTAAAGGTAAAGTTTTTCTGGGCAATATAATACATGAGTACCATCAATACCGCCAGGGTAAAATAGATCCCGGCATCCGCGTATTCTCTTAAAAAGCTGTCGGTTCCGATGATCTGGTAAACATTCGGAAATTTATGGGACAATTTGTAAATATCCATTTCTCCATTGGCCTGGAACAGATAAACCGTCAGAAGCTCCCAGAGGTTTTTACCTGCGATCCACGAAGGAATGATGCCGATAAAATACATGATCGGAAGCCACAAAAAGTGCTGGATCTTCATTTTCTTTTTGACCCATAAAAGTACGTAAAGCGGTGCGATAAATAAGGTCTGCAGCTTAAAGGCAAAAGCAATGCCGTAAAAGATCAGCGATGCGCGGGGCTTGTCCTTTAGCATAAAAAGCAGTGAAAGCATGACAAAGCTTGTAAAGATGATGTCACACTGCGCCCACATGGCTCCGTTGGCAACGATCGTCGGTACAAAAAGCATCACCGCATATGCCATATAACCGCTCTGCTTTTTATCCGTCATTTCATATACAATAAATCCGACTGCGATCGCCGCTACAAAATCAAAGAAAACGGAGACCATTTTCATCAGGATCAATGTATTAAAAAACGGACAGATACTGATAAAGGATAAGATCAGAAGATAGGGGGTCGTGTAATCCACATATTCAAATTCGGCACTGAGCCCCTGAAAGCCGCCGCCAGCTTCACGCAGCGTAGCAACCCACGGCTCAAAAAACATCTTGTAATCTCCGGCAACCACGTTGCGCAAAGCATAACGGATCGAGCAACCGAAAACAGTTGCAAAGATAATAAGCAGAAGATCCAAAAAGCCGATCTCAAACTTTTTGATTTTAAATTTTTTGGTTACTAACCCTCTTAAAAACTGATCGATCATATACTCTCCAAATAACCGGCTTCTTATTTAGAAACCAGACGTACTGTTTCTCTTGCGATTGCAAGCTCTTCGTTGGTCGGAACAACCATAACACAGGTCTTGCTGTCCGGTGTGGAAATTGTCACTTCCTCACCGCGGATCTCATTTGCTACTTTATCAAGTGTTACTCCAAGGTAACCTAAATATTCACAGATAGCTTCTCTTGCTGCAAAATTGTTTTCACCGACACCGGCTGTAAATACGATAAGATCTACGCCATTCATGGCTGCCGCATAGGCACCGACATATTTTGCAACACGGTATGACCATGTCTCCAAAGCAGTTTTGGCTTTTTCATCTCCGGCATCAGCGGCATTTCCAAGATCACGGAAATCGCTTGATAAGCAGGATAAACCGAGTACACCGGATTTTTTATTGCAGATATCCACAACCTCCTGTGCAGTTAAGCCTTCCTTCTGGGCGATAAAGCTGATGATCGCCGGATCCAGATCACCGGATCTTGTTCCCATGATCAGACCTTCCAAAGGAGTAAGTCCCATGGAGGTATCCACGCATTTACCATATTTAACAGCGGATACGGAAGCTCCGTTTCCTAAGTGACAAACGATGATCTTTAAATCCTCACGTTTTTTACCAAGGATCTCGGCAGCACGTTTGCTGACAAAATCATGGCTTGTACCGTGGAATCCATAACGGCGGATCTTGTATTTTTCATAATATTCATAAGGCAGACCATACAGGTATGCTTTCTTTTCCATTGTCTGATGGAAGGCTGTATCAAATACGGCAACCATCGGCACATCAGGCATGATCGTCCTGCAGGAATTGATACCGATCAGGTTGGCGGGATTGTGCAGGGGTGCAAGGTCATTGCACTCGGTAACTGCCTTGATCACTTCATCATCGATCACAACACTGCTTGCAAACTTTTCACCGCCGTGTACGATACGGTGTCCGACTGCCCCGATCTCGTCCAGGGATTTTACTACACCGACTTCTGGATCTGTCAGCTTCTGGATCACATATTTGACAGCGGCTGTATGATCCGGCATCGGGATCTGGGTGGTCACCTTTTCTCCGCCTGCGGGCTGATGTGTGATGGCACTTTTGTTGATACCGATTCTTTCACACAGGCCCTTTGCCAGTACCTTTTCACTTTCACTGTCGATTAACTGATATTTCAGTGATGAACTACCACAGTTAATAACCAAAATATTCATAATGATATATGCCTCTTTTCCTTGAAATTACTTATTATGTTTGATTTCAGATTGCATTATGCTTTTAATAAGCTCTGCCCCAGTAAACCATCTTGGTCGCAGGCTTGCCACAGCAGACGCAGGTATCGGTGATCGTCTCCTGCTCAAACGGCATGCAGCGGCTGGTAACCGCCAGCTTTTCCTTGATGGCATCTTCACATTCCTGATTGCCGCACCACATAGCTTTTACGAAGCCTGATTTTTCATTGAAGATCTTTTCAAACTCATCCATATTTTTGGCAACATATGTATGACTGTCTCTGTGTGCTCTTGCTCTTTCCAGCATTTCTGACTGCATCAGGTTCAGTAATTTGAGTACTTCTTCCTCAACCTGATCCAAAGAACACTCGATCTTTTCTCTGGTATCACGACGAACCAGTACACATTTGCCTGCTTCGATATCCTTGGGACCGATCTCCACACGGACCGGAATACCGCGCATCTCACATTCGGAGAACTTCCAGCCGGGGCTCTTGTCGGAATCGTCAACCTTTACTCTGAGGTTGCTGTCATGAACCTTGCTCAGACGCTCCTTCAATTCATAAGCCTTGTCCAGCACGCCTTCTTTTTTCTGCTGGATCGGAATGATCATAACCTGTGTCGGAGCAACTCTGGGCGGCATAACCAGACCGGAATTGTCACCATGTACCATGATAACGGCACCGATCAGACGGGTTGTCATACCCCAGGAGGTCTGATGAACATATTTTAAGGTATTGTCCTTATCTGTAAACTGAATACCGAATGCCTTTGCAAAACCGTCACCGAAGTTGTGGCTGGTACCGGACTGCAATGCTTTGCCGTCATGCATCAGAGCTTCGATCGTATAAGTAGATTCTGCTCCGGCGAATTTTTCCTTGTCGGTCTTTTTACCCTTGATAACCGGGATCGCCAAAACCTCCTCACAGAATTTTGCATATAAATTTAACATCTGGATCGTACGCGCCTCTGCTTCTTCAGCAGTTGCATGGGCTGTATGACCTTCCTGCCATAAAAACTCACGACTGCGTAAGAAGGGTCTGGTTTCTTTTTCCCAACGTACAACGGAACACCACTGGTTGTATACCTTGGGCAGATCTCTGTATGAATGAATATCATTTTTATAAAAATCACAGAATAAAGTCTCGGATGTAGGTCTTACACAAAGCTTTTCCTGTAAAGGCTGCAGACCGCCGTATGTGACCCATGCAACCTCCGGCGCAAATCCTTCAACATGATCCTTTTCTTTTTGTAACAGGCTTTCCGGAATGAACATCGGCAGATATACATTTTCAACTCCTGCTTCCTTGAAACGAGCATCCAGCTGCTTTTGAATCAGCTCCCAGATCGCATATCCTGCAGGCTTAAACACCATGCATCCCTTAACACTTGTGTAATCCATCAATTCTGCTTTTTTAACAACGTCTGTATACCATTGAGCAAAATCATCTTCCATAGCTGTAATAGCTTCTACAAATTTTTTATCAGCCATTTTTCTTTCCCTTTCTGATCCTGTTTTGTACCTAAAAATGCGCATAAGCCGCCAATCTATATTGCACAGCCTAATCAGTTCCATTTTATGCACAATACCTGTATTTGTCAATCACAAAGCCCGTCCCGGCAATCCCGGCATGGGTAAATGCGCTTGTACAATTCAAACAGGATAAGCAGGTATAAAGGTCCCCATAAGACACCGCCCACGCCAAAGACCTTTACGCCGACATAAACGGATACCAGAATACCGATCGGCCAGACACCCATTCTTTTCCCGATCAGCTTTGGCTCAAGAACCTCCCTTGCAATGGATGTGATCGCAAAAGCCGTCAGAAACACAAGAGCTGTGCGAAGCTGTCCCTTTACAATATGAAAAAAAGCGAGTGGAAAAAAGACCATCGCCGTCCCGATAAAGGGCAGCATATCTAAAAACCCGGTCACAAAAGCCCATAAGAAGGCATAGGAATATGCATTGAATAAAAATACCGGAAAACAAATGATACTGATGATTGCCATAATCTCGATCTGCGCCCGGACATATTTTAAGACTGCGGTTAAAAGCTGTTTTAAAAGCTGCTTTGCTTCCCGCAAAAGCGGAACTGCCTGTGCCTTTTTTATGATACGCTCATAATCCTGTGCAAATAAAATTGCTGCGATCAAGGTAGAAAGGATAAACATAAATGCCGCGAATAAAGTTTTACCATATAAAAAGGTCCGCCCCAGAAGCTGTGGAAGCAGATCCTTTTCCATGCTGCTCAACGCCAGATTGATACGCTTCCGAACCATGTTTTCGACAAAAACCGCATCTATACCGAAATTTTCTTCCACCGAATCACAGCATTTGTGTACAAACAAAAAAACATCTTTTTTATATACCGTAAGATCCGGAACAATTTGTTTTAACCGGCAAAAAAATGCTCCTCCGGCATACCAGACAAGAATCCCCAGCAGCAAAAACAGGAAAAATAAAGACATTCCGGCCAGAAAGCCTCTGCCCATCTTCAGTTTTTTATGAAGAAAATCCAAAGGCTTCCGAAGTAAAAATACATATATTCCGGCAATCACAAAGGGCATAATATATACGATCACATATTTTATAAACAGGAAAATTCCAACGCCGGCCAGAAAAAAACAGATTTCGTTCTGATGTTTTTTTACATCCTCATAAAAAGATCCCATACCATCACCTTTTGATAGTATGGGAAATAGATTTTCTTTTATTCTATATAGTAAGAAAGATCATTCTGTTATTTTTTGTAAAACCGGTTTGTGAGGTTTAACAGAAAACTCCTGCTTTTTTCCTGTGACCGGATGCTTAAACCGCAGGGTCTGCGCACAGAGTGCCACATCCCTGACAGAAAGCGCATCGCTCAGCTTTTGCGATGCCTCTGTGCCATATTTTCTGTCTCCTAAAAGAGGCATGTCAGCATGTGCAAACTGGACACGGATCTGATGATGTCTTCCGGTGTGCAGAAAAATCCGGACATAAAGGATCGTGCCGCCTTCGACTTTTTCTTTTTGCAGAATGGTGTATGTCAGCTCTGCTTTTTTGGCATCCGCGGAAGATGCGGGATTCTCTACGACATAAGAGGTATTTGTCCTGGCATCCTTTACCAGATAATCCGTTAGCACTGTCTTACTGTGCAGAGGATATTCGTCTTTTTCCTTCCAGAAGGAATCAGTCGGTTTATCCTCTGTTTTGACAAATACTGCTGCCAGATATTCCTTTTTTATCTCATTGTGTGTCAGCTGCTTATTGAGTGCGGCTGTCGCCTTTTTATTTTTACCAAAGACAAGGACGCCTTCGACCGGCTGGTCCAGACGCTGGATCACTCCGACAAAGGGATCTGCCTGTCCCTTGGCTGACAGGTAATTTTTCAGCTCCGATACAACATCCATGGCAGCAAACCCAGCGGTCTGGGTAGCAATGCCTGCCGGCTTGCAACATACCAGAATGTCTTTATCCTCAAAAAGAATCTCTGTCTGCATCATACTTTAAACCTGTAACCAACACCCCAGATTGTCTCTATATACTGAGGCTTTGATGTATCATACTCAATTTTTTCACGGATCTTTTTGATGTGGACGGTTACCGTCGCGATATCTCCGATAGATTCCATATCCCAGATTTCACGGAACAGCTCATCCTTGGTAAATACGTGATTGGGATTTTCCGCAAGGAAGGTCAGAAGATCAAATTCCTTGGTCGTAAAGATCTTTTCCTCACCATTGACAAATACTCTTCTGGCTGTTTTATCAATCTTGAGACCGCGGATCTCGATGACATCATTGGCTTTTTGTGACGAACCGACCAGTCTTTCATAACGGGACAGATGTGCCTTTACTCTTGCCACCAGCTCACTTGGGCTAAACGGCTTGGTCATATAATCGTCTGCACCCAGTCCAAGACCGCGGATCTTGTCGATATCATCTTTTTTGGCTGAAACCATCAAAATCGGAATGTTTTTTTCTTCTCTTACTTTTTTACAGATTTCATACCCGTCGACACCGGGAAGCATCAGATCCAGTACCAAAAGATCAATATTTTCTTTTAATGCAGCCTCCAGTCCCTTTGTACCGTCATTTTCAATGAGTACTTCATAGCCGCTCATTTCCAGATAGTCCTTTTCCAGATCCGCAATGGCTTCTTCATCTTCTATAATCAAAATCTTACTCATTTTTTTCCACCTCTTTATATTTTCTTAAAACAAAGTGCATACAGGTTCCTTCGCCTTCTTTGCTGGTCGCCCATATATAACCGCCGTGATCTTCAATGATCTTTTTAACAATGGATAATCCAATGCCGCTTCCTCCGCGGGAAGAATTTCTCGATGAATCGGTCCGGTAGAAACGCTCGAAAATACGTCCCAGATCCTTGGCGGCAATGCCTCTTCCGTTGTCCTCGATCTCGATACGGATCGAATCGACATCATCCAACAACCGGATCTCGATCATACCCTGTCCCTTGGATGGATCCTTGTCCATGTATTTTACGCTGTTTCCGATGATATTATTGATGACGCGCTTCATCTGCTCCGGATCCGCTATCACGATCGTATCGTCCGGTACCAGATTGTCAAAATTGAGCTTGATGTTTTTGGATTCCAGATCTAGTCCGACCTCCTCAACACAGTCGCTGAAATAATCGCTGATGTTGATACGCTGGAAATTGTACAGGATGCGGTTGTTGTCAATCTTGGAGTAGATGGTAAGCTCGTTGATCAGCCTGTCCATATCATTGGCCTTGTTGTATATCGTCTTGATATAACGGTCCATTTTTTCGGGAGTATCGGCAACGCCGTCCATAATACCCTCGACATAGCCTTTGATGGAGGTGATCGGTGTCTTAAGATCATGGGAAATGTTGCTCACAAGCTCTCGGTTGTGCTCTTCGTTTTCCATCATTTCCGTCGTGGATTCTTTTAGCCGCAGCCGCATATCTTCATAGTTTTTGAAGACCTCGCCCATTTCACTTCCATATTTTGCATTCATACGGTAATCTAAGTTACCATCGGCTATCTTTTTCATGGCGACATTGAGCTCGGAGATCGGCTTGATGATCTCCCTGTAAACATACCTGCGCATGATAAACATGGAACCGACCAGAATAACCAGTACACAAAGCAGGGTATCGATGATGAAAAACTTTAAAATCCCCGGATCCACACGGTCATGAAAGGCCGCTCCCATTGTCGTTTCAAAATATCCTTTGATCGTCATAAGGGAGCACAGGATCAAAATATTGGGGATAATAACCATGATAAAGCAGGCAATGATGATCTTCGTATTTAAGGAAAGCTGCTTTTTTTCTTTTTCCACTCTCTCACCCTCTTATATCTTTTCGATATAGACCCGGACAGCGATTGCCATCCTGCAGCCATCCGATTTACTTGCTTGATTACTCTCTTGATTACTTACTTGGTTGAATAAACCAGCTGTTTCGTCAAATAAAATAGAAACAGTTTCTATGTGCATTATGATACTTTATCCAAAATATGTCCATGCAATTAAGAGTAATATTATACTTTTTAGAAAAAATTTATTGTCCGATTACAGCCATTCGTAGTCGCCGCCGGTAACGGCAAGGCTTAAAAGCGTGTCAAATTTTTCAACATCCTCTCCCTCGACTACCTGAAGAAGCTTTGCGGCCTCTCTTGCCTTTGGCATTTCTTCATCCGGGCCGATCTCCATATCCGGTGTTTCTCCGCAGTAAGGGCAGACTATCTTTGGTCCGATCTTTAGGTCTAAAAAACGGTTGCTGCAATCCTCACATTCATAAAATCCGCAAATCTGTGTTCCATCCGGTACATAAAACATATTTATTCCTCCGTTCGGTATACTTTTCTGATCAGCCTTCCGGTCCGATAGTAGGAAAGGTTAAAATCCGTGATCCCCATTTCATCGGCTGACTGCCGGTACGATTCTATTTTATATTCTTTATATTCCGATACCTGTTTTTTGTCAAACTGCGGGCTCTGCAGATAAACGGATACGGCGTCGGAATTTAAATCTACTATATAATTGTAGTCGGTCTGTATCTCTTTGCCGGTATCTGTCAGATTGTATTTTGCAATGACATATCCAGGGCGGGCAAAGGACAGGGCAAGATACAAAACAGCAACCACTACCATCGCATAGGGAAACAGCGGAAATTGATTTTTCCAGATGGTGACCAGACATCCGATCAGGACAATTCCGATAACCAGAAGTCCCCATAAGGTCAGAAGTCTCAGGTACGTAAGCTGGTATACTTTTACATATAATACCATACGAAGAAGGCTTGAAAACAGCATAATATAGGTACAAACCGAGAAAACCGTCAATTCCGTTTTTAATATGAGATTTTCACGGAACTTTCCGATGCATACAAATAATACGATCAGGTTGATCAGGCAGACTGCCAAAAGCTGGTAAAATCCTTCGCGGGCGTAGGTCGCATAGGTATATCCCTCGGGAAGGGTAAATCCGCCGATAAATAAGTATTTGATCTGGATCATACTAAAGATCAGATAAACGACTGTCGAAAATACTAAAAAAGTGATCGCAATGAGCGGTTCCCAGGTACGCTGCTCTTTAACTTCACCGGATATTTTTTCATCTGCAAAATAACCCAGCAGGCCAAATGTGCCGGGAATGCCGATCAGGATCAGAATGACAAGCCACACCGGTCTTTGGGGAAACCGGATATTTGAAAACAGGTTTTTAAATATGTTTCCAAATACCGCGTCTGCACTGACTAAAAGTGCTGTCACGATCAGTACAAAGGGAACACCCATCAAAACACCGATCCAGACATATTTTGCCTTGGAATTTTCTTTTTCTTCTTTTTTGGAAAAATAGTGTCCCAGTGACTTGAAAAATCCGTCAAGGTAAGAAACCGGAACAAAAATACCGTTGATAAGCTCTTTTAAATACTTGGGAAATCCCCATCCGGATGTATCGCAGAAACGGGAAAGCAAAAAGCTGATGATCAGCAACACAATTCCGCATACGTTGAAAAATACCAGTGTCATATCACCTGTCAGAAAGCAGCTGATTCCAAGCAGTTCAATGCCTGTCATATAAAACCAGTCTGTCTTTTTGGATGCAATGCCGAGTTTTTTCATAATAAAATACAGTCCGATGATGGTCGCAAGACATAAAACCGGCATGCTGATTCCGTGAAATCCTTTGTACAGGCTGATGATAAACAAAATGCCATATAATAAGCAACTGATTCCATATGGTTTGAATGAGTTGATCATTTCTGTGTACTTTGTGATGCGCGGCGGCTCTACAGTGTTGTTTAGATAAAATGCTCCGTTGTTTGTTGTTTCATTTATTTCCGACATATCAAATTCCTCCCTTGTTACATTTCCTGCTCATTTTCGTCATTCTGCCATTCCAGAATATCTCCGGGCTGGCAGTTTAGGGCCTTACATATTTTATCCAGTGTTTCTACCCGGATTGCTTTGGCCTTTCCGTTTTTCAGTACTGACATATTGGCTAACGTGATACCGACCTGATCTGCCAGATCGGAAACTTTCATTTTTCTTTTGGCCAACATGACATCAATATTAATTACTATCATCTTATGCCTCCCGGTTATTAAATCGTCAGATCATTTTCTTCCTTCATGGCTGCTGCCTTGTATACCAGATGTGATAATGCCGCAGCCGCAACGGTAACGGCTGTTCCTGCAAATACAAGGAATAAAATCAGTATTTCTACCATTCCCGTGCTCATGTTCAATGCAAACATGATGCCTCCGGCAATAAATATGTAGATGGAATCGATGGCGGCAAGGAATACGATGTTTTTAAGCATTTTTGCATTGATGTCGGAGAAGGAATTGTCTTTTCCGATTTCGGATGCAACCTTCCAGCCACAGATCAGCACAAGGTAACAGGGCAGGGCGCTGATCCACAGTATGATAAGCCAGGGCCAGTATGCATTTTCATATTGTGGGAAATCAGCGGTCAGCGCTTTTCCCCATACGGGTAAGAAATAAAAGTAGATTAATAGTCCGCAAATGGCCAATCCGGTTATGATTGCTTTGAGAGAATTGGCTAATCCTTTTTGACTCATGTTTGTTCCTCCAAAAATGTGATGATATGGTGGGGTATTGTTGGTATCATCGTTGATAATATTGTTGATGGTGCCCGGTTTGATAATGTTGATAATGTTTTTTGCCGGCTTGGTGTTATTATAGTATTGGATTTAGGTTGAGTCAATATGTTTTTATTGTTTTGCGATAAATATTTGTTGTTTGATGTGGGTGAGGTATGTAAAATGTGGCTTTTTTAAGAAGGGACGCCGGACGCCGGGAGATTTGCTGCTTCTTTCTCTCTCAGGATTCCTGCGCCTAGTGTCAGTAAATGTGGTTGGCTGCAAAGCCCTTTAAAAGCAAGAAAAATACAAACGCGCTTCGCTTGAACGGAGTATTTTTCTTGCCGGCTTTTGCATCCAACCGCATCAACTGACACACGGCTCGGAATAAGTCGAGAGAAAGAAACAGCAAATCTCCCGGCTGTGTTCTGGCTTTATTAAAAAGAATTATTTTTTATGGTTTTTATGGCGTATTTTGCTCATAAGATGTTGATGATTGGTAATTGATAATTGTCTTTAAAGATTTGTCGCACGCTCTCGCAAGCGGGGCTTGCATTGAGCGTGCTGGGAACTTAATTCTGAGTATATTTATTGTAATTGAATATTGGGTATTATTTTTTTTAATTGAGTATTTGGGATTATGTATTTGGGGTGTCGGTTGTGTTGTTGTCTGTGGGGTCATATTCCAGAATGTCTCCGGGCTGGCAGTCAAGGGCTTCGCAGATTGCTTCCAGTGTGGAAAAACGGATGGCACTGATTTTTCCTGTTTTCATTTTGGAAAGGTTGACATTGCTGACGCCTACTTTTTCGGAAAGGTCTTTGAGTGTGATTTTACGGTCTGCCATGACACGATCTAATCGAAGTATAATTTTTCCCATAATTTAGCACCTTCTATCTTATAATGTCTCGTCGGATTCCTGCTGCAGCATGGCTCCATATTGAAAGATATATACCAGAGCCAAAATGATCAGCACGATAATCAGCATGGTAATATCAAGGGATATCCGAACGTTTAATTTACCATTTAAAAGGGAGTCGATCATAGATCTTGATGTGCTGTTCAGTATTACCCAGGGGATAAGGGAATACGCAAAGCCGCGCATTTTTTTTATCACATTCTCTTCAAATGGAGACTGGCATTCTTTGAATGCTTTGCATAAAAATCCGGCAAAGAAAAGGGATACCAGAGTCATTGCTATTGTGATAACGGCTGTAACCAGAACATATCCCAAGTCGCGTAAGCTGACGCTGTTTGTCAATGTATCTGTAGAACTGATCCGAATGGTATCGTCTTCTGCCGAAAACTGGTCCAGAGTCACTTTGTTAGCACTAAATCCATAGGTAAATGTATCGTCGCCAAAGGTTTTTCCATTATTGATATTATCTCTTTCTTCATCTGTCAGGCCCCTGCCAATAGCATCCATATTGATAATAACGGTGCCATTTGTCGATCCCTGTAATGTTATAAAATCTTTTGGAATGCATACTATAATAATGCTTCCAATAATTGACAGGGCTAAAGCGATACCACATAAAATTTTTGCGATCAAAATCAGAATTTCTCCGACCTTGCCCATGCTGTTAATTTTTTGAACTACCTGTTCTTTCATCTTAAATCCTCCATAATCATTCATTGTCTCTGCCTGGTATATTGCTCCAGACAGATATCATTTAATAGATAATTTTCAGTGATAAAAAATAATTAATTAATGTTTATCGTTAATCTTATTATATGCTGATATTTTCATTTGTCAACAACAAATTATCGAAAAACATTAATTTTTTTATTTTATCTTTTGAATGCTATGAATATATATTAAAGCCGCCATCAGGAATAACCCTGATGACGGCCTTTTTTATCAACCAGCCGGTGTTCCGACTTCTATCAGATTTCTGTCTGGATTATGCTCCCACCATTGTCCGGTATCAGATCAAGCCCGAACAGATTGTGATAGTATTCCTTCGATTTTTCAATATCCTTCACTACAATAAGTGTATTTTTTGGCTTCATTGGTTTTCTCCGGATAATGTAAATATAATATATGATGTGTATATTAGTTTACTGTTCTGCAGAGGCTGTTTGTTGTTGTAGTTGTCGTTTGAGTTCGGCAATCAGAGCGTCTTTTTCCTTATTTTCTTTTATCAGCTGTTTATTCTTTTCTTCCAGCTCTTTTTTATAGTTCTCTTCTATTTTCTGCCAGCGCAGATAATCAGCCCTCGCCTCGCAACGCTGGCGGATCTGTTCATCCCGCGTAAGCTGAATAATCGTATCTGTTGCTTCTTTTATCATTCCGTCTTTTTGTGCAAGCATCTTGATCTCCTCCCATGTCGTTGCCTTAAAAAGGGATGCCCAGTAGTCTATATGGTACTTTCGGTCCTCCTCTGTTGCAAGGTCTATATGCGTTAAGTCTAGCACAGAAAGCCGTAGTTTACTACTGTAGATTCTCTGATTTTTGATGTTCGTCATCATATATGTAGCATAAAATTCCGGGCTGTCCAAAAACAGGGTAAAGTCCAGAATACCAATCTGGACCGCTGATTTTGTCTGTACATAATCCTGCCCTGTCTCCAGATTGTCAAAGGAGCGGCATAAATAACTAAGCGAACGATCCGTCCAGTTTCTCTGGTTTACCACCTGCATTTCCAGATTGATGATCGTATTGTCATTTAAGAGACACCGGATGTCCATTATAAAATCTTTGTTATCAATCTGTTCTCCCAGTACGATGGGATTCAGGATTTCCACTGAAATAACTGCATCTAATTTTAAATGCAGCAATGAGCAGATCAGTCCTTTTAATACATGATTGTTTTTCTGTAAAAGTGCCCGGAACAGGTAGTCGTTGGTCATGGGAATCTGAACGGGTCCGGTTGCTTCGTCTAAAGATGTGATGATGTGATTTGATTGCATAGATATGATCCTTTCTTTTGTTGGAGACAGAAAACAGATATATAGAACAATATGTAAAATATATATATAATTACATAGTTTAAGCCAGTATCTGTTTTCATAATTAGATAGTTACGTGAAATTTGTGATCGAACTGATCAGAAATGTTGAAAAATGATAAGTAATAAAAATGACTAACCCTGAAATTCTCCAAAGCCAGCCATCTTTTAATCGGGGTGACGTGATTCGAACACGCGGCCTCTACGTCCCGAACGTAGCGCTCTACCAAGCTGAGCCACACCCCGATATACATGCCCTTTTATTCGGCACATATAATAATATACAATACAATAATTTTTCTTTCAACTTATTTTTTTGTTTTTTTTAATATTTTTCAAAAAAAAAGCTATTTTTACTTGAAGTATTGCGCATACTCTGCTACATTTTGTGATGTACAAAAGTTTTAATAATTAAAAAATGTATTTTGATGTTAAAAGCATCTTGAAAGGACTGTTATTATTATGGAAACATACGAAATACTACGTGATCTGGCTATTATATTGTTTTTTGCAAAATTATGCGGAATGCTTGCCAGAAAATGCAAGGCTCCTCAGGTTGTCGGACAGATTATTGCCGGTTTACTCATCGGCCCCTGCTGTCTGGGATTGATCTCCCAATCTGATTTTATCGCCAAAATGGCGGAAATCGGTGTCATTCTGGTTATGTTTTCGGCCGGTCTTGAAACAGATCTGAAGGATCTGGTCAAAACAGGTCCCAAGGCTTTTGCCATTGCCTGCTCCGGTGTATTCATTCCTTTTGTATGTGGTGCACTTCTTTATTTTGCATTTTACGGATTTGGCGGAATTGGATCTGCTGCCTTTTTTGAAGCGATCAGTATCGGTGCCATTCTGACTGCAACCAGTGTCAGTATTACCGTCGCGTCCTTACAGGAGCTTGGAAAATTAAAAGGCCCCGTTGGAACAACCATATTGAGCTCCGCGATCATCGATGATGTCATCGGTATCATTGTCCTGACTATTGTTATCGGCTTTAAGGACACAGCCGTTAAACCCTCCATGATCGTCATAAAAACCGTTTTATTCTTTATTGTAGCTTTTATCGGTGGTTTCCTTGCGTACAAAGCATTCAAATGGCTCGATAACCGCAATCCACACACACAGAGAATCCCGATCTTCGGCTTTGTACTCTGCTTCGGACTAGCCTATATCGCTGAAAAATATTTTGGTATTGCCGATATTACAGGTGCTTATACCGCAGGTATCATCCTCTGCAATTTAAAGGATGCCGACTATATCAATACCAAAGCCCACATCAGTACATATATGATATTTGCCCCGATCTTTTTTGTCGGAATCGGACTTAAGACGACCTTCTCTGCCATGGATACCAAGTTCCTGTTATTCAGTGTGGCATTTGTCGTTGTTGCCCTTCTTACAAAAATTATCGGATGCGGACTGATGGCCAAGGTCTGCCGCTTTAACTGGCCGGACTCCTTGAAAATCGGTGTCGGTATGATGACCCGTGGCGAAGTTGCCCTGATCGTTGCCCAGAAATGCCTGGCCGCCGGAATGATCACCTCCGAATATTTCACCTGCGTCATCCTGCTCATCATCTGTTCTTCCGTATTGACACCAATTCTGTTAAAAGTTTTATTTGCCAAAGACAAAGCACCGGCCTAACCCCGGTGCTTTTTTTTATACTATAATATCCCCATCAAAAACTCCTAACAACCAACTCTTTATCCCCACTAACCTTTCTCTTATTACCTAAGCCGAACAGGCAATGTCCAGACAAATTTAGCGAGAGCCGCCAGACGAGCCACGCCATCGGCACGGACACTGTGGTTGTGCAATCGCTTACTTCGAACCGTGTGGCAGTTAATACCGCAACAAAAAACAGGCACAGGAAACCTCGCTCAAGCTATGCGCGTTTGGGTTCCTGTGCCGATCCGTTAAAATAAAATATCCCGCGGCATTTAGTGCCACTAGGTGCAGAAGTCCTAAGATTGCACAACCACAGTGTCCGTGCCGGTGGCGTGGCTCGTCTGGCGGCTCCCGCTAAATTTGCCACCCCTCTCAACATCTTTATCCCTTTCTACCTATAAATAACATACTTACAGATCGGATTCCCCATCGAAGAAAACTTCTCCTCATACTCCGTCATAATATTTCCTTCACACAAAACCGGATCATGATGCAGGTCATAAGTAATAACCTCTGCTTTCCAGCCGGCCGGTTCCAGCTGCTCAACCGCAAAATCAAACAAATCCCGGTTATCCGTCTTAAATTCAATTACCCCATCCTTTTTCAGGATCTCGTCATACCGTTTTAAAAACTCCTTGGACGGCAGACGCCTTTTGGCATGACGGTCCTTGGGCCAGGGATCGGAAAAATTTAAAAATATCCTGTCAACCTCTCCTTTTTCAAAAACCTCTGTGATATCCTCGGCATCCATACGGATAAACCTTAAATTGGGCAGTTCATTCTGTTCCATTTTCTGGATTGCACGCAGTAAAACACTGGAATATTTTTCAATTCCGATAAAATTGATTTCCGGATTTTCTTCTGCCATCTGCATGATAAAACGACCTTTTCCCATCCCTATCTCTATCCGGATCGGCTGTTCCTTTTCAAAATAAGTTTTGATCTTTCCTTTTTGATTTTCCGCATCCTGAATAACGTACTTCGAATCGGCAATCATTTCTCTTGAACCACTAATATTGCGCAGTCTCACTGTTGATCTCCTCCCGGGAATATTATATTACAATCCTGTCTGTTAACATGGGCTTTTACGCCCGGCCCTGATTGTAAATGATTTTTTAATAATTACGATTGTTTACTTTGTTTTTCGATTGTTTTATTGTATCATAGTTATAGTTGTTTTCAAAATATAAACTGTTATTGTTTTAATCACTGTCGTCAAATTCTGATAGTTCAGACCCCTGACAGCCGATATCATTTATTCAGGAGATTTTTATGTTTCATAAATCAATTCATAGATTTTTTTCTGCCCTCATGGCTGCTGCCGTGATCATAACAGGTACATTAGCAGGCCCGCTGACCGTTTCTGCCGAACCGGATTCTGCATCTCAGACTGCTTCCAATGATTATTATGCTCTGGCTGAGGCCCGCAAATCACTTCCCATCCAGAGCAATGAGATTGCCAACTGGCCACAGGGACCTCAGATCGGTGCCGAAGGTGCTATCCTGATGGAAGCCAATACCGGTACCATTCTGTATGCCAAAAATATAGATGAAAGGCTTTACCCGGCAAGTACGACCAAAATCCTGACCTCTCTGGTTGCCATCGAAAATTCCCAAATGGATGAAATGGTCACTTTTTCACATAATGCTGTCTTCAGTATCGAAAAGGGCTCTTCCAATATGGGAATGGATGAGGGACAGTCCATCCCGATGGAGCAGGCACTCTACGGTATTCTGGTATATTCCGCCAATGAGGTCTGCAATGCGGTTGCCGAACATATTGCCGGAAGCATGGATGCTTATGTGGATATGATGAATCAAAAGGCAGCTGCGCTTGGCTGTACCAATTCTCATTTTGTTACCACCAACGGTCTTCACGATGAAGATCACTACACGACACCCAGAGATCTTGCAACGATCGCCTGTGCTTTTTTTTCCAACCCCACTCTTTCCAAAATGTCCGGAACAGCCTATTATCATGTTCCGCAGTCTCCGACGCAGCCGGATGACGATGTTGACCTGTATACACACAACCTTCTTACCAAAAAAACCTATGACTATGAAGGTTATATAGGTGGAAAAACCGGCTTTACCTCTGTGGCAAGACAAACCCTGGTATCCTGTGCCGAACGCGATGGAATGAAGCTTGTCTGTGTGATCATGAAGGAAGAATCTCCCAATCAGTTTCTGGATACAATAGCGCTGTTTGATTATGGTTTTCAGAATTTCCAGAGAATCTCCATTGCCGATCAGGAAACAAATTATACGGTAAATGATTCCAGTCTTTTTGACAGCAATAATGATATCTTTTTCAGCAGTGATCCTATAATAGAAATTGATCCAAATGCCTATATTATTATGCCAAATACCGTTGCGTTCTCCGATCTTAGTTCCTCACTAAACTATGATAACGCCCATATTTCCCCCTCTGTACTGGCAACCATCCGGTATCAGTATCAGAATATTGACCTGGGAGAAGCCAATGTCACAATTTCCCAATCCGATTCAGCCGAAGCCTTTTCTGCGGAAATGGAAACGACGGCGGATGATCCGGATCAGGAAAACAATAATGATTCTATTTTATTTATCAATATTATCTATGTAATAGCCGGTCTTGTGCTGGTATTTATTCTGGTGCTTGCTATATTGGGAATAATATCCTTTATCCGCAATTACAGCTTTGCCTCCAGAAGAAGAAGGGGCTCCTCCATCAAAATCAGGCATCCGAAAAAAAGAAAACGGAGACATCACAGAAATGACCGTTTTCACGATTCCTGATAATGCTCCGTTAAGGTTTTCTGATATTTATCCAGAAGTATATCTTTTTCTTCTTCTGAAATTTTTTTCATGGTTTTGACAATATATATCTGACCCGATTCCGACTTTCTTACCCGGTTTTTGGCTTTTATATAACCATGCTTTTTACAAAAAGCGACGCTGTAATAATGCTTGTTATTTTTACTGAACCACGGGACGGTTTCTTCCGCTTTTCTTTTACAGAGATAACAGCCGCAATAAGAAACCTCTTCATCCTGCAGGGCATCCTTTTTTGTGTAAAAGCCCCGGGATATATATTTGTAATAACTGTCAAATGTGATCCGGACTTCCTCCTCTTTGCTTTGGGGAATACAGTAAGTATCAAAGGACAGCTTTTTCCGATATTTCCTTTTGATCCGGCTCAAAATTCTGGAGGTGTAGTAAGCATCCGCAAAGGCTCTGTGAAAAGAAACGTCCTTTTTGATCCGGCAATAATCCACCGCATACTCCAGGGTGTGCTGATATTTTTTCCCTTCTGTCTGAAGCGCAAATACTTTTTGTACATCAATAAAACAGATCGGACCTTCGGACAAGGGCTTCATGCCAAAATATTTCATATTCCGCTGAAGCTCCAGAAGATCCAGATTTCCCCATGTACAAAAAATATAGTTTGTGCCGCAAAATTGCAGGAAAGATTCCATGACCTCCTTAAAAGGACGGGCCTTTTTCAGCTCCTCCTCCCGGATGTGTATGATATTGCCAATAATATAATTGATATTTTTGTATACACGAGGTCTTACCAGCTCACTGAATCTGCCGACCTCCTTAAAACAACTATTTAGTTTGACAGCCCCTATCTCAACAATTTCAAAGGGGAGATTTTTGTTAGAATACGTTTTTCCGGAAGGAGACTGATTCCATTCCAGATCAAATATGATATAATTCATGTTATAGACTTTCCAGACATAATAATATACACCGGTCAATGCACTCCCGTGCTTTACGTTGCTTCGCAACTATCATGATCGACATTCGCCGTTCGCCAATTGTGCAAGCACATTGGCTCTCTTGCGCTCATTATATCGTGTATAAAGCTTTATGTCGATATTTTTCCATTTGGGAAATTTACTTTCGGATATTTTTGGATACTAATTCAACAACACATCATTGTACAAGGAGACTTCTTATGTTCCAGACCATTGAATACAAACATCCCGGATTTTATCAGGTATTCCGGATTTTTATTGTTATTGCCGCTTCCATGATCTTTGCGTGGAATCTGTGCTGCTTTGCAAGACCCTCTAATTTATTTCCGGGTGGCTTTTCCGGTGTTTCTCTGCTTTTGCAGGAAATTTTTCAGGAGTTTCTGCATGTACAAATACCCTATTCACTTTTTAATATCATGCTTAACCTGTTTCCGGTTTATATCGGTTTCCGCTACATTGGCAAAAAGTTTACTCTCTATTCTATTCTGACAATTATATTATCCGGTATTTTCGTCGATCTTCTGCCATCCTATGTATTTACACAGGATCCGATGCTGAACTGCGTGTTCGGCGGACTGATAAACGGATTTGCCATCAGCCTGTGTTTAAATGTCGGTACAACAACCGGCGGCACCGATTTTATCAGTATATTTTTATCTCAGAAAAAGGGGATTGATGCATGGAATTATATTTTATTGGGGAATGTGGTCATGCTTATCATCGCCGGATATCTGTTTGGCTGGACCATCGCCCTGTATTCTATCATATTTCAGTTCTGCAGTACACAAATGATCCAGATCCTTTATAAACGATACAAAAAAGAGACGTTGTTTATCATCTCTGACAAAGCACGCGAAATCTATCATACGATCCGGGAAACCACTCATCACGATGCCACATTATTTCAGGGCATCGGATGTTATGAGGAGAAAGAAAAGACCTTGATCTATTCGGTGATCAATGCGGAAGCCAAGCGGCAGCTGATCCCTCTCATACGCTCCATTGATCCGCATGCATTTATCAACATTGTAAAAACCGAGGAACTGACCGGCCGCTTTCATGATATTCCAAATGACTGAAGTACGGTATACACAGCAGCACGCCCCTGAACAGATTTTCTAAAGGGGCCGCTTAATGTGCATCCCGGGATTTTGGCAATACCATGGTATCTTCCATTTTGATGATCTCTCCCGAATCGGGATCCAACGCACAGAAGGTCACTGCATTGAGCGTATATACGTCCTCCCAGTCTGAGGATCTTTCTTCATCATAATACACATCATCCAAAATCAGATATACCATGCCGTCAACATACTCGGACACCTCAATTCTTTCCGTTCCCTCAGGCTCAAATATAGCATCGGAAAGATTAAAAAGCTCTTTTTCCTTTAGACCTGTAGACTGGTCCGGAATCATCAATACAAGCCGGTTGGATTGGAAATCCTGAACCACCTCATATTCATCGTGATTGGAGATTTTGATTTCAGGCAGTGCAGATCTGAGAAAGGTCATTCTCTCTGTCGGGCCATCTGCCTCTTTCTCTGTGACCTTCAGGCTTCCTTCCTTCGTCACATCGGCGGTGCATATTGCTCCACCGGTCAGAAAATGTCCGCTTCCCTCATAATAACCAACCCCGACATAAACCATTTGATCCAGTATTTCTATCTGGTCAATTTCACCATTGGAATAATAATCTACAGCCGGATTGGAAGGTATCCTGCCAAGCCATACCGTTTTTTTCGTTGAAAGACAGTAGGCGTAAAGATTATTGTAACTCAGATAAGGATTGTCCTCTTCAACTCCGTCATCCAGACAATATACCAGATAATCATCCTGCAGCCTGACCTCAACCAGATTACAATATGGTTTGTTAATAACTATATCAGCAATTTTTGTTCTTCCTTCATATGCTTCCAATAAGCACGCACCATCCTCATACCGAACAATCACATATCGTCCCGTATCCGGATCCAGGCTTCGTATCAGTTCATCACACAGGATCGTCAGCCTGCCGCTTTCAAGATCAACCTCGGCAAGCTTTTTCTCGGATGCTTTATCAAAGTAGCTCAGATAAAAACACCCCTGACTGTAGATCAGCCGGTTACTCCACGGAACAACAGCAACCATCTCTGCCTCTCCGCCGGCAACCGTATCATAGCGCATCAGCCAGCTATTCTCCCCGCATTGGGAATATTCGCGAAAGTCCCCATACGGCACAGAATTTACCAGCGCCTCCTCAGACACCTTTATGTAATAAATACTGTCTCCTACCTTGACAAAATTGCCACCATTGTTGTAAACCTTTTCAGCCGGAGTATCCACACTCTCTTCCTGCTGCCTGTCAGCTGTTATTACACGATCTCTCTCTGTTACTGTCTCCCTGTCTGTGTCCGGTACCTCTTTGCCGCATCCGCACAGCAGTATACCGGATAATATAATAACAGATATCATATTCCATCTTTTCATCCCACTACCTCCTATACACTAACGGAAAGGCTTCTCCTCATCCAATACCAGAGAGCCATCATATCCACTCATCATCAGAGTAAAATATCTGGTCTCATTGCTGCTGTCCACATAGGAGATACCGGTACTCGGTGAATCTCCCGGAAAAGACAATTGGATATAAAAAGGTGTACCGGGAACCATTTCGGGCTTCTCATAAAGCTCTTCTCCCCAAAAGCATATCTCATCCTCTATATAATCCATGCTGATCCGGTAAATCTTCAGGTCTCTTATCTCTTCTGTTGTGTCCAGCTTTACAATGACACGGTATTCCGACTCATCCAATATGCAGATCTGCTGATCATCTGCCCCGGAAAGCTCCGATTCATCTCCATAGGAAACAGATACCGGCTCTTCTGCCACGGTCGTTTCCTGTTCGTCCACAACATTCCAGACAATCTCACTCCCTGTATATTCCGACAGATCAAACAGCTCATCCATCTTTTCCCGGGAAATTTCACTTACCCCAAGCTCCGATAACTCTTTTATTAAAGCAGCTTCCGATGTGCTATTGTCGCTGTTATCCACACATAAATACTTTTTATCCGGCGTGACACATGTACGCATCATAAAATCAGTAGATAATGCCGAATAATCTCCCTCGGGACCATTACCCTCCGGATCAATTTCATAAATCCAACTGACTGCATAGGAAGACCACATCTCCCTTAAGGAGCGTTCCACATGCTGATCTCCCTTATCATCGATCCGGATCAGTTGTGTTTCATAATCTCCGGCTCCACCGGAGCCCTGATAGACAAGATAACCGGTATCATACAATGTAGCTTCTGAACGGTATCCAGCCTCATAACTGCCCGCAAGCACCGGTCCGTCATCCTCATAACGGATAATTCCCGTCCAATGAAGGGCGAGCGAATCCCGGTTTTTAAAGCACAGGAACATAAGCTCCCGCTCGTCAGGATATCCCCAAAAAGCATATTGCACTGTACTCTCTCCACCTTCGGCCTCTGCAATAGCCTCCTGAAGCTCAGATAAGGTATACTCTCCATACAGCAGATAATCAAAGTTTCCATCTGCATCATCTTCCCGAAAGCATTCCGCCGTTTTTATCGTCCCGGCTCCATCCAGAAAATCCATATATGCATTACGGACCATTTCCGATGATATTTTATCATCCGGCTCCCCGGACGGCACTTCCTCAGCCGGTACCACATCAGTTGATGACTCTATCTCCACCTTTTCACTTCTGCCACAACCGGCAAAAAGCACAATACAAAGAAAGACTCCCCCTATCAACGCACATTTTCTTTTCCTCATATTCATTTCTCCTTTACACATAATATGATGATATCAGGGTCAAAAGGTCGAAAAGTCGTTCGTGCTTGCACGATAAGACTTTTGAACTCAAATATATACCGCTAACCTACGGAAA
Organism: uncultured Lachnospiraceae bacterium; assembly: GCA_900549665.1. Lineage (GTDB taxonomy): Bacteria > Bacillota > Clostridia > Lachnospirales > Lachnospiraceae > UBA2882. The sequence continues at coordinate 10,229 of URPH01000019.1, read as the reverse complement.
CATCCAGTCTCACATTTCTATGTTCCGGTCCAAACAGATCATAACCGCTAAGCTGTATATAATCTGCCCACTCCTCCCATTCTTCTGTCTGTTCATTAAAGCCATCCTTCCGACATTCCGAAAAAGCTCCATACATAGCCTCCCCTGTTTCTGTATCATACAGTTCAAAAGAAAGAATCATTCCTCCTTCATCCATGCCAAGATAGGTGCAGCTGCCCTCATAACAGAAATACAGGTCTGCATCATAATTGGAATCCTGATACAGAAAGGTGCGCGCATCATCCATATCATAACCCAGATAATAATGCTCTGTATATTGTGTCCCGGCGTCCGTGTGATATGTAATATCCGTACCAAGTCCGTCTCCCTCATATAACCCCATTACCGTCCGGGAAAACTCTGCATTTCTTTCAAACACCGCGTTATACAATGCATCTTCCACAACATCCATATTTTCTTCTGTAATAGCATCGATCCCTGTTAATCCATAAACAGGCTCGGTCATACAAAAATATCCGGCCCGGCCACATTGATATACATCCAGATATGACACCAGACCATCCTCGGACACAAAGGCAGGTACCACATATCTGCCCTTTACGACAGTGATCATGGCTGCATCTATGTAATCCTTGTAAATACCATGCACCTCGTACTCTTTTCCGAATTCGAGATTTCCCCGATCAAATATCGACATGGTCCAGTCACTCTCTTCTATACAGACTGTCATTTTCCCATCCCGGTATGTAATATATATTTCGTCAAAATCCAAATCACAGTCAACACAGGTATCTGTTGTAAGCGGCTTCAAAATTTCATAATAAATTCCTCCGCCACTCATGCTGTAAATCCCCACGGCAACAGACAGCTCTCCCTTTTCATCCAGATACATGGGAAGTTCCAGATTGATATTGTCCTCCTGAAGCGTCTCCATTCTCATAAGAAGACACTGGCCATACATATTATGTGACTCATCCGGATCTGCGGTTTTAAAGTACTCTGCTTCAAAAAAAAGCCGGATATCCTGATCGCACTGATATGCTGCTGCCTTTTTCAAAGACCGCAGTACAGCCTCTGTAGGAGATTCTCCCTGACCGGCTGCTATACTGAGGGTCTCTATCAGCTCCTGCTGATCCAGCTCTTTGCCTTTTTTAATATCCAGATTGTAGGCATAATATTCTGTATATCCATCCATCACACTACTCTTTATAAGAAGGACACTGAGAATATCTCCATTCAGATATGCTTCGTAATTTACCTGCCACCACGGCATATCATCATCCTGCAGACAAATTACATCCTGACAGTCCTCTTTGATCTTTTCATTGATCGCCTTTGCCCCTTCACTGTCCAAGAGAATTTCCGGCACGTGATAGTCCACTTCCATCGTATATTCCTCTTCCAGTGTTATTTCACCCTCTTTGGCAAAACCATCCCGGACAAGATCTTCCACACCCTGGGCATTTTTTTCTTTCTTTGTTCCTGTATCGGAAATATCCTGTCCCCCGACATTATCCGCTTCAGAAGTTCCCGCATTTGCCGGACCATCCTTTCCGATACCATTTTCTTTTCCGCATGCGCATATCAAAAAAGATATACCCAACATACAAAATACTGCTGCTGTTTTTTTTCTTCCTCTCATAATGATCCCCTTTTCACTTTTTATATTTGTTGTGCTTCACGTACCTTTCATATATATTTTCAAGATTATATAACTGAATAAATACATCTTACGGGAAAAATTGAAAAAAAACAATCCGGATAGAAATTCTATTTTGTATTTGCAAATTACTTTTTAGTGTGATAGAGTTAAGGTGGGAAATATAAAAATTGTACAAAGGAGAATTTAGTATGGAGAACAATCAAAATGTAACCGCTAACCAGAATTTCAAGACAGACAGAAGTATGGTAGCATTCTTTTTACTTTCCTTTATTACTCTGGGAATTTATGGCATTTATTTTTTGACCAAGATGACAAATGACTTAAATACCATTGCTTCCAGACGTGACGGTAAGAAAACAATGCACTACTGCCTGATGGCCTTTATATTCTCCTGGTTGACACTTGGTATCTATCCGATTGTCTGGATGCACAAGATGTCACAGCGTGTTGGTGATGAGGCTCGTGCAAGGGGAATCCAAAGCGACTTTGGAGCATCTACTTTCTGGCTGTGGAATGTACTTGGATCTTGTATCGTTGTCGGACCGTTTGTTTACTTTAACAAGCTTTGCAAGACAATGAATGCTATTTGCGAAGATGCAAATGCAAAGGGATGTTAAGGATCCCAATGGTCTGATATTGACATCACAGTATGAAGTTGTAAAAATTAAGAGAAGCCGGTATCTTTTTTCGATACTGACTTCTCTTTCTTTTTTTCAACAACACCTATATCAAAAATGAAACTCATTTCTTTTCCATATCAATGACAAAAGATGCCTTTTCATGAAAATATATATATTCGGAGATCAGACCTGAACGGAGCTTTCATTGTATTGAAAGCTTTTTGTATAAAAGCTTCTGTATATCAGAAATGCGGCTATCGCGGCCACAGTCTCTGTTATGGGAAATGCCACAAATACGCCTTCTGCCCCAATGATGCGGCTCATGATAAAGGCTGCCGGTATCATTACAGCAACATATCTTAAGGACGAAACAAGCAGCGAAGGCACACCTTTTCCCAAAGCCTCCAAAACTCCACAGCAGGTCACGGAAACCGCTGATGGTATAAATCCGATGCAAATGATCTGCAATGCCTTTATACCAATCTGCAGTGTATCCTTCTGTGCTGTAAAAAGACCGATCATCTGTCCCGGAATGCAAAGTGACAATCCCGTACCGACAGCCATAACACCTGCGCTCAAAGCCAAAGTCGTCCTGTAAATCTGTTCCACTCTTTTCTTTTCTCCCGCACCATAATTGAAGCTGACAAGCGGCCGGATGCCCTGGATAATTCCGTTTGCGGTCAGATATACAAAGGTCTGCAGCTTGTAATAGACACCAAGCACCAGAATATACTTGTCTGAAAATGGCGACAAAATACCATTTAATGAAGAAATTAAAAGTGACGGCAGTGCCATATTTAAGGTGGCCGGAATACCGATGGAATACAGCCCCTTCAACAGACCGCCATCCATTGAAATATACTTTTTGCTAAAGGTAAGCGGAACCGGATCCAGATATAAAAACAGGAAATAACAAAGCAGACACACCGTCTGTCCAATTCCTGTCGCATATGCAGCACCCGCCATACCCATCCTGGGAAACGGGCCGATGCCAAAGATCATCAACGGATCCAGAACAATATTTGTGACAAAGCCGGCGATCATACTGATCATCGAAACACGCATCTTGCCCACGGCCTGAAAAATCTTCTCCAGAGAAATACTGAGCATGATAATCACAGAAAATAAAAATGCCCGGTTTGCATATACCAGTCCCATCTCAAGGATCGCCTGATTTTTGGTATACAGAGATAAAAACCAGGGCATTCCAAGAAGGCAGATCACCATCAGTACAATGCCGTGGATCAGACTTAAAAGCATTCCGGTTGAAGCAGCCTTGTCTGCCTGCTCTTTCGCACCTGCTCCCAGAAAATAAGCGATTTTTGCATTGAGTCCCACACCAAAGCCGACACCGATCGCAGTCATCAGGTTCTGGATCGGATATACCAGAGAAAGCGCTGTCATCGCGTCCTCGCTGATCTTTGCCACAAAATAACTGTCCACAATATTGTATAAAGAATTGGTTGCCATCGAAACGACCATGGGCAATGACATGGAAATCACCAGAGGCAGTATTTTCTTTTCCTTCATAAAATTCTGATCCATAATATCCTCCACATAAAAAACCACACAGCAGAAACTGTGTGGCGAAAAAGAATTCTCTAAAAAATCCACTCCCATAAGGGTTTTGTGAGTGCAAGTTTAACACATATTGTTGGGAGAATCAAGCCCTACATCAAAAACAGAAGTCCCAGAAACATCACTGCTCCGATCACATTGGCCTTTGCAGGGAGCTTGGTTGGCAGGGTAACAACGGCTAACGGAAGCAGGTTGAATATGGCAGCCCATCTGGGCAGATCTGTCTGTCCGGTCACTACTACGATCAGAAATGAAACCGCAAATACGATCATGGCAAGATAGCCGACATACATTGTATACACGGTGCATTTAAAGAAATCCCAGACACTGTTCAAGGCCTCCTTTGTCAATCCGAGTCTGACAAAAAACCACTCGCACAGACAGCAGATAATATGATGCAAAGGTAGGGAAATAAACATAACCAGCGCGGACGCATACATGATCCGGTAATAAACAGAGGAATAACCTCTGACATAATCACATAGCTGTGTATAACCAAACAGCTCCAGCGTCATGGCGATCACACCAAGCACCATGGCAAGAGACAGGTTTTTTAACGGCATCCCCTGAAATGATACGCTGGATTTTTCATAATCCTTGAAATCCGTCAAATTAACCTTTCCATTGGGGGCATAGGTCAGAAGACAGTCAGAAACACCACATAATATGTGACCGATCAATCCCATCAATAATAGTAGTTTCATAATCATTTCTCCTCCATATAGCTTTTCAGCAATTCCGCATATTGACCACTGTGTGTAAACATATATTCACAATGTCCATAGCCCTTTCTCGTTATGATCTTTGCTCCGGGATAATATTTTTTGATCGACTTCCGGCACACCAGGTGTGAATCCTTACTGCCAAACTCAAAAAACAGGTGTCTTTGCAGCTCCGGCGAAAGCGGACGCGTTTCAAACGGATAACTGTTACAGCTATGCACAAGATTGGAAAGCATTTCTTTATCCGTGCGCGCCATTGTATCCGAAAGCATCCTTCCCGCATCCTCATCAAGCTCCGGCAAGGATGCATACATATTGGCAATTGTCTCCGGATGCTTTTTCATGGCACAGAACATCGCACGAAACAGCCATTCCACGCCACGCACACGCGTAAGGGAAGCTCCTTCCATAACAGCACAGTGCGTATGTAAAACAGTTTCATTGGAAATCACATCCATAGCAATCACACCGCCAAGCGACGCTCCAAAAACAAGCGCAAGCTCCGTCATCTGATTTTGCACAAGCCAGTCTGCAATTTCCGAAGCCTCTTTTTGTGCCGATTCAAACCGGCCTGTGTCTCTTCCATGTCCGGTCAGATCCGGTGCAATGATATGATAGTCATCCCTTAACTTATCCACATACGGCAGCATCATTTCATGTATCATCCACATGCCGTGAATCAAAAGTATGTGTGGCTTGCTCCGGTCGCCATACTCATAAATCGTCATGTTATTTTCCTCTGTTTTCCACCATCCCAATAAAAAAGATGGTTAGTTGCATCTAACGTTATTTTAATGCAACTATCCATCCTATGCAAGAATTATTATATATAACTTTTGATCCTGACATCATTTTGTTACAGTTCATGATAATATGGGCAGATATCCTCATAATGCCCATCCTTCATACGGAATCCTCCCGGTATGGTGCCAAGCTGTACAAAGTCCAGCCGTTCATATAGATGACGCGCATGAAGATTGGTCGCCACCACTGCATTGAACTGCAGCACGCCAAAGCCCTGTGCTCTTCTGTCCACATTACTCTACACTTTTTACCCAGTTTACGATATCCTGTCTGCTCATGTGGTTCAAAACCTTACCCTCTACAATAATGGCCTTGGGAGCAGATGGCTGCAGTTCTTTTACGGTATTTCCAAATGAGCTTCCACCGGATGTTGCAAAAAGAATGATCTTTTTACCGGAGAAGTCATATTTTTCCAAAAATGTATTGACAATGGTAGGTGCTACATACCACCAGATCGGGAAGCCGATAAAAATTTCATCATATTCATCAACAGAAATTTCCTCGCCGCCGATCTCCGGACGGATGGATTTATCACTCATTTCAACACTGCTTCTGGACTTTTTATCCATCCAGTTTAAATCTGCCTGTGTATAAGGTACCTTGGGCGCGATCTCATACAGCCTGCCGCCGCATGCCTCTGCTACCATTTCTGCGGCCTTTTTAGTTACTCCGCTTGCACTAAAATACGCAACTAATTTTTTACTCATAACAATTCCTCCTGTAAAAAATTTATTTTTCTGATCCTTTGGTATTAATAAAAAAGATGCATAAGATATTTTACCTTATGCAACCATTATAAAATTTCTTTTTTATATATGTCTAATACTTATATTGTATCATCAATTATGCCCAGGAGGCATTTATTTCATCGATAAAGTACCGGACTGCTGCTGCATAAGGAATGTTTCTGCGCCATGCAATGACCGTATTTACGGTAATTTGTGGATACAATCTTTTTTGGACAACCAGATCGTTTCTCCAATACCTTGCCGCTCCCTCCACGGAAACCGGATATCCCAGGCCGTGCATTGCCATAATACCGGCATTGGTTCCCAGATTACTGACAAATGCAATATTCAATCTGTCAAAATCCTTTCCAAACCAGTTTGCAAGCTCACTCCGTATATTGGCGCGCTCCGGTAAGATCAGCGGCAGTTTCAACAGATCTTCCCTGGTAATGGCCTCTTTTGCAGCCAGCGGATCATCTGCTCTCATAGTTACAACCCAGTGATCACTTCCCTGGATGCGTATATAATCAAGCCCCTGCGTATCAACCGGCTCCAAAAACAGACCAACATCAACCAATCCCTTATTCATCATATCGGAAATTGTATCTGCTGTTCCGGTATGAATGGTAAACCTTACCAACGGATATTTTTCTTTGTAGCTTTTGCAGATCCCGGCTAAAAGCTCCACAGCCATAAATTCTCCGCATCCAATGGTAATCATACCCTCTACCGAAGCATTGCCGCCTTTAAATTCACTGACAATTCTGTCCTCCAGATCTACAATTTCCAAAGCCCGCCGTTTTAGCAGCAGTCCTTCATTGGTAAGCGTGATGCTGTGACCGCCTCTGTCAAAAAGCCGGACACCCAGCTCCTCCTCAAGTGCTGCCAATTGTCTGGATAGCGTCGGCTGGGTAATATTTAACTGTCTTGCAGCTTTTGTAAAACTCTGTTCCCTTGCAACCATTAAAAAATATCGCAAGACTCTTAGATCCATAGTCTATCTTCTCCTGTTTAGCGGGTTGACCCTGATATCATAATTATTATGTTATCAGTTTTTTTAGAAAATACAAGAAACTATATGTACAATTCCACAATACGGTCCATCGGGATCCGGATGCCGCTATCCATGAAAAGTACCTTTTCCTCTTTATCGATCTTGCGGATAAAACCGACATCTGTTAAGTATGCACCACCTTCTTTGTGTGTATCCGGACAAAAATATGTGATGGATACAACCGGCTTTTCCGAAAGCCTTTGGGATATTTCATAAAGCTTTGCATTGATCGCGGCGATTGCAGTCTCATCCAGCACGATCTCAGAGTCAGTCAGGCGGGCAGTCTCTTCGATAGCCTCTTCATGCCCGGTCAGTGCCGCAAACGGAGCAAACTGGGCAGCCCTGTCATGAAGTGTCATATGAGGACGGCTCACCGACCGGTGGTGAGGCAGATGGATGATATCGTCATACCGGTGTGCATCCGGATAATATTCACTCATGCTTTATGCCCTCCGATCTGACCGTTTCTTTCTCTGGTTGTTGCCCCTTCTTCAAAATTCATTCCCCTTAATACCGCATTTTTACCATATTTTTTCTGGATATCAAGGATGGCCTTCTGGATCCGTTTTTCCTTGTCAAGCTCCTGCTTTTCCTGTTCCCGCTCCTGCTCCAATGCCTGATAATCGGTAAACAGATCGAGCTGCTCAAATACTTCTTTTTGGTCGGCCTCTCTTTCGGGTACGACTCTCGATGCCACAACCGTGATCCGACGTACCAAAAGATCCGGATTGATGATCCTGTCATACAGCTCCTCAACTGCCTTCATAATAAGCTTCGTCGATGATGTCTGACAGGATAAGTTGGCCGTGCCATGTGCATGCTTGGGCACATGTCTGCCATAGCGGTCCGTCGTCACTTCGCCATGATATTTGCGGCGGATTTCCGGATTGGTCAGGCTCTCGATATCATATCCGACGGTAAGTACCATCTGGTCTGTAACAAGCTTTTTATCCACAAGGTCGAGTACCAGCAGATCTGTCATTTCCCTCACGATCAGCTTAGCCTTTTGTGCCGTATAGGGGCACTGCAGCACTTGTCCTGTGCTCAGACTGTTTTTCTCCGGACGGTAAGCCTTGATCTCAGCAATCGTCGCAGGCTCCCATCCCCATGCATGATCGATCAAAAGCTCTGCATTGATACCAAACAGCTTGTATAAAAGATCTTCATTGTAATAATCGGTATCCTTTCCCAGGGAACATCTCGCCACATCACCCATGGTATAAATACCGACCTCTCTCAGCTTTTTGGCATATCCGGGCCCGACACGCCAGAAGTCCGTGAGCGGCACATGATTCCAGAGCTGCTTCCGGTATGACTCCTCATCAAGCTCGGCAATACGCACACCGTCCTCGTCAGCCGGCATCCTTTTGGCAACAATATCCATGGCGATTTTGCACAGGTACATATTGGTGCCGATCCCGGCAGTTGCCGTCACACCTGTTTCACGCAAAACATCTCGGATCATACGCAGTGCCAGCTCATGCGCTGTCAGTCCGTAGGTATGCAGATACGCGGTCGCATCAATAAATACCTCATCTACCGAATATACATGCATATCCTCCGGCGCAATATATCTCAGATAAATATCAAAAATCCTGGTGCTGTACTCCATATAACGGGACATGCGCGGAGCAGCAGCAATATAGCTGATCTGAAGCTCCGGTGACCGGTTAAGCTCTGTTTCATCAAAGGATGTCCCGCTAAACCGGTGACAAGGTGCCTGCTTTTCTCTGCGGATATTGGCCTCCCGGACCTTCTGCACTACTTCAAACAACCTCGGACGGCCCGGAATCCCATATTTTTTGAGCGCCGGTGATACCGCGAGACATATTGTCTTTTCCGTCCGGCTCACATCTGCCACGACTAAATTGGTCTTTAACGGATCGAGCCCTCTCTCGATACATTCTACGGAGGCATAAAACGATTTCAGGTCAATGGCAATGTATGTTTTTTCCGACATGATATCACTTTATCCTCCTTCTAATCGAATGTATGTTTGTATATGAGTGTAACAGATTCTATTTTTATTTTCAACTATCCAAAATTTTCTTCCCTCTGCTATATTTGGTATGCTCTGACTTCGCCTTATCCCGATACTGTGTCGGCGTCATATGATAATATTCCTTAAACGTCCGGCAAAAGTAATCTACGCCTTTAAAGCCTGTCTCTTTTGAAATAACAGAGACTTTCTTCTCCGTTTTTAACAACAGCCATGCGGCCTCCTTTAAGCGGTAATTGATCATATAGCTGACCGGAGATGTATGCAGATATTGCCTGAAAAGATTTAAAACCGTACTTTTACTTACCCCGGCATAGTCCGCCATCTCATCCAGTGAAACGTTCTTTTGATAATTGGTATGTATATATTGCATGATCAGCTGCAGTCTTGCTAAAGAAATCGCCGATTTATCCGTATCTTTTTTGAGGGTCTGAAAATCCGCATTTTCATATAGCAAAAGCCACAGCCTCTGGATACAGACTGATGTCGCAAGCTCACAATCTTTTTCTTCCTGCACTCCAACTATTTTTCTGATCATCTCTATCGCCTCTGCCTGCCATCCAATCTCCTTATCAAAAATCTGATATGTCAGAGTCGAGTCTATAATCGGCTTGACATATTTTTCATAAATACGGCTGTCCATGGCAGCAATAAAATCCGGCATAAATAAAAAATTGGGAATAGAGGCATCTGCTTCGGACTGGAAACGATGCATGATCCTGGAATTGACAAAAATTGCATTTCCGGCAGTTATTTCCACCTCTTTATCCCCGATCCATGCCCTGACATTTCCGGTTTCCACATACATAAACTCCAGTTCCGTATGCCAGTGCCAGTCAATGCAATAAAAATCAAACCATGAAATATCTTCTTTATAAAATTGAAATGGATAATGCCGGTCCCCGTGTTGCTTTGTTTCCATGAAATCATCATCTGTTGCAATCTTGCAAATGTCTGTTTTATTCATCTTTTCACATCCTGATCGAGTAAAATTTATTGCTTTACGATATGATATCAGGGTCAAAAGGTCAAAAAGTCGTTCGTGCTTGCACGATAAGACT
>URPH01000018.1 GCA_900549665.1 uncultured Lachnospiraceae bacterium | reverse complement strand
ACATCTAGGAATCCCTTCTTTTTAAAATGTCCTTGACAAGGGGTACACTTTAGAAGAGATGCACAAGGGTGTGGTTGACATGAACGTCTTTCCCTGGAACAGTGATGAAATCCCGGATTACGGCCTGTATGGCATGGCATGGAAGACGATCTTTTACCGTGGACTTCCCTTTGTATTCCACAGCGGGGAAATTGAAGGATACTGTACCATGGAGATCCTGCTTCCCAATAAAAACCTCGGCATGATGCTTTTTGTCAATAAACACAAGCCGAGTGCACCGTTTTTAAATGAAATGGCATATACGGTGATCGACCATGTACTTTCCTTATCAGATATTGACTGGCCCGAAAGACTGCACAAATTTGATGGCGTTTTCGGCGGCACGCATTACGACTGGAAGGTAGATCTGATGCCGGGTGAGCCTGTGAAAGGAACCAGTCTTTCCCATGATGCGGAAGCCTATACCGGTGTCTATGAAAGCAAGGCTTACGGAAAAATGACGGTTGTCCGCGAAAATGGACAGTTTTATCTGCTGTATAAGGACTGGAAGCTTCCGATGACACATTATCATTATGATACCTTCCAGATCAAAGAGTTAAAGGAAGATACGATCTTTATTACGATGCCGATGACCTATCATTATGATGAGCTGACCGGTGAGATTGACGGATATTATCTAAAGCTGGAGCCGGAAGTGGATTCGGTGTGGTTTGCTAAAAAATAGAGTAAATATATCTGTTATCAGAAAAAGAAATCCTTCTTTAGGAAATACTAAACAATGTACTGTTTATGATTTCCGGGAAGGATTTTTATTTTACCATCAAATTGATGGTAAAAATATATTTACAAACCATCATTTTGATGGTTTAATATAAGTGAGGTGGTAGAATGAACACTTACAATGTTATGGATCATATCATGCCGGAGGATTTAAAACATTTCCGGGAAAAATTACAAATGACACAAAAGGAATTTGCAAAGTTTGTGGGAGTGTCCAAGCCGACGATAGAGCGCTGGGAGACAAGTGATAAAGAAATAACCGGACCGGTTGTTTTACTGTATGATCTTTTGTCAGAGCATGATGAATGGCTGGAAAGCAGAAAAATTCCTGCTAAAAGATATCCATTAAGAATGTGGTATATGTATAAGAACCGGAAATGCACCTTGATCGATGTTGATGAAATGAATCAAAAAGTATATATCAGAAACTACGCAAGAAATATTATGTTCCGGGCGTTTGGCTCAAACGATGAACCGACTTATGAAGACTACAAAGCATTTCTTGAATCACGGTGTTTTCCAAAGACAAGGGATAAAATGAAAATCCAGCTGGAAGCGCTGGGACTTCCTTTTTATGATCCCATGCTTATTATCGAAAAAACACAGGGAAGAATGGCAGAGGATGATTTTTGGATTTTGATAGAGAGGTAGACAATGATTGAATTATATGAAGACAATATCAAATTGTTTGACAGACATTCATCAAAGGGCAATCAGTTGAAATGGGAACGGGATGGTATCTGGTACAAGGCGGATTATACAGGATATGAAGGGCTTGCTGAGTATGTGGTTTCCCAGCTGTTGAAAAAATCCACCTTGGGGACAGATGAATTTGTAGTATATGAGCCGGAACAGATCAAATATAAACGGCAGATTTTCAATGGTGTAAAAAGCAATAATTTTCTGGAAAAAGACTGGCAGATCATGACGCTGCAGAGATTATACAAGACAAAATATAACAGGAATCTCATGCAGGATGTCTGGAGCATACCGGAAACAACAGACAGATTAAGGTTTCTTGTTGAGCAGGCTGCGCAGCTTACCGGGCTGAGAGATTTTGGAATATATATAAGTAAGATGCTGACCATTGATGCATTTTTTTTAAACGAAGACAGACATATGCACAATATTGCAGTCCTCATGAACGGAGATGGAAAAATCCGTTTTTGTCCCTTTTTTGATCAGGGAGCCGGACTTTTGGCAGATACAACCATGGATTATCCACTTGGTGAGAATACGATCGATATGATCGGTGAGGTCAAGGGAAAGACCATCTGCCAAAGCTTTGAAGATGCTCTGGATGCTGCCGAGCAGCTATACGGATATCATTTAAAGTTTTTATTTACCGGGAATGATGTTAAGAGAGTATTGGAGAATATCCCTATTTATTCTGATGAAGAAAAGGGAAGAGTCGAAACGGTTGTGCTTCAACAAATGCACAAATACAGATATCTGTTTTAATACAATTTTTTTGCTGCATCTTAACAGATTCTTTTCTTGTTATTTCCTGTAAAATGATGTAGAATAAAAACTTGTGAATACAGAAAGATAATATAAAATAAGAAGAAAAGAGGTACGAAAATGTTAGCACAGGTATTAGCTGTTGTTATCTTCGTGGCAATGTTTATTCTGATTGTAACAGAAGTTGTCGAGAAGCAGTACATTACCCTTGGTTGCGGTCTTTTGACATTGGTTTTGGTGTTCGGACTGGGATTGCATTCTATGCAGGCCGTTATTGACACCTTAAATTTCAAAACGATCGGTACGTTGGGATTTTGGTATGGAGGAGGAGAATCCAGCAGTGGTGTCAACTGGGCGACCATCATCTTCCTGTTTGGTATGATGGTTATGGTTGAAGGTATGGCTCGTGTGGGATTTTTCCGCTGGTTGTGCATGGAGATTGCCAAGCTTGTTAAATACAAGGTTATGTCTATCTTTATCACATTCATGCTGTTATCATTCTTTTTAGCTATGTTTATTGACAGTATTACCGTTATTCTGTTCTTAGCGGCGGTTACGATCGAGCTGTCACAGCTGTTGAAGTTCAATCCGGTTTCCATGATCATGGCAGAGGTATTCTGTGCCAACTTAGGTGGATCTGCAACTATGTGTGGTGACCCGCCGAACATTATCATCGGAACATCACTTGGTTATTCATTCGCACAGTTTGTCATGAATACCGGTCTGATTGCAGTTGTTGCAATGATATTTGTTGTTATCTATTTTTACTTGATTTTCAGAAAATCTCTGATCCCCAAGGAGAAGGTTGATACATCTACCTTTGCGGATCCCAAGGAAGCAATCCTTGACAAAAAGGGATTTATAATAAGCTGCATTATTTTCGGTATTGCGGTTGTCCTTTTGGTTACGCATGCACAGACTGAGTTGAGTGTTGCCACGATCGGTGTATTTATCGCACTTCTTACGATCATTACGGCACCCAGACATGCCAAAGAATTATTAAAGGGCGTTGATTACAAGACACTGCTCTTCTTTGTCGGGTTATTTATTGTAGTCGGTGGTCTTGAGCAGACCGGCGTACTGGAACTGATTGCGGGATTTATCGGAAAAGTGGCAGGAGACAATATCTATGTTATGGTTGCCATTATCATCTGGATCTCGGCTGTATGCTCAGCCTTTGTTGATAATATTCCGTTTGCTGCAACGATGGTTCCGATCATCAGTGCACTTGCTGGCAACAATCCGGCCTTACTGGATGCTTTATCATGGACACTGGCTATGGGTACAGATATCGGTGGCAGCGCAACTCCGATCGGTGCAAGTGCCAATGTTGTTGGCGTTGCAAAAGCAGCCGAAGCCGGTCATATTATTAAATGGGGTAAATATTGTAAAGCAATGGCACCTGCGACAATTATTGTTGTATTGATTTCCATGTTGATGATCTTTGTCAGATACGTGCCGGGTATTATGTAAAAAAGGGGGATGCTTAGATGGACAAACAGTTAATTATCTCAGTTGGACGTGAATACGGAAGCGGCGGACATGAGATCGCACAGAAGCTTGCTGATTTTTACGGACTGCCACTGTATGACCACAATTTACTGCAGGAAGTAGCTGCAAAGCTCAACCTGTCAGATGAAGAGCTGGCTGACTTAAAGGATTATGATGAAAAAGAAAAAAATTATCTTTTTGCCAGAACAATCAAAGGCTACAACAATTCACCGGAGCAGAATGTAGCAAAGCTGCAGTTTAATCTGCTGCGTGAATGGGCAAAGGAAGGAAAGAGCTTTGTCATTGTCGGAAGATGTTCTGATCAGATTTTAAAGGACAATCCGAATGTTATTACTATTTTTGTCAACGGTACGGATCTTGCCAAGATTGAGCGTCTGATGCGTATTTACGATCTGGGTGAACAGGATGCCGAGGAAAAGATGAAAAAGGTTGATAAAAAGCGTCGCGAATACCATAACAGCAACTGCAAGGCAGACTGGGGCAAAGCAAGCTCTTATGATCTGTGTATCTGCAGTAGTCACCTTGGAGTTGACGGTACTGTCGAAATCCTTAAAAAATATATTGAAGCCAGAACCAAATAAGATAGTTACCGGTCAGTGACAGATGACCGCAAAAATCAGTGATTGGTAAATTCCCGGGACAGGGTGATCAAGCGTCAGACTGTTCCGGGATTTTTTTAATACTTCTCAAAAAGGCAGAAGCGTGATATATTTAGAATACTTAAACCGTGTATGATTTGTATCATAAATCAATGGATGAAAAAGGTTATGGAGAGAGTTTTATGAAAAAAAGATTATTGATAATGGGTATTGTTTCTGTATTGGCATTGTCTGTGACTGCCTGTGGAGGAGAAACACTGACGGAGTATCAGAAAAATAATACTGCCGAAGTATCCGCCAATGCCGGCACGACAGAACAGATGCAGGAGGAAGCTTCAAAAGATGCACAGAAGGTTTCTGTTTGCATTTATTATTCCAATGCGGATGCCAGTGGCTTTGAGGCAAAAGAGATTGAGATGGATTCTCTAAGCCCTGACAATCTGATCGGGGAGCTTGCACTTGTCAATGTTGTTTCCTATGATACCGAGGTACTGGATTTTTCCAAGTCCGGGAAAAGCCTGACGCTGGATCTTTCCAATGATTTTTCCAATTATATCAATATGATGGGAACGGCAGGTGAATATATTGTAATAGGGTCTTTGGTTAATACCTTTCTGGATGCCTACAGTGCTGATGATATTCTGATCACCAGCAATGGCAAGACCCTGGAAACCAGCCATGCCATTTATGACAAGCCGCTTTTGCGTTTTGAGGATTCCGGGACACAGACCACGACAGCTACAGATAGTACAAAGGAAGCCATGGCTTACCACCTGAAGGACACTGCCTATACACAGGATGAAAAGCAGATTTATTATCCACAGTTTGACGGCATGCCGGATGAGGCACTGCAGGAAAAATGGAATCAGGCTATATTTGATATTGCAAGCAATCATTTTGGAAAAGAGGACAAGACCGAATATGAATCCTACAGCGTGGATTACAAGGTCGGCCTTTGCACAACCGAAAAGATTTCCTTCCTCTTTACTAAAAAGATGACGGTCAATGGTGAAACAACGACACAGACTTATGCACTGACCTTTGATCTTGTGGAGGGTAAATGCCTGCGACTGAAGGATATGTCAGATGCCATGGAGACGATTTCCTACAATATGGCCAATCAGGGATATTTCAAGGTAGTCAGCAAAGAGATCGACAGAGAAGCATTTGACGAATATTACAAAAACAAGGTATCTGACTCAAGTGATTTCAGGGAAATGTTTTTACATTATGACTATGATCTTGATGATCTGACCGAAGAGCCACAGGGCTATTCTTATATCACGGCAGATGGACAGCTCGAGCTTATCATGAATGCTGAAAAAGGGCTTTCTGACAATCAGGTGACGATCGAGACCGGTATCAAGGCAGACTAAAGCTGCAAAAACAGGCATGATATGACGCAGGATGACAATAACTGCCTGTATTAGCGCAAAAAAGCAAAAACAAAAAAGAAAAATTAAAAATAAAAAAAGGAAACGCGTTTTTTTCGCAGAATAAGTAAAGTGGGCATAAATGTGCTCACTTTATCTTTTTTAACAAAAATTGTTTGATTGTGCCACAGACGGCCGGCAACAGAGGCTGGATGTCTGTGAAGGAAAGATTGTGTGGGGATAGAATATGACGATCAGAGAAAATTTAGAGGAATGGGAAGTTCAGTACCTAAGCCCGTATGCGTGCCTTAGCAAAAACAGCAAGGGACGTCTGAGGGAGGAGGAGCAGTGCGATATCCGCCCGGTATTTCAAAGAGACAGAGATCGTATTTTACATAGTAAGGCCTTTCGCCGGTTAAAGGACAAGACACAGGTGTTTCTGACACCGGATGGGGATCATTACCGGACGAGGCTGACACATACACTGGAGGTATCCCAAAATGCCCGTACGATTGCCAAAGCACTTCTTTTAAATGAAGAGCTGGTAGAGGCGATCGCTTTGGGACATGATCTGGGACATACTCCGTTCGGACATGCGGGAGAGCGTGCGCTCAACCGTGTTGCACCACAGGGATTTGAACACAATGTACAGAGTGTCCGCACCGTTGATGTATTGGAAAAGCACGGTCAGGGATTGAATCTGACGTTGGAGGTCAGGGATGGTATTTTAAATCATCAGACTTCCGGTATGCCGTCCACACTGGAGGGCAAGATCGTGCGGATATCCGATAAGATTGCTTATATCCATCATGATATGGACGATGCGATCCGTGCCGGGATCTTAAAGGACAGTGATGTGCCAAAGAGCATCGGAGCCGTGATCGGCTATACACTGCCGGAACGCCTGGACAGCTTTATTCACGATATTATCACTAGCAGCAGAGGAAACAATGATATTACCATGTCCGCACCGGTGGCGGAAGCCATGCGGCAGATGCGGCAGTTTATGTTTGAAAATGTCTATCAAAACCCGATTGCCAAGGGCGAAGAGGGCAAGGCCGAGGTATTGATCGAGGCTTTATATGAATATTATCTCAATCATTTTGATAAGCTTCCGAGAGAGACGGTCGAGCTGATGGACCGGGACGGAAGCACCAAAGAACAGATTGTCTGCGACTATGTAGGAGCCATGACGGATCGTTTTGCGATCAGCAAATATGAGGAATTGTTTATCCCAAAGACATGGCATGGATGAGAGGAAACACAGATGTATTATCCGGAAGAGCTCGTAGAAGAGGTCAGACAAAAAAACGACATTGTCGATGTGGTTTCCGGCTATGTGCGTATGAAGCAAAGAGGTGCTAACTACGTCGGGCTGTGTCCGTTTCATAATGAAAAAACAGGATCCTTTTCCGTAAGTCCGAGCAGACAGATCTTTAAGTGCTTTGGCTGCGGAATTGGCGGCAATGTTTTTACTTTTATCATGCAATATGAAAATTATACGTTTGTGGAAGCCATGAAGATGCTTGCAGAGCGTGCCGGCGTCAAGCTGCCGGAAGCTGAGTATGATGAAAATGCCAGACGTGCCATGAATGCCAAGGCACGGATCATGGAACTCAACAAGGACGCGGCCAATTATTTTTACTTCCAGTTGCGCGCTCCGCAGGGTGAGGTCGGCATGCGTTATTTCAAAAACCGCGAATTGTCCGATGAGACCATGAAAAAGTTTGCATTGGGTTACTCCAATGTCAAGAGCAATGATCTGGTCCTGTATCTTAGATCCAAAGGATATACCGACAAGGAGATTGTCGATTCCGGGGTTGCATCCTTCCATGAAAAATACGGACTGCATGACAAGTTCTGGAACCGTGTCATGTTTCCGATCCAGGATATCAACAGCAAGGTCATCGGCTTTGGAGGCCGTGTTATCGGTGAAGGGGAGCCCAAATACCTCAACTCACCGGAAACTGTCGTATTTGATAAGAGCCGCAACCTGTATGGCATGAATTTTGCCCGGACATCCCGCAAGGGCTATCTGATCCTGTGCGAAGGCTATATGGATGTCATTGCCATGCACCAGGCCGGTTTTACTGAGGCGGTCGCATCGCTCGGAACCGCATTTACCGGTGGTCAGGCAGCGATTTTGCGCAGGTATGCCGACAATATTGTATTGGCATATGACAGTGACGGAGCCGGTACCAAGGCAGCACTCCGGGCCATCGATATTTTGAGAAATTACGGTATGACAGGCAAAATCCTGCATCTGGAGCCCTACAAGGACCCGGATGAATTCATCAAAAATATGGGACAGGATGCTTTTCAGGACCGGATCGATCAGGCTGAGGACAGCTTCAGCTTTGAACTTCGCATGATGGAAAAGGGATATGACCTAAAGAGCCCGGAAAGCAAGCTTAAGTTTCGTAAGGCGCTGGTGGAAAAGATGTACACACTTTCCGACCAGTTTGAAGATATCAAGCCCTTTATTGAAATGGTATGTGACAAATACCATTTTGGATATGATGAGATGTGCAGCAGCGTCGCATCCTATGGCAACAGCTCGCAGGCACGGATCAGTCCGGTCCGCAGACAGGAAGAAAACGAGATCAGGAAAAACAAAAAAAAGGATGATCCGGTCTTGTACAATCAGAGAGTGCTGTTGACCTGGCTTGCAGAGGAACCGGCTTTGTACCAGAAGATCCAGAATTATATCTCCGAAGAGGATTTTACGGAGGGAATTTACAAAAAGGCGGCTGTGAGACTGCTTTCGGATCTGAGGGAGGGCAGAATGCCCAATCCGGGAGCTATCATGACTGCGCTTCAGGCATCGGAGGAGACGGATGAGGAGGAACAGTTGGAGATCGCTTCCTTATTCAGTACCAAGCTTACCGATATGCTAAGCCGCATCAAGGGAAGCACCGAGGTCAATCTGGATGATCAGGGCAGAGTTTTTGATTCGGTAAATGACAAGGAAAGGGCACTTGCCGATATCCTGATCACGATCAAGCGGGCGACCCTGCAGAGGATTACCGAGGGTGCCGGTACGGATCCCGGAGCTTTTCAAAAGATCGTTGCAATGAAAAAGGCGATCCAGAATATACAGAAAACGCATATTTCCTTAACTTAAGGTTAAAATAGGAAAACATAGAAACGAGAGGATGGAACACAATGGACGAAAACGTAATGGCAAAATTTGAGGAAAAATTAGCTTCTGTAATAGCTATGGCCAAGAAAAAGAAAAATGTCATGGACTATCAGGAGATTGTCAATCAGTTTGCTGAGTTCAATTTTGAAGAAGAACAGTACGATAAAATCGTAGAGACTTTGGAGCAGAAGGGCATTGACGTACTGCGTATGACCGATGAAGAGGATGAGCCGGATGAAGAGGCTCTGTTAGCGGTTGAAGATGCTGAAGATGTCGATGTGGAAAATATTGATCTTTCCGTACCGGACGGTATCAGTATCGAAGATCCGGTCCGTATGTACCTAAAAGAAATCGGCAAGGTGCCGCTTTTAACTGCTGACGAAGAGATTGAACTTGCCCAGAGGATGGAAGAGGGCGACGAGGAAGCTAAAAAAAGATTAGCAGAAGCTAACTTACGTCTGGTTGTTTCCATTGCCAAGAGATATGTCGGAAGAGGTATGCTGTTTTTGGATCTTATTCAGGAAGGTAACCTCGGTCTGATCAAGGCTGTTGAAAAATTCGATTACCGCAAGGGTTATAAATTTTCTACTTATGCAACATGGTGGATCAGACAGGCTATCACAAGAGCAATCGCCGATCAGGCGCGTACGATCCGTATTCCCGTGCATATGGTTGAGACGATCAACAAGCTGATCCGTGTCAGCAGACAGCTTTTGCAGGAATTAAACCGTGAACCTACCCCGGAAGAGATTGCAAAAGAGATGAATATGCCGGTAGAAAGAGTGCGTGAGATCTTAAAGATCTCTCAGGAGCCGGTTTCTTTGGAAACACCGATCGGTGAGGAAGAGGATTCGCATCTTGGCGATTTTATCAAGGATGAAAATGTACCGGTACCGGACAAGGCAGCAGCTTATACCCTGCTTCGAGAAGATCTGGATGAGGTATTAAAGACTTTGACAGAGCGTGAGCAGAAGGTATTGTGTCTGCGTTTTGGCTTAGAGGATGGACGTGCCCGTACGCTGGAAGAGGTTGGTAAGGAGTTTAATGTTACCCGTGAGCGTATCCGTCAGATCGAAGCAAAGGCACTCCGCAAGCTGCGTCATCCGAGCAGAAGCCGCAAGCTGAGAGACTATTTTGATTATCTGGATTAATATAATAATATGAGTAAACAGTTAGATTTATCAAAAAGACTGCAGGCCGTTGCCAATCTGGTCTCACCAAAAAGGCGGGTAGCAGATATTGGCTGTGATCACGGTTATGTCTCTATCTATCTGGCAGATGTCAGGAAATGTCCGAAGGTCATTGCCATGGATGTGCGTAAAGGTCCGCTGTCACAGGCACAGAACAACATCCACAGATTTGGCATGGATGGCCGGATTGAGACGCGGTTATCGGACGGTACGGCTTTACTCGAGCCGGATGAAGTGGATACACTGTTGATTTCCGGTATGGGCGGAAGGCTGATCATGAGGATCGTATCGGAGGGACTTGACAGGCTGGGAGCTTTTAAAGAGCTTGTTTTACAGCCACAGTCAGAGGCAGAGCTGGTCCGGAATTTTTTGAGAGAGCATGATTACATAATCGTAGATGAAGATTTTGTCATCGAGGATGGTAAAAATTATCCGATGATAAAGGCTATATATGCTTCATATTTAGATGAATGGGATAAGGAAAGCGGTCAGCAGCATGATGCTTCTGCTTTATCTGACTATTCTGTCAGGCAGCAGGATTTATTCGGACCTGTCTTATTAAAAAAGCGTCCGGCGGATTTTTGTACATTTCTGGATCAGAAAAGGAAAAAGACAGAAGAAATTCTACAACAGATCACGCAGCCGGAAAAAAGAAAAGAAATGCAGGATTATTTACAGCAGCTTATTGATGTATCAAAGGGTATGTAAGCGGGGAGGTGCGGTTTGCATGACTTGTCAGGAGATTATGGAACAGCTGGAGGAGTTATCCCCCAGACATTATGCGGAAGACTGGGATAATGTCGGTCTTTTGTGTGGAGATACCAATAAAAGGATCAAAAGTATCTATATTGCGCTGGATGCGACAAAGGAAGTCATAGATGAAGCGGTGGCATTGGGAGCTGATATGATACTGACGCATCATCCGATGATCTTTAAGGGCATGAAAAGGATCATTTCCAAGGATTTTATCGGGTGTCGTGTCATAGAATTGATTCAAAACGATATCTGTTATTATGCGATGCATACCAATTTTGATATCATGGGAATGGCGGATGCGGCAGCGGATGAATTAAAGCTTCGCAACCGTGAGGTATTGCAGGTCACATATGAAGATGATATTTCCGTGGAAGGCTTTGGCCGTCTGGGCGACCTGCCGCATGAAATGACATTGCGGGAGTGTGCGCAGTATATCAAGCAATGCTTTGATATTTCCATGGTCAGGGTATACGGAGAGCCGGAAACGCCGGTTTACAAGGCTGCGATCTGTCCGGGCTCCGGGAAAAGCATGATACCGGATGCCATTAAAAAGGGAGCTGAGGTCTATATTACCGGCGATATCGGACATCATGACGGCATTGATGCGGTTGAGCAGGGAATGTGTGTCGTGGATGCCGGACATTATGGGATCGAACATATCTTTGTTGACTACATGGAGCAGTATATCCGCAGGGAAATGCCGGAGCTTATCATATACAAGAAACAGCCAAAGGAGCCTTGCTGGTTTATTTGAGAAGTCAGAGTATACAGAAACAGAAAGAGGGAATTATAGGGTATGGCATTTGTTACGATTGGAAATGAAAAAAAAGAGGTTACGCAGGGTACCACATTTGAAGATCTGGCCCTGGAATATCAAAAGGATTATGATGCTCCGATTGCTCTGGTATATGTCAATGGATGTATGAAGGAGCTTTCCAGACCGATTGAAAAAGATTGTGAGGTACAGTTTATCACATTAAAGGACGATGCCGGACACAAGGCATATGTGAGGACTGCAACCCTGATGATGATGAAGGCAATTACAGATATCCCGGAGCTTAAGAATGTGCATGCCAAGGTCGAATTTACGATCGGCACCGGGTATTATGTGGATTTCCGTGATCAGGCCGGTATCGGCAAGGCCATGGCGGATGTCATTGAAAAAAAGATGAAGGAGCTTTCGGAGCGCAACCTTACGATCATTAAAAAGGCATATCCGACCAAAGAAGCGGTGGAGCTTTTCCGGAGCCAGGGAATGGATGACAAGGTAAAGCTTTTTAAATACCGGAAGAGTTCTTCCATCAATGTCTATGAACTGGATGGCTATTATGATTATTATTATGGATATATGCTTCCGAAAACAGGTAATGTCAGATATTTTGAGGTGCTTCCATATGAAAACGGACTGATCCTGAATTTGCCGGAAAAACATAAGCCGGAGGTGCTCACAAGGTTTGAACCGCGCACCAAGCTGTTTTCCACATTAAAGCAGGCTGATGAGTGGGGAGATAAAATGGGGGTTGACTCAGTAGGGGACCTCAATGATAAAATCTGTAAGGGAGAAATCGGTGATCTGATCTTAGTCCAGGAAGCTTTTCAGGAACGCCGGATCGGTGAGATCGCCAAAGAGATTGCGGAGAGACCGGGCGTCAAATTTATTATGATCGCCGGACCTTCCTCAAGTGGAAAGACCACATTTTCCCATCGTCTTTCCATACAGCTTCGTACATATGGATTAAAGCCGCATCCAATCGCGCTGGATGATTATTTTGTAGACAGGGAAAGAACACCCAGGGATGAAAAAGGAGATTACAACTTTGAATGTCTGGAAGCACTGGATGTTGAGCTTTTCAATCAGAATATGAAGGATCTGCTTGCGGGCAAAGAGGTGCAGCTGCCGACCTTCAATTTTCTGACCGGAAAGAGTGAATATAAAGGCAATTACAAAAAGCTGGGACCGGATGATGTACTGGTGCTTGAAGGTATTCATGGATTAAATGACAAGATGTCCTATGCACTTCCCAATGAAAGTAAATACAAGATTTACATCAGTGCATTGACAACGCTCAATATCGATGATCACAATCGTATTCCGACAACTGACGGAAGACTGCTAAGGCGTATGGTGCGTGATGCCCGTACCCGTGGTGCATCAGCCAAACGGACCATCCAGATGTGGCCGTCTGTCAGAAAGGGAGAAGAGGAAAATATTTTTCCGTTCCAGGAGCATGCAGACGCCTTCTTTAATTCCACCTCCATTTATGAGCTGGCAGCATTAAAGCAGTATGCAGAGCCGCTTTTATATGAGATCGGCGAGGATGAGCCGGAGTATCATGAGGCAAAACGTCTGTTGAAGTTTTTGGAATATTTTCTGGGAGTTGGAACAGACCATCTTCCCAACAATTCGATTGTACGTGAGTTTGCGGGAGGCAGCTGTTTCCCGGTATAATTCATAAAAGCAAGATTGCTCAAGATAACTGAATAAAGGTGAGTGAAACAGGTGATCGCGGCCATTCAGACGAAAGGGAATGGGTGAGGAAAGTCCGGGCTTCACAGGGCAGGATGCCGGATAACGTCCGGTGGAGGTGACTCCAAGGCCAGTGCAACAGAAATAAACCGCCATTTATATGGTAAGGGTGGAAAGGCAGTGTAAGAGACTACCGCCCTTATGGTAACATAAGGGGCACATGTAAACCCCATCCGAAGCAAGACCAAATAGAAAGCGATACAGCTGCCCGCTGTGCTTTCAGGTAGGTCGCTTGAGGCTGTTGGTAACAGCAGTCCTAGATAGATGATCATCCAACGACATAACCCGGCTTATCGTTTCGCTCACTTTATTTGTGAGGAAAGCTATGTTATTCAATTCATTGGCATTCGCGATATTTCTGCCGATTGTCTTTTTTTTATTCTGGCTGGTTCCGCAGAAATACCGTTGGATTGTTCTGTTAATATCCAGTTATTATTTTTACATGAGCTGGAATGTGAAATATGTGGTTCTGATCCTGTTTACCACCTTTGTTTCATATTGCAGCGCTCTTTTGATACCCAGATATGAAAAAAAATCATCCAAACTCACGATCATGTGGCTTGCAGTGGGCGCAAGTCTTTTTGTGCTGTTTTTCTTTAAATATCTGGATTTTGCCCAGAATACACTGATCCGTGTACTAAACAGCTTTGCAATTCAGTTGCATCCATTGACCTTAAAGATCATGCTTCCGGTCGGAATTTCCTTTTATACATTTCAGACCTTGAGTTATGTGATCGATGTTTATAAGGGAGAAGTGGAGCCGGAGCGGAATTTCTTTAAGTATGCGACCTTTGTCTCATTCTTTCCGCAGCTTGTTGCAGGTCCTATCGAACGTACCAAAAATCTTCTGCCGCAGATTGACTGTGAGCATACCTTTACATATGAAAAGGCTTCCTACGGAATCAAGCTGATGGCATGGGGCTTTTTCAAAAAAATCGTGATTGCCGATAACCTTGGTTCCATGGTTGATTCTGTTTTCAATCATCCGGATGAATATCAGGGTTTTTCGTTTGTACTGGCTGTTTTGTTTTTTACTGTACAGATTTACTGTGATTTTTCGGGGTATTCGGATATTGCGATCGGAACGGCAAAGCTTTTTGATATCGATCTGATGACCAATTTTAAGAGCCCATATTTTTCAGCATCCATTCAGGAATTCTGGCGCAGATGGCATATTTCCCTTTCCGGCTGGTTCCGGGACTATGTGTACATTCCGCTCGGCGGCAGCAGGGTATCAAAAATCAGACATTATATAAACCTTTGCGTAACCTTCCTTTTAAGCGGACTTTGGCATGGTGCCGCATTTACCTATATTGTGTGGGGAGGACTGCACGGACTGATGCAGTGTGTGGAAAGCCTCTTTTTTGGGAAAAAGCTCCGGTCAGAGCACAAAGAGGGTGGAGCAAAAAAAGGGACGCTTGTCTGGTGGATCCGGGTGGCCGTTGTTTTTGTTCTGGTGGCAGGTGCATGGTGCTTCTTCCGCGCAGGCTCCTTGTCGCAGGCCGTTTACGTGCTGGGACATTCCGTACAGGGAATGGGACATCCGTTAGCCTATATCAAAAACGGATTTGCCGCATTTGATAAAGGTGCATTGTTGTGGCTTGTTTTCCCACTGATCCTGCTTGGCATCTATGATTACACAGCTTTGACAAAGGATCCGCTTACGGAAATATCCGGACTGCGGAAACCAATCCGCTATACTATTTATTACGCGTTTATATTTATAACCCTCCTATTAGCCAGCTTCAACTCCCAGGAGTTTGTATACTTTCAATTTTAGCGAAAATTAAGAGCCAGACAGCATCCGAAAATTTTGAGCCGCAAGCTAGCTTGCAGGATCAAAATTACAGGATGATACCTGGCGAAAAGACGGAAATGAGCAAAAAGAAAGCTGCGTCAGCAGCGGTTTTGCGAATTCCCGGCTCTTAATTTTCGCGTCAGAGACCAGTAGTCCTAAAAAATAACCAGAAAGGAATCCCCCAACTTATGTGGCAGCAAATCACCAAGCTTGCATCTAAAATCATAATCATCGTTTTGCCGGTCGTTGTACTGATGCAGGTTTTTTGCGCCACTCTGCCCATGGTATACATGGATGGCGAATATGCCATGTACCGGCAGCAGAAGGATTATATAGCAAAAGAAACAGACTATAACCGTGTTGTGATTTTCGGCGATTCCCGTTCAAAGGCCGGATTTATGCCGGATATTCTGGGCAATGATGTATACAATCTGTCGCTTGGCGGTATTACTCCGGTAGAGACCTATTATATGCTGCGGGAATATGTAGAAAACCATGGAGCACCGGAATACCTGATTTTGGCTTATGCACCGCTTCACTTATGCCGGGCCGATGAAAACAATGACGGCTGTGTTTTGTGGAACCGCTGCATTTATTTTCATACCTTCAATCAGGCCGATTTTTTTGAACTGGCAAGGGAGCGCAGACAATATGACAACAGTTATATGATCGACAGAGATCATATTTATCTGGAATATGCGATGTATCAGCTGTATTTTCCCAACAAGTATGGTACAGCCTTAAAAAATGCGATCTTTGGCAGCCGTTATCATGCAAATATGGATAAATATGCACAGATGGAAGCACAGCGGGGATACAGTCTGTTTGGTGTTGGCGGTGTAAACGGGGGCATCAACGGAGAGGCCAAGATGGATGACTTTACATATTCTGACCTGACAGATGCTTATCTTAACAAGATTTTCGCATACTGCAGAGAGCAGAATATCAAGGTCGTTTTGGAACAGCTTCCGATGACCGAGACCTCAGCACATGTATTGACCGATGACTTTTACAAGCATTATCAGGAGTATCTCAATCAGATTGCACAGAATAATCCGGATGTGTTGGTCAATCCTTATATAGAAAGTTATAGTGATACGTTGTTTGGAGACGCGGATCATCTGAGCACGGAAGGTGCGGCTATGTTTTCCAATATTATCAGGGAACGGTATCCGCAGATTTTTTATAATCAGAGTGAATGATTCGTTTATTCGTCTTTTTAGAGTGGGAATAAGACAAAGCTAGGGTAGTATAGTTATGGTTTTTTCAACGATTATTTTTTTATGTGTTTTTTTACCGATTGTTATTATCGGTTATTATCTGGTTCCGAAGCCGGCAAAAAATATGTTTCTGCTGATCTGCAGTCTGTTTTTTTATGCATGGGGAGAGCCTGTCTATGTCCTGATCATGCTTGCCTCCATTGCATACAATTATCTGTTTGGCATGTTTATTGCCAACACAAGGCAGGATAAGCTGTGGATGATCATTTCCGTTGTTGTCAACCTGCTTGTCCTTGGCGTATTCAAATACAGCGGATTTTTTATTGAAAATATAGATAAGGTGATTCCAAATCTTTTACATGTGCCGGATATAGCGCTGCCGATCGGAATTTCTTTTTATACGTTTCAGGGAATGTCCTATTGCATCGATGTGTACCGGGATAAAGAAATGGTCCAAAAAAATCCGGTCAATCTGGCATTGTATATTGCGATGTTTCCGCAGCTTATCGCTGGACCGATCGTGCGGTATTCGGATATCCGGACGGAGCTTACAGGCCGAAGTCATAATGCAGAAATGTTTTCCGAGGGATCCGGGCGGTTTATCATCGGTCTGTCCAAAAAAGCAATTCTTGCCAATACACTGGGCGCAGTTGCTACCAATATTATGGGTGAAGATCTGCAGACCATGGGCGCGGGCGTAGCCTGGATCGGTGCCATTTTTTATACGTTACAGATTTACTTCGATTTTTCAGGATATTCTGATATGGCAATCGGACTGGGCAAAATCTTTGGTTTCCATTTCTCAGAAAACTTTAACTATCCGTATATTTCAAAATCCATCCGGGAATTCTGGCGCAGATGGCATATTTCCTTATCCAGCTGGTTTAGGGACTATCTCTATATTCCGCTTGGAGGAAGCAGAAGAGGGAATGTGTATCTGCATCTTTTAATCGTGTTTTTGGCAACCGGTATCTGGCATGGCGCAGCATGGGGATTTGTGCTGTGGGGACTGTGGCATGGATTTTTTATCATTGCAGAGCGTGTGGTATCCAATCATAAAAATAATGGCAGCAAAACCGGAGGAGCAGTTGTTTTCGCAGGCAGTAATAAAAATGGCAATCAGCATAAAGAAACAAAATCAGGAATACAAGGTCCTGCGTGTATAAAGAAGATTCTGGGATGGATATATACAATGCTGGTGGTCGTTGTCGGCTGGGTATTGTTTGCTTTGGTAAGTGTGAGAAAAACTGTACAGTATCTGATGGTTATGTTTGGACTGCAGAAAAATGCATTTGTCGCTTATAGTCCATCCTATTATCTGGATAAAAAAACAATCTGCATCTTTGTGATCGCATTACTTGCCTGCGTGCCTTGGAAACAGGTATGGCGCAAATGGGCAGGAAATGACAAAGCAGAGAATGAAAAGATAGAAAATGAAAAAATAGGAAATGATAAGTTGTACAAGGGTAACCGGACATTTGCAAAAACGCCTGCCGGGATGATTGGACAGAAGATTGTTTTATTGTTGTTGCTGGGGTTGTGTTTTGTATTTATTATCACGGGAAGCTACAATCCGTTTATTTACTTCCGTTTCTGATTTGGATAAGACGTAAGAAATTCAGATAGAAGTCAGAACAATAAAATCGGAAAGTAATATTTGAAGGAAAAGTCGGAAAGATAAAACCCGGCAGGAAAATAGATTCGGATAAAAGCTATGGAAACAGTTTAAAAAAGAACCAGTCCAAAAAGAAGTAAAGGCAGATATATGGAACGAAAAAAACAAATAATCAATTTCATATTTTCAATCGCGTTTCTTTTGATGATCACGATACCGCTATGTCTGTTAAGGACTGAGCCGGAGATCGCATCGGAGCTTGAAAACCGCAATCTGACAGAATGGCCCGGACTGCATTTTTCAGCGCTGTACAATGAGTGGTATGGTCATTATGCAGAGGACCGGATCGGTTTCCGCGATCAGGCAATCCGGTTTAATAATCTGGTATCATATTATGTGTTTGATGATTTTGCCGAGAGCATACACATGGAGGGAAAAGACGGTTATATTTTTCCGGCGGATGACGGCTATATCAAAAATTATCAGAGAACCAATATCAACACAGAGCTCCTAAAGAGCCTGGCCGTTTATGCAAAGCGGACCTCCGACTATGCAAAAAAGAACGGCGCTGATTTTTATCTGATGGTCTGCCCCAATAAATCGTCCGTATATGGGCAGTATATGCCTGATTCCATTCATGTGGACGAAACAAAAAAGACCGCACTGGATGTTGTGCGCGGCGATTTGGAAGAAGCCGGAGTTTCATACGTTATTCCGGATCGGGAGTTTCGGGAAAGGGCAAAGACTGAGCAGATATACAATGAAAAATATGACTGTGCGCACTGGAATGATCTCGGTGCTTTTTACGGACTTCATTTACTGGATGAAAAAATAGCACAAGACCATCCCGATATTCCGGTATTGTCGATGGATTCTTTTTCTCTGGATTACCAGATGATCAATCTGGAGCTGTCATCACTTTCGATCAAAGATCGGATACCGGTACTGACTTCTCTCATACCGGCAGCTGCTTCGGACGGAGAAAACCGCAAGGATGTCCCGGTGGTTCCCGGAAACAATCTGGCGTATTTTTACAATCCGCAGGCGCTCAGTGATAAGACAATTTTGATCTTGCACGACAGTTTTTTAGATAACAGAGAGAGCTATTATTATGGCAGATACCGTGAGGTATATTACGGATCCAGAGTTAATTACACCAATATGAAAGACTATATCGACATCATACAACCGGATATCATTGTGTTTGAGCTGGCAGAGCGTTCCTTTGCGGATGATCTCTATGCTTATACAGAGCTTGGTACCTATCAATATGAATGATCGATAAAAATGAAAGGAAGCGTGAATGTGTATGCTTCAGACAGAACAGGAGCAGTTAAAACAGGAAAATAAGGCATTCCGTTATTTATATGGCTTTGGTATTTTATTTGTTGTCCTGAGTCATTGTGACGGAGGCGGTTTTGAAATGCTGTCCAACTGGATGCATTTCGGGGCATTCCATCTGGCAATCTTTGTATTTGGCTCCGGTTATTTTCTGGCTGGCAGGACGGTTACAAAGCCGGTGGCATTTATTTGGAAAAAAGTAAAAAAACTGCTGGTGCCGCTCTGGCTTTGGAATGTGGTTTACGGATTGCTTTTGCTTATCTTACAAAAAACCGGATTTACATATGATGCAGCTGTAAATATAAGGACCCTGCTATTGTCACCGATCAACAGTTTTCAGCTGTTTATTCTGGATATGGGCGCGTGGTTTGTATTTCCCTTCTTTATGGTGCAGTTTCTATATATTCTGGGGGCGTCGCTCTTAGGGCTATTACATAAAAAACAGATTACGGATCCGGTGTGGCAGCTGCTTTATCTTGTTATGGGAGTATGGATTGTGTATGCTTCCGGACAGGGATTGTGGGAAAATATGCCCCAGCCATTGTGCCGGATCGCATATTTTATGCCGTTTTATATTCTGGGCATGTGGTATCACAATTATCTGGAAAAATACATAGACAGACTGTCTGTGACGGGGCTTCTTTCCGGCTGTCTGATCGGGGCACTTCTTTTAAATGCACATTTTGGAAGAGTGGTATATGCTATTCCGTCCTCCTGCGATTATCCGTTTGGTGTTGTGGCAACCTATTTAAGTGCCTGTATCGGGATTTTATTCTGGCTCACGGTTTCCAAGGTGTTAGCGCGGATGACAGAAGATGTGAAAATACTTCGTTTTATGGGAAATCATACATGGGATATCATGTTTCACCAGTTTATGGGCATACTGTTGGTAAAAGCTTTGTTTTTCCTGTGCAACCGATGCTTTGGAATCTTTGCGGATTTTGATAAAAACGCATTTCTCAGTGATATCTGGTATCTGTATCTGCCAAAGCAGATGGCGGAATTTAAGGCATTGTATGTAGTGGGAGCAATCGCCTTTTCCGTTCTGGTTGGAAAAGCGGTAACATGGTGTAAAAATAAAATTATATATTATGTAAACTTACAAAGGTGGGAAATCAATCATGAATCAGCCGTTAACTGAATATAAACAGGCAATCATTATCGGGGCATCGCCCATGGGAAATGAAGCCGGACAGCTTGTGGCATTGTTGAAATGGGCAGGATATGGACCGCAGGACGAAAACTGTGACCACGATTGTACAACCTGTCATACGGGCTGCGCCGGTAAGACGATTAAAAAAGATATTTATCTCATAGCTGCCGATGGCGGACTGGATTTTCTTTTAAAAAATAAGATGATGCCGGATTTTTTTATCGGTGATATGGATTCGTTTGCCGGAGAATATGATGAATTGTCATCAGAGGAAAAAAAGAAGAAAATACCTGCCAACATCCCGCATGAGATTGTGCCGGTTGAAAAGGATGATACCGATATGGGGTTAGCGGTTGCTAACGCATATAAAAAGGGATATCGTGAGATCCTTTTATACGGTGGCTATGGTGGAGCAAGGGTTTCTCATACACTTGCCAATATACAGCTGATGAGCTGCTATGCCAAAAAGGGCTGCCGGATCTGCATGATGGGAGAGGGAATCCGTATGGAGATTTTGTGGAAGGACTGTAAGAAATTTTCTTCTGCCATGAAGGGAAATCTTTCCGTGATCTGTCTGAGTGATTGTGCAGAGGGAGTCTTCATCCGCGGTCTGAAATATGAATATGAGGGAAGACTTACTTCTGATCATGCATTGGGTGTGAGCAATTCCTTTATCGGACAGGATGCGGAAATATCCGTGCAGGAGGGTACACTGCTGCTGGTTTATGAAAGGTAATCGCGAGCAGGACCTGTGCAATGGATACTTCGATAAAATCATGCAGGGAAGAGGAAAAGAAAGGAAAATACAACTTATATGTGTAACAAAGATAGAATAGAAGCTGTCGTTTTTGACATGGACGGTGTTATTTTTGATTCGGAAAAGCTGGTCATTGACTGCTGGATACCGGTTGCGGAAAAATATCATATTCCGGATATTGAGGTTGCCTGTCATGACTGCCTCGGTATCAATGCGGCGCTGACCAGAGAAAAGATGAAACAGCGTTACGGAGAGGATTTTCCTTATGATACATACAAGGCGGAAATGTCTGCTTTGTTTTTTGAACGGACGAAAAACGGAAATCTTCCGCAAAAGCCCGGTGTAAAGGAATTGCTCGGATTTTTAAAGGAGAAAAAGATCAAAGTAGCACTGGCTTCCTCGACCAGACGCGAGGTTGTTGTGAGGGAGTTGACTGAAGGTAACCTGATTTCTTATTTTGATGAGGTTGTCTGCGGCGATATGGTTTCAAAGAGCAAGCCGGATCCGGAGATCTTTTTAAAAGCCTGTGAACTGCTTTGTGTTGAGCCGGAATGTGCTTATGCGATCGAGGATTCATACAATGGCATCCGCTCAGCCTATGCCGCCGGTATGAGACCGATCATGGTGCCGGATATGGCTGAGCCGACGTCGGAGATGGAAGAGCTGTCCGAGCAGATTTTGCCATCCTTACTGGATGTGAAGGAATATCTGGAAAGTAGGATAAAAAAATAAATTTGGATGGAGTTTTATGGAAAAAGCAATTTTAGTAGGGTTATGTCTTGGCTCAGAGCGGGATTTTGAACATTCCATGGAAGAGCTTGCAGAGTTGGCAGCTGCCTGTGAACTGGAGGTCGTCGGGGAGATTACTCAGCATGCAGCCGCGGTCAACAAGGCATTTTATATCGGAACCGGAAAGGTGGAGCAGGTCTTTTTATTGTCTGAGGAAACAAAAGCGGATCTGATCATTTTTGATAATGCACTTTCTCCGATGCAGCTTCGCAATCTGCAGCAGAAATTACATATGCCGATCATGGACCGGACAACGTTGATCTTGGAGATTTTTTCAAAAAGAGCGCGTACCAGAGAAGCGAGATTGCAGGTCGATGTGGCAGCACTTCAGTATGCACTGCCGAGACTGGTCGGACTGCATGATGCGTTGAGCAGACAGGGCGGTGGCAGTGGTGCCATGAGTAACAAAGGTGCCGGTGAGAAAAAGCTGGAGCTGGACCGCAGACATATCGAGCAGCGGCTGGCAACGCTTAGGAGAGAATTAAAACAGGTAGAGCAGGATCGCAATGTCCAGAGAAAGGCCAGACAGAAAAATGAAATTCCGCTGGTAGGCCTGGTCGGGTATACCAATGCCGGAAAGTCATCGGTCATGAATGCGCTTTTGAAAAACTG
This sequence comes from uncultured Lachnospiraceae bacterium, assembly GCA_900549665.1. GTDB lineage: Bacteria > Bacillota > Clostridia > Lachnospirales > Lachnospiraceae > UBA2882. Next base: position 39,535 of record URPH01000018.1, on the reverse strand, counting down.
CAATAAAGATGAGGAAAAACAGGTATTTGAAAAAGATATGCTTTTTGCAACCTTGGAGACGACCGTGCGCAAGGTTGAGCGGGCGAATGGCAAGAGCTTTTTACTGTCAGATACCGTTGGCTTTATCAATGAGCTGCCGCACAATCTGGTGCAGGCCTTCCGCTCCACTCTTGAGGAAGTAAAAAATGCGGATTTACTTTTACAGGTCATCGACTTTTCAGATCCCCATTACCGTGAACATATGAAGGTGACAAAGGATACGCTTGAGGAGCTTGGTGCCGGGAAAATTCCAATGCTGTATGTCTACAACAAAATGGACAAGGTTGTCATGATGGATAAGGATGTCGTTTATCCTCAGGTGATAGACCAGAAAATCTATATGGCAGCAGGTCTTGGAATTGGCATAGATGAGCTTTTGGATGCGATCGAGGATAAGCTTTTTGGCAGGCGTAAAGAGTATGAGCTGCTCATCCCCTATGATGCCGGTGCACAGTTTCATATGCTGCGCACACAGGCAGAGGTGCTTCAATGTGAATACCGCGAGGACGGTATCTTTGTCAGGGTGATCGCGGATGACAGAGTCATGGGGAGACTGCATGCGCTATCCTGATGTCGGGTGAGGTTGTACACAAACTGATCAACGAAAATATTACGTTTCAATATATGGATGGCGATGAAAACAGCCTGTGGTCGTTATTGCTGGCGATCGGTTATATAAAAGCAGATCAGGTTGTTAAGCGTGAGGAATATACGGAATGTGATGTTTCTGTTACTAATGAGGAAGTTATGAGCATGTTTCGAAATGAGATCTTAGGCATGTTTGACAATGGAAGTCTGTATTACAACGAATTTATCCGGGCAATGCTTGCACATGATACAGGCAATATGAAGCAGATCTTTTAGCTGCAGGTATTCCCAAAGAACGGATTTATAAGCTCGGATTTGCATTTTGCAACAAAGAGGTTATGGTCGTGGAAGCGTATGTATGATAAAATGAGGCTGGCAGGGACCAACCTGTACATTACTACTATATGAGGAATATACAAGATGAAATTTATTTCATGGAATGTCAATGGCTTAAGAGCCTGTGTTGGAAAAGGATTTTTAGAATCATTTCAAAAGCTGGATGCTGACATTTTCTGTCTGCAGGAGACCAAGATGCAGGCCGGTCAGCTGGATTTAGAGCTGCCCGGATACCATCAATATTATAATTTTGCGGAAAAAAAGGGCTATTCCGGCACTGCACTGTTTACAAAAAAGGAACCGATTTCCGTGACTTATGGAATCGGGATTGAGGAGCATGACCATGAGGGGCGTGTGATCACAGCGGAGTTTGAAGACTTTTATTTTATTACGGTTTATGTGCCCAATTCCCAAAATGAGCTGGCAAGGCTTGATTACCGTATGCAGTGGGAAAAGGACTTTTTAGCCTATATCAAAAAACTGGAAGAAACTAAGCCGGTGATCTACTGTGGAGACCTTAATGTGGCACACAATGAGATTGATCTGAAAAATCCCAAGACCAATCGTCACAATGCCGGTTTTACCGATGAAGAAAGAGGCGCCTTCAGCAGAGTGATCGAATCGGGGATGATCGATACCTATCGTTATTTCTATCCGGATAAAAAAGATATTTACTCCTGGTGGTCCTACCGTTTCCACGCAAGAGAAAAAAATGCCGGATGGCGTATTGACTATTTTGTTGTATCCGAAAGCTTAAAGGACCGTCTGGTCAGTGCCGATATCCATACAGATATTGAAGGCTCAGATCATTGTCCGGTGGAACTGGTAATCCGCTAAAATGATATATTGTACGAAAATTAAAATTTTCTAAACTGAAACTATTCCAAATAAAGTGTGTTATACTATTAAAGGTTGGAAAGTCCGGAGTTTGATGCTTTCTGATCAATAGTTATTATGTTTAAAGGAAAGGTGATATAAATGGCAACAAAAATTGATATTGTTTCCGGATTTCTGGGAGCAGGTAAAACAACTCTGATCAAAAAGATGCTTGCTGAGGCATTTCAGGGAGAACAGGTTGTTTTAATTGAAAATGAATTTGGTGAGATTGGTATTGACGGTGGATTTTTAAAAGATTCCGGAATCAATATTACAGAAATGAACTCGGGATGTATCTGCTGTTCACTGGTAGGTGATTTTGGTACTGCATTAAAAGAAGTACTCGACAAATATCATCCTGATCGTATTTTGATTGAGCCCTCAGGCGTCGGCAAATTATCCGATGTTATGCGTGCTGTTGAAGGAGCAACCGGAGATGAGGGCGTGCATCTGAATAGTGCGGTTGCAGTTGTGGATGCCAAGAAATGCAAGACTTATTTAAAGAACTTTGGTGAATTTTTCGAAAATCAGATCGAACATGCCGGAACCATTATCCTGAGCCGTACCGGTGAAATGAGCGAGGAAAAGATTAATGCATGTGTGGCACTGATCCGTGAACACAATGCAAAAGCTTCCATCATTACCACTCCGTGGGATCAGCTGGAAGGCAGCAAGATCTTAGAGACGATTGAAAATGCAAAGGATCTGGAAGCAGAGCTGATGAAAGAAGTTATGGAAGCTTACGAGCACGACCATGATCATGAGCATCATCACGACCACGATGACCATGACCATGAGCATCATCACGATCACGATGACCACGATCATGAGCATCACCATGATCATGATGATCACGACCATGAGCATGAACATCACCACGATCACGATGACCACGACCATGAGCATCATCACGATCACGACGACCACGATCATGAACATCATCATGATCATGGACCGGGATGCACCTGCGGATGTCACGACCATGACCACGATCATCACGGACACCATCATGCCGATGATGTATTCGCAAGCGTTGGTATTGAAACCTCCAGCAAATTTACAAAGGATCAGATTCAGGCTTGCCTGGACGCTCTGGAAGATGAGGACAAATATGGCATGATCCTTCGTGCAAAAGGAATGGTTCCTACAGATGGTGAAGGATTTATCCACTTTGACCATGTTCCGGGAGAAAGTGATATTCGTGATGGCAGCGCTGAAACAACCGGTAAGATCTGTGTCATTGGTTCCAAGATCAATGAAGAGGCCATTCGTGCATTGTTTTTAGCATAATCAATTAGAAAATAGAAGCACAAGGGAGTAAAACAATGATTCCTGTATATATTATCAGTGGTTTTCTGGATAGTGGTAAAACAGAATTTATTACTTATACCATAAGCCAGCCTTATTTTCAGAGCAAAAAGGATACCCTTTTAATCGTATGTGAAGAGGGTGAAAATGAATATGATGCATCTCTTTTGAAAAAAAGCCGTACCATCATGGAAGTGATCGAGGATGAAGAAGATCTGACCTCACAGAAATTGATTGCTTTGGAAAAGAAGTACAAGCCGGGACGTATCATTATCGAGTTTAATGGTATGTGGATGTTAAAGGATGTCAAATTTCCCTGGCATTGGAAGGTTGAGCAGCAGATTACCATGATCAACGGCAAGACTTTTGCCAATTATTTTACCAATATGAAGTCGCTGGTTGCAGAGCAGATCAGAGGTTCCGAACTGATCATTATGAACCGGTGCGATGGCATGGAGGACAAGATTGCCGGATACAAGAGAAATATCAAAGCTTTAAATCAGCAGGCAGAGATTATCTTTGAAAATGCCACCGGAGAAATGAATGTCACACTGGAAGAGGATCTGCCGTATGACCTGAATGCGGATCCGATCGTTTTGGACGATAACGGATATGGCTTCTGGTATATTGATATTCTGGACAATCTGGAAAGATACGATGGCAAGACCATCCAGTTTGTTGCCAATGTTTTGCATCCACCCAAATTCCCGAAGGGATATTTTGTTCCCGGACGTATGGCAATGACCTGTTGTGCCGAGGATATGGCTTTTCTTGGCTATGCATGTAAATATGATCGTGCCATTGAGCTGGAGCAGAAGAGCTGGATCAAGATCACAGCCAGGATTGCGATCGAATACTTTGAGGACTACGGAAAAGAAGGTCCTGTCCTGCATGCAATCAAGGTAGAAAAAACAGTGAAACCTAAAAATGAAGTTATTTCATTTGTATAAACTGCTTTTTCTTGCCAAACAAGGTACAATCCGATATAATAAATAAGGCTTTTATGATCATATAAACTCGTGATATGGACGAGTGTTTCTACCGACTGCCATAAACAGTTAGACTATGATCCCGGAAGGGAACATTATTCTATCGTTTTATGGCAGTATTTTTATGATATCAGGGTCAAAAGGTCAAAAAGTCGTTCGGGCTTGCACGATAAGACTTTTGAACTTGAGACCCGCCAAATATGAGAAAGTAGTGATTTACGTAGTAAATCAGCGGATTTCGAATGTTCGAGAATTGTGGTAGCTGCTCTGCAGCGGAGCAATTCGTGGATATCAAGGATTACGAGAAAATCTTGATACAAAACCGGAAGTAAAAGTCCAAAGGAACAGTTCGTATAAGCAAAACAAAAGGAGAAAACTATGAAGAAGTATGATGTAATTATTGTGGGAGCAGGTCCCGGGGGTATTTTTTCGGCATATGAGCTGGTAACAACGGCGCCGGATTGTAAAGTGGCTGTTTTTGAAGCAGGATATGCTCTGGAACGGAGAAAATGTCCGATTGACGGTGATAAGGTAAAAAGCTGTATTGGCTGCAAGACCTGTTCTATTATGAGTGGTTTCGGTGGAGCCGGTGCTTTTTCAGATGGAAAATACAATATTACCAATGATTTTGGCGGAACGTTGTTTGAGTACATTGGCAAGCAGAAGGCTGTGGAGCTGATGCAGTATGTAGATAAGATCAATATGAAATATGGCGGAGAAGGCACTAAGCTGTACTCAACAGCGGGATCCGGCTTTAAAAAGCTTTGTCTGCAGAATAAGTTAAACCTTCTGGATGCATCTGTAAGACATCTGGGTACGGATATCAATTTTACCGTATTGGAAAATCTGTATGCATATCTGAAGGATAAGGTTGATTTTTATTTTGAAACACCGGTACAGCATATTGAAGTGCGCGATGAAGGAAAGAACGGCTATTGCATACAGACTGCAAAAGAAAGCTATGAATGCGATAAATGTATTGTATCCGTAGGACGAAGCGGCAGTAAATGGATGGAGCAGATCTGTAAGGAGCTGCAGATTCCGACCAACTCCAACCGTGTTGATATTGGTGTCCGTGTGGAGCTTCCGGCAGTTATTTTTTCACATTTGACAGATGAACTGTATGAAAGCAAAATTGTATACCGGACAGAGCAGTTTGAGGATAAGGTGCGTACCTTCTGTATGAATCCCAAGGGCAGTGTCGTAAATGAAAACACCAACGGTATCATCACTGTGAATGGACATAGCTATGAAGATAAAGAAAGACAGACGGACAACACCAACTTTGCCCTGCTTGTCAGCAAGCATTTTTCAGAGCCGTTTAAGGACAGTAACGGCTATGGAGAAAGCATCGCGCGTCTGAGCAATATGTTGGGCGGCGGTGTTATTGTACAGAGATTTGGAGATCTGATCAGAGGACGCCGGAGCAATCCGAAGAGAATAGAAGAGGGACTGGTGGTTCCGACGCTGGATGCGACACCGGGAGATCTAAGCCTTGTATTGCCCAAACGTATTTTGGACGGTATTATTGAAATGATTTATGCACTTGATAAAATTGCACCCGGAACAGCCAATGATGATACGCTGTTGTATGGTGTCGAGGTTAAATTCTACAATATGGAAGTGGATGTAGATGAGCACCTGGAGACCATGTACAAGGGGCTTTATATTATCGGTGACGGCAGCGGTGTGACGCACTCTCTGTCCCATGCAAGCGCCAGCGGTGTGTTTGTGGCAAGAGAGATATTAGGATAGAGTAGATCTTGTGTCTGGAAAATGGCAGAATATATGAAGTTGGTAAAGTGATATGAAATTACAGCAGCTATACAGCAAGGTAAGACAGGCGGTGGATGCCTATCATATGATAGAAGAAGGAGATAAGGTTGCCATCGGAATATCCGGCGGCAAGGATTCCCTTGGCTTATTGTATGCACTTGCCGGATTGCGCAATTTTTATCCCAAACATTTTGAGGTTGTGGCGATTACCGTCAATCTGGGATATGAAGGCTTTGAGCTGTCTGCAATACAGGATTTGTGCAAAAAGCTTCAGGTTGAATATCATATTGTAGATACCCATATCAATGAAATGATTGAAAAAGAAGGCTGCTCCTTGTGTGCAAGGCTGCGCCGTGGAGCGCTTGTAAACAGTGCCAAAGAGTTATCCTGCAATAAGATCGCATTTGCGCACAATATGGATGATGTTGTGGAGACCATGATGCTTTCTTTAATCTATGAAGGCCGATTTTCTGCATTCTGGCCGGTGACGGAGTGGGAAAATGAAAAACTGACATTGATCCGTCCGTTTATTTATGTGACACAGGCAGAGGCTGTGGGCTTCCAGCATAAATATGAGCTTCCTGTTGTGACCAATCCTTGTCCGTTTGACCATACCTCTGAAAGAAGCTATGTGCGGCAGTTGTTAAATGAGATCAACCGTCACGCGCCGGGAGTCAAGCAGCGTATGATGACCGCTATCTGTGATGGGACCATTCCGGAGTGGAAAAAATAAAAGGTAAATAAAAAAATTTGTTGACAATCCTTTTTTCATCAACTATACTAAGGACAAATAAAAAATAATACCTAAAGCGAAGGCGCTTTGTCATTAGACAAAGTGCCTTTTTTCGTCGGTTTTATCATCAGAAGATCATGCATCAGGACGAAATGCTGCCGGGACATCTTAGAACAGGCATCAGAAACGACAACAGGAATTGACAGCTAAAGTACAGGCACCGGGAACGACAACAGGAATTGACAGCTAAAGTACAGGCATCGGGAACGACAACAGGAATTGACAGCTAGAGTACAGGCATCGGGAACGACAACAGGAATTGACATCTTAGTACAGGCACCGGGAACGACAACAGGAATTGACAGCTAGAGTACAGGCACCGGGAACGACAACAGGAATTGACATCTTAGTACAGGCATCAGGAAATGACAACAGGTTATCACTTAGGGCAGCAGTTGGGTATTATCTTTTTATTGATATTTTATAGTTTAGAATGATATTTCATTTACATGTAGGCAGCTATATAAGGCTGCTTTTTTGTGTGTTTTCCTATTTTTGGATAGATGGTATAATGTGAATATCCCCAGTGGACTGGCAATGTATGAATTTTTACAGAAACAGAATGGAGGCTTTTAACATGGAAAGAGTAGTTAAATTTTTAAAAGAAGCAGAAACATATTATCTGGCAACAACCGAGGGTGACCAGCCCAGAGTAAGACCGTTTGGAACGGCTCATATTTTTGAGGGAAGACTGTATATTCAGACCGGCAAGACCAAGGATGTGTCAAAACAGATCCATAACAATCCGAAAGTAGAAATCTGTGCTTTTAAAAACGGAGAATGGCTTCGTGTAGCCGGTGAGCTTGTAGAGGATGACCGCAGAGAAGCAAGAGTGTCAATGCTTGAAGCCTATCCTTCTTTGCAGAAGATGTATTCGGCTGATGACGGAAATACGGAAGTATTTTATTTTAAGAGCGCAACAGCTACATTTTCATCATTTACACATGCTCCGGAGGTTGTAAAATTTGGAGAAGATCTGTAATACCTGAAAAAAGTGTACTTATGGAGGCAGATCATGAAGCATGAGCATTTCAATATGAAAGAGCATGAATTTGTCGAACATCTGGCAGAACCGGATGAGGAGAACGAAAAGTGAAGATCATAATTAATGTTAAGGGAATGTCAAATAAAAAAAGAAATATCCGGCAGATGGAGTACGAGTATCGGAATGAATGTTTTGAAATACACGATCAGGATGTGAAGGCAATTTCGGTGCGTGATTTTCTGGCAGAAACGGTCTGTCTGACAATCGCTGAATATCAAAAAGCAGCAGAAAGTATCGAGGCACTGGATGAATCCGAACAAAACAGGATCTGCAAGAAAGAGAATCCGAAAGACACTGTTTTTATGCTGATGAAAGCTCTTACAGAAGAAGAAATTGCAGAAAAGGCGGAAGAAGGTAAGGTTTCATTCGGGGTTCATTACAATCTAAAAAAGGTTGATGAAAAAAAGGCTGTTGAAAATGCATGGCAATGCTTTGAGGATGGCATGATCGCATTTTTTGCGGATGGAGAAAGATTCGAAGATATGGAAAAGAAGGTTTTATTGCATGAGGGTAGTGAGGTCACATTTATCCGCCTGACATTTTTGGCGGGCAGAATGTGGTAGTTAGCACAGGCTAACGAATGTATGGAGGGAATATGGCAGAAGAGAAAAAGTACAGTTACCAGACAAGAAAAGTATTTGAAGACGCATGTTACAACAACTGGAAAAAGGCTTCTCAAAAGAAGATTGAAAAGTTGAACGGACAGAAAAAGAAGCTCTTTGAAACGATTGAAAAGGTCGGACAGTCCGCCTTGGAATATGATGGGGATCTGAGAGCTTTTTATGAAAAATACTGTGGAAACAATGATTTCCAGAGTGACACATTTTCGCTGTCTAAAATGATGCGGAATCAACTGTCTGATGTGGTAAAAATTTTCGTTCCTGAAGAATTTGTGGAGGACTATTATCATATCATCGATGAGTTTGTGACCTATCAGTATTCAACCGGCTATACGCGAAGAACAGTCCGTACAAAGAGCCTGTCAAAGCATTATATTCATGCATTCAAGCTTTTATACGGCTATGCGTCCTTTGGATTTTTCAATGTGTCTGTGGCAGATTATATCTCAAACCGGATGACGGATGAGCAGATTGATTATATCCGCAATTCATATGGCTATGGAAAGATCGTTACCCACTATATGGATGACATCATTGCAGCGAGAATCAATGCCGGCGATGAAACTGTAATCGATGTGATCAAGGATGCCATTCTCAGTGAAAATAACACCGTGATTGTCAACGTTGAAATGATCCGGGCAGTGATCAAGGGCAAAAATACAGAGCTTCATGAGCTTCTTTTGAGGTATCTTCTTGCGGCAAAGCTGCAGGAAGGTGTGCGTCAGGCTATCTGCGAAAATGTGGACTGTGGACGCGCGGATGCATTCATTACCTTGTTGAAGGGTATACATGATGAGAATTTGCTGCGTTTTGCATCCGTCAAAAGAGCTATGGCTACATGGACGGGATTTATCTATGAGGACAGTATCGAGCGCGTGGGCAATAAGGTGCTGGATGGCATGCTTTCTGCCCTGCAAAATCCGGATGTTGTTTCTGAAATGCTATCTTGCGATGATACGATCCGGATTATAACGGGGCTGTGGACTCTTGGCTTTTATGAGGTGGCAGATGCGGTTGATGCCATGATTAAGATTGGGAAGAACGGTACCAAAAATCAGATTCTTACCTGTGCTTATTATGACCGAATCCTGCAGAGTAACCGGTTTAAACATGAGTTTTCTTATCCGATGATGGAAAAATACAAGGATGATCCGGAAATTGTAGCAGCACTGCTTTCAAGCTATCTTTCGGAGCCGAGCACTGCTGTACGTTCGACCTTTAAGTACAAAGATTCCAATATGAGCCGTTATGACAATGAGGATGCCGAGACCATTTATAAAAAAATCCCGGTGACACAGTATTTTTGCGATGAAGCCGAGGCAAGAAAGCATTACCGGATTTTACAGGATATTTATAACGATCTGCCCAAGAAAAAGCTGCAATTCAGCCCGTGTATTTTCCCGTGGAATGCTGAGACGGTCACAAAGGGTGATCTGGTAGAAAGAATGGGTCTTATTGCCTATATTTTACAGGATAACGAGCTGATCGATGATGTCTGCGGAAAGCTTGCCGATATTGACGGAACCTATAGCAACCGCAATGTATTTATTGAGGCACTTTTGCACGACCCTCAAAATGAATTTCAGAGGAAGGCGCTGGTCGGCTATGTGGCGGACAAGGAGACTTATTCCAGAAAAATCGCATACACGCAGGTAAAGCACCTTTCACTTACAAAAGACGAGTATCAGATCTTGGAAGGATATCTGAAATACAAGACACAGGATATCCGTACCAATGTTATAAAGCTTTTGAAAAAACAGGATGAGGCGGGGCTTCGTGAGACAATTCTGAGACTACTTGGATCGGATAAAGACCTGATCCGTATGGCAGGACTGGATATTGTAAAAACTACTTATTTTGATGCAGATAAATCGGTTTCTGACGATAAAAAGGCGGAATACAAAAAGCTTGTGGAAGATACTGTTGATGCCGGATTGCTGACAGAACAGGAAAAAATCCTTTTTGATGAAATTGTGGGAAGTGATGCTTCCACACAGGATGCTGTTGCACTGCCAGGATATGGTTTGTATGATCCGGATGAGGAAATTGTGATTTTCTCCAAAAATGAATCTGTCGGAAATGAGTGCGGTAGTGGCGAGAATTTGCCACAGAATGAAAAAGAGAGCACCTGCAGTCAGGGCATGAATAATCAGAAAACGGATGATCAGAAAACAGATGATCAGAACAGATCAGATGGTTCCGGTAAAAAATCCCTATTCTGTTCATTCAAAAAATTGTTAGCCAATGATAACTCATCTGCGAAAACCGCAACTGTTGCTAAGCTGTTTTCCGGGTCAGATCAGGCTTCTATCACAAAGCCGTTAAAGGAATATTTTGATGTTCCGGTAAAAGAGCTGAATCAGCACTTTAAAGAGCTTTCTGATTTTATAGATGCCCATGCCACGCTGGAATACAAGTCGGTAAACGGGGATTTCAAAATTTTGGGAAACGGCATTTATCTCATATCTTACAGACATGAGGATAAATACCATGAAAATTATCCTTTCCCGGAATTGTGGAAGGAATTTTATGAGACCTATATCCATTCGGAAAAGGTGTTCTGGAACATGTATTTTGCATGCCGGTTTGGATATAGTAAGGAAACGATTAAGGATTATGCGGCATATCGCAACGCGGAAAAGGAGATCTTTCCTTATTGTGGTTCTGATTATCATATCCCGGATGGAAAGCATTACAGTAACCACAATTCACACAGCGACTACCCGGTTGTTTTAAATTGTATTGAGTCTATTTTTGATTTTCACTTAGACCGGACGCTTGCTGTGGCATTCTGTAAGTATGCGGCCGGTATTTCCGATTCGGTAAAGTGGATCCCGGAAGCAGATGATGAAGTGAATAAAAGATATCGGATATCGAAAACACCGGAGCTTGTCTGTTTCTTAAAATCAGAAAAATTTGAGCAGTTTTTGAATACTGTCAGTGAGTGTCAGACAGATGACGAATACAGGGAATGGTTTGAACTGTACCGCACGCTGGATCTTTCTTATGAATTTTCCGAGCATATGACAGATCCTGCTTATTATAAAGGACGGCGCAATCACAATCTTTTATCGGTGGAAAATTATATCAGGGCCTATACACTGGGACAGGTCTCTAAAAACAGTGTCTACAAATTTGCTTTTGAAGAACTGCCGATCATATTTTTGGTCAACACACTTGGAAAATTTGCACCGGATGTCAACGAGTACAGGGATCTGCATGCCTTAAGTCATTTTATAAAGGTAGATTTTAAAGAAAAAACTTGTGATACAGACAGCGATTTTTATAAGCTGGGTCAGGAAATGTATCTCAATGTGATGAATCTGATTTTGAATGTGGAGCTTAAGAGGGGCGATTCGGAGACTGTATTTTCCAGTGCAGGACGGGAGCTGCGCCGGGTATATGGCGTGGAACGCCTGGCGGAGATTTTGACAGCGCTTGGAAAAGATGTTCTGGATCGTAATACTTACTATTATTTCAGCAATAATACCGGAAGAAGGGAGTGTCTGTGCAGCCTGCTTCAAAAGTGTTATCCCACGAAAGAGGATACAGCAGAAAGCTTTAAAAATGCCATGAAGGCAAAGAAAATTCCCGACGACCGTGTGATTGAGATTGCCATGTATGCGCCGCAGTGGATGGATATGGCTGAGGCATATCTTGGCTGTGATGGCTTTAAGAGCGGATGCTATTATTTTATGGCGCATATGAATGAAAGCTTTGATGATAAAAAGAAAGCGATGATCGCCAAATTTACACCCTTGGATGCGGAAGAACTGAATGACGGTGCCTTTGATGTAAAGTGGTTTTATGAATGTTATGAAAAGCTTGGTGAAAAAATGTTTGGCAAGCTTTATAAGGCTGCAAAATATATCTCTGACGGATCAAAGCATGCAAGAGCGAGAAAATACGCGGATGCGGCTTTGGGAAAAATTAGCCTGGAGGAACTCGAAAAACAGGTTGAGGATAAGAGAAACAAGGATGTTTTGATGAGCTGTGGTATTGTGCCGATCGTGGATGAAGCCGATGAACTGCACCGCTATGAATTTTTCCAGAAGTTTTTAAAGGAAAGCAAACAGTTTGGTGCACAGCGCAGGGCGAGCGAGGCCAAGGCTGTGGAAATGGCGCTTCGAAATCTGGCTACCGTGGCAGGTTATGCGGACAGTCTCAGACTGATTCTTGCCATGGAGGCGGCATTAGTACGCACCAATGCCGGATATTTTGAAGGAACTGCCATTGGAGATTATGTTGTTACGATCGCTGTCGATGAAAACGGACGTTCGCAGATGCTTATTTCAAAGAATGGCAAGACGATAAAGAGTGTGCCCGCGCCACTCAAAAAGGACGAGGAATTTTTACAGATCAAGGAGTTTCATACAAAGCTTAAAGATCAGTACTCCCGGTCTGTCAAAATGTTTGAAAATGCCATGGAGGAGCGGGAAGCTTATTCTTTGTCAGAGCTTTGCAGGCTTTGTGAAAATCCGGTCATCCGGGCGATCATTACAAGTCTGATTTTTGTAAAAGCAGATGAAAGTGAAAAGACTGAACTTTACCGTATCGGTGAGGATGGTGAGCTGTTGCAGTATGTATCAAAAGAAAGTGATGGGCAGGAGAGCAGAGAGGAAACAGAATATGAATTTGCTCCTGCAACCGAAAATCCGGAAAACGCGGGCGATATTTCCCTAAGAATTGCCCATCCATATGATCTTTTCAAATCTGGCAAATGGAGTGCACTCCAGCAGACCTTCTTAAAAGAGGGAAATGAGACCGGTAAAAAGCAGCCGTTTAAACAGGTATTCCGTGAGCTTTATGTGAAGCTTCCTGAGGAACAGGAGAGCAATATGTCCCGCATGTTTGCCGGCAATCAGATCCAGCCGCAAAAGACAGTGGGAGCACTCAGAAACAGAAGATGGATCGCAGATTATGAGGACGGTTTGCAGAAGATTTATTATAAGGACAATATCATTGCCACGATCTATGCTCTGGCGGACTGGTTTTCACCGTCAGATGTAGAAGCACCGACACTGGAATATGTAGCCTTTTACAATCGGAAAAGCTTTGAACAGATGAAGCTAAAGGATGTTCCGGATATTGTCTATTCCGAGGTCATGCGTGATGTGGATCTGGCTGTCAGTGTGGCACATGTCGGTGGCGTTGATCCCGAAACCAGCCATTCAACGATTGAGATGCGCAAGGTGATCTGTGAATTTAATGCAAAATTGTTCAAGCTTTCCAATGTGCGCTTTGAGGGCACGCATGCTTATATCGATGGCAAATACGGCAAGTATACGATCCAGCTTGGCAGCGGCATCATCCACAAGATGGGCAGCCATATGATCAATGCTTTGCCGGTACACTCACAGTCGCGTGGCAAGATTTTCCTGCCGTTTATCGATGAGGATCCAAAGACTGCGGAGATTATGAGCAAAATCATACTGTTTGCGCAGGATGACAAGATTAAGGATCCGTATATTATGGATCAGATTTTGCGGGAGTAGCGATATTTACTTTTACGCGTAAATAAAGTATAATTTAAGCGAGAAAGTGAGAAATAAGAAAAGAGAATGGCTATGACAACATCAGATATTTTAGAAACATTAATTGAAAATGACAATGGATATTTGATTACATCCGAGGCTGTTCAATCTGGTGTATCAAAGCCATCTGTTTCAAAATATATTAGAGAGCATGACATGGAAAAGGTTGCACATGGGATTTATATCCTGAATGATGTGTGGCCGGATGAGTTGTTTGTGCTTCAGAAAAGAAATAAAAATATTATTTATTCAGGAGAAACTGCTTTATATTTGCACGGATTAACGGATAGAGAGTATAGTCATATCTGTTTTACAGTTCCGATTGGGTATAATGCAACACATATCAAAAACAAAAACAAAGAAGTTCGCTATGCAAACGCAGAGCTGATAGATATGGGAACGTGTGAGGTTCCATCAAGCAGTGGAAACATGGTTAAGGTATATAATATGGAACGATGTATTTGTGATTTGATTAAAGATAGAAAAAAATATGAAGTTCAGTTGTATCAGACTGCAATGAAAGAATACATGTCATCCAAAGAAAAGAATTTAACAAGACTGGTTGAATATGCAAATAAATTGGGAGTAAGGGATGAGGTTATGATGTATGTGGAGATGATGGTATGATTCATACAGCAAAACAGCTTAAAGATAAGGTTAAAAATCTATCCGATGGAAGAAGTGAAGTGGCACAATCGCTAATTCGATACTATTTCATGGAAAGATTTTTAGAACGGGTTTCTGTTTCAGAACATAGAAATAATTTTATACTTAAAGGAGGAATGTTGGTCGCTTCCATTATCGGAGTTGATATGCGGGCAACAATGGATATTGATACAACTGTAAAGGAACTGTCGTTAAATGAGCAGGATTTCAGAAAAATAATAGAGAAAATCTGTGCTATTCAGATTGAAGATGGAGTAACATTTAAGATTACTTCTGTAAAGAAAATTATGGAAGAATTTGATTATCCGGGCATTCGTATGATGATTGAAGCAAACTTAGATCGGTTGAAACAGCCTTTCAGTTCTGTCCTATAATCTGGAAACACTTCTTGCAGAAAAAATGCAGACAATTCTTGCGAGAGGACTGGCTAATACGAGAATGAGGGATTTCTATGATATATATGAGATTATGAATTCAAAGGCTGAAGAGGTAAATCTGGATGTTTTAAAGTATGCATTTGAAGCCACATGTGTGAGACGCGGAACGGTCTATGATAAAGCGGACGTGGAGGTTATTTTAGATAAGATTAAGGCTGATAAGGGAATGGAAGATATGTGGAATCGATTTAGAACTGTCAACTATTTTGTGGAAGGTCTGGATTGGAAAGAAATTGTCAGCTTTGTGATAGGGGAAATGGCATTCTTGTATAAGTTATGATGAAGAGTATATTTAGTACCTGACTTCCGTCGTTTCTCTCAAAACCTAGTACTCAACTGTCAATCAGCATGGTGAAAGACTGTGGATGCTGTCTGGGATTTTGAACACGGATAAAGGATTCGTATATTATGGGTCATATTTTGCGGGAGTAATGGAAAAGTAATTTAGTAGTGTTGTGCAAAGGGCTTGAAGAAAACAATATCGTATTTTAGCCTTTGTGCAATTTGAATTGCGAGCTCTTCATTTGAGAATGTGCAGATAATGAGGCGTTTTTCACCTTCAGAATTATATTCTTCACGTCTCAATCTACGGATTATTTCTTCAGTAACAGTTATTTTTTGATCTAATTCATCAAGGTCATCAATGAGAAGAACTTCCTGGGGATTATTTGAAAAAAAGTATAGTCTATTTTTGCGGACGTCATCATATAATCTTTCAATCATTTGATGACCGGTAATATAAGTTGTCTTATCAAGTGCTTTTTCTAAATCTTTTAAAAAGGCTGTCTTTCCAGAGTTTTTAGGACCGATGATAAAATAGCCTTTATAATTGTAGTGCATTTTCCATAAGAGAACGAGTTCCTTTAGTTTTGGGTTTATTCCATATCTAAACTGTATGATCTGTTTGTTCATTTTGTATATCCTCCTTAATGCTTACCAAACGATCTGATTGCTGTTGCGTGGGCCTTGGGGGGATGAGAGACATCACTCCTCTTTTTTAAATCGGCTATGGCCTCCTTTAATCCATTTATTGTTTTTGATTGATCATCCACTTTTTTCAGCAATAACTGAAAATTGTTATTTGCAATATTTGAGTAATGTCGTTCTGTCAGGTTGTTATATTCCTGATATATTTTAGTATCGATGGTATCAGGTGCGTTGACAGGATCTGGATTGATATCTGTATTAATTTTATCTTTTATATATGCCAGAATAGTATCCTGCTCCAATATGGAATTGGTTATTTTTGTATTCGGGTTACTATAGTTGGCTATTTTTAAAAGTAGAAGGTACGCACGTTTGCAATCCTCTTTATAATCAGGTTCTTTCAAAAGAACTTCGTCAGAAAGTGCATACATGAGCTTCTGACGCAACTCAATCAGTTCCTTGGCAGATTGTATTTTTCTGAATTTGAACAAACAATAGTGATAAATTGGCCAGTAATAGTTTAGTTGTGCAAATGTGTAGGAACTGATATATTTGTAATTTTTAATAAAATCATCCCAGCATTTTAATTCTTCATCATCCAAATCAATTAAAGCTTTTTCCGAGTTTTTAATAGAGTAACTATTGATACAGGGAAGTAAATCTTCATTTGATATGTAAATATTTTCATTGAATTCTTCTGCGGCTACATCTAAATCCTGATGAATTCCGGTGGTTTTACGAGCTTTGGTATATAAAACATATAATAAATAAATATTGCTCCCTTTTGGATGTTTGTATTGATACAAAATAGATAAATAGTTTTTAATTTCTAATACAGGGTCTTGGATACCGAGTTTCTCCAATGTATTAGAGGATTGTTGAATGTATTTTTTTTCTAAGTGGCGTACATAGTTATACATTGCCTCGAAATGATTATTTTCAGCTCCTAATTTATAAAATTGTAAAGCGATTTCATCATAAGACAATTCAATTCCAGAATATTGTTTATTGGATCTTTTCAGACATTGTGTGATTTTATTTTTGTCTGTGTTTGTAAGCTGAGGCTTTTCTGTCTCTCTGGCAGCAATATTGCCTAAAGAAGTATATGCAGCCGGATATTGCTCACATATTTTGGTAAAATAGATAATAGCCGTTGATAAATGCTGCGCATTCACAGTCATAGAAGTACCATATTTATTTTGGTAGTCAAGCCAAATGGAATCTTTTAATCTGGCCTGAACTGTATTATCTTCTATATGTCTTTTTAAAATGCTGAAACGATCGTTGTTGGATGTTTTAGTCGTATGTTCTCTTTGAGAGAGAATGTAGTGATAATATCCCAAATTATATTCAGCTTCATACGAGATAGAAGATGTCTTTTGTGCAAGGCATGAAAATATATATGCCATTACCAGATCATTGTCTTGTGCCGTATTGAATGTCTGATAATAGAAAACATTTGATAACAAAAGGAGAGAGTATCCGTCTAAATTGATATTAGCTGTGTTTTTATTGGAAGAAAGGTAGGTATTATAATATTCCATTCCATCTTTAATTAACGCTAAGCTGGATGAGGTACCGATGATCCCATTTTGTGATAAGAGTTTGACATAGAAGTCGGGAGATTTCAGCATAGCATAAATATCTATGTCAGGATTGAATAATTGGGCTCTTGCACTTTTGCTATCACCATTTTCTGGTCTGGTATAAAGCAGCTTATAGGCTTCAGCCTCTGAAAAATCTAATGCAAGCAAAAAAGTATAAGTTGAAAATCTGGCTGGGTCAGATAGGAGCGTTTGAAGTATTTCTAAATCAGATTCTTCGTTCTGAGACCCTATGGAAATATTATTCAGATTGCAAATCAGTGTATCAAGTCCAAATTCATGGAGTTTACCGAGAAACTGTCTGCAAAGTTTTTCTTCACAACATGAAGAATTGTTCGAATATGTTTTTAATTTTTCAATTCCTCTTTTTTGCGCTTCATAAATAATGCGAAGAGTCAGTGCGCCTTCAGAAATAGAAATGTCATTTATAGTTGTTCTTATGGCAGTATTATTAATTTTTGCTGCAAATTTCTTTTTTATATTTGGAAATCTGGTATTATCACCATTTGAAAATCCTGAAATTTTATTTTTATCAATGGAATTTGCTTCATCATTTGGATCTATTTTGAATAAAAATCCTGCAAGAAATAAGTCTAAAAAACAATAGGGACGAAAAAGGGTGTTTTTATTTTTTTCAAAATGATTTTCCCACTCCGAAAAAGAAGATTTGATATAGTCGGTGTTGAATGAAAAAGATGTATAATCTTTAGCTTTTCCGTTAAAATTATTTTTATTTAATGAGAAAGCTGTAAAATAGATATCTTTAATCATATTTAGTGTAAGTCTGCCGGATTTGGATTTTGTTTCTTTCATTTTGATTGAGCCCCTTTCTCTTTTAGTATTTATTTTGATGATAATGCAAAAAGTCAATGAAAACAATAAAAATGTCAAATTTTATTATGATAAGAAAGAAAAATAGTGAAATGTAATAAAAAATAACCGGAATTTTTATTGATTTGTCAAAAGAGCAAAGGGATAATATTTTTATTGAAAGATAAATTGCTGTATAATAAAGGAGAGAATGCAGAGGAGGTTTGTAGTATGAAAAAAGACAGAATAAAATTAGGTTTAGGGATTGCAATTTTGATTGTTATTATTGGAATTTTAATTGGATTTAGTCGTTTTTCGAATGTGGAGGTGGATACTACATATGCAGAGAAGCTTCAAAATGTCAGTGTTTATGAAGCTTATGGAGACGAATACCGACTTTCCAGGAATATCGACAAGATAAAATTGATACGGGATAATGATGTTTTTCAAACATTAGATCTGGAGGAAAAAAAGGAAGTATTGATGGCTGTTGGCTATTGTGAGGCGAGATACCTTGGATTATGTGAAATATCTATAGTATTTGCTGATATGGATGATGCATCGCTGGGAAACTATAATCACGAGACCAAGACTATCACGATTAATGAAAGGCCTTTGAAAAATGCCGAACTGACTGGAGGATCGGCGAGGGAGTTATGTGAAACCATGTTCCATGAGTGCCGGCATTGTTATCAACACTTATTAATAGAGCTGTATTTGGACTCGTCGCCAGCACAGCGTAATCTGATATTGTTTTATAATGAAGGTGTAAATGCATGGCTGGAAAATATGGAAGATTATAAATCGGGAGGGGATACAGCCGTAGAAATGCTGGATTATGTTGGACAGTCTGTCGAGTTGGATGCTATTACATATTCCAAAGAAGAGGCAGATGCACTTTATGGTGAAATTGATAAGCTTTTGAATGAAGATGTGGAGTGAAAAGATATATGCATATTACGGTTAATTACAGTACAAAAGAAGTGATTGATATGGTTGAAGCCGGAGTCTGTACTCCACAGATTCTTTATTTGAATGCCAGAATACAGGCTTACCAAAAAGAGTGTGAGCAGGAAATTCGAATGTGGCTTGATAAGATGAATGCAGAAAAGGAGCTGACTGATATTTCTCATAAAATGAGATGGATTGAGGATAATGTGCCCAAAGTAACCAGAATTTATCTGCAACGAATTGTTTTAAAACAAAGTTACAATGTGCTAATGAAAGGGAAAAATAATTATAAAACCATAACAGATATTGGGATTGTGGTTGAAAAAGAGGATATAACAGAAAAATATGAAGGATGGTTGAATGTCTGGAAAAAACAATCTGAAAAACTTAAGGAGCTTGATATTTCTGTTTTTGAAACGCATGCCCACTACCAGCTGCCGGTATATTCAAAAGTAAGGAAGCCATTATTGCATTGTTTAGCAGAAGCAAATATTAAAAAGATCATAATACCAGCGATTTCTTTTGAATCTAACCTAAAGATGAAAGAATGGTATGATTCCGCTCAATACAATAAATTTGTTTATTATTCCTTTGGCCTTCATCCGAAATGTATTTCCAAAAATTGGGAGCAGGAATGGTCAGAGAAACGATGGACATGGTTTGAAAAGATATTATTAGACCATAAATGCGTAGCTGTTGGAGAGGTGGGCCTGGATTTTAGTGTAGATCCGGATGAAGAGATCTTAAAACTACAGGAAAAGGCATTTAGAAGTTTTATTCAAAGAGCTAATGATTATAAGAAACCGGTGATTATACATCTGCGTCCATTGGACATCGGGGATGATGTCTTAAGAAAAGATATTGCAAGTACGTTAGTGGACAAGTTGAAAAAGACAGCTTTTGAGGTGTTAGATAAATTTTCAATACAAAATGGTGCGGTTTTACATTGCTTTACAGGAAATTTTGATGATATGAAAAATTTTACTAAAGTTGGCGTAACACACTTTGGTATTGGTCCCAAGGTTTTTTATAACAGACAATTGCAGGAGGCTGTCAGCAGGATGGACGAAAGGCAGTTGGTGATTGAAACAGATGCTCCCTTTTTAAAATTGGAAAGTGGTTCTATTCCCAATACATCTCTCGTATTATTTGAGGTGGCAGAAAAAATAGCAGAGCTTAGAGGTGTGTCTGTAGAACATATTCTGAAAGCTACATATACCAATGCATTGGAATTGTTCTCAGGATGTAACAGAGAAGGTGAATGATGAAGGAGGATTTGCGAATGGAAGAACGGTTTGATGGTAAATTAATAAGAATTGATTATTTAGAATTTGATCATATTTTTGTTGTTTCCGATGTTCACAATGATTATATTAACTTAACAAAAGCTGTAAAAAAATTGCAGATGGATAAGGGACATAATCTTCTGATCATTGCTGGAGATTTGATTGATCGTGGATATCAGCCTCATCCGGAAGAATTGTTGGATTATGTTTTTGATGGTGTAGAAAAAGGAAATATTATCTATCTTAAGGGTAATCATGAGAGTATGTTGTGTGAGCATATACGGAGTGAATATCATCCGTCGGTTGAGCCTGAATTCCGAGAACAATATCATTACAATACATTGCAAATCCTTGAACAGAGAGGATATACAGATGAAATGATCCGTGAGCTGGGAGAAAAATTAGAAAAGCTTCCGCTTATGGTTGAAATTGAGACAGGCGATACTTTATACCGTATTGGACACGCTGAACTTCCGGATAAAGAACTGACGCTTAAGCATATTGTGGAAAAAGATGTTGTATGGGGCGATTATTTTTGGCAGGCGTACTATTCACGCTTTTTTAAAAATAAGGATGGAAAGAAGTTAATACTTATTACAGGGCATCTTCCTACTGCAAAGCTCAGGGAGGAATTTGAAAGGATTTATAACGATAGACGTGATTATCAAATTTGGTTTTCGGATGAGAAAAATGGTTTGCTTGTTCAAAAAATAGATATTGATTGCGGAAACGGATATCGTGAATTTATACCGTCAGTTCACCTGGGTGTGTTGGAGCTTGGAACAATGGAAACATTTTATTTTTAGAGTTTGTAAACAATCATAATAAAAATAGCAGGAGTTTCCATTTTTGAGATTTTTTTAATACAATTTTTATTGTAATTATGCATTCTATAGCATAAAATATAAGTAAGATGTGGCATAGAGCATATTCCAAATGAAAAAATTCAACAGGGATAGCGATTCTTTTTCTGTTTTTAAATAATCACTGTAGAGAAAGAAAAAGAAAAAGGAAAAGAAATATGATTACAACCTGGTATCATGGAACCAATGAAACATCTGCAATAAACATTTGTGAAAAGGGCATTGATTTTTCGAAGAGTAAAAAAGAATTAGATTTTGGTATTGGTTTTTACTTAACGGATGATATTAAAGTCGCAGAAAGAAGGGCACGAAAAACAACTAATAAGTATAATAGGCGTTATAAGAAAAAAGATAGACCAGCAGTTGTGAGCGTAGATGTAGATACTGATATTATTGACAATTTACAAGTAAGGCACTTTGACTATTGTAATAATGAATGGCTTAGGTTTGTGTTGGCAAATCGATTATCACCGCAATTTGTTCAATCGTCCCGTGAACTTATGCTTGAACATAATCTAGATTTAAAGTATGATGTGGTTATTGGTTCTATTGCAGATTCTGATGTCTCACAGCTTGTAGAATATATTGAAATGGGGAATACGGACATAAATAAACTGTCCGTATATGAACTTTTTACGGACGATGGGAGAACATTGGGCGAACAGATGTCATTACATACACATAAGAGTTTGAAGTGTGTTAAAAAAAAGAGTTTTCATGTTTTGGATGAAAGGAGGAATTAGCTATGAATACAAAAGCCTTATCTTATATGAATTGTGTTATTTTAAACTTAATAAGACGATATAATTTATCAGAATCATCTGCACGAAAGGCAGTACAGGAAAGCTTTCTGTTTGAAGCGCTTCAAAATGAACCTGTAGAAACAATGCATGACTCAGTCAATTCCTCTGCTGATGATGTATATGATGAAATTTTTAGAAATTCCTAAAGAAGAAATTATAAAAACAGAATAGATTATGATGTAACTGTAAGTCTTTCCGCTTGTATGAGTGGAAAGACTTATTTTTTCCATAAAACCGCTATTTTTCGGCAAGTTTATTGCAACACGATATTTGTCAGGGGACTACAACACATGGAGAATGTTGACTCAGTTAATGAACTGGAATATATATTTAAAAATGAATATAAAATGTTACATTTTGTCAATTTAATATTCCTAAAAACAAAAATGAAAGAACGAAAGTGAAAAATATGTCAATAAAAACAAGAGAAAAATATAAAATGTAGGATGGAATGTTGCATTGGATAATAGTATGATAGGGGCAGGTCAAAGATAACCTTAAAAAATACTAAAAGAAAGGAGAAAATTTATGGGACCATATGAGAACCAGGATGGAACATATGTGGAAGTGTATGAAGAGGGGGGCCACATCATTTGTGACGATGACGGCGACATTAGAGATGTTTCAGTAGAAGCAGCTGAAGGGTAGAAGGAGGAAAAATTTATGAAGTTAAAAAAAGAAGATAATAGTGTGAAAATTCCGACTCTTAAATTCAATAGTGAATACTTTAAATGTCCGGTTTGTGGTTGGGCCACACCTTTGAGAGTTTTAGGCGATTCAGCACCAAATTCAAGGTGTGAGGAATGCAGGCATGTTGGATTGTATCGGGTAAAATGAGTGTGTTTATATGTTGCTTATTTATTCACGATGTGCGCGTAATAAAATCAAGACAAGAATAGAAGCTATTGACGGAAAATATGAAGTAGGAGGAGTTCTACTCGGTTATAAAAGGCTGTCAATAGCTTTTGTTCTGGATGTTACATATTCTGAAGCTTCAGGGAAAATGGCAAATGTAGAGTTCGTTTTGGATGGTGAGGAACATTCTGCCTTAGCCTATAGGATAATCAATGCTTGTCTTGTTAAGCCGAAAGTACTTGGAATATGGCATAGTCATGTGAGTGGTCTGATGGAGTTTTCCGTTCAGGATCAGAAATCAAACTATATAATGGCTCAAAACTTTAATGGTGTATATTCAAGTATTGTGGATGGAGCCGCGTTCAAAATCAAAACATGGTATATTCCGAAGAAAAAACATAAGAAGGAATGTATTACCATATATTAAGGTTATTATAAATGACTGGAAAGATGATAGTGCTTGATGATATGTAGAAAACTTGAAAGGTGTCTTGAGGGATCATTAACTGGATTGTGAAGCAGAAGGTTGACGGTAAGACCGCTGGCAGCCTGATCATAGAAGAGACTGATCCACTGGT
Source organism: uncultured Lachnospiraceae bacterium (assembly GCA_900549665.1). Lineage (GTDB taxonomy): Bacteria > Bacillota > Clostridia > Lachnospirales > Lachnospiraceae > UBA2882. The sequence continues at coordinate 15,851 of URPH01000018.1, read as the reverse complement.
TGAGTTTTGTCTGATGGATTTTTTGTTTAGCGTTCATGGGAACCTCCTTTATGCATCATTCGAAATGAGCGAATCGCGCAATTTGGACGAAAATATTTGGAGTCATTATCCCATCTTTGACAGTTGAGAAAGAGTAAAAAACCTCACAACCAGCATAAATGCGCTGCTTGCGAGGTTTTCTTTATTAAAAAGTATGTAGCTATTTTTATTTCTTTTTGGTCTGATTTAAGATTTTTCTCATATTTTTTTGAGAGGTTATCTGGTAGTCTGTTCTAAATCCAAAAGCATCATGCAAAGCGTCTGTTATATCGGTGCGGGTGTAGGTTGGTATATATCCTTCACCGGGCGCAATCATCATATCCATGGAACGGATGGTGCTGATTAATTCTTTGCAGGTATATTTCTCTTTTAGTTTCTGCTCAAGAATTCTGTAAATAACCAAAGCGGTAGAACATGTGGTGAAGTGAGCAGTGATTCTATCTTTTCTGGACAGATACACGGGTCTTGCCTTGAATTCTGTTTTCATGATTCTGAAGTGCTGATGTTTTGTATGATTCCCAGTTGCTTGATTCGATTAGAACTTCTGGAGAAAGGTTGTTCAGTCTATAAACCAGATCATCTAATGTAAATTTATGAAGTTCATCAAGAAGCTGGCTGCAGAGTTGGTTTTCACAGTTTGTTGGATCTATAGACAAAGTTTTTAATTTTGGGATTGTTCTTTTCTGAACTTCATAAATAATGCGGAGAGTCAATGCGCCTTCAGAAATAGAGGTGTCATTTACAGTTGTTCTCATAGATGTGTTATTTTTTTGCAAATTGTTTTTTGGTATTAGGGAATCTGGTAGCATCTCCAGTTGAAAAGACGGAAATTTTGTTTCTATCAATAGGATTGTTTTGTGGAGATGTGCTGGAATTTATATTGAATAAATATCCTGCAAGAAAAATATCGAGAAAACAATAATCGCGATGTAAGTTATATAAATTTTTTTCAAAATGAATTTCCATTCTGAAAAAGATGATTTGATATAGTCAGTGTTAAATGAGAATGAGGTATAGTCTATGTTTTTTTTGAAAAATAGTTTTCTCTAATGAAAAAGCTGAAAAATAAACATTCTTGATTGCTCTTAACGAAAAGCATTTCATATCTTTTTTTCTCTTTTCGTATTTGATTTCCTCCCTTCTTTTTGTATCTACTTTAATACTAATGCTAAATATCAATAAATATAAGAAAAATGTCAAGGAAATAGACAATTTTAAAACCGGAAGAATTTGAAACTGCAAAAATGGTGTCAAAATTTGCATTTTTGACAAAAACAAAGTGATGATAGATGTTTTGTTAAGAAAAGGAATGCTGTATAATAAAAGGTAACAGGGAAGATGCAAAGGAGGTCATAAGTTGCAAAAAACAGACTTCGATTAAAAGATAAATCAACGGAAACTAAAAGGGAATATCTGATTGATTTTGTTTTATATGGAGTATTGTGTGAGTGGTGGGTATACACTATTTTACCTGTAATTGTACCGATTGCGCATTTTAATAAGTCTGTTTCAAGGTTGATTATCTGCATGTTGTTGACGGGATTTTTGGGAATGATTTTTAACTTTAGATATAATTGGCACAAAAGCGACCCTATAGAAGATATAGTTATAGGCATCTGCTTATATATTATACTTACAGTTGGAAATATGCAAAGGAATTTATTATTGAGACGCCGCTGATATCTGCAGTAGGAATTGTACTTATTTTTCTTGATAAAGTTAAGAAAAAAGCTTTGTTCAGAAGGCTAATGATTATAAGAAAACGTTAATCATTCATCTGCGCCCCCTTGGATATGGAGGATGGTTCTTTGAGTGGTGATAATACTGAAATGGCAGTGGATAGATTAAAAAAAGCGGCGTTAGAAGTGTTGGAAAGGAAACTGATACAAAATGGAGCGGTGCTGCATTGCTTTACCGGGAATTTTCTTGATATGGGAAATTTTAAAAAAGTTGGTGTAACGCATTTGGGGATCGGACCTAAAGTTTTTTATAATAGACAATTGGTAATTGAGACAGATGCTCCCTTTTTAAAACTGGAAAGAGACAGTGTTCCAAATACTTTCTTGGTACTTTTAGATGTGGCAGAAAAAGTTGCCACGCTTAGAGAAACGTCATTAGAACATGTTTTGGAAGTGTCATATGCTAACGCATTAGAGTTGTTTACGGAATGCAACTAAAACTTGGAACGACGGAAACATATTATTTTTAGAATTTTTGTGTCTTGATTTATCGAAGAAAGGAAATATACGTAAATGCAGAGCACATCAACTAAACAAAAAATAAAAAATGAAGATGAAAATGAACTTAATAAATACCAGATGCTCTATTTAGATGATTGTTGTCAAAATGGAGAGAAAGTTGATGAAAAATACCTGGAAGAACTTGAAAACTTGATATCAGGTATTGACCCATGGATAGATGAGTATATTGATGCAGATGATGTTTATGAACATTGGAATGTCTATCGTAAATTGATTAAATATATTGATATACCTGATTTTTTTCCAGAGTATCCGTGTCTGACACTGGAAAAAGTTAATGAGTTTTACGAAGCGTATAATTTGCTTTTTGAATATCTTGTGCACAATGATGAAAATGAAAAAAAGTATACAGATTATTCACTGACATTGGATCGTTTTCGATATGAAGATGATAAATGTGAAATATATATTCCGATGACATTAAAGGCGCTGATATTGGAGTGCCGAATAAATGAAATGTATATTTTTGATGATATCTTAAGTTTTATAAGACAGGAGAAAATTATTGCTTTTCTTCGAAAAAGAAACAGAGCGATATTAGAACCGTCGGTCTTGATGGAGATATATTTATTTCCTAGAGATTTAATTGTCAATACTTTGAGACACGTATTTGATGAGGATGAGCAAAGATTTATTGATAAATATATAGAGGAAAAAAAGATGGATTATGCTATTGGGGCAGATGAAAATGGAATCATGGAAAAAGATTTGTACTTTTTGTAAAGTAAAAATAGAAAACATAACTAAAAAATGCAAGATTGTCAAAAAAAGTCGATAAAATAAAATTGAAAGGGATGTTCTCACAGTATAAAATAAAAATGAAACAAGGATAATGAAGATATTTGTTGTGAGAAAGGAGGTGGAAGTTATGGGACCTTATGAAAATCAGGACGGAACAATGGTTGACGTTTATGAAGAAGGTGGTCACATCATTTGTATTGATGATAGGTAATTGCGAAACTCGCGAAGCTCGTTCGCAATCTTGAACTAAAACAAGGAAGAATTCGAGCAGAGCACGAATTCTGGAATGAAATGTGGATAAATCGAGATTTTAGGCGCACTTTAATAAGCCTTAGACTTTTTGAAGTTGGTAAGTCCTATGCTATGAGTGGTTTTAAGCTTCGAATATATTTAGGGTGATTGATCTTATCTGCAAGGACAACCGTAATAAGTTACGTGATTTTGGCAAGGAGCAGATCAGCATGCAACGACTTCTCGTTTTGGGTTCGGCGTCCTGCAAGACAGAGATTGTCTTTGATGTGGTTGATATCTCTTTCGACAACAGTCCTGATTTTATAGGTATCATCCCATTCTTCGGTACCGCGTATCGTACCGGGATAAGCACGCAGATTTTTTTCCGGATAGATATAAATCATACGACCACATCTTGAAGCGGTACAGTGATTTTCGCAACAGCATTGCCTATGGGCTTGTTGGGTAGATTTATCGTAAGCCCATATCATTTTGGGACAGACAAACTTGAATCTGGTAACACCGCTTCTTAGTTTAGAAGTGCATTCGTATTTCATAGGGAGCGGAGGATTATTAGGACAACAGGGGATACCGTTTTTATTGATGGTATAATCCTGATTTTCAAGTCCGGATCTTGCATTCAGCGGAATATAAGCTTTCGAGAAATGTTTGTCATCACCAAAAGTGTCACCGGTAAGAAGGCTCTTATAGAGCTGTGCGGTATCGAAAGCAGCATCACCCAGGAAGGTTTTTGGATTAATCAAAGGATGCTTGGAAAAGAAGTCCTTCAGTGTCGGGATCAAAAGTTTTGAATCATGAACACTTTTATCTTCGTCAGGGAAATCGGATTTCTTTTCGACAACGATATCAGGATGAGATGTCATAAAGTCTTTGTTATAAAAAGAGATATGACGGATGATACCCAATCCGTTGGTGACAATGCCAAATTTGAAGACATAGCAAAAATGCCCATTGATATAGAGCTGCTTAATCTCAGGATTAGCAGAAGCATGGGAAGGCATGGAACCATAGGCAGCTTTATAAGGATCATAAGATTTATTAAAGCCCTGAGCTTTCGCGTATGCCTTAAGTTGCTTGATTATCCTGTTAGCATACTTGGGATTATTTTCAGTAACAAATGCTTCAATGCCGGAAGAATCAAAGATGGTCATATTCGCTTTTGCAGAGTCAATCGCCTGACAGATAGGCTCGGTAACATCAACAAGGTTATCGAAAACAAGCTGGAGGTCATCTAAAAAATCCTGTTTGAATCGTGTGATTTTGGAAGCGTCTGGGACTTTAGTAAAACCGCAGAATTCCCGAAGTGATTTTGAGTAAGCGAGAAAAGTCAGGAGAAGCTGATCTGTAGGTATAGAGAAAATACGCTGAATGATCAAAGCCCACAGAAAAGCTTGCAAAGGGTATTTACGGGTTCTGCCCGTGGATGCATAGAAATGATTTCTAAAAGAAATCGGAATAAACTCATCAATATCGATATGGGTTTCCAATAGAGAAAGAAACGCAGGTTTGTCATTTCCAAATTTATCTTGGCAATTCGAAAAAATATCTGCTAGAGAAAGCTGTTTATATGGTACCTATGGTATCATAGGTACTAGAATAACTCCTTTCTTGGGTGATGGTTAATGGTTTCTTGTCAACCCTATTATACCATATCCGGTGAGGAGTTATTTGTTTTTAGGTAACAAAAAAGTCGGATTTATGCGGCTTGTGGCGTTTCGCAAACGCCTAACTACTACTATATAATACGAGGTGAATGATTTAGATGCTTGAAGCATAAGTAAGCTAATCGGCTCCCAGTATCGAAATACGGAAATTGTGATCTTGTTGGATTGATTGTTATCCAGCAAGCTTGGTGCTTCAAATAATATCTTAATGAAAAATAGAGATGAGCAAAACACATTGATTCAAAAGTAGGATTTGGCAGTTAGCTTCCATAAAGTTTGTGGTTATGATTTTATGGCATAAGCTGAATGTGCAGCTGGAATAGCAACTATTAACGAACCTTGACATTTTAACAATTGCATTCTGAACTCTTTCATAGGGATTTATGCCCTTTTGACGGATTAATCGAGTGGTGTTATGGATGTATTGTTCAATTTTTAGATTCATGGCGTAGTTATCAGTTCAGATACTGTTCCGTGAATAATTCAGGTTAAACAAGCTTTTATTGCTGAGTTACCTGTGATGCGTGCGAGGGCAAGACTGTCTCAGAAAGATGATGTTTGATGCAATAGGAATTTCAAGGCAGACATATAATAATATAGAGACTGGAAAAAGAGAACCTAGTATAACAACAATTTTGGCGTTAGTTGTTTTTTTCAGAATAATAATACTAAAGATGAAGAGTGGTTTGTGAAGTGATGAAACAAAAATAATTTATAAGTACTAAGATGATGGAGAAAGAGATGAAATTGTCGAAATATAATATATGTATATATTCTAAAAGTAAATGGTTGATTTATAATTTGCTAAAATCAACTTGTGTTATTTTGGATGAAAAGGAATACAATAGTTTTTTAAATATTGCTACTGGTTATGAATTACGTATATTTTATGAATTAGGTATGTATGTTGAAGATGAATATGATGAATTGAATGAGGTTTTTTATTATTACCAAAGAAACACGGACTTATATAATCAAAAGTGCAGAAAACATAGAATTTATACAACGACTAAATGTAATGCAAAATGTTACTATTGCTTTGAAAAAAATTTCGCAGGTGAGATGATGGATAAGCCTATTGCGGATAAAGTGGTTGGAAGAATATTAGATATACAAGGAAGTGCAAAACAGCTTACTATTACATGGTTTGGCGGGGAGCCATTGCTTAATAAGGATATTATGGATTACATATCTTGTGAATTAAAGAAAGACTTACCAAATGATGTGGAATATAATTCTTTTATGATAACTAATGGGATATTATTTGACGAGATAACAGTGCGTAGAGCAATCGATATTTGGAATTTAGATTCTGTTCAGATTACAATAGATGGATTAAAGGGAACATATGAAGGAATCAAGAAATTTGGGATAAAAGATTCCTTTGAAAGAATAATTAATAATATTCATACACTAATGAAAGCAAGAATTAAAGTTAGAATTCGCATAAATTACAGTGATGACAATATTAGTGAAATACTTGATCTTATTGACTATCTTTCTGAGGAATTTATGGATAAAACGATGTTGTTTGTATATGCGCATAAAATATTTTCAGATGATAATAGTGACAATAGTAAAGCTGCAAGTGTACATAACGACATAAAAATATGGGATAAGTTGTATTCAAGAGGATTTATAGGTGATATTTTGGAAACAATTAAGTCTAATATGATTTCATGTACAGCTGGAAATTTATATAATGAAATGTATTTGCCAAATGGTGACATTGGAAAATGTGCGCAAGCGATATCTAAAGGTGATATTGTTGGCAATGTATCTTATGGAAAAAAAAATAAATTAGTATCAAAGTGGTGTTGTGGATTGATGAATACAGAGTGTATGTTATGTAATCTATTTCCCGTTTGTGGGGGAGGCTGCAAGTATGAGAAGTATAATCAAAAAAAGGGTTGTTTTGTTTCAGAAGAATTAATAAAACACAAATTAATAACATATTTGAATGAGTGTTTAAATGGTGAGGAAATTGATGAAAAAGTCAAAATATAATATAGAAGTTAAATATAATGATAAAAACTTAATATTTAATACAAAAACTCGAAATTGTATAATTTTGGATGAAGATGAATGGATAAAGTATGAGGGAATAAGTGTTGAGTATAAAAAAGAGTTATCTGATTTAGGAATTTATGTGAATGATTTTGATGATGAGTATGAGGAGATAGTTGATATTATTAATTCAAATATTGCTCGGGATAAAGATACAATAAGAAGTCATACAATTTATACTACAACATACTGTAATGCGCATTGCCACTATTGTTTTGAAGATAGTTTTATTCGGGAGAGTATGTCCCTGCAAACGGCAAATAAAATTGCTAATTATATTCTTAGTAGACAGGGAAATGCAAAAAAATTGTATGTGATTTGGCTTGGTGGCGAGCCGCTTTTGAATGTAAATGTAATTGACGTGATATCTAGAGAATTAAAAAAAACGCTTCCTATGGATGTTGAATTTAGAAGTTCAATTTATACGAATGGAGTCTTATTTTCTGATGAATTGATTGAACATGCTATTTCAGAATGGAACTTAAAAGCAGTTCAAATAACCATTGATGGATTAAAGACAACTTATGAAAATACAAAAGGATACAATTTTGAAAATGGATTTAATCTAGTGATTGAACGTATTCAAGCAATAATAAAGGCAGGTATAAGAATACAGATTAGAATTAATTATGATGATAACAATGTTAAGGAAATACTAGAATTAATAGATGTTCTTAGTGATTTGTTGCCACAAAAAAAAGATGTGATTGTTTATGCAAATAAAATATTTAGAAGTGATACAGATAATAGTAAGGAATCTTCTGTAGTAAATGATTTTATTATCTTTAAAAAGCTATTTGAGTGTGGTTTTTGTAGTGATATACTGGGCTCCATAAAAAACAACTTTAATACGTGTTTAGCTGGGAGTGAGTATAGCAAGTTGTATTTGCCTTCTGGAAACGTGATAAGATGTGATAGAGATTGTAAAAGTATTGTTGGTTATTTAGATGGTGAAATAAATCAAGAAGAACTGAATAAATGGAAAGATAATAGAATAAATATGATGTGCAGAGAGTGTAAAGTGTTTCCGTTGTGCGGTGGAGGTTGTATTTATGAGTTTTTAAATGGAAAAAAGGGATGTATGAACTCTGAAGAACTTGTCAAGATGAAACTACAATACTATATAGATACACTATAGTTGAAATGTAGAATAATTGTGAAAGGAGGATAAAGTTATGGTAGTAATTAAAGGAACCACTTCAGAAGAGCAGGTTGGAGCTTGTTACTTAGGCGGTGGAAGTTGTGGCCCTGATTCAGATGACCATGACGGCTCATGCAAGTAATCTTGCTACGTTATGTTTAAAAGAACATATTTTTAAAGAGTAGAGGGGCAATTTATATGATAGATTAGTTATTCTATAAATTGTCCTTTTATTTGTAAACAGTCCATAGCGAGTACGTAAACGTCAAAACATGCGCCTGAGGCTAAAATATACGTATCAGGTAAATAACTCGCAAATAGCATAATCTGCCAAAAGTTGAGATAATGTAAAAAGTTTAAAACGTTTTACACTTTTTCAACCCAAGGAGGATTTTACCATGCCTGATGTTCAGTCAATCAAGAAGCAACTTCATATGCAGCAATGGACTGCTATCATCGAAGACCGGCTTGCATCCGGATTGAAGATCGATGAATACTGTGAAAAGAATCAGCTCAGTCGCAATTCTTATTTTTACTGGCTACGAAAAATTCGGGAAGAGAGGGCAACTTCAGTCCTTCCTGACAACAATGATTTATTGCCTGCGTCCGTATCCACCGGAGCTTTGGGCGAACTGGTTTCAAGTTCGAAGCATAATGATGCAATCCCCAAAATCGAGGTTCCAAATGAAGAAGCGAAAAGCTTTGGCTTTTCCGTTAACGGAATCAGCCTTACTGTCGGCCACGATATATCGGAGGAGATGCTCTCCAAAATCATGAGGGCTGCCCGCAATGCTTAAGGATGCTGAATGTTTTACCCACATATATTTACGAACCGGCCGAACGGATATGCGGCTTGGTATTGATGGTCTGCTAACCGTTATTGGGGGACAAATGGGACTTGACCCCACAGAACCTGGTAGTGTATTTCTCTTTTGCGGTCGTAAAAAGAATCGTATGAAAGCCCTCATTTTTGAGGGAGACGGATGGCTGTTGTGTTATAAACGTCTTACCGGAGACTGCTCTTATCAGTGGCCGCGGGATGAAAACGAGGCCCGGAAACTGACAAAGCAGCAGTTTCGCTGGCTCATGGAAGGTCTTTCCATAGAACAGAAAAAAGTAATAAAAGATACAAAGCCGGATATCTATTAACGGTTTGTATATAGGTACCTTGACAGTTAAATACGTTATCAAAAATCTCAAAAAATGCCGATTTTATGCGGACTTTCAGCACTATTTGTGGTATACTAAAGATATGGAAAACAAGAGAATTTCAATCGACGAACTGAATAATCTTTCAAAAGAAACCATCTCGCTTCTGTATCTCCAGACCTTCGAAATGCTGCAGAATCTTCAGGCACAGAATGCTAACCTGATTGCTCAGGTTGAGGATTTAAAGCAGCAGATGGCAATCCTCATCAACCAGAGATTTGGCAAACACTCTGAGAAACTCTCTCAGCTGCCTGGTCAGTTATCCTTCAACATGGATGATCCTACCATCTTTAATGAGATTGAAGTCATTACCGATAATGGTTTTGCAGAGGAGCCTTCAGCAGAGGAAGTGATTCCGGAACACATTCGCAGAAAACGTCCCAAGGGCAAGAGGGCTGTTGATTTATCCGGCATCGAGGTTGAGGTAGTTGACCACTATCTTACTGAAGATATCTTAAACAGTGAGATGCCAAAGGGATGGCACCAACTGGAAGATGAAATCTATACAGAACTGGAGCGGATTCCTCCTTCCTACAAGGTGGTAGAACATCATATAGGCGTGTATGCCAGCAATGGAAATGGCAGCAAAATCATGAGAGGCAAAGCGCCAAGCAGGTTGCTTAACCATAGTATTCTCACGCCTTCTCTTGCTGCATCCATTTTTACGGCAAAGTATATCAATGCAGTACCTCTTAACCGGATATCGGAAGGGTATGGTTATGACGGACTTAACATATCCCGTCAGGTCATGGCCGGATGGATGATACGGTTAAGTGATTACTACCTGGATAGTGTTCATCAGATGATGAAGGCTGAGTTAAAGAAAGCCCCTCTTATTCATTGCGATGAAACGCCCTTTATCATGTCCGGTGAAAAAGATGCACAGGATCCGCAAAGCAAGGATTACATGTGGGTCTATCATTCCCCGGGAATACAGGATTCCCAAAAGATATATCTGTATGAATATGATAATGGTTCCAGATCAGCCGCAGTGATAGACAGATATCTTGAAGGATACAAAGGAATCCTTGTTTCAGATGGATATGCTTCCTACCATACCCTGGATAGAAAGCATGACGACCTGAAAGTTGCCGGTTGCTGGGTTCACTGTAAACGAAAATATGCAGAAATCATGAAAACAGCAAAAAAAGGAGCTGCATTATCTCCTGCACAGCAGATCGCCAGGGAGGCTACGGAAAGGATCGCCGTTATTTTCCATACAGACAATCTCTGCAAGGGCAAATCACCACAGGAGATTCTTGATAACAGACAGCAATCAGTAAAGCCACTGGTTGATGCTTTCTTTGCGTGGGTAAAAGATATCCTGAACAATAAGGTTATATCCTCAACTGATTTGAGGAAGGAACTGACCTATTCTGTGAACCAGGAAAAATATTTTCGAGTCTTTCTGGAATCAGCGATTATTCCGCTGGATAATAATGACGCGGAACGCAGCATCAAAAAATTCTGCGTTGGGAAACATAGCTGGCACATCATAGATTCCAAGAAAGGAGCAAAGGCAAGTGCAGTCCTGTATTCTATTGCAGAAACAGCAAAAGCCAATGGGTTGAATCCTTTTGAGTATTTTAAGTTTCTGATGGAACAGCTGAAAGAGTATCCCCGAAATGATGTTCCAGAGGAAGACCTGAAGAAACTTATGCCATGGTCGGAAACGCTTCCTGACTGCTGCAAACAACTGAAGAAACAGAGTTAACAATGCCATCTGATTTCAGGTGGCATTCATTTTTAGTTAGTGCGGGTTATTTACCTGATACAAGAAAGTTGATGCAAGGGTAACAGATACCACGATTGAAATTTTCTACAACCATAACCGCATTGCTTCCTATCGTTGTCTGAAAGGATGTCCCGGGCAGTACAGCACTATTACAGAACATATGCCAGCAGACCACCAGAAATATCTGGAATGGAACGGTGACCATTTCCGGAAATGGGCTGAACGGATTGGTATAAATACGTACACTGTAGTCAATGCGATATTGAGTTCCAAAAGTGTGGGGCAACAAACTTACCGAAGTTGTATGGGACTTCTTAAGCTTGCCGAGAGGTACACAGATGCGTTACTGGAAGTTGCCTGTAAAAAGGCCTTATCCTATACAGCATCACCCAGTTACAAGAGTATTAAAAACTTACTTGTAACCGGTTCGGAAAAACTGGCATCGGAGGTAAACACATATGACCAATCAGAGTACAATGGATAAGTTAATAGAAATGCGCCTTACCGCAATGGCAGATGCATTCTGTAGCCAACTCAATGACCTAAAATTCAAGGATATTTCATTTGAGGATCAATTCGGTATGCTTGTGGATATCGAATACAGCAGTCGCAAAAACAACCGTTTCAAAAGACTGATCAAGAATGCGGATTCGGCCAGCCGGAAGCAAATATCATAGATATCAACTATACTTCCGGGCGCAAGCTAAACAAGGAACTGATTTGTAGACTTGCCACTTGTGAATATATATCTTGAACATCGAAATCTTTTTATTACCGGTGCTACAGGCTGCAGTAAAACTTACATGGTCTGTGTGTTTGGCATGGAAGTCTGTAAGCGGTATTACAATACCCAATATGTCAGTCTGCCTGATCTGCTTATTGATCTGGAGATGGCACGGACAGATGGCAACTACAAAAAGGTAATGGCTAAATATGCCAATCCTGTTGTTCTGATTTTGGATGAATGGCTTCTATTGAAATCAACGGAATCTGAACAAAGAGATATCTTCGAACTACTCTACCAGAGACGCAAGAAATCTTCAACGATTTTCTGCTCACAGTATGAGTTCGAGGAGTGGTACGATCAACTGGGTGGTGATGACAGTCCTCTGGCAGATGCAAACATTGACCGTATTGCCCATGACAGCTATCGCATCAACATCACAAGCATTGATGCTGAACATGACACCTCAATGAGAGAGGTTTATGGCTTGGACAAAATATTACCTAAGTAATCTCGCATAAGCGGTTCCCGCTAGCCCGGACAGGCGGTTTCCCATTTGCCGGACTTGCGGTGTTATCGCACGAGAATATTCATTTGCGTATTAACACAATATAATCATGAGCGTCCGTATTCTCATAATAATCAAAAAACGTCTTACGAAGCAAGCTACGGGGTTACATAAATCCTGTGGCAGAATTGTCTAATAGAGTTACAAAAAACTTGGCCACAACAAGTATATTTAAAACGTTTTTCTAGTTGTTTGAATGATAACGTATACGCAGTACATGTATTTCCTGTCTATACATTCCTGGATTTTTATCATCTAAGGTTTTATATAATAGTATTGCCTTGTCAAGGTGTGTCCGGGCTTCGTCATGACGGTCTGGACATAACATCAATAATTTCCCATATAATGCAGTAGTGCGTGCCTCGGAACTTATGTGTTGATCTGGATATCGTTTATCTAGACTATGATATATTTCTAAGGCCTTATTAATGTACATTTCAGCTTTTTGTATTTTTGACTGTCTTAATGTATTATTTAAACATCTATTAATGCCATTATCATTATTGATAAATTCATTCATTAAATTATTATATATCAATTCTGCTAAATTAAAGTAAGTCCATGCTACCTCTGTAGAGGCGTCATCGGATCTTGCTTTTGATAGAGCTATTCTTATATCTAAAGCTTCCCTTAATAATGTCTCTGTTCGATTTTTATTTTGTATTATTTCTTCTTTAGTAAGGAGCGTTATATTATTTGTTTCTTGTTTTGTATCGTAATTAATATTTCGTATATCTATTTTGGTATAGAATGCTCCTAGGTTGTCAAGGCTCCATGCGTAATCATGCATTAAACGATAATGTTCAGGATGCGCAGAGCATAACATCTGGCGCAACTCCACTGCTTTGTTAAGGTATGTGTTAGCTAATGATATTCTCAAGATATCATTGTTAAGAGAATTGCTTAATATATATCCTAAATGGTCTAAACTTGTAGCTAAAACAAGAATATTATCATCTGTATGTCCTTTTGTTTGGATAATTTGTTCAGCTATTTCAAGAGATTCTTTAAGTAAATTTTCAGCCTCTACATATCCGGATTTTGTATATGAAAGCATATAACCATAGAAATATGTACATTTCCAGCGTTGTCTCCTGTCGATATCAGTCTGTATGTAAGGAAAAGTTGAATAATAATTATGAGCTTTCTTATAGTAGTAAATTCCCAAGTTTACGTTTCCGCGTTTTCTTGCAAAATCTGCAATATTAATCCAATCGTTTGAAGATAAGCAATCGCCGTTGTAAGTGAGACAGTCAACGAAAAGAAGTTTTCTTAATGAAAGTTCAAAGTTGTCAGATTCACTAAAAAATGTATTTTCAGTGATTGCAGAGATAAATTTATTAGAATATTTTCCGTCAGCTATCATACTTTTTTTTATGTTCAAATACGTTTCGTTTGTCTCGTTTGAGCAGGAAATAGCTTGATTTACGAGAGGATGAATAAAAAAATAATCATCCTGCTGCGTAATCCAACCCTCTCTAATAAGTGGATTTATGTCTCTGAGAGAAAATCCCATCCACTCATTTATTTCTTCAATAGAAACTTTTTCGTTTTCACGTAGACAGTGAAAATCCCATAATATTAGTTGTTGCATTGGTTTTCTAGTCTTTAAATTAAAGAGTTTAAATAACTGGCTGGCAACAGTTTCATTACCAATATTATAATAATCATCATTAGAATTATCAGTTCTTAAAACTGTAAAGTCATGATCAGTCTCTATAAATGTGTCATCTGCACAACTGAAATTGTTCGTTAATAATTTCTGATAGTATTTGTCTAGTTTATGCGAGTAATAGAGGCTTCCTTTGGCAAGTAACTCAATAACCATTGTATTATATCCAGCAAGAACACATAAATTCCTCACTGTCTCTTCATTCGTTGCACGATAACTAGCAGCTTTAGGATTGTAATGGTAGAATAACTCAATGCAATTTTTGCTGTTACTTGCATTGCCCAGATTTTCTATTTCAAAAGATGTATCATATCCTGATAATTCTGAAAGTCTGGAAGTAATAATAATAGTTATATTACGCCATGATGTCATTTTTATCAGTTCCGTGTCTTGCATTGGGTACTGTTCAATGCTGTCTATATTATCAACATTGTCTATTACGAGTAATTTGGATTGAGTGTTATTCTTTAGGATTGTCTTTAATATTTCCCATTTCTTAGATACATCTTTCTCAATCAGTGTATCGTCACTATAATTTATAGAAATGCCAGATATCATACTTTGCCTGATATCACCAGAATAATTTATCCATCCACAACAGTCATATTGGTCTTTTAGATGGCAATATACCATACGAGCAAGACTTGTTTTTCCACAACCACCCATTCCGTGGAGAAAAAGATTGGAGACATGATTATTTTGTATGGAATCAACTATGTATGAAAATTCTTTTTCGCGAAATAGTATTTTTTTAGTGGAGCCTCGAATCACTACAGTGTCGGTTAATTCTGGAGGTAATTCGTTTGAAGTGTTATTTAATTTTTTATTATATGTTAATACTTGTTCTCCATTGTCGTTTTTTTTGAAAGAAATATAATTTAATGAATTAATTCTTGCGTTAATAAATTCATTATCATTTAATACTTCGAGTGTGTTTGCTCCTTTTTCATTGTTAGGTCTAAGATAGCAAAAATAAAGAACATTCGCTAAAAACTCCCTAGCATCAATTTTATTCCAATTGTTTAATATGTTGTTTCTTGTATATTTTCGATTCATGCCAACTATAGTGTCGGCAGAAATGTCATCATCATTTTCTATTACAATAATTATAGATTCTATGAATGCTTTGATGTAATCGGATTTTATAACGTTATCTAGTATATCGTTACTTATTTTCATGAAATCTGAGCGAAGGATATCAGCGTCTGTTTCATCATCAATACAATAATCTTTGTAATAATTAACAATTCCTTTTTTTAAATGAGAATCAGGCTTGCAATTGATAATAGGTGAAATTTTTTGTGTTGAGTACATATCATCTTCGTCAAGACATGTTACAAAAAGCTTTTCGCATATTGTCTCATTTGAAATTTTTTTATCGTTTCTGTTTTTTGGTTTGTTATATGAAGAGCCTTTTCTGAACTTTGTTATTAAAGTTAATAATACTCCTATACATAAATACATGAAAAAGCCACCTCCGGTTGGGCGTATATATTATAAGTCTGGCTAAAAAAGTAACAAATCTGCATTTTGGGGTAACGATATATTACTTGTTAATGGTTATACTTTCCATAGTAAAGTTAATAAGATTTGATTGATTTTCTTAGCTGGATTATATCATATATAGATGTTGTTTTGGTTATAAATTTGTTTTTGCTTAATATTTTTGGAAATTTATTAAAGAAGAAACTTTTTAATCTTATTACTTATTATACAAAATATAAGGAGCATTCCTGTAATTCAGAAATAATGCCAATTGAATAAAAAAGAACCTCAAG
>URPH01000017.1 GCA_900549665.1 uncultured Lachnospiraceae bacterium | reverse complement strand
TTGCAGCGGAGCAATTCGTGGATATCAAGTTAGGGGCAAAATACCTTTTGACCCTGACTTTACGATATTGTACAACAAATATCCGATATTATCCAATGAAAATATATTTTTAGTATTATATAATGCAATAAACGAAAGGAAGAAAAACCTATGCCGAATTATAAAAAAACAAAGCTCGCCTGTTATCTGGGATTTATTACACAGGCGATCGTCGCAAATTTTACACCGCTTTTATTTTTGACATTCCATAACGATTATCATATTTCACTCGGAAAAATATCCTTGATCCCGGTCTGCTTTTATTTTATGCAGCTTCTGATCGATCTGTTTTGTGCTAAATGGGTGGATAAGATCGGTTACCGCATCTGCATTGTGATATCTGAGGTATTTTCTGCTGCCGGATTGATCGGGTTAGCAATCCTGCCCGATCTTCTCCCCAGTCCGTTTGCCGGAATTATGATCAGTGTCATCATATACTCTGTCGGAAGCGGCCTGATCGAAGTCCTCTGCAGCCCTATTATTGAGGCCTGCCCATTTGAAAATAAAGATGCAGCCATGAGTCTGCTTCATTCATTTTACTGCTGGGGCTGTGTCGGAACTATTTTACTTTCTACCTTATTTTTCTCCATATTCGGTATCGGAGGCTGGAAGTGGCTGTCCGTATTATGGGCGCTGATTCCCGCGATCAATATATACAATTTCGCCACCTGTCCGATAGAGCCCCTGGTAGAAGAAACTGAAAGCATGGGGATAAAATCCCTTGCCAAAAAGCCTCTGTTCTGGCTGGCCGTCTGCCTGATGATCTGTTCTGCAGCATCGGAGCTTTCCATGGCACAATGGGCATCCGCATATGTCGAGGCTGCATTGGGACTTTCCAAAACAGTCGGTGATTTGGCCGGTCCCTGTCTGTTTGCAGTCATGATGGGCATCAGCCGTACAATTTATGGAAAATATGGCGACAGACTGGATCTTATGAAGTTTATGACAGGCTCCGGACTTTTATGTGTGGGCTGTTACCTTTTGGCATCCCTGTCTTCCAGTCCGGTACTGGGCCTGATCGGCTGTATTGTCTGTGGATTTTCCGTAGGAATCATGTGGCCGGGCGCACTCAGCCTTTCCTCTCAGAAATTTCCCTCCGGTGGCACTGCATTGTTTGCGCTGCTTGCCATGGCCGGAGACCTCGGCGGCAGCATCGGCCCCGGTATTGTCGGCCAGGTCTCACAGGCTGCCGATGACAATATCCGCGCCGGTCTGCGTGTTGGACTGGTTTTTCCGGTTGTTTTACTGGTTATCCTGTTTATTCTGGGATCGCAAGGTAAAAAATCAAAAAAAGAAAGCCGTTTGCAATAATTGCTCACGGCTTTCCTTCTGCCTATTTCCGGATCATCTCAAAATGCTCTTTTGCAAAGCCCATATCCTGCACAAGCTCCAGTGTGCCGATATAGTTTCCATCATGATCCCTCACCGCCATATAGGTGACAAGCATGGTCTTTCCGTTTTTCTCCATCCAGACCGGCACCTTATCCAGTGTACCGGCACGAAACTCATTGAGGATCATTCTTACCTTTGCCTCGATCTTGGGCGGATGGCATGAAAATACTTCGCGGTCGATTGCCATTTTGGGACGTTTGAAGTCCTTGGGGCCCTCGTTGAAAAACCGGTTGATATTCTGATCATCGACAAAGGTGATTTCCATCGGGATTGTATTTAACATTGCGGCAAGCTGCGCAACCGTCATATGGCCGCCTGCCATGACAATTTCCTGATCTCCCGGTGTAACTGCTCTTTTCAGATCTTTCTTAGCAGCAGTTTCTACCACTCTTGAGAAATCTCCCTCGTTCTTATCAACGGCAGCTTCCGGCCAGACTGCATTTTCCACGCCAAAGCACGGCGCATAATCCTTGGAATCGTGGTAAATCTGAACCCACTCGTCTCTGGTAAAATTCAAGGCGCAGTTGGGAAATAGAATCTTTTCTTCTTTGTAGATCATTTCCTCCGCTCTTATCAGAACCTCTTCAAATCTCTGCAGCTCCTTTTCTCCCTGTAAAACAGATTCCGGATTTTCATCCTGCAGCTTGCGGGACAGTGCCGCCAGTTCATCCCGGATCTCGTCATCCACGGTCCACATGACATCGGAAGGCCCGGAAATCCCATATCTTACCTTCAGATGAGGGTAGAGCAGATCTCCCTTTTTTGCATAATGAATTGCAAGCTCCCGCACGCGTCCTAACAGCTTCCGGTCAACCTCATGACGCGAAAGCGCCTCTCTTGCTTCATCAATCACTTTCTTTAATGCTTCATTTTCCTTTGTAAAAGTATAAAGCGGATGTCCCACCTCTTTTACATATTCCTCTGCCATCCGTTCACGCTCCTGTCGGATATTTCCATGAAACAGCGCGGCATGGACATCACATAATTTCTGCACTTCTGTAACAGGCATTCCTTCTTTGATCATCTGCTGCTCCGCTTTCATGATCTCCGAAGCCTCTACATCCTGAAATTCTTTGACAAAATCTGCCCGGACTGTGTCAAGCGCCTCACCCTTATTTAAACGATCCAAAAGATCCTTTAATAAATCAATTCGTTCCTGATTGGTATATTCCATAGCTTTACCTCCATACAATCATTGGAAAGACAAGCCATTTTATAACGACTGTCTTATTAGGTTTTCTTGTTTACGATTGGATTATACTTTGTATGCAAAAACAAATCTGTTGCTACGGCAACAATTTATATGATATTATGGTCAAAAAGCCAAAACGACGTTCGTGCCTGCACGATAAGAATTATGAATGTTTGAGAATTGCGGGCGCTGCTTTGCAGCGGAACAATTCGTGGATATCACTTGTAAACAATCCACGCGAAACGGAGGTTTTTTATGAACCACACTCTTCTAACCGAAACCCACAAAGCCACCATTCTGCAATGTTCTCTTTTTCAGAACATCCCGGTGGACAAGATCGACGAAGTCATCACCTTTCTGCATGGCTTTGTAAAAACCTACAAAAAAAATGACCTCATCATATCTCTGGATGATCCATTTACCCACGCAGGCATTGTATTATCCGGCAAGGTGGAGGTCTCCTACACCAACAACCATTTTGACAAGCTCAATATGAATCACTTTTCCGTTTCCGAAATCTTCGGAGAAGCTCTCGCACTAAAAAAAATCGCCTACAGCCCGATCCAGGTACAGGCGATCAGCGATTCTTCCATATTATTTTTAGATTTAAATTATCTTTTTACATCCACGGACCGGTGCTGTGCTTCCTGCTCCTTCCAGCACCAGTTACTCCTCAACGTGATGGAACGGATGGTCAGTCAAAATCTCTTTTCCAACCTGAAGCTGCGCATCCTGAGCCAGAAATCGCTCCGGGACAAAATCCTTGTATATCTCAAAAGTATCCGTCCTGATGAAAACAACCTGCGGTACGTTCCATTTTCCCAGACGACGCTTGCCGAGTTTCTCAATGCTAACCGCAGTGCTCTTTCAAGAGAGCTTGGACGCATGCAGGATGAAGGCATCCTCAAAATCGAGGGGCATTTTTACCTTTTATCCCCTACAATTCCTTTCCAATAGCGATCAGGACATCGCGGATTGTCGCCACACCAAAATACCGGTGCTTTCTGATGATGGCAAAGGGCTTGTAAAATTCCTGTTCCTCGCGGATCATCAGTCTGCCAATCGTTTCCTTGATGGTTTTATCGGCATCCATTTTCAGGATATCCGGATCCATGATCCCCTCAACCGTCAGCCTGGACTTTTGTTTGTCATCGGCATAACGCATGACCTCATCCCGATATATAAAGCCATAAAACTTACATTCACTGTCCACGATCGCAATACAGGGGATGCGCGGTGCCTGCGAAAAAAGTGTCATGGCATGCTCCACACTGCAGGTCGGATACACGATCGTCCCCATTTTACCGATATTTCCGATCTTGTTACTGTGACTTTTCTTTTTGCTCTTTTGCAACTCTTCGATCAGCTTTATTACATGCGGATCAATATTTTGAAATTCCTTATCCGGCATTCCGAGTAAAAAGCCCTGTCCGTATTTAACGCCAAGATTGATCAGACACTGCAATTCTTCTTTGGTTTCAATCCCTTCGGCAATTAACTTATAATCCATATCATTGCAATGTCTGACAAGCATCCGGAGTAAAGATTTTTTGGACTTATCCTTGTCAATATCATGGATGAGCTCATAGTCAACCTTGACATATTCCGGTTTGATATTCTGAAGACGGTTCAGTCCCGAATACCCGGAACCGAGATCATCCAGTGCAACCTCGTATCCCTGCTCTCTGTAATGCTTGATAAGTTCACTCAACAGCTGTGGATCATCATAGTCGCTTCTCTCGGTGATCTCAAACACCACATCCTTTGTCTTTAAGGAATACACACCCAGCTTTTCCTTGGTAAAGCCCTTGATAAACTTGCTGTCACGCAGAATATTTCCGTCAACATTGATAAATAACTTCATACCCTCAGGCTTTTCAACTGCATGCTTTAATGCCTTCGTCCGGCATATTTTTTCCAGTTCCCAAAGATATCCGCTTCGCCCCGCACCTTCAAAAAGCTCCATGATATTCAGGGATGTATTTTCAGCCGTTATCCGGCTTAAGGCTTCATACGCATAAATACTTCCGTCTTTCAATGATACAATCGGCTGATAAACAGGGTAAATCAGCTTTTCCGATATAATCCTTGCAACTTCCTGTAATCTTTGTTCTTCCATCATTTCCTCTGATACACGATATTTCTCTCTGAAATACGCATATTTCCCCTATCTGTCTCTATTTTTGTATACAATACCAGTCTGCGTTTTATTATTTTGCAAAACTATCGTATTCTCGTAAAAACTGCAGATTGCTATTTTGTCCGGGCGTCCGGCTTATCCGCATTACTATATGCCATACTGTAAAAAATCTCCTGCGAATTGACCTTTACCTCATGCAGCTCTCTATCCACATAGGTTCCTTTATCTGTCAGGCTCTTTCCTTTTTCATCATCACTCATCATGATTTCAAACATTTTGTCCAGTCTTTCCCGGATATCCTTATTTAAAATCGGCACAGCCACTTCCACTCTCCGGACGGTATTTCTTGTCATAAAATCTGCGGAAGCAATATATACCTTTTCACGATCCTTTGTCCCAAAACGATATATTCTGGAATGTTCCAGGAATCTTCCGACAATACTTACGACCGTAACATTTTCGGTATAACCCTTGATTCCGGGAATCAGGCAGCAGATGCCTCTGACGATCATTTCAATCTTTACACCTGCCTGTGATGCCTCAACGAGCTTATCAATGATCATTTTATCTGTTAAGGAATTGATCTTGATGCCGATGTAGCCTTCCTCACCATTTTTTACATGGCCAATTTCTTCATCGATCAAATCAAGAATCCGGTTTTGCAGACACTTGGGGGCAACGAGTAACAGCGAGGTTTCTTCGACAAATTCTCCCTTCATAAGAGCCGCAAATACATTGGCTGCTTCGTTTCCAATCTCCTGATTGGCTGTGATCAGAGATAAATCCGTATACAATGCAGCGGTTTTTTCATTGTAATTTCCGGTTCCGACCTGTGTGATATAGGAAATGCCATTTTTTGTTTTTCTGGAGATCAGGCACAATTTGGAATGAACCTTATATCCGCTGATTCCATAAATAACCCGGCAGCCGGCCTCCTCCAGAATACGGGAATAATTGATGTTGCTTTCCTCGTCAAACCGCGCCCGAAGCTCGACTAAAACGACAACCTCCTTGCCCTTTTCAGCCGCCTCTACCAGCGCATCCACAATCTGACTCTTACACGCCAGACGATACAGCGTCATCTTGATGGACACAACACTTTCATCTCTGGCGGCCTCATACAACATATTGATAAAAGGCTTAATGCTCTCATAAGGATAAGATAACAGGACATCTTTTTTTGTGATCTGCGGAATGATCTTTTTGGAATCATCAAGCTGGGAGGTCTGGCGGGGTGTCCGTCTTTGATAAAAAAGCTCCTCCTGATCCGTGTTTTTCAGATAATTCTGAATTGTAAATACAAAAGACATATCAAGCGGTACCCTTGATAAAAATACATGATCTGTCTCAACCCCGACATTTTTGCAGAGCAAACGCACCATTTTTTTATCCAGTTCTCTGGAAAGCTCCATACGGACCGGATTCATCCGCTTTCTCTGTTTAATAAGCTTTTCAATCGTCTCCCGGTAATCCAGATCCTCATCATAGATTGTCTCGGTATCTATATCCGCATTTCTGGTCACACGGACCAGCGATTTTGCCTTTACCTCATAATCCTTAAATAACTTAGGAAGAAAATGCAGGATGATTTCCTCCGAAAGCATAAAGGTTCCTTTTCTGGTGGGAATATCGATCAGTCTTTTAAAAACGGTATTACTGCAGGGTATGATCGCTGTTTTTGTTTTCTTACCACCCTTGGCTGAAAGAAAGACAGCCGCATAGATATCCTTATTCCTTAAAAAAGGAAATGGCTGCTGCTTATTGATGATATAAGCCGACAGATAGGGCGCGATCTCATGGTCGAAATATGTCTCCAAAAGCTTTCCTTCCTCTGCGGACAGTTTATTGAAGTTGATCAGGCGGATGCCCTTGGGCTCCAGCTCACCCATCAGCTGTTCATAGATCACGGCTTTTTTCTGATCCAGCTCTCTTGTAGCACTTAAAATAGCTTTTACCTGCTCCTTGCTGGTCATATTTGTCTTGTTTTCTCGTACAACCTCTGAAAACTCCATCTGATCCATCAATGTGCCGACCCGGACGCTGTAAAATTCATCCAGATTGGACTGGTAAATCGATGCAAAGGTCAGACGCTCTGCCAGAGGAACCCTTGGATTTCCGGCTTCATTCAATACTCTTTCATTGAATTTAAGCCATGATAATTCCCGGTTCATCATATATGGAACCGTTTTTATTTCTTCCTTTTTCACTTGTATATTTCCTTCTTTCCCTTAGTTATGATCTTTCAAACCTTTTATGACAAACATGCAGGACAGCAGCACAATATCCGCTATTCTGCATGTTGCATATAATACCAGTCTACGTTTTACCGTTTTGCGCATCTATCTTATTGGAGTAAAGATTATCTATAGTCTGTGTAAATTTTTATTTATAAATACAAAAAGACCAGCCCATAAAGCGACTGGTCTTATTTTTCAAATATGCTGCTATTTTATCTATATCTTGACAATGAATATTAATACTGATAATAAGTATCCATGCTGTCAGTAAATATCCACTATCAACAATATCACGCAAGCTCCCCGGTATTTCCGGTATAGAGCTGATAATATTTGCCCTTCTCGGCAATCAGTTCATCATGCGTACCACGTTCGATGATACGTCCGTTTTCCAGTACCATGATGCAGTCACTGTTTTTGACGGTTGAAAGCCTGTGTGCAATGACAAAGGTCGTCCTTCCGCTCATCAGCTTATCCATACCATCCTGCACCAGCTTTTCGGTACGGGTATCGATGGAAGAGGTTGCCTCATCCAGAATCAGGACCGGCGGATCGGCAATGGCTGCCCGCGCGATCGACAAAAGCTGTCTCTGTCCCTGACTGAGATTAGCACCATTGTTGGTCAGCTTTGTCTGATAACCGTCGGGAAGTCTTTTGATAAATCCGTCAGCATTGGCTAACTTTGCTGCGGCAATGACCTCCTCGTCCGTGGCATCGAGCTTTCCGTAACGGATATTTTCCATAACGGTATCCGTAAAAAGCTGCGTATCCTGAAGTACAATTCCCAAAGAATGTCTCAGGTCCGCTTTTTTGATCTTGTTGATATTGATTCCGTCATAACGGATCTTGCCATCCTGAATGTCATAAAAACGATTGATCAGATTGGTGATCGTCGTCTTACCGGCACCGGTAGAGCCAACAAAAGCAATCTTCTGACCCGGCTTTGCATACAATTTGATATCGTGAAGCACCATTTTCCGGTCATCATAGCCAAAATCCACACCGTTAAATACCACATCACCTTCCAGAAGCTGATAGGTCGTCGTATCATCGGCCTTGTGATAATGCTTCCATGCCCAGCATCCGGTATGCTTATCGGTTTCTTTGACCTCTCCGTTTTCCACAACCGCATTGACAAGGGTCACATAGCCCTCATCCAGCTCCGGTTTTTCATCAAGAAGTCTGAAAATCCTGTCTGCGCCGGCAAGTGCCATAACCACACTGTTGAGCTGCAGGCTGACCTGGTTGATCGGCATATTGATACTCTTATTAAAGGTCAGAAAGCTTGCCAGTGCTCCTAACGTCAGGCCTCCCACATGATAGGATGCAAAAATACCGCCCACAATAGCACATACAACATAGCTGACATTTCCGAGCTGTGCATTGACAGGTCCCAACATATTTCCATATTTATTGGCAAGGTTTGCACTATCATACAAAGCATCGTTTAACTCATTAAATTTATCAATACCCTCTTTTTCATGACAGAAGACCTTTACAACCTTCTGGCCTTCCATCATTTCTTCGATGTAGCCATTGACCACACCGAGGGATTTCTGCTGTGCAATAAAATATTTGCCGCTTAAGCCCGCAACCTTTTTGGTCGTATACAGCATGATAAATATCATGACAAGCGATACCAGTGTCAGCGGAACGCTCAAAACAAGCATACTGACAAACACACTGACGATCGTAATGACACTGGATAAAAGCTGCGGCATACTCTGGCTGATCATCTGGCGCAGGGTATCGATATCATTGGTGTAGATCGACATGATATCCCCGTGCGCATGTGTGTCAAAATATTTGATCGGAAGGCTTTCCATATGGTGAAAGATATCAACACGCAGGTTTTTCAGCGTGCCCTGTGTCACATATACCATGATCCGGTTGTAGGCAAAGGTCGCAATTACACCAATCAGATAAAAGACTGCCACTCTGGTGATCGCACCAAGTAACGGTTCAAACGAAGGATTGCTCTGACCGATCATCGGCATAATATAAAGGTCGATCAGATTTTTCATAAACATGGTTCCCTGTACATTGGCGATGACACTGATAAAAATACAGACTGCCACAATGACAAGATGGATACCATAGTTTTTACCGACATATTTTAAAAGGCGTCCCATGAGCTTCCCCGGATTTTCAACCTGGGGCTTCATTCCTCCGGGTCCTCTGTTTCCCGGTCCCGCCATAATCAAAGGCCTCCTTTCTCATCGAAATCTCCGCCACCCTGGGTCTGGGATTCGTATACTTCTCTGTAAATCCTGTTAGCTGAAAGCAACTCCTCATGACTGCCAAAGCCGTCAATCTCTCCATCATTCATGACAATGATCCGGTCTGCGTTCTGCACACTGGATATTCTCTGTGCGATGATAAGCTTTGTCGTACCCGGAATTTCCCTGGCAAAGGCTTCGCGGATACGCGCATCCGTCGCGGTATCCACGGCACTGGTCGAGTCATCTAAGATCAATACCTTGGGATTTTTCAGTAGTGCCCTTGCAATACACAGACGCTGCTTCTGGCCGCCGGATACATTGGAGCCGCCCTGTTCAATATAGGTATCATATCCGTCCGGCATTTTTTCAATAAATTCGTCAGCACATGCTAACTGACAGGCACGGATACATTCCTCTCTGGTTGCCTCCTTATTGCCCCAGCGAAGATTGTCCAAGATCGTACCGGAGAACAGGACATTTTTCTGCAATACGACCGCAACCTGGTTTCGCAGCACTTCCATATCATAGGAACGGACATCCTTTCCGCCGACGCGGATGCTGCCGTTTGTCACGTCATACAGTCGGCTGATCAGGTTGACAAGGCTTGACTTGGCACTACCGGTTCCGCCGATAATACCAATCGTCTCGCCGGCCTTGATATCGAGGTTGATATCCTTTAATACATATTCACCGCTGCCTTTTTTGTAGCTGAAATCCACATGATCAAAGATAATACTTCCGTCAGCCACATCCATAATGGGATCCTTAGGATTGGAAAGCTCTGATTTTTCATTGAGCACCTCAGCGATACGCTCACAGCTTGCGGTACTCATGGATAACATGACAAAGACCATGGATAACATCATCAGACTCATCAGAATGTTCATGCAGTAAGTCAGAAGACTCATAAGCTCGCCGGTTGTCAGAGTATCGGAAACGATCATCTTTGCACCCAGCCAGCTGATACCGAGGATACAGCCATAAACCGTGATCTGCATCAGAGGCGCATTGTAGGACAGTATCTTTTCTGCCTTTACAAACATCCTGTATACATTGTAGCTTGCCTTGGAAAACTTCCGGTTTTCATAATCCTCACGGACATATGCTTTTACCACACGGATACCGGATACATTTTCCTGCACACTGGCATTCAGATCATCATATTTTTCAAAGACTTCCTGAAAATATCCCGATACCTTGTGAATAATGAAAAATAAAGCAACGCCCAGGATCAAAACGGCAACCAGATAAATTGTCGCCAGTCTCGCATTGATATAAAAAGACATGATCATGGCACATACCATACTGATAGGCGCGCGGACAAACATACGAAGTAACATCTGATATGCATTCTGCACATTGGTCACATCCGTGGTCAGTCGAGTGATCAGTCCCGCTGTACTGAATTTGTCAATGTTGGAAAATGAGAATTTCTGTATATTTTCATACATCGCTTTTCTCAGGTTTCTGGCAAAGCCGGCAGATGCATTGGCTCCGCAGACACCGCCCATGATACCGGCATACAATCCGATAAGGGCAGCCACGATCATAAAAATGCCAACAATATAAATATGACGGATATCTCCTTTTTCCACACCATCATCAATAATAGAAGCCATGAGAAACGGAATGATCATCTCCATCAAAACTTCCAGGATCATAAAGATCGGCGTCTTGATCGAATCCTTTTTAAACTCTTTAAGCTGAGTTCCTAATGTTTTAAGCATTTGATTCTATTACCTCCTCTTCTTTTTGTAATCTGGTTCTCGCAAACAATTGAAAGGTTTTGTCGTATAAATATAAACGCCCTGTATTCCTCAGATTTGACATCGGAATAAGGGAGTTCTGTGAGTCATTTTAAGGACAATATTTTTAAATGTCAAATATTAGTTCATCAAATATTTGTGAAAATTTTATGATATCAGGGTCAAAAGGTCAAAAAGTCTTATCGTGCTTGCACGATAAGACTTTTGATCTTGGGACCCGCCAAACATGAGAAAGTAGCGATTTACGCAGTAAATCAGCGGATTTCGAATGTTTGAGAATTGCGGGAGTTGCTTTGCAACGGAGCAATTCGTAGATATCAAGTCAGGGGCAAAGGGTCAAAAAGTTGTTTATGCTTGAAAGAACAACGATCCTGTTTGAAATATCACGGATCGCGGGGATCTTATCCAACAGCTTGTAAATAGACTTAAATTCAGCCATACCTTCGGTCAGGCCATGCTCTTCCACATAAGAAAAACCGGGCAGCAGGTCTGCGAGATATTTTCCTTTTTTGATACCCCAGGTAAATTTGGCATTGCTGCCTTCAATGGATTTTTCCTTGATATTTTTTACCATCATGGGATTCATGACCTCTACAAATACTTCTGCCTCTTTAAAGCAGTTGCGGATAATGGAGAAAATCTGTTTTACGTCTGCCTCTGACAGATACATCGTCAATCCTTCAATAATAACAAGGGCTGTATGGTCTTTTTCTGCAATCCGGTCACTCCAGTCATCCATGGCTGACATCGCGATCTGCGAAATCGTACCGCTTTCCGGCAGCAGTCTTTCACGCACGGCAATCGTCTCCGGCAGATCCAGATTGTACCAGTGTGAATAGCCCTCCATACGATAGCAGCGGGTATCCAGTCCACACGCAATATTTACAACAACCGCATCCGGATACTTTTGTAAAAAGTCCTTTGTCATACGGTCAAGCACGATGGTACGTGCGATAACACCGTCATGCATGGCGGGATCCTTGTCAGCAAGTGAAAAATCATAGTCAATCTTGTCTACGATCTCAACCGCCTTCTGATCATAAATTCCACCACGTGTCTTTGTTTCCTTTGCTCTGGCATATATTGTCTGCAGCATGGTCTCCGGCACACCGGAAAGAGTCATTTTCTCGCTCATTGCTTCATCTCCTGTTATATATAAAAAACATTGGTTAGGGTGCTCTAACCAATGTCATTTTAACATAACTCAATATTCTCTGCAATTACTAATATATCTGATGGAAAACATAGATTCTACATTAAATCTCCGCTTTCAACTGACTGAAAGCCTCATCAACGGAAATAGAATATATCAACCTCTTGGAATTTGACCATCAACATACAGAATATGATTGACCAGCCACTCCGTGAGAAAATTTAAAATTCCCATGATCTGCGCATCCTGATCTTCCACCTCATCATTGTGTTGTTCCATAAATTCCTCAAGCTTATTTATAAATTCCTGATGCTGGACTTTTTGTGTAAATAATTTCTTATAATTGATAGATTCCATATACTGCTCTTCATCATGGAAGTGTTTGGCTGTATAATCGCGAAGATTTTTCAATATTGCATCAATTCTATCATATTTATCCGGTGTATACTCATCATGAAGAAGTTCGTATGCTTCATCTGCATATTTAAATAACTGCTTGTGCTCTTCGTCTATCATATCTATACCAATATAATATTCTGGTTTCATTTCATACATAAATTAGTCCTGCTTTCATTTGTATTCTACTTTAAAAAGTTGTTCCTCTTTCATATTTTTTAGCATTTCCATAATCCATGTAAATTACAATATGCATATACTTCCTCTACCTGTTCACCATCGCACAGATAAAAATCTGCAATTGGCTCCTGTCCGGGATTTAACTGTTTTCTGTAGATACCCTGATCGGTATTTACGGTA
Source organism: uncultured Lachnospiraceae bacterium (assembly GCA_900549665.1). Classification (GTDB taxonomy): domain Bacteria; phylum Bacillota; class Clostridia; order Lachnospirales; family Lachnospiraceae; genus UBA2882. Next base: position 49,277 of record URPH01000017.1, on the reverse strand, counting down.
ATCCACTCAATAAAGTGTTCTTCAAGCATTGGATGCTTTGTCTCTCCGACTACGACATGAACATGATTGCCTTCCACTGTATATACAGGTACGTGCTTTTCAACTGCTGCATCAGTCACTCCGGCTTTTAACTCCTGCATAACCTCCCCGCAGCACATCACAGGCACTCCCTTATCTTTTACTTTTTCAATAATATTTCCACAATGCTTACATACATAATATTTTACTTCCATATTTTCATATTTCCTTTCATCAATAAAAGTTTATAATTCAATCGTTTCTACAATCTTTTTCAAAGCATCCGCTGATTCCTTAAGCTTTAACGCTTCCTCTCCATTTAAATTAAGAGGTATATCAGCCTCCACTCCATCTGCACCTACAATAGCAGGCATACTTAATGAAATACCATCTATGCCATACACTCCTGCTATCTACCGATAAATACTCACCAAGCTTATATCTCAGTCTTGCACTATCTAAAACTGTTCCTGATCCAATAACCCGGCTTTCAGAAAGCTCTAATAATTCTCTTCATGTACTTCAAAATAGCTCTGCGGATGATTGCATACCGGACATACCTCCGGAGCCTTGGTTCCTACTACAATATGTCCGCAGTTACGGCATTCCCATACCTTGACTTCACTTTTTTCAAACACCTGTGCAGTTTCAATATTCTTAAGAAGTGCACGGTATCTCTCCTCATGGTGTTTTTCAATCTCTCCTACAGCCCTGAATTTTGCTGCAAGCTCAGGGAAACCTTCTTCCTCAGCGGTTTTAGCAAAGTCTTCATACATATCTGTCCACTCATAATTTTCGCCATCTGCAGCCGCTGCTAAATTTGCTTTTGTATCACCAATTCCTGCTAATTCCTTGAACCACATCTTTGCGTGTTCTTTCTCATTATCTGCGGTCTTTAAAAACAACGCTGCCATCTGCTCATAGCCTTCCTTTTTTGCTACAGAAGCAAAATAGGTATACTTATTTCTTGCCTGAGATTCTCCTGCAAATGCCTCCTGTAAATTTTTCTCTGTCTGTGTTCCTGCGTATTTGTTTGTTGTCATTTCTTTATCCTCCGTTTTCTTTACTACTTTTTCAAAATCTGATGCCGGGTGCTTACATAAAGGACATATAAAATCATCCGGCAGTTCTTCACCTACATATTCATATCCACAAATTCTGCAACGCCATATTGTCTGACCATCGTCCGTCTTTCCTGGCGGTCAGTACAAACAATCCATAGCTTAACTTATACATTGCTTTTTTATCCATATTATTTCTCTGTTACCTTCTTTCTACATTTAGGACAAATGCCTTTAAATGAAATATCATAATCCAGAAATTCCATTCCGTGAGTATCCTGAATCCTTTCCAGCAAATCCGGCACTTCATCCATATCCACATCTAAAACCTCACCGCACTTTACGCACCTGACATGGTAGTGATTTTTCAACGTAAAGTCATAGCGGTTCGGCCCATCCGGGACTTCAACCTTTCTCAAGGCTCCCTCTTCTACCAATATATCAAGGTTCCTATATACAGTTCCCTTTCCGATTGTAGGGTATGTTTTTTAACAAATTCATACACTTCATTTGCTGTAACATGTCTTTTCATCTCATATACAGCATTTCGTACCAGATCTTTCTGGATGGTATTTCTTCTATTTGTCATCCGTCCTCCTTGTTAGGATTTATTCTTAATAAGGATTATATAACAACTCTATTCTGCCGTCAATAAAAATAATAATAATTCCTATTATTAAAATAAAAGATGCCCATCGAACATCTTTTATCATTGATCATCTTTTATTGATTTGCCAGAATTGATTATAAAATTAAAGCTTTCCACCGTATACAGGGAATACACCGCTCTTGCCATAGCTTTCGATCTTTTTGAAGTTCTTAAGCTTCTCTATATCCTCGGCGTTGATTTCAAAATCCACCTCGGCATTGGTCTTCATATGCTCCGGATTTCCTGTCTTGGGAAGAGATTTGACTTAGACATTTGACTAATTTTATATATGCGTGCTATAATACTTCAAATTTGAAATATATTATTTTGAACTTTTAAATACACAGCATAAGGAGAGATCACATGAATCCCAGTATAGAATTTTCCCAAAAACTGTCTCTTGCATACAGTAATGCCTGCAAGCCGCTTTGTAAAGAGCTCGACCTGCCACAGACGGCGTTTGACATTCTGATGTTTCTTGGCAACAATCCGGACTGCAGGACCGCAAGTGAGATCGTTGAACTACGGCATATCAAAGCCAATCTGGTATCGCTTTACGTGGAACGGCTGGTACAAACGGGCTATCTGATCCGTCAGTCTGTCAAGGGAGACCGCCGCAAGACAGAGCTTTTTTGTACCGACAAGGCAGTTCCTGTCATTGAACACGGCAGACAGCTTCAAAATACATTTTTTGAAAAAATATTCGACCATACCGATGATGAAATGAGAAAGACTTTTTTTGCAACATTAGATGTGATCGGAACAAATCTGGACAGCATCTTAAAGGAGGATCACTAAGCTATGAACATATTTTTTACGATTTTAATTACCTTTTTTGCAGGCATGGGCGCCGGACTTGGCACCGGCTTCGCCGGAATGAGCGCCGCTGCGGTCATCAGCCCCATGCTGATCACTTTTCTTGGCATGGACCCTTATATGGCAGTGGGAATAGCCTTATCCTCCGACGTACTGGCAAGCGCCATTTCCGCTTATACCTATCACAAAAATAAAAATCTGGACATCCGAAACGGTCTTATTATGATGGCAAGCGTCCTTGTTTTCACAGTTGTCGGCAGCTTCGTTGCAAGCCTCGTGCCTTCCTCTACCATGGGCGGCTTTTCTGTATTTATGACATTTTTACTCGGTATCAAATTTATCGTGCGTCCGGTCATGACCACCAAGGAAGCCATGCAGGGCGTTTCTGCCAAAAAACGTGCGATCCAGTCTGTCATCTGCGGTGTGATGATCGGATTTATCTGCGGCTTTATCGGTGCCGGCGGCGGCATGATGATGCTCTTGATCCTGACATCTGTTCTTGGCTACGAATTGAAAACAGCAGTCGGCACCAGCGTCTTTATCATGACATTTACGGCTCTGACAGGCGCCATTTCCCATTTCACAATCGGAGGCCTGCCCGATAAACTGGTATGGATACTCTGCGTGATCTTCACCCTGTTATGGGCGCGGATTGCTGCCGTATTTGCCAATAAGGCAACTCCGAAAACATTAAACCGTGCAACCGGTGTCGTACTGGTTGTCCTTGGCATTGTGATCATGGGCTTCCAAATGCTTTCCTGACAATTACCTTCTCTAATATAAAAAAGCTCTTTTACTTTTCATTTCTTTATACTATAATAGGCTTGCTTTTTAGACAGGTTATGCAATAAGGAGGCTGTTATGTCAAAAACAAAAGAAATGGATCTGACCGTAGGAAGCCCCTTCCGGTCACTTTTAAAATTTGCTTTCCCGGTTATCCTCGGAAACTTATTTCAGCTTTTTTATACACTGGCAGATTCGGTTATCGTCGGCAAAACGCTCGGTGCGGAATCGCTTGCTGCTGTGGGCAGCACCAGCATTATCATTTATTTTGTATTTTGTTTTATCAATGGATTTACCGGCGGATTTGGTATCTGTCTTGGACAGTACTGCGGTGCAAAGGATGAAAAAAATATGAGAAAGAGCATCGCAGCCTCCACAGTTTTAAGCATCGCTTTTACCGTTGTCCTGACGATCATCTGCTGTGCATTTGCCCGCACCTTTCTCATCCTCATGAAAATTCCCTCTGATATTGAAGAAGGCGCTTACGCTTATATGTTTGTCGTCCTTTTGGGAACCGGAGCAACCGTTTTTTACAATATGGTATCCAATATGCTCCGCGCACTCGGCGACAGTCAGACGCCTCTTTATTTTTTAGTCATATCTTCTATATTAAATATCTTTCTGGATGTGCTTTTTATCCTGCCCTTCCATATGGGCGTGGCCGGAGCTGCATGGGCTACGATTCTTTCGCAGTTTTTATCAGCTATACTCTGCCTTTTGGTCGGACTGAAAAAATATCCCATCATGCATCTGCACAAACAGGACTTTCAGGATCTCAATGATATCATTAAAAAACATCTGAAAACCGGATTTCCCATGGGTTTTCAGATGTCTGTTATGTGTATCGGACAGCTTGCCATGCAGACCGTTGTCAATTCAATGGGAACTGCTGCCGTAGCCGGCTATACCGCCGCGTCCAAAGCCGATCAGCTTTCCGTCCTTGTCAACAACGCCATGATGACCGCCATTTCCAACTACGTAGCCCAAAACTTCGGTGCCGGAAACACACAGAGGATCCGTACCGGTGTACGCGCCTGCCTGATCCAGACAGAGAGCTTCAACCTGATCATGTGCATCGGTATCCTTTTACTGCGCCATCCGATCGTACGGCTGTTTTTGTCAGCACCGACCGATGAAATCTATTATTATTCCGATCTCTATCTGACCATTGTCGCACCGTTTTACTTTATTCTGGGACTTTTGGCCATATACCGTACCTCTATCCAGAGTATGCAGAATGGTACAGCACCCTTTGCCGCCTGCATGATCGAGCTTGTCATGCGTATCGCAGCAACAGTCGGGCTTTCCGGCATGATCGGATATTATTCCGTCTGCATCGCCAGCCCGCTTGCATGGTTTGGCGCATGCGCGCTGTTGATACCCTGCTATTATAAAATGATGCGTGTCAAATCATAGATGTGATAAATTATTTAACAAATGGGAATATTTTATTCATACTGCAACTTTCCGGATCGGAACTTCTTTTGCAATATCACATACGCGATCACGCAGATTATGACTGACAGTAAAGATCCGGTCGCAGTCGCAAGCCCCATCGGATACAATGTCGCCGGAAAAAGCTTTGACATAAAGTAAGCTCCCGGTACACGTACCAGTGAAATAGCAATGATGTTGTGCAAAAATGACAGCCCGGATTTACCACAGGCACAGAAATATCCACTGAAGCTGAAATGCATTCCCGCAAACATGCAATCCCAGATATATCCGCGCAAGTACTGACCGCCGAGACGGATAACCTCTGCTCCTCCGGCAGTATTCTGATCCGTAAACAGACCAACAATCGGCTCAGATATAAACTGCATCAAGACAGCTACGACAAAACCAAAGCCTGCTGCAATATAAATAGCATACCGGAGGGTCTTTCTGGCACGTTCCGGTTTACCGGCCCCGATATTCTGGGCACCGAGCGCAGATACCGTAGACAGCATTGAAGACGGAACAAGGAAAATAAAGCTGATGATCTTTTCCACAATGCCGACTGCTGCCGCATCATTCAGTCCGCGTCTGTTGGCAATGATGGTGATGATGATAAATGCGACCTGGATCAATCCATCCTGAAAAGCAATGGGAATACCAATCGACAATATTTTTCCCATAGTATCTTTACAAGGCTTAAAATCCTCCCGACAAAGGGAAATGCTTCTTTTTTTAATAATAACGATCAACGACACCACGACACTGACGGCCTGCGAAACCGTCGTACCAAGTGCGGCTCCGGCAGGTCCTAAATGGCAGCCGCCGATAAAAACATAATCCAGTACGATATTGGTCACACATGCGATCGCAATAAAATACATCGGGCTTTTACTGTCTCCCATACCGCGGAAGATCGAGCTTATGATGTTGTAAGCTGTGATAAAGGGAATTCCTATAAAGCAGATCGTCAGATATTTTATCGTGCCATTCACAGCCTCAGCAGGGGTTGAGATCAGAGCAACGATCGGGCGGACAAGTATCAACAGTATAACCATAAATGCTAGGGAAACGATCATAAACAGCACAACCGTATTTCCAACGTTCTGCGATACCCATTTACTTTCTCTTGCACCCACGGCCTGCGCGATACTGACTGTGGTTCCCATGGCAAGTCCGACGATGATGACCGTCAGCATATGCATGACCTGCGATCCGATCGAAACCGCCGTCGTACTCGCGACACCGTCAAACTGACCGATGATAAACAGATCTGCCATTCCATACAGGGTCTGTAAAAAATAAGATAATAAATACGGCAGCGAAAACAGAATGATATTTCTGAATACGCTGCCGCTTGTAAGATTCTTTTCCATGTGATATTTCCTTCCTGCTCTTCATTATCCCAGGCTTTCTCATATCGTTTTGGATGTCATATCCTCGTGATGAAATATTCCTGTCGCTCTTATTTTAGACTCTACATATGTTGTAGAGTCAAGCTCCAATTTGACACAGGCTTGAAAATATACAGGCTTTTATTTTATGCTTCCTTTCCCCAGACCTCTTCTGCGATTTCCTTGACAAGCTTTAATTTTGCCCACTGTTCCTCCTCGGTAAGCTTGTTTCCAATCTCACAGGAAGCAAAACCGCACTGCGGACTTAAGCACAATCTGTCCAGAGGTACATACTGGGCAGCCTCATGAATCCTTTCAATAACCTTTTCTTTATCCTCAAGCACGGGGGATTTGGTCGTGATCAGGCCAAGCACAACCTTTTTATCATCCGATACTTTTTCCAACGGTAAAAATCCACCGGATCTCTCATCATCATATTCAAGAAACAGTGCGTCGACATTTTCCTTTGCAAATACATAGTCGGCAACCGTATCATAAGCACCACTTGTAAAATATGTTGAATGATAATTTCCTCTGCAGATATGGGAAGTAATAACCATATCCTCAGGCTTTCCTTCCAGAGCAAGATTATTGACAGCAAGAAGCTTTGCCTTTACATCTTCAATATCAACACCCAGTGACTGATATCTCTGCTTGGCTGCCTCGCCGACAATAGCTCCCCAGGTACAGTCATCAAGCTGCAGATTGCGGCATCCGGCATCATAAAACTGTCTGATGACATCCTGATAAGCCAGTCCGATATCCTGTATCAGCTCTTCATCTGTTTCGTAAAATTTTCTTGTAGTCTCATAGTTAGCCGGAACGATCATCTGCTGGAATGTCTGCGCTGGTGCAGGTATCGTATATTTTGCAACCGTATTCTCATCCTCAAACTGTTTTAAAAACTTGAAGTATTCTACAAAGGGATGGGGTTTTGCTTTTACTTTGCCAACAAGATAAGTATCATCCAAAACTGCCAGCTCTGCATTGAACTGTACTCCGCCTCCGGTGCTCACATGCTCTACGCCATCCAGACCCCACATAAAGTCAAGATGCCAGAATGTACGCCGGAATTCTCCATCTGTTATCACATGAAAGCCCAGTTCCTTCTGCTTTGCCACTACCTTTGCAATTTCATCATTTACAATCTCATCATACTTTTCTTTTGAAAGCTTTCCGCTCTGAAAATCTGTCTTTGCATCTTTAAGAGCCTGCGGACGCAAAAAGCTTCCGACAAAATCATATCTGAAAGGGGTCTGTAATTTACTCATATCTCATGTCCTCCGTGTTGTATTTGAGGATATTGTATCAGGTCCTTTTATTTCTGAAAAATATATATATATCTGTTTCATCCATAGTTTTAAGCTATGGTCAGGTGGTTTTTCAGTGCTTTAATATAAAAATCTGCATAACGGCTGTAAATGGTATTCTTCTTGCGGATCATCCCGATCTTCATATTTTTATCGACATCCAATGGTCTCGCTACGATATTATCCCCATTCAGCCGGTTGTCAATAATACCGCTGCTTACTGTAAATCCGTTGAGCCCGATCACAAGATTAAACAAAGTCGCCCGGTCCCTGACCTGTATATTTTTAGGAAAATCCATGAAACTGATAAACTCCTCCGAAAAATGGAAGGAATTCCGGTTTCCCTGCTCATAAACCAGATACGGATAGGGCTTCAATTCTTCCATCGTGATGATCTTCTTATCTGCCAGAGGATGATCCTTGCAGATAAATACATGCGGTCCGGCAACATATAATTCCTCAAACACCAGACTGTTATTTCTGATCATTTTCCGGATAACATCTTCGTTATGTTCAGATAAATATATGACTCCGACTTCACTCTTTCCGTTTGCGACATCCTCAATAATCTCACCGGTCTGGGTCTCTCTTATAATAAAATTGTACTGATCCGCATCATATTCCTTTATCAGATCCACAAATGCATTTACCGCAAAAGAATAATGCTGACAGGAAACGGAAAATTTGGGCGATCGTTTCTCTCCGCTTCCAAAATGCTCCTTCATATTGTCCGCCTGCTCTAAAAGCATCCTCGCATACGATAAAAGCTCTTCTCCTTCTCTCGTGATGACAACGCCCTTATTGGATCTCACAAATGCAGTCACACCCATTTCCTGTTCCAGATTGTGTATTGCTGTACTCAGTGATGGCTGTGATATAAATAATTTCTCAGCAGCCTCCGTAATGTTTCCACAGTCAGCCACCATAACCAGATATGTCAGTTGTTGTAAAGTCATCTGTCTGCCTCCGTTCTTAATCTCATTGCCTGATGATCACTCATAAGAGTTTTTCTCAACTGCTGTGATGCAGAGCTTATAGGATGCCTGCTGTCATATACCAGACATATATTTCTTTGTGGGATCTCCTCTTTCAGCGAAATTTTCACAATCTCTTTTTTCTTTAAAGAATCCTGCGCCATGGCCTCAGGTAAAAAAGCCAGTCCCAGCTCACACCTGACCAAAGGAAGTATCTGATCTGTCGTTGCAACCTCCGTATCGGGCTTCAGCTCCAGTCCATGGGCTAAAAACAATTCCCTGTAAAACCGGAAGGTCATGGTTTCTTCACCCAGACATATCATAGGATAATTTTGTATTTCCCTTAAAGACAGCTCCTGACTCCCAAGTGCGGTAAAGGTCACCCCTCCGACCAAAATTTCCTTGAAGGACTGCAGGGTGATCGTTTTTAAAGATGCATCTGCCGTCACCGGAGAGGATACAACCGCAAAATCGACAATTCCTTTTTTTACGGCATCCACTGCCTCAGGCGTCGAATGGTTGTATATCTTGAGCCTGATTCCCGGATGCACCATATGGAAATCCTTTAACTTATCCAAAAGGAAGATATTCAATGCCGTCTCGCTGGCACCGATAGAAACGCTTCCATGTAAAAGACTGGTACTCTTTACAAGCTCCTCTTCTGCTGCAAGAATCTGCGTCATTGCTGCGGATACCCGTATATACAGCCTTTCACCCTCCGGTGTCAGCTTTATCCCGCGGTTACTTCTTACAAACAGCGTCGTGTTGATCTGCTGCTCAAGACAGTTCATAGCTCTGGTAACGTTGGGCTGGCTGCTCTCCAGAATATGGGCAGCCTTTGTAAAATTCTTATATTTTGCTACATAATAAAAGATTTTATAATACTCAAAATTAACATCCATACGCATCTCACCATATCAATTTGTTATCATTGCCATATCAATTATAGTTTTTACTTATTATTACACCAATAGTATACTGTAGTCAAATTAAAAGGAAACGGAGGTTCAAACAGCTATGCGAGATAAAACAATTTTTCCCCGGGAAGAAAAACCGGAGCTGTTATTTGAAAAGATACTGGCCGACCCCTGGGCCTGCAATAAGCTTTTTGAGACATTTTGCGACAGCCTGTTCTGTAATGACGATTCGAGTGCCACACTCCTGCCTCATGAATTTACACAAGCCCTGTTTAACAGCTACTCCAACCGGGATTTATCGGCCTTTCTGATGGCTATCACTCAAAATACTTTATTTGACCTGCTTCGAAATTCATTTTTGATACCATACCGTTTCAACGCGGACGGGAAGCCAAATCCCATTATTATGACGGACAATACCGGAGCACTGCTGCCCGAATTTCAAAATTATGCACATGATAAACACTATCAGCATTTTTACAACATATATAAAGATCTGAAAAACAAGGAAAATATTTTTCTGGCCAGAGCCTACCGCTACAGTCACACATATACAGAGGATTCATCCGATGTAGAACAGCAGGTGCTTGAACAAAATACCGGAATCCTGCTGATACGAAAGCTCCCGGATACCGTAAAGCTAAAAGAAACCGAAGCGGAAGCCTATTGTGCCGTGTGGGATCTCATGCTCAGGCTTGAAAAAAGTCTTCCCAGCGCCTACATATTTTATGGGCAGGATTCGCTGGTCGAACACAATGAGCACTTTGACGAGCTTGGTATATTCCTTCCTAATTCTACTTTCCTAAAGAATTTGGAACACCATGTTGAGAAAGCAGAGGATATTATCTATGACAGGAACTGACCATATCGAAATTATAGAAAAAAATCATATGGAAATACCGTGGCATGACTATACCAATGCAGACAGCAACGCCCTGATCTGCGATGCGGATCTTATTGAAAAGGCTTCTGTCATCGGACGTGTCGGTCTGATCATGCTATCCTGCGGAACCGGAGCCTGGCGGGTGCGCACATCCATGAATAAGCTTTCCAAGGAGCTCGGTGTTACATGTACCGTGGATGTCGGCCTTATGTCAATAGAATTTAACTGTTTTGACGGCAATGACTGTGTATCCCAGTCTCTCAGCATTGCCAACACCGGGGTAAATACCTCCAAACTGTACCGGATGGAACAGTTTGTGGACAGTTTCCCCCATGAAGAAGCGCATCTGACCGGTGAAATGATTCATAAAAAGCTCGACCGGATCGAACAGATCCACGCACTGTATTCACCGGTAAAGCTCGGACTTGCTGCAGCGCTTGCCTGTTGTGCATTTACATTTCTTCTGGGCGGCGGTCCCATCGAGATGGCACTTGCATTTATTGCTGCAGGCATCGGAAACCTGATCCGTACCAAGCTGATCAAACATCATTTTACTTTATATCTGAATATTGCGGCATCCATATCCGCTTCCTGTCTGATCTATGCGCTTCTGCTGAAGCTGGCCATACTGCTTTTTCATATACCGTCTGTCCACGAAGCCGGATATATATGCTCCATGCTCTATATCATCCCCGGATTTCCATTTATCACAAGCGGCATCGACCTTGCCAAGCTGGATCTGCGTTCCGGTATTGAGAGACTTACCTATTCCATTATTATCGTACTGACCGCCACTATTTTTGCATGGATCATGGCTTTGTTGTTAAATCTTCAGCCGGAAGAATTTACAACCTTAAATATCAGTCCGCTTCTCCATCTTATACTGCGGCTGATCACCAGCTTTTGCGGGGTATTCGGTTTTTCCATTATGTTTAACAGCCCGATACCCATAGCTCTGATAGCAGCTCTTATCGGTGCTGTTGCCAATACACTGCGGCTGGAGCTCATTGATTTTACACAGATGCCCGCAGCGATCGCAGCATTTATCGGTGCCGTCGCCGCCGGACTTTTAGCTTCTGTGATCAAACAATACAATGGCTATCCCCGGATTTCACTGACTGTACCATCCATTGTTATTATGGTTCCGGGGCTCTACCTGTACCGCGCAATTTACAATTTTGGAATCATGTCATTAACGGATGCGGTCTCTTGGTTTACCTCCGCGGTCCTGATTATTACCGCGCTGCCTCTTGGTCTTATTTTTGCAAGGATCATCACGGATAAGACCTTCCGTTACTGCACATAACCGTCAACATAGTTTTCATTATATTTTCAAAGGAGGATTTTATTATGCTTACTTCTGTAACAGGTATTAACTGGGGTGATGAAGGAAAAGGACGTGTCATTGACCTTCTTGCCAACAATGCTGACATCGTAGCCAGATATCAGGGAGGCAACAATGCCGGACATACGGTTGTGACCGATCAGGGAAAATTTGTACTCAATCTTTTGCCTTCGGGAATACTTCATCCGGGTGTAACATGTATTTTGGGAGACGGCATGGTCATCGATCTTGACCACCTTGCCAATGAAATTGAACAAATTGAGAAAAGAGGCGTTTCTATAAATCCCGGCCGCCTGAAATTATCGAAAAGAGCTACCATTTCCATGCCCTGGCACAAGATCCAGGATGAACTGGAAGAGGCCAGACTTGCCAAGACCGGCTCTGCCTTTGGTTCTACCAAAAGAGGTATTGCCTATGCATATAGTGATAAATACCGTAAAAAGACACTTCGTCTGGGAGATCTGCTGCATCTGGATGATAAATCAGTTCAGATGAGACTGAAAACCATTCTCGAATCCAAAAATCTGGAACTGGCCGGCTGCTATCATCAGGAGCCCATGTCTTATCCGGCTCTCTTCAACTGGTGTGAAGAACAGGTCGATAAATTTGGAGATTATATCTGCGATACAGGTGCCTTTATTGATGATGCGCTTACGCATGGCAAAAATGTCATTCTCGAAGCCCAGCTTGGCGCCTTAAGAGATATCGACTATGGCATATTCCCATTTACATCAAGTTCTTCCACAATCTCTGCTTATGCTCCGATCGGTGCAGGAATCCCCGGAAGATATCCGGATCATGTAGTAGGTGTGCTCAAAGCATACTCAACCTGCGTAGGTGCCGGTCCCTTTGTCGCTGAAAACGGCGTATCCGAAGAATGGAAACAGGCTCTGCGCAATGCCGGAGCAGAATTTGGAGCCGCAACCGGCCGCCCTCGTCGTGTCGGTCCCTTTGATGCCGTTGCAAGCAGATACGGACTGAAATGCCAGCATGCAGACAAAATTGCCCTTACCAAGCTGGATGTATTAAGCTGCATGAAAGAAATACCTATCATTACAGACTATAAGACTGTGGATGGTATCCTCACCGACTTTGATCCGACTGCAAATCTGGATCTGTGTTCACCGGTTATGGACACACTTCCCGGCTGGGAAGAAGACATCTCCGGATGCCGAACCTTTGACGAGCTTCCCATCAATGCCCAAAACTATATTCAGACACTGGAATCTCTCTTACATACCAAAATCCAGTTTATATCTGTTGGTGCAGACAGAGATTCCTACTTAACAACAGCTGAATGGCTATAAGCCATTCAGCTCAGACTGTAGACAAAGCGGCATCAGGACACAGGTCCTGATGCCATTTTTCTTTCTGTCTGCTCCAAAACAGATGGACTTTCTTAAAAAACGACCTAAAAGAGCCTGTTAGCAGGCCTCTTTTTAACTTAATCTTTGCCAATTTCTTTAAATTCAGGCAAGCAAAGGTCAGCCCGACTTTCATTTCCATCCGAGCTTTTCCGTACATCTGTGTATAGCGGAATCCATGGTTTTCCTTTGCGGTTCCAAAGAGTCTTTCTATAGTTTCTTTTCTGAGTTTATATAAATCACTCATCCCCAAGGTATGTCTTATGTCCTCACATATTTCTAAGTATGGTTCCCAGATATGGCGTGTTACCAGCTTTACGTGATTTTTGCTTTCTGTACACTGGTTTAAGTACGGGCAACTTTCACATGTCTTTCCCTAACTCTTATATTCGCGATATCCTTCACGGTTGGTTGTGGAATACTTTAATATCTGGTTATTCGGACAAATATAACAGTCAAAATACTCATCATATACATACTCATATTTTTTGAAGAATCCCTGCTTGGTCATTGGTCTTTTGTATGGAAAGAGTGGTTTGATTCCGTCATCTAAAAGCAGTTTGGCAATTGCCGGTGTCTGGTATCCGCTGTCTGCTATCAGTGTTTCGATTCCAAGGTCTTTTATCTTATCATATAATCCTTTAAATGTACGGCTGTCATGAAGGTTTCCGGGACTTACTGTATATCCAAGAATCCATCCGTGTTTGTCACAGGCTGTTTCTACTGCATACGCAAAGACTTGTTTATGTTCACCTTTATGAAACCATCCACTTTCCGGGTCAGTGGTACTTTCCTTTATTGCTTTTTCTTTTGTTCCACCGGCTGGCGGATTGGAATCATCATCCTTATCCTTTAATTCTTTCTTGCCGTGCTCCTTACGCTCTGCATTGATTTCTTTCCGCAGCATTTCTTCATAAAACAATGCTTCTTCATGGGCAATCCGTTTCTGCATCTTTTTGTTATTGGCACGGGCTTTTACGTGAGTTGCATCCACAAACACTTCCGTGGGATCTACCAGTTTAAATTTATAACATTCTGCAAGTATCCGTTCAAATATCTGCTCAAATAAATCAGTATCCTTAAAGCGTCTGGTGTAATTCTTTCCAAATGTAGAAAAGTGTGGTACTTTATCGCCCATATCCAGTCCTAAAAACCAGCGGTAGGCTACATTCACTTCGATTTCTTTCATAGTCTGTCTCATACTTCGGATTCCGTACAGATACTGGATAAACGGAATCTTAATCAGCATTACCGGGTCCATACTTGGTCTTCCGTTGTCATGGCAGTATTTTTCCTCTACCAGTTCGTATATAAAGTTCCAGTCAATTGCCTTGTCTATAATCGGAGTAAATGATCCTGTGGAACCATGTCATCCATACATAGAAAATGGATTTGTTCTCTTTTTTTATCTGCATTCTGTGTCATCATAAGTATCCACCGCCTTTTTAGATACTTATATTATAGCACATGCAAACCCCTTCACAACAAAAAAAGAGCAACCGAATTTTCTCGATTACTCTCTGTTCATTACTTCCATGATAATAATATCATAACTTCCTTTTCAAAAAAAGTCTCAATACCGTAGTCAAACCGTAGTCATTCCGTATATATTTGTAACTTTTATAAGTCGTTTTTCTTGCCACAATAATAATACCATCTCTTATTTGAAAAAGAAAGATACGTGTGGTTAGTTCTTTGTTAGTCCATGGTTAGCCTTTTGTTCATTCCTCATTATCATTCAAATAGAACATACCGTTTTCCAATAAACTTACCACGCGTTACATTTCAGATGCTTACCACTCAGACCTACCACTTTTCTTACCACTTTGAATCACGGTTTTGTGATATTTTACGATACTTTACGAGGTTTTCTCTGTAAACATCAATTGCCTTCCATCCCTTATAAATCAAGCATTCCCTCCACTTTCCAGCCGTTACTTCTCATCTACCACCTGAAAAATGTAAAATTTCAAATAGTACGATTCATCCGCCGCCCAAAGAATCGGATGATCCGGAGCCTGGGTACGGAATTCCACCAGCACATCCGAAAACTTGTCAATCACAAGTCCCGGTAAAAAATCTGCCTCACCGAAAATCACACGGCAGCTTCCGGTATCGACAGCTTTCTTCCGATATTCCCATGCGGTCTTCACGCGTTCCCTTAAAAATTCGTGGTCGATTTCCTGATGGACATTTCTCGTCATCAGACGGATACGGATCCTGGAATTCTGATTAATGAAGCCTCTTCCCATCGGATAGCCGTCAAAATCATGTACGGTTACGATGCTTCCATTCTCAAATCTTCCGGTGATGCTCTCAATTTCGTTATCAAAAACCCACATACCGCCGGCTTTCAGTGTCCGGCCTTCGCCCTTTTTCAAAGTTACTATGGTTTCACTCATCGCTTTAACTCCCTTCCGCTGACAAAACCTGCTGCCAGCCTTCCGGAATTTCAGCAGCTTAACATACGGATATGGGATTCGATTGTAAAATCTTTCGTTTCGCCATCATCCAGATAGTACTCGTACGGTTTTATCTCTTCTCCAAAAGAATACAGCGTCAGGTCTTCAAAATCAACATCTTCGACACACTTTCCGCCTTTTGCCACCGGGAACAGATATCCTTCCCTTAAGAAAACATGCACGGTTCCCATTGGCATTTCCACATACGAAAAGCCTTTTTCGTACACTTTTCCCTCTTCCACAATACCATTTTTGAAAATGAGCTGCTTCATTCTTTCCGGGAAATATACGATTCTGCCTGATACATTCTGCTCGCAGACCGGTGCCACCATGACATTTTCCCCGATGAAAAGCTGATCCTCCACCTGTACGGCCATTGTATCCTCACCATAAAGGAACGCTAACGGATTGAACATCATTGTATTTTGCAGCGCCGCCTTCATATATTCGCTGTAAATATATGGAAGAATCTGATACCGCACGCCGATCACGTCTGCAAACTTCTCCACATGGGAGAAACGGTATACCTCCTGTCTTCTGGTTCCTCTTGCCGAATGATTCCGTAAAAGCGGTGTAAACACTGCAAATTCCAGCCACCGTAATACCAGATCTTCGGTTGCATCTGCACCAAATCCACCGACATCCGCTCCGGTATATAAAAAGCCGCACATATTCAAAGAGGGCATCATCTTCACATTCATCTTCAAATGCGACCACCAGGACGCATTATCTCCCTGCCAGATTCCTCCGAACCGGTGCATGCCGATATAGGATGCTCTGGAAAACAACAGAATTCTCTTTTCCGGCACATAACGCTCAAATGCCTCGGAAGCAGATCTCGTCATATAATAGCCAAACAGGTTATGCACCTGATCGTGACGGTAACGCCTTCCTTTATAATTATGGTAAAACGAAGCATAATCCTCCGGATTATTGCAGATGCCTCCAATCATTCCTGTCATTTCGAAAAAGGTATTCACGTCAAGGTTCATCTTCTTATAGTCTTCCATTTTCTCAAAGACCTCTTTCAGATGCTTTTCGGAATAAAAGATCGCAGGCTCATTCATATCATTCCAGAAGCCGTCAATTCCCTTGTCAATCAGAATCCGGTACTTATCGCCAAACCACTGTCTTGCCTTATCATCAAGCATATCCGGAAAGCAGCACTTACCGGGCCATACTCCAATAACAAAGTCTTCCCCGTTTTCATCCTTGCAAAAGTAGCCGTTCGCCTTACCTTCTTCGTAGACGTCATAGCTATCTTCCTTTTTTACACCACCATCAATAATGGGAACGAGATGAATGTTTTCCTTCCTCATCTCTTCGACAAGCTCTTCAAAATCAGCGAAGCTGTCCCGGTTAATCGTAAAGTCCTTATACCGCTCCATATAATCAATGTCCAGATAGATACTGTCAATGGGAATGTTATGCTTTTTATATTCCGCTGCCACTTCACGCACTTCCTCTGCCGTGTCATAGCTCCAACGACTCTGCCCATAACCAAATGCCCAGCGGGGTGCAATATAACTTCTTCCGATCAGTTCTCGAAATTCCTTCACTACATCCCTGTAGGAAGCTGCCTCAATCAGATAAATTTTATAGTTCTCCTCTTCCATGGAAATGCAAAGATCATCAATATCGGTATAACCAATATCGAAGGTCACCCTGCTCGGCGTGTCCACAAACAGGCCATAGTTTTCATGCACTCCGTCACCCACCATAATGAAGTTGTGTGCCCCATACAGGGAATTGGTATTCTCGCAGTGATTCGGATTATCGCTGCAGTTGCTGATGTAACGCCAGCCCCTCTTGTTGATGCCACGCACATTTTCTCCCAGTCCGTACACGATTTCATCCGCTTTCAAGGAATAATGAAAACCGTCTTCCTTTTTCTGAAAAACACCATCGCTCCATGCAGAGGAGGCAATCTCATTTACCACAGCATCTGTTTCAATCGGTTCTCCAAAGATATATTTTCTTACCATCGTTCCATCTCCTGACTAGCCCTTCACTCCACCAGCCATTAATCCTTCCTTAAAGTATTTTTGCGCAAGAGTGTAAATTATAATAATCGGTATTATAGAAAGCAGGCTGCCTGCCATTAAAATATTATACTCTGTTCCATACTGCCCGTTCAAGCTGTTTAATGCCAATGTCAGTGTCATTTTGTTTTTATCATTCAGCATCAAAAGAGGCCATAAATAATCGTTCCAGCTTTCCATAAAAGTCGTAATCGTCAGTGTCGCAATTGCTGATTTGATAAGTGGTAAAATCACCGTCCAATAGATCCGGAACAAACCGGCTCCGTCCAATTCAGCCGCCTCCATATAATCATTGGGGATTCCACGCATCTGCTGTACCAACATAAAGACGGCAAATGCCCGGAACAGGGATGGAAGAATCACACTTGGATAGGTATTAATCAGTCCAAGATTGTTCATGACAACAAACAAAGGAATCATGGTTACCTGTGTAGGGATCATCATGGATGCCAGATATAATTTGAATACGATATTGGCATAAGGAAACTGTATTTTGGTAAATGCAAATGCCGCCATAGATGCCGATAAAATGGTAACCACTGTATAACTGCAGGTAATCAAAAAGCTGTTTAAGATTGCTCTTAAAAAAGGGAATCTCGAGAAAACCATCTTATAGCTGTCCCAGGTTGGTTCCTTTGGAATCCATTCAATCGGAATCTGCATTAATGCCCCTTTGCTTTTAAAAGAGGTTGACAGCATCCATAAGAATGGAATCATCACAATTACCGCAATGAGGCAGGCTAAAATATAATTCCATATAAGTTTTATTTTTTCACTAAGTTTACTACGATTCATAATGTACCCACTTATTCTGTAATTTCATCTGAATTAATGTAAGAGCAAAGATAATCACAAACAACAGCCAGGAATATGCGGAGGCATACCCCATCCTGAAATACTTAAATCCATAGGTATAAATTCTCTCTACCATGACCTGTGTTGCTCCGTTTGGTCCTCCCTCGGTCATAATCTGCACCTGTGGGAACAACTGAAATGCATTGATTAACGCCATAATAATACAGAAAAACATGGATGGACTAAGCAATGGCAGCGTAATAGAGAAAAATCGTTTCATTTTTCCGGCACCATCTACAGTTGCTGCTTCATAATATCCGATATCAATCGCTTTTAATCCGGATAAAAGAAATAAACCGTAAAAGCCCATATCTTTCCACACAGAAGCAAGTACTATTGCCGGCATAGCCCATATTTTATCTGTCAACCATCCCGGTCCGGATATTCCGATATATCCCAGCAATTGATTCAAGATTCCATACTGGGGACTTAACACCCATTTCCAGATCAGACTGGCTGCCACCCAGGAAGTCAGCACCGGTATATAATACATTACCCGGAAAACGGTGATTCCTTTCATATTTTTGTTCAGTATCGAGGCAATCAGTAAAGACATCACCAACACTAGGGGAATATATAACACAATGTAGTAACAGGTATGTCCCAATACCTTCCAAAACTCCGATGTACCAAGAATCTGCTTATAATTATCGAGAAAGATAAAATTCTCTGTTAATGTCTGATAAGACAATTTATCCAGACCATTCCAGTTCGTAAAGCTGATTGCTATTGAACTGATGATTGGAAGCAGACTGAAAACAATCATTCCAAGAAAGCTTGGAAGCATAAATGGGATTGTATTCTTTAAAGCTCTTTTCCGTTTCTTTGTATTCATGCTCTTTCCTATCATATGAGGAGTTCTGCCGCATTGGTAAGCCCTCCGCGGCAGATTCCCTGTCTTTAAGTTACTATCTACTGTAATTTAATTTGTGCGGTACATTCTTCCTGTGCCTGATCCAGTGCTTCCTGAACGGTAATTTCTCCAGTTGCGGCAAGGCTTAACTTATCTGTAATAATATCAGACATTAAAGAATAATCTTCAATAATCGGCGCAACTGTAAGATAATTTAAGGAATCAAATACAGCCTGTCGATTTTCCGGAGGCGTCAGCTTCAGATATCCGGAAAGTACTTCTTCGTTATTAATAGCAGGGAGATCCCATCCGGCTTCAATTCTCATCTGGGCAGCCGTGTCACTGGATGCAAGCCAGTTAATCCAGGTTGCTGCTGCTTCCTTCTTGTCACTGTCTGCATTTACAACAAGCGCATTACTAAAGAAATGAGTGGCTTTCTGTGTTCCACCGGGTTCTACACAAATATCCCAGTTAAAATCACATGCATCTGCAAAAGTATTAAATGCCCAGATACCAGTCGGAATCATACCAAGTCTTCCGCTTTCGAACAGGTCCCAGTCACCCATTCCACCCATCTGTGCCTCTGTGGGCTGGACATTGGTATCTGTTACTTTACTGATTATCATGGTTGCTGCCTTTAAATTTTCTTCAGAATTAATGGTAAATTCTGTTTTATCTGCATTTAAAACACTACCACCATACTGTGCTGCAACCTTGAAAAACTCATTGAATGTAATTGGCTGATAAATGCCATAGATATCATCACCAAGTGCACTGATTTTATCACAGGCTTCCATAGCATCATCCCATGTCCAATCATTGGTAGGATAAGAAACTCCTGCCTGATCGAATAAATCCTTGTTATAAATTAATACTACATTAGAAAAATTTCCGGGTACTCCATACTGTTTGCCATTTACTGCAAAAGCATTCAATGCCGTTTCATTATAACCACTTACATCAATTCCTGTCAGTTCTGCCAACACACCCTTATTGGCATATGCTGCAAAATTTTCAATATTCAGTTCATAACAGTCCGGTGCTGTACCACCAGCTACTCTTGTTTGCATCTGGGTAAAATAATCATCATATCCTATGCTCTCAATATTCACCGTAATATTGGGATATTCCTCATGAAATGCCTCATACATTTTCTGAAGTGTTTCCTCGTTACCGCCCAAAGCATTAAAGTTTGCATAGGTAATTTCCACATCCTCCTGCGGTGTCTCCGTATTTGCAAGATCAACGGTTCCCTGTATGTCTGCCTCTTCTGTCTTGGCGTCTTCCGTTGTCTGGCTCTGTGATGTGTTATTGTTCTCTGTACTTCCACAGCCTGCCAACATAGAAACCGCCAATACTCCGGTCAATAAAAGTGATATTAATTTTCTTTTCATAACGGTATCCTCTCTTTTTTGATTTTAAACGGTTAACCTCGTATATTTTTACTGTATGAATTCAAAAATTATATTCTTCAGATCATCCCCTTTCTACAAAATCATTTTATTTTCCGTAATGGAAAATTCTGATTTCTCCATCCTGCTTCATCGGAATGGATGCTCCCGACTTCACATATACCGGCATTCTGGATTCTTCATCGGAAATATACCATTGCTTTCCTTCGTAACACTTATTTGTAAAAAAGTCATACCATTGTCCCTCTGGTAAATATACCTTTCTGGTTGTTATGTTCTCTTCTATAAAAGGGGCAATTAATAATTCATCACCAAACAGATATTCATCCTCCAGATCAATCACATTTTGATCGGTCTGAAAATCATAAATCAAAGGACGCATCATGGGTCTGCTTTCCTGTACTGCAGTCTTTGCTGATTCATAAATATAGGGTAGCAGATTTTCCCGAAGCATATGCCAGTAACGCATTTCATCAATAAACTCCGGCTGTTGGTTCACCAGTGCAATATTCCACGGGCTTCGTTCATTATTACCCTCACTCCCGGGCATCAAATCTCTAAACTGACCGCCATCCGGTTCCGAATGCCATTGCATCATCGGCGTAAAGACTGCCATCTGTGTGGAACGCCGATAAAGATCTATGCTCGGAAGTGGTCCTGCAAATCCTCCAATATCAAAGCTCCAGAAAAGGATTCCGCTCATTGCACTGGAGAGTGCTGCTTTTAAAGTGCTTTTCAATTCTTCATTTGTAGACTGATGATCGCCTGCCCACAAAATAGGTGTACCGGAAGCCCCTGCGTATCCTGCCCGGCTGAATAACACCTGATTTTCATTGATAAAATGGCTGTATGCGTTCACGTAATCCTGACAATATTGATTCTTGCCTTCTTCACCGGATGTTCCATCTGAAAATATGGTTTCTTTGGAATAAATAAATTCTCCTCCATCGGTTTTAAATCCATCTACTCCAATATCCGTCAGATATTGTCTCTTTGCAAACCAGAATTTCTTCGTTTTCTCATTTGTAAAATCAGGAAGATAGGAGCCCTCAAACCAGTTTCCATCCGGTATCTCATATGGAGTTCCATCTTTATTCATTACTGTAAGACCCTTTTCTATTGCATATTCTTTATCAAGATTAAGCTGTTCCGACACTCTGCCCGGTTCCATCCCTTTAAATACCGGAATCTGCCAAAGCACCAGCTTCTTCCCTTTCTGATGAAGCCTTTCAATCATTCCTTTTGGATCTTTCCAATATTTGCTGTTACTGAAATCAAAATCTTCATAAGAAAATCCTTCTGCAGATTTCTTTGGTTTATATTTTGACCCGTTCCAGATATAGAATGTTGCCTCATCACTCCATGCTTCCAGTACTACCACACTCGCAGGGAATTGATACTGATCCAGTTCTTCCAGTAATCTTTCTACATCTGCCTCACAATTCCAGTGATTGGCCGATACCCAGATTCCAAATGCATATTCCGGAGGTAACTGTGGTTTCTGGAACAAATGAATATAATCCTTCAGTATATCTCCAATTGTCCCGGTAAATATATAAATCTGTGTTTCCTCTGGAATTTCACAAAGGATTTCGTTCTGAAAAGAAATTTTTGTTTTCTTTTTCGTATCAATATAAATCCCAAGCCCTGTATCTGTTACAAAAAATGGAGTAACACAGTAGCTGATATTTCCCTGATTACAAAATTTCTCAATAACCTGTGTTTCTACCACTTTGCCCTTCTGATTCACCGCATCAAATTTCTCTCCAATACCATAGACACCCTGATAATCTGTCTGAACCATCAGCTGTGTCCCAGCTTTTCGTTCTACTTGCGCCTGCAATCCATTTCCAAGGGGAATTTTCTTATGATACCCTTGCCCTTTTATAATTTCATAAATCATTTGATCTCCATTCTTTTCCTTACACTCTGTCTTTCAATCAGTTTTACTGGAAATACTTCTTCTACCTTCTCCATTTTGGGATCTTCGATGTTTTCAATTAATATTTCAACAGCTCGTTCTCCCTTCGCTGAAATAGGCTGTTTCACTGTTGTAAGCCCGGGAGTTGTAAATTTGGAAATATCCAAATCATCAAATCCGATAACAGAAATATCCTCCGGCACCTTAATTCCTTTTTCATAAAAACCTTTCATTAATCCAATTGCAAGTACATCTGCTGTTGCAACAACTGCTGTAATATCTGCATTGGTATCAACAAACCATTCAGCCGCATTCACGCCACTTTCATAGTCTACCGTAGCTTCATAAAGATTTTCCTGATGGAATGCAAGACCGTTCTTCTGCAATGCACGCAAGAAACCGCTGTAACGCTTCTGCATAACACCATCTTCCTTCAGATGTCCTGTTACTAATGCAATCTTCTTATGTCCCTGCTGAATTACAAACTCTGTTGCCCGGTAAGAACAATCCTCATCATCTATCCGTAACTTATGAAAATAATCATATTTACAATAACTGTCAATCAGCACAACCGGTACATCCAATGTCTTCAATTCACTGAAAAACCGATTTTGATAAGTGCCAATAATAATTACCCCGGCAAGATTTCTTTCCTGAATCAGTTGAAGATAATCTTCTGTTACATCAGTAGCAGAAATAATAACATGATATCCTCGCTGTCTTGCTGCATATTCAATACTTCCAAGCAATTCGCTGTAAAATATATTACGAAACATCAATTTACTGCCTGGTTCCGTCTGTGGTACAACGACTCCCAACAGCTTCGTATCCTTTACGGATAATCCACGTGCATTCAGATCCGGTACAAATCCCAGTTCATCAATAACTGCCTGAATCTTCTGCTTCGTTTCTTCTGATACCTTTTTCTTTCCGTTTAATACATACGATACTGTTGCAACGGATACATTAGATGCCGCCGCAACATCCCTAATGGTTACTCTGTTCTTCATGTTTTCTCTTTTCATACAATAAAATATGCGTTTGTTAACCGGTTAACTAAATTATAATCCTTTCGAATACAAAGTCAATCCAATTTATGTAAAAATATATATTTTGTGTGAAATAACCAAACATTACACTGTTTTTTTGGATGTATTTCACGATAAAAAAGGAGACCTGTTACAGCAATGTCATTAAGTTAACATTGTACAATAGTTGACTCAAAAGTAAAATGGTAGGAGAGTTTTGTACTTTCCTGCCATTTTGCATTTTTAAGCATGCTAATTAGACAGATTTGCATCTGCCTAAAAAATGATTCCATTTTTGTAAATTTATGCTACTCTATATAGGAAACCATGAAAGACTTTGATCGTAAGATTTCTTTTATGATGTCTATCATTCCTTACAGGAATGATATGTCTTGCTATAATGGTTTCTAAATTGGGTGATGTGGCTTTTCCTCTATAGAATAATCTGCACATGTGAGCTGCAATCGAAAAATTGGCTTTATATGTATATTTTCTTTGCTTCTTTTCAATGACTATGTGCGAGGTAATCATTTCTGAAAAGTTATACATAATTAAATGTGCGTATATTTCTTGATGGATACACATCACCTTTTTGGAATGAAAATCTAACATTCCTACAGTATATTTTAAATCTCTAAAAGATGTTTCAATACCCCATCGTGCTGCATACAATTCTCTTAGTTTTTCAGGTGGGTATACATCCTTATCTAAATTTGTAAGTACTGTTTCATAGAGTTCATCTGTCACCTTGAAGCGAACAATTCTGAAATTAAGTTCGTAAAAAACTGCTGGATCATTTTTCTTTGATTTCAGAGGAAGATACTCAAAGGGAGTAGTACTTGCTACGAATTTATAGTAGTTTTTTCTTTTGAATAATTCTTTCGTTTCTTTTGTCTGTTTTCGTGTTAATTGCAAGTTTATTTTTTCGTCAAATTCATCACTATCAGGTAAGTCCAAGCCTTGTTTTATTCCATTTTTCCCATCCTTGATTCGTATTAAAAAATACCATCCTTTTTCTTGGATATGTGCCATGTTGTTATATGACTCATAACCTCTATCAGCAACAACAAGTGCCTTTGAAATATCTGATTTATCAACCATTTCCTGAAGTGCGGAGTGTTCATTACAATTCAAGCGACCTTGAATAACGGCATCTGTATAAATATGATGTTCTAAATCATACAAAGCATTTAAATGTAAGAGTTTATACGGTTTTTGTCCATTACTTCCTGGATGATAGGAAGTGGAATCGCCAGGATTTGTAGCTATTTGAACATCTGAGCCATCAACTGCAAGGATACGAAGCGTATCAGATTTTTTCGTAGTGATTTTTGAGGTGAAACTTTCAAAAATAGTTTTAAATGCATCTGGTTTAATTTTACTTCGTTGCTGTACAAAGGCAGATGCTGAAGGCATTTCAGGTGATGAATCAAACATATCGATTAGTTCATGTGTTAAGTTTTTACTTTCCATTCCTATAATGCCTCGTATAACTGTCTCAAATGATAGTTTGCGTTTTCTAATGAAGCACTTACCAGGATTAAGACAGAATTCATCTGCTCTATCTGAAACTTTTTTAATTTCAGATAATAAAATTTGTTTTACCTGTTTGGGTTTCATATGTGACCTCCTTGTAATCAAGATTTACTTAATTACAAGGGCCGCTCTCGCAACTTCTAAATATAATCCATAGCGAGAGCGGCCACACATTTTTGTGCTTCTGTCAAGTTTTTTATAAAAAAAGACCCCAGTATTATTTTCTAATACTGAGATCTTGATTTGTCATCTTAACTTAATGACATTGCCTGTTACAGTCCCCTTTTTTATTATAACAAAAAACAGCTTAAAAGTCCCGAAAATAAAGGAACTTCTGGCTGTTTACGAAAGAAAAATCCGCGGCATTGCCGCGGACTTTGTCTACAGTCTGAGCTGAATGGCTATAAGCCATTCAGCTGTCTATGAACATCATTTACTGCCTTTTCAACAGTCCGCTTTCCTCCAGCAAAGTCTCCACGTCGGTTCCCTTTACAGCCTTGAGCACCTGTTTTAACAAAAATCTCTCTTTGAAAGATAACGGGAGCTCGTCAAGGGATTTTTTATCAACCGCATAATATGCAGCTCGTAAAAGCTCTCTGACGTCGTATTTGGAACCCCATACCTCCGGAACACCTCTGTCAACATTTAAGAGCGTATATACAGCCTCCATACCGGTACGGATGGAATACTCTGTTGTGAAAATGGTGTCTCTGGGTGTCTCTGCAAACTGTCCGAGGAAAGCAAAGTTGACGGCACCCTTTGGTACAACCAGAGGTCTGTCTTCTTCTTTTCTGGGCTGGAAAAAGGCATTGATATAAGGCATGAAGCAGGTGGTTGTATTGCAGCGGTTTTTTGCCCAGTCATCAATCTTATCTGTCGGCACACCGATGTGGTACAGCCATTCACGGCAGACCTCTTCACCGGTACACTCACGCATCGGTTTCTTGACATAATTGCCTTCCTTATCGGTAGAAAGCGCATAAACCCAGATCAGGACTGTATTTTTATCCTGTGCCTTAAACTGGGGCTGGCGGTTGATGGTCCATGACAGATACCAGTTATCGGTGCTGTCTTTGACAGTTACAATACCACCGGTTGTGACCTTTCCTTCTCTCGGATCCCTCTTACAGATGCTGATGATCTTCTGAATAATTTCCTCATCTGAAGTCTCAACGGTTGCACTCATCCAGTTGGTAGCATCCACATCACTGCAGAATTTATCCGGATTGCCATATTCTCCGTTTACCGCCTGGGCAGCGATATTTTTCCACAGATCCCAGGATTCACCGCTGCCGTTTTTGACATTGCTAAGATCCGGCGCGGTATTCTGATCGCCATAGCAGGAGGTATCGGTACAACATCCGTTGGTAATAAATACCAGATCATCCTCTACTAAATCGATCGTACCGGTCTGTCCGTCTTTTTCGTATACGATCTGTGTCGCAGTCTTTTTGCCGTTCTCGTCTTTGATGACAACATTTTTGACATCAATGCCGTAATCTACGGTAACTCCGTGGCTTTCCAGATATTTTACAAGCGGAAGGATCATGCTTTCGTACTGATTGTATTTGGTAAAACGAAGCGCTGTAAAATCGGGAAGTCCATCAATATGATGGCAGTATCTGCACAAATATCTCTTCATTTCCAGTGCGGATGACCATCTCTGGAAAGCAAACATGGTCTGCCAGTACAGCCAGAAATTGGTGTTCCAGAAGGAATCCGGAAGTACCTCGCTGATCTTCTTATCTTCCAGATCCTTTTCCGGTGTCATAAAAAGTTTGGAAAGTGCCATTGCAGATTCCCTGTCCAGAGTAAATTTTTTATCAGTATGTGCATCCTGTCCACATTTTTCTGATGCACGGCAGAGTGAGTAGTTGGGATCATGCTTGTTGAGCCAGTAATACTCATCGAGAACGGATACACCGGGGGTCTCAATAGACGGCACATCACGGAACATATCCCACATACATTCAAAATGATTGTCCATCTCACGTCCGCCTCTCATGTAGAAGCCCTTTCTGAAATCCTTTCTTCCATCGCAGCTGCCGCCTGCCAGATCCAGTTTTTCAAGAAGATGGATCCTCTCTCCTTTGACCTGCCCGTCTCTTACCAGATAAAAGGCTGCGGAAAGTCCCGCAAGTCCTGTTCCTATAATATATGCTGATTTTCTGTCAGCTCCTTCGGGTTTTTCGGGTTTTGCAAATGATTCATAAGTTCCTGCTGAATAATACATAGCAATACGCTTCCTTTCTTTTCGTTCCATAATCTGTCGATTCGGTTTGTTTTCGTTTCTATGTTCTTAAGTATATCCATTCGTATAAAAAATAAAATGCATAAAAATAAGAGACTGTCTTAGATGACGACAGCCTCCTTTTTTTGATTTAAAATGCGACAGATCCTGCTATTTGTCGTACAAGATCAGCTTTTATTTCTCTTTGCATTTCCCAAAGCATGGTCAAAGGTGCCCTGTATCAGGAAATTCAGATGCTCGATGATATATGCCGGATCTTCCTTCATTCCCTCGTCGATCCATTCTAACACCAGCCCTACAAACCCATATTTGTAAAAGTTTGCAATAAATGCCTTGTCCTCTTCCCGGATCACCATGCCCTCTGCCTTTTCCTCCAAGACGTCATAAAGCAGCTGATAGGTCACCCGGTACAGATAACGATACAGATAATCCTTTGGCACATGGCGATAAATATTGATAATAAAAGCTTTATCTCTTTTTATCATATTGAAAATAGCAAGAAAGCCTTCCTGCCAGGTATCGTAGGTGCGGTTTTCCTTTAATGCGTGCTCTGCATCCTCCTCGCAGATCCATTCCGTAAGCTCTAAAATATCATGAAAATGATAGTAAAAGGTCTGGCGGTTCATCCCGCATTTTTCAGTAATATCGTTGATCGTAATTTTATCTAACGGCTTTTCCAGCAGTAACTCTTTGAAAGCATAGGTAATAGCAAGCTTTGTGGTTGTCTTACTCATGATTCGCGTCTCCTTCCGTAAGTCATGACCTCACCGCGATTTTCAATACATTTATCCCGCATATCAACCTTCCAGATCCTGTTGATCTTTTTATTTTGTATCATATACTTTGCCGCATATATAAAATCAACAATCAGCAAAATCAGCATACCTGTTACGGCAATGCTCACAGAGACACTGTTTACGGCAATGCTCCACTTAAAAATTTCCGGGAAAATAAAATCCATGAAAATAGTGATCAACAGACCGAAACCAAGAGAAGTAAATACCGATGTATATTTGCCGATATGCAAAGGAAGGGTCAGGTAATTCCACCACTCGATCTGACAGAAGCGCTCTACAAGGTTTCCCAGGATAATCTCTCCCACAGAAACCAGTACTGCTGCCATTATGACATAATAGATGACACCATATCCTCTTTTTTCAAAAGATAATTTATACCAGAGAAGCTGTGGAGTACCCGGTGTTCCAAGGATCAGAAACATCCCAACCATGGCCATGCCGTAGCCGAGAAGACCGGGCAGCATCATTCCTCTGTTGTCAAAATAACCGAAGCGCATTCCGATCCATATATTTTCCGTAACAAATCCCAGAATCGATACTGCAACGACCACAATAATATATGGTGTTATTTTGCTAATCATAAACTCACTCTCGCTTTTCTATCGAAACATAATCCTTTTTTTCTACCAGGCTCTTGTAAGCCGGTCTGATAATTTTGTTATCAGCAACTAACTCTTCCAGACGATGAGCACTCCAGCCGGTAATCCTTGCGATCGCAAATAAGGGTGTGAAAAGTTCGCGCGGAATTTCCATCATGTCATATACAAATCCGCTGTAAAAATCTACATTGGGGCTGACACCTTTATAAATTTTTCTCTCCTCTGCAATGACCTGCGGCGCGATTCTTTCTATACTGTTGTACAAATACATATCTTCATCGCGTCCCTTATCAACAGCCAGATGCTCAACAAATCCCTTGAACACCTTTTCTCTCGGATCGGACAAAGAATATACAGCGTGGCCCATTCCGTAGATCAGGCCCTTTTGATCAAAAGCCTCTTTCCGGACAATTTTCGTCAGATATGCCTTGATCTCTTCATCATCTTTTTTATCATGTACATGTGCTTTGATATCATCCATCATCTGCATAACCATCAGGTTGGCTCCACCATGTCTTTTACCTTTTAAGGATGACATTGCTGCAGAAATAGCTGAATAAGTATCGGAACCGGAAGATGTGACAACCCTTGTCGTAAAGGTAGAGTTGTTACCACCACCGTGCTCCATATGTAAAAGCAGTGCCACATCCAATACCTGTGCTTCCAGATCTGTAAACTGCTTGTCAGGTCTTAACATGCGCAGAAAATTTTCTGCTATGGAAAGCTCACTGTCCGGTCTGTGGATAAACATACTTTCATCATTTTTGTAATGATTGTAAGCATGATATCCATATACAGCAAGCATCGGAAATGTACTGATAAGCTGGATACTCTGTCTCAAGACATTTTCTATGGACAAATCATTTTTCTTATTGTCGTAGCTTGCTAACGTCAGGATACTCTTGGTCATCGAACTCATGATGTCCGAATCCGGAGCTTTCATAATGACATCCCTTGTAAAATTGGTCGGCAATGTCATATTTTCAACTATTATATCCTTAAACTCAGTTAGCTGTTGCTTACTGGGAAGCTCTCCGAAGAGAAGCAGATATGCAGCCTCTTCATATTTATTTTTACGTCCTGACATTCCGGCGATCAGATCTTTGACATCATATCCACGGTAGAGCAGCTCACCTTCACAGGGTACTTTTTCTCCATTGATTGTCTGAAAAGCTGTAATCTTGGAAATATCTGTCAGTCCGGTCACAACACCCTGACCGTTAACATCCCTTAAACCTCTTTTTACACCATGAATCCGATAAAGTTCCGAATCGATGCTTCCGTATTTTTTGCAAAGCTCAGCCTGCTTTTGTGCATAAGTTTCAATATGTTCCATCAAAATCCTCCTTTTTTCAGATGTGTTTTCATTGTTCCTTGGTTGTTCCCCGATTGTTTTCTGGTTGTTCCCCGGTTGCGTTAATTAGTTGATATCGATAATGTCTTTTTCCGCATTTTTGATTGTTTTAACAGTATTTAACACAACAACCAGATTTAGTACACCGTCCAGACAAATGCCAAGTCCGACCATTCTTACAATAACACCGGTTGTTTTCATCGGAGAGAATAGAAGTAAGGCACCGATAACTCCCGCTAAAATGGCAGTGATCAGGATCCATATCCAACTGCTGATACCAAATCGCCTTGCTTCAATGGCTGTCTGGATCTTTAATGCAGCATCCACCAGCATAAAAATACCGATACAAAAAGCAAGAAACTCAACCAGATGCCCTGTTCTGAAAAGCATCAGCGCACCCATAATAATTGATACAATCCCAAGACCAAAATCAAACTGAAATGCCAGCTGGAACAGATCATTGGTAAAATACCCGGACAGCTTTGCCAATCCAAACAATAAAAAGAAAATCCCGCAGACCTTGCACAGAATATCCAGCCCGATTCCCGGCCAGATCAGCAATACCAGTCCGCCTAAAATACAGCATATAATCATGACAAGATAAGTATTTTTTACTGCTTTTAAATTTTTCATATTTGTAATCCTCCTTTGGTTTTCATTTTGTATCTTAATGATAACTCAAAAGGCGGCTCTGCCAAATAGACAAAAAAATAACTGTGTCGGGTTTTTGGGCACTGTGAAAAATATGTCTGTACGTGTTCCTTTAAAAATCATTCTGCAAAAGCTTCATCATACTGTACACAACAGCCCTCTTTACAAACTTAGCCGTATATAATACCTTTTGTAAAATTTCTGCAGCTTCTGGAACATTATATTGTGGGATTTTCACATCTTCTATTTGTTTAATTTATCATGTTTTCAGGCTTTCATCAATGTTTTCAGGTTTTCTTCAATGTTTTAGGCTTTCTTCAGTGTTTTCAGGCTTTCTTCAGTGTTTTCAGGCTTTCATCAATGTTTTTAAAATTTCCAAGGTCTTCATTAACTTGTCAGCGGCCGGAAGGTCTTCCGGCCATTTTATTTTTTTATATACTTTTTTACTGAAATATCGGAAATAGTACTCATGAATATCTCCTCCACAACCATACTCCTCATATTCATTACAATAAGGCCGGTTGATATAATACCTTGTTGCTCTTACGATCGCTATGATCTGTTTATTCTTTTTGTATACAAAATACACCTTGTCAATGATGTCCATACTAAAAAATGGCAGTGGTGTCATAACCACGTCTTCCTTGTCCGGAGTTATCAAGTTTATGAATTTTTTCATTTGTCCTCCACTTCCGCCTGTAACATGTACCGCGGCAATCCTGTGCCCGGTCAGCAGCCACGTCCGGCGGATCTTCGAAGGGTCATATGCGTTGGTATAAAAAATATCGTTTGGTTCCAGACATTCTATAGCCTGATTCATCATTTTCCGGTAGTCATCATTTGGTGTGTGATCGGAAATAAACTGTCTCATAATACTTGTTCCTTTTAACCATTTTTTAAATTAAGATTTCTTGATTTATTTAAGCATAAAAAAAGGCCGGCTGTTATACCACCTGCATCGTGTAAAATAATGTAAAATGCAGGTAATATGTGCCGGCTTATTTACTTTTTCTTTGTTTCCTCTTTTTAACATGCCAATCTCGCTTGCTCTATGCCGGCTTTTCTCCTTCTCCGGCATCCTTTTTCTCTATTTTCTCTTTTTGGCATGCCGATCTCGCTTGCTCTATGCCGGCTTTTCTCTTTCACCGGCATCCTTTTTCTCTATTTCCTCTTTTTGGCATGCCGATCTCGCTTGCTCTATGCCGGCTTTTCTCCTTCACCAGCATCCTTTTTCTCTATTTCCTCTTTTTAGCATGCCGATCTCGCTTGATCTATGCCGGCTATGCTTGATTGAAGCAAGCTTTTCACGAAGCCCGGCATGTCTTTTCTTCATTTCCTATTTTTACAGCATTTTTACAAGACATAATTTTTACACAAAAAGCTATTGACATCCCCAGACGATGGTGGTAGACTGCAAGGCAAATAAAGATAATGACACTGCGTTGAAGAGGAAAAGTATCAGGAAGTAAAGGTACAGAGAGCTGTCGGTATGGTGCGAGACAGCCCGGATCTCCTGAGAAAATCACCCCCGAGCTTTCAGGCCAAACGATTTTTCCAGTAAGCCAGAACGACCGATAACCGTTACCTTATCACATATTGATTGATATGTAGCTGAGTGGCCGGTATGTACCGGCAATGAGAGTGGTACCGCAGAGGAAATAGCCTTTGTCTCTTGATTGAGACAGAGGTTTTTTTATTTTCCGGCATTTCCAGATAAATACAGCGTCTTATTGGAATTTATTTTAGGAGGAGAATAAAATGAAAACATTAGAAAAAATCAGTGACTTTTTCGGAAAGTACATGGCATTCATCGTTTTGATCGTTGCCGCCCTTGCCCTGTTTGCACCGGGCACCTGCCTCTGGGTCCAGACCTCATGGGTAAATTACCTTTTAATGATCGTCATGTTTGGTATGGGTCTTACCCTGAAACTCGAAGACTTCAAGCTGGTATTCACACGTCCCAAAGACATCCTGATCGGATGCGTTGCCCAGTTTACCGTTATGCCGCTTTTGGCATTTGCCCTTGGTAAAATCTTCGGACTGGATGCCGCACTGTTAGCCGGTGTTATCTTAGTCGGCACCTGCCCCGGCGGAACATCCAGCAACGTTATTACCTATCTGTCAAAAGGTGATGTTGCCCTCTCCGTTGGAATGACAAGTGTCAACACCCTGCTTGCCCCGCTTCTTACTCCGGCCATTACATACCTGCTTCTTAGAACGACCGTCACAGTAGATCCGGTAAGCATGTTCCTTTCCATCATCAAGGTAGTTATCATCCCGATCGCACTTGGTTTTGTCATCAACAAATTATTTGGAAAGGTAACACAGAAGCTTGTCAAAGTGCTTCCTACGATTTCCGTTATCGCCATCTGCCTGATCGTTGCAGCCGTTGTTTCACACAACTCTGAAAAGATCATGACCACCGGCCTCGTTGTATTTGCAGTTGTTATTTTACACAACCTGCTTGGATATGCCTGCGGCTTTGGTATCGGCAGACTGCTTCATATGAGCGTTCCGAAAACAAAAGCAATCTCCATCGAAATCGGTATGCAGAACTCCGGTCTTGCTACCTCCCTTGCAGGTACTGCATTCCCGGATCTTGCCATGGCAACCGTTCCCGGAGCAATCTTCTCTGTATGGCACAATATTTCCGGAGCCATCCTTGCCAATATCTACAACCGTTGGACAGAGAAAAGCGAAACCAAATAAACAAATTTTATTCTGATTTTTATATATAACGCACAAAAAAGCAGAAAACGACAAAAAACTGCCCAATATAAATTGTCTACCCCCTCCGGTCGTGATATACTTTTACAGACAGATTTTTATCTGAAAAAATACTCGGGGAGGGGTTATACAATGGGTATGATCATTTACGGCACTCGTGTTTTTTCCAAGCACGAAGGCTACTACGGACCAAAGGAAGAATGTCCGGTTTGTCACAAAATTTATTCCAAAGGATATGTACGCTATACATCATGGTTCCATCTTGATTACATTCCGCTTTTTCCTTATAAAAAGGTATATTTCAAAATGTGTCCCATCTGCGGCAACGGTATGGAATTAAAGAAAAAAGATGCGAAACAGGAAATGGATCAGTTTGGCAGCAATCCTGCACAAAATTTTGAGATCTATGCCAATCATGTTCTTGCCAAAAAGCCGAAGGGCCTCATGGCAACTGACAACAGCTACGAGGTATGGATCAAGGATCTTGTGACCGGCGAGGAAATGTGTCTTGTCCACGATACGATCAAAGACACGATCAAGGACATCAAAAAGGAACGTGCCGTAAAGAAAATTGAAATTAGAAATGTTTAATATGAAAAACTCACTGAATCGTTGGATCCGGTGAGTTTTTTGTACTATTCTTTTATAGCTTTTGATATCATGTTATTCCTTTATATCTTTTTATACTTTCTAACAATTCCTAAAATACAGCTACCTATCCCCCAGCCGACCAGACTTCCAAAGGTATTTAATATCAGATCATCGATCTCAGAAATCCCGGTCCCTAAAATATACTGCGTTATCTCAATAAATAAAGAAAGTAAAAAACCAAAAAGCAACGCTTTCAGGACAGATGCTTTTTTCACAAAAGACAGATAAAAGCCAAGCGGAACAAACCAGACAATGTTTCCAAAAAACAGATAGATAAAACGCGGTATGCTTGCTCTTATGATATCGCCATATCCTTCAAATAAGGTAAGATTGAGTGTTCCACCCATGAAATGATAGCTGCCTCTCCAGGGCCTGAAGATCGTTATCATCAATAAGGTAATCAGATATATAGTTAGTAATATAATAGGAAGTTTCTTTTTCATTTTAAAAAATTGTGCAAATCCATGCCGCCACAGCACAAATCGGGATATATATAATAAAAAGCATAATATGTGTCTTTTTATTATATCCGAACAGGTGCGGTACGACAACATCTTTTACTTCCGGACATATCCTCAATCATCATTTCTCTTCTTTTTTATCCTCGTAACATGAAAGTTGCAACAGTCATCCCCCTGCGCCAATGTCTTGGTACGATGCAGTTCTCCGCCATCGTTGCGATAATTTCTCTCGTCCATATTGCAAAGACAGGGCACAAATTCAAAACAGTTTTCCCTTTTGCCAAGCTTGCAGATACCACATTCTGTATAGGTGTTGTAAAATTCATCGACACCTTTTTCATAATGGAATTTCCAGTCAAGCTCATATGTCGATGTCTGGCTGGCTATGCTTTCCTTTACTTTTTTATCCTGCACCTTATCCGTAAACAAGACACATTTTTTATTTTTATGTACTTTTACAATAAACGGCGAATCAAAAACCGCCGTTACCATTTCATCTACAACATCCGGTGTGATCCGTTCCGGCTCTGCTTTATGTAAGGAAAAAACAAATGCGGCAATATACAGGTTGGCCTCCAAGGAGCTGCCACCGATATCCGGTGTCCTCAAAAGCATGGCCTTAAATTCCTGCTGTACTTTTTTCTTGTATTTTTTCATATCCATATCCGGATATATAACCGAGAGCCTTGCCAATGCTGATTTAAAACACATTAATTCTACTGCTTTCGCAAAAAGTCCATATTTTAACATTTTCATTCTCCCTTCTTTTCATTTACAAACTAATCACTATGAAGGGCATTGTCAATATTTTTGTCCTTGTTTATTTCTTCTTGATCACTTAATATCAATATAAACAAACAGGCGGCAATGAAAAAATCACTGCCGCCGAAAATATATACTAAATTTATAATATTCCTATTTCTCCCCAATCAGTCTCGCATATTCATTTTCATCAATGTGATATTTTTTGCGGATAATAATATAAGATACAATCAATGCCAATACCGGGATTAGGACCATGCCCATCCGGAACAAAAGACCCTGTGATGTTGTAATTTCATCAATATATTTATTTGCTTCCAGTAAAGCTGCTTTGCTTGTGAGTTCACCTCTGTTTACTTCAATTTCCAATGCACTGATCGCCTGACTCTTGGCATATATACCACTAATGATAAGCACCAACGTCGATAATCCCTGATTGATTCCGCCCGCCAGCTTTACACTAAACGAACGTACCGCAGATATTACCGAATCATGTCTCTCATGATAGTTTGCCTCATCATATTCGATCGTATTGTTGATCATTACAACGATTGCCAGATTCATCAGACCCTGAAAAAAGAATATCACAAATCCTATCGCATTGAGTAAAATCACATTTTTGGGTAATACATATCCAAAGCCCATAAAACAGGCATAGCCTATCAGAAGAACAACAAAACAGACCTTTAATATCTTTTCTCTTGAAAATCGCTTAGCCAGGCTTGCATAGCTGGCCTGTGAAATCAACATTCCCAGTCCATACATGACGGTAAAATAAAATACCAGATTTCCGCTTTCCGAGTAACCATACTCTATGTAAAAGAAATTTACGCCAAATATGATGAGGATATTGCAGGTAATGTTAAAAAATATGGATGCCACTCCTGCCGCAACCAGCTGATCATTCCTTGCAAAAATCCGATACATATCCTTTAATGAAAGCTTATCCGTCTGTTCCTTTCGATTGCGCTCCCTGATCCCAAAGGCAGTAAGCATCTGGAAACCAATCAGTGCCAGCGCAACGATCAATGCCACAACCCTGTATGCATTGACTGCATTTCCCGCTATTACAACAGGTACTACACCGGCAACGGAAAACTGCCCTATACATACAAATATGCTCATAATGGTTACAAGCGAATCTCTTGTGCCCGGATCGGAACTAAGCGACGGCAGTACTCCCCAATAAGCAATATCATTCATCGTATAGGTCATTCCCCACAGGAGATAAAAAAGACTGAAGAATAAAACAAATCCCCATCCACCTGGACGGATCGTAAACAGACATACGATCACGATTGCATTGCTGATACAGCCGATCAATATCCATGGCTTGAATTTACCCATTTTAAAGTGTGTATTTTCTATAATAATTCCCATCAAAAGGTCATTGACGGCATCCCACACCATGCAGACAACCATCGCTGCACTTATCACCGCAAACTGCGCACTTGTAAGGTTCATTGTATACTGCACATATAAAATTAAATACATACTGACCAGTGCATATGCGGCATCTCTTCCGGTTGCACCTATACAATAGCTCCATTTTGTTCTTGCATCCAATTTTTCACTCATACGCCTTCCCTCCTGTTTGCTGAATCTACAATTTTCATAATGGTTTTCTTTTTTATAATGCCTCCGCTCTGATTGCACACACTGTCAATATTCCCTTCCATGATTCCTTCCACCGTCATCCTTACCTCTGGATCCTTCATGGATTTCGGAAAATACATCAGCCTTGCAAAAAGCTTCCCTATGCGGATCCACCTTCTCGCCAGTGCAGAATAGTGTGCCATCTGTATTAACGAATTTTTTGTCGTAAATTCTCCCGGTTTTATACCGGAAAGGTTTGAATAAGGATAAGCATAAATCAGACAAAAATCTTTCTTGGAAAGAGGCATTTCTGCAGTTTTTTTTAACGAAAAATCCAGTTCCGCTCCATCTACCACAATTCTTCCCGATAGCCGGATATCCTGAACGGAAGCTCCTACCTGAATTTCATATATTCCCTCAATCCTCTGAAATTCCCCATTCTGATAAACAGAAAAAGCTCTGTCATCCATCAGGATTTCAACAAACCTTTTTTCTCCCGGATTGAGAAATGTCTTTACAAAACCTTTCAGTTCTTTTTTTGCCCGGAAATCATCGGAATCCGGATTTTTAATATATATCTGGGAAACCTCGCTTCCTGCAGTATCACCTGTATTTTCCACCCAGAATGAAATGCAGATATTATCCTTGTCATCTTTTCTTATCTGCAGATCGGAATACAAAAACTGCGTATAACTCAGTCCATGTCCGAAGCAATACCGGACCGGAACATCAAATGTCTCATAATACCGATATCCTACAAAAATGCTTTCCCGATATTCCACATCATCTAGGTGCCCGGCCTGTGCTCCCTGCCTTCCAAAATAACCATAGCTTGGAACATCCTTTTCACTGTACGGAATACTTTCGGCAAGCTTTCCGCAAGGATTGCTGATCCCCAGAATAATTTTCACACAGGCGGCAGCTACTGCTTCTCCGCCAAGATACAACTGCAGCAGGGCCTTGCATTTTGACGGCAATTCCATGTCATAAGGTGATCCGCTAAAAGAGATAAATCCGATCCGGTCATAAATTTTTAGTAATTGTTCCAGCAGGGAAGTCTGATTGTACGGAAGCCCGAAGCTTTCTCTGTCATAGCCTTCTCCCTCCGCAATATCCGTTAATCCTCCGAAAAATAAAACCGGTATATTTTGCCTCTTGGCATTTTCAACCTTGCGAATTGCCTCTTTCTCCAGCTTGCTGTCTCTTTTAAAGGAAGAATTTTTATAGCCCCGCGCATATCTTATTTTTACACCGTATTTCTCAAACTGCTCTGCAAAGGAATCGATTCTGCCGGTATTGATATGACTGCTGCCTCCACCCTGAATCCGGGGATGTAAAGCAAGATCTCCTACGATCAGGATTTCTTTTTCAGTCTTTAAAGGAAGAAAAGCCTCATTTTTCAAAAGGACGGCACTCTCTTCAGCGATCTGCCCTGCCAGCTTATGATTTTCTTTCCTTATAGAATCAGTGACACATTTCTTTTTACTGCTGACGGTCATATTCTGTCCATAGCTGTCATTTAATCTTTCTATTCTGGCAACAGAGCGCTTCAGCTTTTCCAAAAATGCCTCATCACTTTTTGCCCTACTCAGCAATTCATCATAATGATTTCCGCAACTGTCAGGCATTTCCACATCCATTCCGGCGGCTAAACAGGCCGGCAGATCCACACAGGCACCCCAGTCACTTATGACAAGGCCTTCATATCCCCAGTTTTTTCTAAGAATGTCAGTTAAAAGATGCTCATTTTCACAAGCCGGTGTCCCATTCAGATAATTATAGCTTGCCATTACCGTCGCAGGCTTTGCCTTTTTTACAGCTCTTTCAAATGCGCTCAGATAGATCTCATGTAAAGCCCTGTCATCAATCATGGAATTGCTTGTCATCCTGTGCGTTTCCTGACTGTTTCCGGCAAAATGCTTTAAAGATGTCCACACTCCACATTTCTGCATGGCTGTTATATAAGAGGCCGCCAGCTCTCCTGCAAGAAAAGGATCTTCAGAATAATATTCAAAATTTCTGCCACACAACGGTGATCGTTTCATATTGACGCCGGGACCCAGTACAACCGATACTCCCAGAGCCTTTGCCTCTTTAGCCAGACCTTCTGCCATTTTTCCAATCAGCTTCTTATCCCAGGAACAGGCTGCACTGCAGGCCGTTGGAAAGCAGGTTGCTTCATAACTATCATTGTTTTTTGCTCCATCTTCCTGTGCACGAATCCCGTGAGGTCCGTCTGAAACCCGGATATCACCTATATGCCATGCGCCACGTCCTGTCACAAGTCTGCACATTTCCTCAATACTCTTCCCCATAAAATACCTCCTTCCAGATATTTTCCTACCTTCAACTTAGCATTTTCAGACTTTTACAGATATTAAATTTATGTTGTTATATATTAAATTTATTATATAATAAAAATATCATGGATATGGGGAAATCAAAGATGACAAAGGCTAATCAGAAGATAAATTATGAATTTTTAGACTCCTCTAAAAATTTTATATACGATGCAAGAGAAACCGGAAAGACACATACATCTTTTCAATATGAGTTTTTTCTTTTTCATGCGATTAAAAATGGTGATATTTATGGTGTAAAGACAGCCCTTGACACATATAAGGATTTCGGTCTCATTATCGGACATATGTCTGACAATCCATTAAGGGAGATTCACTATTGGGCGGTCTCCACGATCGCGGTTGCTATCCATTATGCGATTTTAGGCGGGCTTGATGAGAGCGAGGCTTATCAGTTGAGCGATGAATATATCCAGGAAATCGACTTATTGCAGACAATGGAAGAATGCATTGATTATCTATGTCAAAAAGCAGTGGACCTTGTCACTAAAGTAAAGGAAAATGCCATTCCCCAATGCTATAGTCTCCTCATAAACAACTGTATCCACTTAATCCACATCAATCTTCACAGCCGGCTCAAAATTGAAACGATTGCAAAAACATTACACGTATCCCGCGATTATCTTTCCCAGTCTTTTAAAAAGGAAACCGGTATACCAATCCATCAATATATCCTAAATCAGAAGCTGGAAGAAGCTAAAAATATGCTTTCAATGGGCATGTCTATCAATGAAACAAGTTATACTCTGTGCTTTTGCAATGAAAGTCATTTTATACAGGCTTTTAAAAAGAAATACCATGTGACCCCTGCTTTATACATAAAAAAAGACACACCCTCCCATGAATCCAATCCATAGAAGAATGTGTCTTCCATCTATCTTATCTGCACTCTAACAGAATTTCATAAATCTCATCCGCAGTCAGCTTTTTGCAGCAGCCTGCTGTAACATTGGTCGAATCGGCAATCGCCCTGAAATCCGTATCTTCCGGGATGCCAAGCTCCTTAAAGGTCGTCGGCAGTCCGATTTCTTTGATGAAGTTTTTGAGGGCTTCAATTCCGGCCTCTGCCAGTCTGGCACTTCGCATGCTGTCCATATCGTGATCTTCGATATCCCATACATTTTCTGCAAATCTGGCAAAACGTGATAAGCCTTCCTTGTAGATGTGCTTGTAAAGTACCGGATGGATCACTGCCAGTCCTGCTCCATGATTGCAGTCTGTATAGGCGCCAAGCTGATGCTCTATCTGATGTGCCTGGAAATCGGTCACCTTGCCAATTTTCAAAATTCCGTTTTCAGCCATGGCAGATGCCCATGCCAGCTCACTGCGCGCATCATAATTTTCATGATCCTCCAGTAAGATGCGGATATTTTGGATCACACTGCGCATGATCGCTTCATTGATATCATCGGAAAGATTGTTTTCATCCGGCTTTCCAAAATACGTTTCCATCGCATGACTGAAAGTATCAAATGCACCGGAGATAACCTGCTTAAACGGAACGGACATGGAATACATCGGATCGAGGAAAGCAAATTTTGCGATAGCTCCAAACAGCGCACCCTTGATCTTCTTTTCCTCATGTGTGATCACCGCGCCTGCGTTCATCTCAGAACCGGTACCAAAAACAGTAACGATCGTACCCATCGGAATAAATTCTTTGGGATATGCATGCTTTTCATACTGCATTTCCCAGATATCCTCATCAAGCTTTGCCTGTGCGGATACGATTTTACAGCAGTCGGATACGGAACCGCCGCCTACAGCAAGAATAAAATCAACCTGGTTGTCCTTTGCTAACTTAGCTCCTTCCAAAACCTTTGCATAAGTGGGGTTGGACATGATGCCTGAAAATTCAACGACTTTTTTTCCAAGCTCCTTTAAGATACCGGTGACCTCGTCATAAATTCCATTTTTCTTAATGGAACCGCCGCCATATGCCAGCATGACGGTATTGCCGACCTTTGACAATTCTTCTTTTAAATGCTCTTTGACACAATCTTTTCCAAAATGAACCTTTACCGGGTATTCATAAGTAAATGTATTCATATCTGTTCCTCCTTTTTCACTGCTCACCTAAACACATTCTATTTTAACATCTTAGTGATAGTTGTGAATAAATTTTACGAATGCAGGATCATCGTGATTTACGATCTCACTGTGTCCCAGATCTTTTGCAGCAACTGTCTGCATCTCTTCATCGGTCAGTGTGAAATCCCAGATATCAATATTCTGCTCCATTCTGTCTACATGAACAGACTTCGGAATAATTGATACGCCGCGCTGTGCGTTCCATCTGAGGGCTACCTGTGCTGCAGTCTTTCCGTATTTTTCACCGATCTTAGTCAGCTCCGGATCAGTAAAGATGCCGTGTTTGCCTTCAGCAAGAGGTCCCCATGCCTGCGGTACAACGCCATATGCTTTCATATTTTCAACGGCTGACTGCTGTACAAAATAAGGATGCAGCTCTACCTGGTTGACTGCCGGGATCACATCGACTATCTCACAGAGATTAGCCAGGATTGCGGGATAGAAGTTAGCTACACCGATTGCCTTGGT
The DNA here is from genome assembly GCA_900549665.1 of uncultured Lachnospiraceae bacterium. Classification (GTDB taxonomy): domain Bacteria; phylum Bacillota; class Clostridia; order Lachnospirales; family Lachnospiraceae; genus UBA2882. Next base: position 7,452 of record URPH01000017.1, on the reverse strand, counting down.
CAGTCCTTCTTTATAAGCCTTTGTGATTCCGCGGTATGCTGCAAAATAATCGCTCATCGGCTGATGTAACAGGATCAGGTCTGCATAGTCTAAATTCAATCTCTTAAGAGATGCTTTCACTGCCTCATATGCCGCTTCTTCTGTTTTCATATCTGTGACCCATACCTTGGTTGTGATGAAAAGTTCTTCTCTTGTGGTAATTCCATCTGCGATCGCTCTTGCTACAGCTTTTCCGACTGCCTCTTCATTGAAATATGCGGTTGCGGTATCGATCAGACGATATCCTGTTTTGATTGCTTCATAAGTTACCTTTTCGCATTCTGCCGCATCCGGAATCTGAAATACTCCAAATCCCTCCAAAGGCATTTTTGCTCCTGTGTTTAAAGTGATAAATTCCATTGTTCTTCCTCCTTGATTTTATTATTTCTTATTTAACTGGTTGTTAGCATCTACAATCTCACAGATACTGACATTTTCATTTCTGTATCTGGCTTTGGGATTTTTCTCAGGCACATTCATCTGAATTGCCATCATCGGACACGCATGAACGCACGCCATACAGGTAATACATTTTTCAGAATGCCATACACTTTTGTGCCCATCCATGGTAAAACACTTCATGGGACACACCTTTGTGCAGATCTCACATCCGATACATTCATCGGTAATCCGGTAAAATTTGGAAAACATATCTTTGGGCATTTTTGCCATCCGCGCAAGATACTCTCTGTGTGCCGCCCTGTCTTTTTCTGTCACAGGGAAGATATATTGCTTTTCATTTGCAATATCATCACAGATCATCCGAATGTGCTCATCCACTTTTTTATCAAGCTTTTTCTGCTCATCCATATCAAATGCCGGGAGAAAATTGTCCACCATCAAAAGGACATTGATGTAAGAAGCCCGGATGCCGATTTCATCCAACATATTTTTTGCAAGCGCGGAAGCACCTCCGTGCCTGTTTCCGTATGTCAGCACCATGTAAAAATAAGGGGTCTTAAAATCTGCTTTTTCTAAAAAATCTCTTACCAGCGCAGGAACTTCATGTCCAAACACCGGACAGACAATTCCGATCTTATCCGCCTGATAAGTCATCTGCTTATCATGAATTGCCTGCGCAATGCTGATCGGCGCATCCTCTAACTGCTTTGCCATATACAGACTGTTTCCTGTTGCGGTAAAATAAAATACCAAATTTTTCTCACCACCTTATTATAAAATTGAGAAAACCGTATTTTATGCTATAATAAATTTTAATAAAGCAATAACTACTATTTCTTTTTACAAGATGGATTTTAGGACATTTTTTAGAAAAAGTACAATATCAATATTTCATACTGCTATAAATATTTTTTATACTATAAGGTGATAATTATGATAGAACTGTATGTTTTGAGACAATTTGTTACATTTGCAGATGCCGGGACTTTATCAGAGGCTGCTGACATTTTGCATTTATCGCAGCCCGCCCTCAGCAGAAATATGAAAAAACTGGAGGCCGATCTGGAAATACCGCTTTTTGACCGGAAAAAGAACCAGCTAAAGCTTAATAAAAATGGGGAGTATGTGCTGGAGCTTGCAAGAAAGCTTTTGGAAGATGTAGATTCCTTTACGACCAAGGCCCGCGACTTTGACCGCAAAAACCGCACGATTTCTGTCGGCACCTGTGCACCTGCGCCGATGTGGGAGCTTACCCCGGTCATCACCAACACCTATCCGCACATGTCCTTGCAGACACAGACGGATGAGACAGGCAAGCTTCTTGCCGGTCTTTTTCGTGACAATTATCAGCTCATTGTACTTCCCTGCAAACCCGATGAGGATCAGTTTTACTGCAAAGAATGCGGACAGGAGACTTTGATGTTTGCCCTTCCAAAGGGTCACCGGTATGCCAAAAGAGAAAGCCTTTCTTTTGCGGACATGAATGGAGAAAATATGCTGCTGATGCCCGACATTGGCTTTTGGTCCTTTGTCAAAGACCGGATGCCGGATTCCCGGTTCCTTACACAAAGCAATCGTTTCAACTTTAATGAGTTAGCATCTGCTTCCTCGCTTCCGTTTTTTGTCACAGATATATCCGAAAAATACAAAATCAATCCTTCGAACCGTATTTATATTCCGATTTCTGACAAAGAGGCAACCGTGACCTATTATCTGGTATGCAGACAGGAAAGGGTCCATGAATTTAAAGCACTGTTGAATCTGTTGTAGGTGTTTTGTCTACTTTATTCTTTTGGATCTTTTTTAAAAATACATATCCCACGAGACATGATAAAAGCTCTGTGATCGGAAATGCCCACCAGATCAGGGAAACGCCCAACTGTCCATTTTTGACAAAAACAGAGAAAATCCCTGCAAGCGGCAATATGATCACAAGCTGTCTGAGCAACGAGATTATAAGCGATTCAAGACCGCTTCCCAATGCCTGATAAATGCCCTGATAGGCCACATTGATTCCGGCAAAAATAAAACTGATGGAAATAATCCGCATGGCGCTGATGAAGTATTCTCTCGACTGGTCGGCATTAAACAACGATGCAAATGCGCCGGGGAAGATTTCTGTTATCAAAATACCTAAGATCATCAAAGCTGCGGTATATATCAGTCCGTATTTTATTCCATCCCGGATCCTCTTTTTACTTCCCATTCCATATGCAAAAGCGATAATTGGCGTGATCGCATCCCTCAGTCCGAATGCCAAAAACAATACAAACTGCTGTACCTTGTAAAACAGTCCATACGCCGTCTGGGCAGAGGGGCTGAATTTTAAGATCAGGTTCATGACATATACCATGATGGACATCAACGCCTGTGCGATGATTGCCGGAAGTCCTACCGCATATATTCCTCTTATAATTCCCGCATCCGGTTTCATGTATTTCGCATCATGTTCAAATTCTTTATTTAATTTCAAATGGAAAACAAGTAACAACACAGCCGATGCGATCTGGCCGATGACCGTCGCATAGGCGGCACCTTCCACTCCCATCTCCGGAACCGGCCCGATACCGTAGATCATGATCGGATCCAGAATAATATTCACAACAGCAGACATATCACATAAATGATAATTCCCAAAAACAGACTGTTTCCGGCAACCTTTGCTGCCTTTTTGTGGTTTCCCTGTCCCAATGTCATTGCCAGGAGTGCATTGGTTCCCACTCCGGTTCCAATTCCGACCGCTACCATAAGCATCTGTACCGGAAAAACCAGAGTAAGTGCATTCAGGGCTGCCTCACTTCCTACTCTCATATTTCCGACAAAGGCACTGTCCACAATATTATAAACCGCCTGCAAGGCCATAGATAAGATCATCGGTATTCCAATCCGGATCATGAGCTTATTGACCGGCATATCCTTCATTTTATTACTTTCTGACATTTCTATTTACTCCTCTCGTTTTTATGCATAAAAAAAGTGTGCTCTTATCTCATAAGTCGGACTTACGCTGATAAGCTACACACTTTTTTAGACATGATATTAAATTTTAAAACGAGCAACAAAACTGGATTTACGCTGGTTTGCTACTCGTTCTCTGAGTTATTATATTGCCCGATTTTAAAATTGTCAAACAAAAATCTTAATGAATAATGATAAATACTATTTTTTATGTATCACATGAGTATCCTACGTTTATGGTTTTTCCTCAGTATCCATTAATTTTTTAACCTTTGTCTCAAAATCATAAAATAAATCAATATATTCATCAACAATCGTATGGCAATGTTCTTTTACAATTTCACAATCATAATCATGTGCAAGTTCATTTCTGACCTTTAGCATTTCCATCCATTTATCATTGGAAATCATATCTGCCTGATAAGCTTCCTTGAGCACTTCTCTTGGTGAACCTGCCACAAAATTGGTAATAGCATAATATTGCACCAAAATATCCTTCATTACCTTCCATGAAAGATCAAAAGTAATACTAAATTTTGCACTTGTTCCACTTAATACAAAGGAATCTGTTAAATCTCTCTGTCTGGCCTCTGCCAACGCATCCAGTGATTTACAAAAAGATAAAAAACGTCTGTTAAATTTCTCGTCCATATTGTCTGATATCCTCCAATAACAACTGATTTTTGCATGTATCCATATTTACAATGTCCACAGAATATAAAGTCAGTAGCTTTTCTACTTCTTCAACCAATTCATCAAAATTTTTCACTCCTGACACTGCAATATCAATATCGCTACGCTCTCTGGCTGTTCCTTTTGCTCTGGAACCATATAAAATGACTTTTTTTGCTCCATAATCTTTACATATTCCGGATACTTTTTGTATAACTTCCTCTGCTCTCATGGACACGACCTTTTTAAATATTACTTAACATCATCTTATTTCTATATATTATGTAACTTTTTTATATCAATCAGTATAACATACAAAAACATATTTAAAATTCATTTTTTAAAGTTTTCTATATTCATCTAAAAATGCAGCAATAATTTTCATCATTGTTGCGTTTTCAAAAAATCTGCAAAAAAAAGCATCAAAAAATATTTTCCAATTATTTATCCTACCATTCGATTCTCTTTTTAGAATACGCTTCAAATGCCCTGTCGATCTCCTGCCAGTCTTTATATCTGACAAATCTTTCATCCGGAAGCTCTGACTGCCTGTTCCATGGCCGGTCAAACACCGCAATCCTGCAATAATCAAAATGCATGACATGCTCAAACGCTGCCGGCGAATCCTCTATTGCAAAATCAAAGGTCATGCTGTAAAGCTCTTCCAGAGTCAAATTGTATACAAACTTCTGACTGTATGTTTCACGACCATACTTATCTACACAGAACAACGGAACCCTCTCAAGACAATATTCGTCCAGCCATTTTCTGGATGGCTCATACGCATCGAACGGTCTCCCGGTAATGATAAAAACCTCATGTCCCTCATCAACCCATTTATTAATTGTATCTGCCGCACCCGGAGTTTCCTTGTAGCTCAACAAATTTTCCGGTACATGCCCTATCTCCATCAGCTTTTTATACTGTTCATCATCTAAATCAAAAGATTTCTGAAGATTAAAAAACCGGATCTCCCTGTATGGTACATCAATTCCAAACAAATCCTTTGCAATCTTTGTAAAATATTCTGCTGTTTCACAAATTACATCATCAAAATCTATATATATTTTCATTATAGCCTTCTTTCATTTCTCCTTGCGGCACACTTCTGATAAAAATTGGTATTATCAGGATAAAGCTGCTTTATCAACCGGCCATGATCTTCTGAGGGCCACATAGGAAATCAGAAAATTTGCAAACCATCCCGCCGGCACCGCCAGCCAGACAAATGCAATACCGAAATGCGGTGCAAAAATCAAAGCAACGGATAAGCGAATCGCAAGATTTACCATATTTGCAATAAGAAACGGCTTCATGATTCCAAGTCCACGCAGAACCCCGTCTGTTGCCATCTTGATACCCATAAAAATGAAAAAATATCCAATCCATCTCATATAACCCCCGGACACCTGATATGCCAGTTCAGTTCCATCTTTACCCAGGAACAACGAAGAAATTTGAGTATGCAGTGTTTCAATGATTATAAATGCAAGGAGAGCAAAACACAAATCCAATATCAGGGCAGCGTGATATCCTTTTTTGATACGTTCTATTTTCTTTGCACCCAGATTTTGGGAAACATACGGCGAAACCGCATTGCCAATGGATACAAATATCAGTGAAAAAACATTCTCTACCCTCATCGTTGCCGCATAACCTGCAAGTGCCTGTGTACCAAAGGGATTTACAACTGCCTGTACGATCATCATGCCAATTGACACAGTAGACTGCTGAAGAACCGATGGCACGGCAATTCGAAGCATGCAATGCAGCTCATGCCTGTCGAACCAATCAAAGTGACTTTTATACCGAGACATACGGAAAAAGAAGATCAAAAGCGAAAACATTGCGGAAATCCCCTGTGCAATAAGGGTTGCAAGAGCTGCACCGAACACGCCAAGGCCAAGACCGGCCACCATCCAGAGATCCATAATAATATTCAAAACAGAAGAAAATATCAAAAGTCCCAACGGAATTCCGGATTCACCGATCGAGTTAAACATCGTTGAAAGAATGTTGTACATAAACAGAAAGGGGAATCCCACAAAATAAACACGAAGATACAGTACTGCTTCCTCCAGTATATCAGCAGGTGTCTGTAATAAACTCATCATAGAATTTGAAAAACAAAAACCAAAGATGCCTAAAAGTATGCTTAGAATCAGAAAACTAATCAGTGATGTAGATACAATTGTTTTCATTTTGCTATAATCTCTGGCCCCAAAATAGCGGCTCACGAGTACACCCGCACCTACACCGGCACCGAGTGCTACACAAATGAAGACATTTGTAAGAGCAGCACAGGCACCGACTGCCGCAAGTGCCGAAGAGCCCACAAACTGACCAACAATAATTGAATCAGCCATATTATATACTTGTTGAAAAAAACTGCCGAGAATCATGGGCATCGCAAAAACAGTCAATGCTTTAAGAGGTACATCCGTAAGCAGATATTCATCTTTTGACATGATCTTATTCCTCCGTAAATTCAAGGTTTTTAAAAATACATATCTGTTATTATACTTCTTTTTACCTAATCTGTTCAATAAACTTGAAGTTAGGAATTTCTAATTTTATTAACATTCCAATTCATTAAGTGTCTGCCTAAATTTCTGTATAAAAATGCCTTTATCACAGACATTTCCTGATGATGTTCTTTTAGTAAATCATCTGGTGAATCATAGACTCCAAAATCCTGATTGATTCCTTCACTCTGAATATATGTATTATTTCTATCAAAATCAATAATCGGATTTTTAAAGTTTTTAACTGCCACACCATAACCATCTTCCAAAACTTTTGATGCAGAAATATTATCATCAATATTATATCCGAACAATATCTCGTCTCTTACAAAATTATAAATTGATTTTAATCGTTCAAATACTTCTATATCATTCCAGTTTCTTTCCTGTATTAATCGCTGTATGTTTTTACTTGAATAATCCAACATTTTTGTTTCTTTCAAATATTTTTCCATCATACATCTCCAAAATTTTCCTTTTTAGGATTCTTCAAATTCAAATAATCACGTGCTTTCAGACTCAACAAAAGCCTGAAATTTTCAAATGCCCTATATTTATTTAAATAAATTTTACATCTGCATCTCGCACTTTCTTAAAATATTTACCCCAAAGCCCATTTATAAGACTAAGGTCATCTTCTAAAAGAAATATTTTACTCATCTTCAAATCCCTTCTCTCTATATATTGCTTCATATAGTGTTTGGATTGATTCCATAACACTATGCCATGAAATGTCAGAAGCGTACAAATAAGTTTTCCCCAGAGTTTATCTGCTCCAATGTTCCGCGTTTTCTTGCAGTTGCCACAAGTGCAGTCCATAAAACTTGTTTTTGGAGTTGTTCTCCATACAACTTTT
>URPH01000016.1 GCA_900549665.1 uncultured Lachnospiraceae bacterium | reverse complement strand
AAGCAACAGATACGATTATTCAGCTTACGCGGGATGAACAGATCCGCCAGCGTTGTGAGGCGAGGGCTGATTATCTGCGCTGGCAGAAAATAGAAGAGAATTATAAGAAGGAACTGGAAAAGACTGTTGAGCAGCTCACTGATGAAAAGCAACAGTGGGTAAAAGATAAAGAAGACCTTCTTCAATCAAATAAAGAAAAAGATGCCCTGATCGCAGAGTTACAACGCCAGTTACAACAAATGAAACAAAGCGAGGCACAATAACTTCTGATATTAAAAGAAATTAATTAAGGAAAAATCATATGCAGCAATCAGTTAATATCATTCTTGCATCCGGATCACCGCGCCGCAAGGAAATGCTTGCGCGGATGGGGCTGCAGTTTACAATTATCAAAAGTGAAGAAGAGGAAGTTGTCACAGTGACAGATCCCGCTAAGGTGGTTTCTGATCTCTCCGGGCAAAAGGCGCGGGAGGTGGCCGGCCGCTATCATGAATATGCGTGGGCACTCAATTCTGCATATGAAAAAACGATTATTATAGGAGCGGATACGGTTGTTGCCGCAAACGGAAGGATACTGGGAAAGCCCGCCGATGAGGATGTGGCTGTCAGTATGCTGATGGCGCTTTCCGGAAAAGAGCATGAGGTTTTGACCGGAGTTTGTGTGATCTGTTTAGACCGGGATGGAAATGAAGTGAAATCGGATAGTTTTGATTTTGTGGAAGAGACAAAGGTCTGCATGTATCCGTTTACGAAAGAGGAAGCAAGGGCTTATGTAAAAACCGGGGAACCGATGGACAAAGCCGGAGCCTATGGTATTCAGGGGATCGGAGCGTTTCTGGTAGAGAAGATCTGCGGAGATTACAATACTGTTGTCGGGTTTCCACTTTCCGAATTTATCCGTATTGGGCTCGGCAAAAATATGTTTCTGATATCTGAATCGGAAGAGTAAAACTATTTATGACTGTACAATAGCGTTTTTAAAGAGTAATGAGAAATATAAATGTATGAAACATTATATACATAAGGAAAATAAAAATGGATATTATCAGGAATTTCAATGATATGGACCTAAAAAGGGTCCTGAAGATATGGTATGAAGGCAATTTAGAGGCTCATGACTTTATAGACCCATCCTATTGGGACAGGAATTTTAATTATGTCAAAAGGAATCTGCCGCTTTCACAGGTCTATGTGTATGAAACAGACGGCTACGTTGTCGGATTTATCGGACTGGATAATGGATATGTGGAAGGTCTGTTTGTGGACCGGAAGTACCGCGGCACGGGCATTGGCACCCGGTTATTGAATTATATAAAGGAAGATAATGATTTTTTTACACTTCATGTATTTGAAAATAATTATGGGGCAGTGACATTTTATCAGAATCAGGGTCTGATCATTAAGGAAGAAAGTGTTCACGAGGATCTCGGAGAAGTAGAATACCTGATGTATTACCGTAAAAAGAAAAAAGAGGAAGAGTAAATTGAGTCTGGAAAAGAAAAGCGATGGTTTTATCATGCAGGCCGGTATTCTGGCAATGGCCGGTATTATCTGCAGGATAATCGGAATTTTATATAGAAGTCCTTTGGCAGCGATCATCGGGGATGAAGGAAATGGCTATTATGGTTCAGCCTACAATATTTATACGATCATCCTGTTGATCAGTTCGTATTCGATTCCTGCGGCGATTTCCAAGGTTATAGCGGGAAAACTGGCATTGAAGCAGTATAAAAATGCACAGAGGATTTTTTATTGTGCTTTTATTTATGTTATTGTTGTTGGCGGAGTTGCGAGTCTGTTTGCATTTTTCGGTGCACGTTTTTTAGTTGAGCAGAAAGCAGTCATGGTTCTTCGGATCTTCTCTCCGACTATTTTTGTGTCCGGGCTTTTGGGTGTATTGAGAGGCTATTTTCAGGCGCACAAGACAATGGTGCAGACCTCAATATCCCAGATTTTGGAGCAGATCTTAAATGCTGTTATCAGTATTATGGCGGCTTATCTGCTCAAGCAGTTAGTCATTGATAAGGATGCATCAACACAGGCAGTGTACGGAGCTATGGGTAGTGCGCTCGGTACAGGAGCCGGTGTGTTGATCGCTCTGGCATTTATGGTGCTTATGTATGGCATCAACAAAAAAGAGATCCGCGAGCGTATTGCAAAGGATGACCACAAGGATATACTTAGCTATAAGGAGATTTTTGGCATTATCTTTGCGCTGGTAACACCGTTTATTCTGAGTACTTTTATTTACAATTTCAGCACTTCTCTGGATGAGACGATCTATCGTAAAATTCTCAAGCTGGTAAAGCATGTGGATGTGTCGCAGATCGCTGTCTGGTATGGGGTTTATTCCGGAAAGGCTGTTGTCATTTCCAATATTCCGATTGCCATTTCATCTGCCATGTCTGCTGCAATGATACCGAGTGTATCCGGTAAATTTGCAACCGGAGATATCGGTGGAACAAAAGGAAAGGTCCATACGGCAATTCTTACAACGATGCTCATTGCCATTCCGTCGGCTGTCGGTATTTTTGTTTTAGCAGAGCCGGTTGTCGGGTTTCTGTTTCCGGGACAGACCAATATTGCATTGGCAGGATCTTTGTTGCGGGCTCTGAGTATTACGGTCATCTTTTATTCACTTTCCACGCTGACCAATGCGGTGCTTCAGGGAATTGGAAAGGTTACTGCACCGGTTTATCATGCGGCCATTGCACTTGCTGCCCAGACTGTTGTTTTAGTACCGTGCCTGTTATTTACCAATCTGAATTTATATAGTATTGCGATTGCCACGATCGTTTATTCGCTGCTTATGTGTGTTCTCAATCAGCTGGCAGTGCGCAAATATTTAGGCTACAGACAGAATATCAAAAAAATCTTTGTACTGCCCATGATCGCATCGGTTATTATGGGCGTATGTGCTTATTTTGTTTATCAGGCTATGCACAAAATATCGGGAAGCAACCTGATATCCCTGATCATCGCGATCATCATTGCTGCCTGTGTGTATGGCGTGCTGGTGTTGAGGCTTGGTGTCCTGACAAAAGAAGATATTGAGGCAATGCCCAAGGGTAAAAAGCTTGCGAAGCTGCTTAAAAAGCTTCATTTTATACATTAAATGCTCCGCTGCGAACCGGCTTTCGCAATTCCCAGGTTCAAAAGTCCTATCGTATAAGCATGAACGACTTTTTGACCCTGATATCATATGATATTGCAATCAAAAAACCAGCGTCCTTTTAGCATAGATATCAGAAGCAAAGGAGAAATTAATATCAGAGAAAGAAGGCAGAAACATGTTGTCAGTCAAAGAAAAAATAGCTGCACTCCGAAATGAGATGCAAAAAGAACATATTGCGGCATATTATATTCCAACAGATGATTTTCACGGCTCGGAGTATGTATGTGATTATTTCAAATGCCGGGAATATATGTCTTCCTTTACCGGGTCCGCAGGTTCCATGGTAGTCACACAGGATTTTGCAGGTCTGTGGACTGATGGCAGATATTTTTTACAGGCCGGGGAGCAGCTTTCCGATACCGGAATAGAGCTGATGAAGGATCGGGAGCCGGGGGTTTTATCAATACCGGAATTTCTTTCAAAAAAGCTGCAGAGCGGCGATATCCTCGGATTTGACGGAAGATGTGTCAATGCCGGGTTTGTGGAAAAATTAAAAGAGGCATTTGCCAAAGAAGAAAAGAAGCTTGCAATAGAAAGCCGTTATGATCTGGTCGACAGGGTCTGGGAGGACCGGCCAAAGCTTGTTTTTCATCCGGTATGGGAACTGCCGATGGAAAAAGCAGGTGTCAGCGCGGCGGATAAAATTGCGGCAATCCGGTCGGATATGAAAAAGCTCCGGGCGACGGTTCATATCCTGACCTCCTTGGAGGATATTGCGTGGGTCCTCAATCTGCGTGGAAATGACATCCATTGTGATCCGGTATTTTTATCATATCTTGTGATCACGGCCGGTCAGTGTATGTTATTTGCCGATGCTGATGCCTTAAAGGGTATTGATCTATCCCGGATGGAAGGCATGGAGCTTAGAAGCTACAATGATATTTATTCGTTTGTTACCGGATTTAACAATCAGAGAGTGTTGCTAAATGAAAGCATCGTCAATGCAGCCCTGCTTCAGGCAATTTCACAAAATCACAATGAGATCATCAACCGGCCCAATCCTTCGGAGCTTAAAAAAGCGATTAAAAATGAAACAGAGCTTAAAAATATCCGGGAGGCACATATCTTTGACGGTGTTGCCGTTACCAAGTTTTTGTTTTTCTTAAAAAATTACAGGGATGCTGTGCGCAATGGGGTCTGGACAGAGCCCCTGCTTACGGAAATGCAGCTTGCAGAGATCCTGTTAAAATACCGGAAGCAGAATCCACAGTTTCTGGAAGAAAGCTTTGATCCGATTATGGCATATGGACCGCATGGTGCGATCGTTCATTATTCTGCGACCAAAGAGACCGATGCAGCAGTCGGAGCCGGAAGCTTTCTGCTTTCCGATACCGGAGCGCATTATATGTGTGGAACAACGGATATCACACGTACGGTTGCGATGGCAGGCGCGGATGAGCTGACGGATGAACAGAAAAAGCATTACACACTGGTTTTGAAATCCCATCTGAATCTTTTGGGAGCAAAATTTATAAAGGGTGTGACCGGTTACAGTCTGGATGCGATTGCCAGAGAGCCTTTGTGGAGAGAGGGCCTGGACTTCAATCATGGAACCGGACATGGAGTTGGTTATATTTTAAGTGTTCATGAGGGACCGAATGCATTCCGTACCCCAAGGGGAAATACTGCCGTCAGCGTGACGGCGATGGAGCCGGGCATGGTCACTTCCGATGAGCCGGGATTGTATATCGAGGGAAAATACGGCATTCGACTGGAAAGCCTGATCGAGTGCGTGGAAGAAGGAAACGGAGTTTACGGCTTCCGTCCATTGACCTTTGTGCCCTTTGACCGGGACGCAATTGATGAAAAGTTATTAAATTTTGCAGAAAAAACAATTTTAAATACCTATCACAGGCAGGTATGTGATAGAATAGGTCTGTGTTTAAATAAAGAAGAATACGATTGGCTTTGTGAGGTTACAAGACCAATTTTATAAGCCGGTTGCTTTATTGCCGCATAGTTAGAGGAATCATTTTATATGATCCATGAAAGGAGAAACCATTTTTATGGCTTTTAAGATTATTACCGATTCGGCATCAGACGTTTCCAAAGAGATCATTGAGGAATTTGATCTGCATGTCATTCCGACACCGGTTACAATCGAGGGAACCGATTATTTTGACGGAGAGACTATCTTCCCGGATGATTTTTACAGGATCCAGGCAGAAGGAAAAGATATTAAGACATATCATGTCAGCCAGTATATGTTTCAGGAGCATTTCAGACCGTTTGCACAGGCGGGGGATGAAGTGCTGTATATTTGTTTTTCAACCGGAATTGCCGGTACCTTCCAGGCTGCCAATCTGGCTAAGGAAGCAATTATAGAAGAATATCCGGATTTCAAGATCACCATTATAGATTCCAAGTGTGCATCTATGGGATTTGGTCTGGTTGTTTATAAGCTGCTGACCATGCAGAGAAACGGTGCGGACAAGGATTTACTGATCGAAGCTGCCCAGTATTTCTGTGATCATATGAAGCATGCGGTAGCTGTCCGTACACTGGATTATCTGATGAAGGGCGGCCGTATCAGCAGGACATCAGCGATTGCCGGTACGATGCTTGATATCAAGCCGATCATTGAAGTAGATGAAAACGGTGCGCTTCAGGCAACAGAAAAGGTACGTGGATGGCATCGTGCAATCAAGAGAATTGTGGAAATCGGAAAGGAAAAGGGTGCTGATTTTGACAGACAGATCATTGGTGTAGCACATGGGGTTGAGCCGGAAAGCTATGAGAAATTAAAGGCTCTTTTACAGGAAGAGCTGCACGTAAAAGGCTTTATGGAGACCCGTATCGGCTGCGCGATCGGTGCACATACCGGCCCCGGAATCGTAGCCTTTGTATATCAGGATGAGATCAATGAAAAATACCAGAAATATCTGGAAGCCTGAGCATTACAATATCCAATGCATAAATAAATGATGACAGATACCGATTTTTGAATGTCTTATCAAGGAAACATTCAGAGATCGGTATTTTTATGTCTGCCCGCATTTAACAGATCCAACAGCCCTTTTTCTTTGATAATGGCAATGCCCTGACCTTCGTCACCCAGTACGATCAGATTGTCACCGGGATTTATGCCAAAGATCTTCCGGGCCTTGCTTGGAATGACGATCTGACCTTTATCTCCGACTTTGACGATGCCAAAGATATGTTTTCCCTTGGGCGGCACTCCAAGGCCCAGATTATCGGTATCTTCTTTATCATAATTGGTCAGATCATCCATACTGACACCGAAAACATCGGCCAAAAGCCGGCATTTTTCAATATCCGGCAGGGATTCGCCGGTTTCATATTTTGACAGGGTCTGTCTGGAAACACCGATTTTTTCTGCCAGCTCATCCTGTGAAAGATTGAGATTTTTACGAAGAGATATCAGATTATCCTTAAACATGTTTTTTCTCCTTTCTGATTCCCAGCACGCACCATCTGATGAGGGGAATCCTGCTTATTATTTCATATAACAGATAACCGCCCAAAAAAGCGCTGATCCCTACCAGAATATATACAATGGCAGGTGACATTCCGGGAGCGTAAATGTGCAGGTAGTAGGATACCATGGCAAGGGGGAGATAGTGAAAAATATATAGTCCCCAGGATTTTTTGGACATCCATGCAGTAAAGGAATTGACCTTATTTCCGTATTTTTTCATGGTCGTGAGGATGGCGAGGATTGCAAACCAGCAGTAGGAGCAGGCAAGTACATTGTTGATCACAGGCTCTGTGGCATAATTTTCGCCAAAATAGATGACGGTATATGCAATTCCCAGACCGATGGCGGTCACATCCCACAGATACCACCATTTTTCCAACCGCTGTATGACCTCATCATGTGAAAAAAGAAAGTATCCCGCAAAGAAACAGAAGCCATAAATGCCAAAGCGGTAAACGGTAACAACAGGTGTATTTAAAATCTGTGCAAATCCATAGGCAAAGACGGTCATTACAACGATCAGCTGGACCGGTGTATGGGCACAGAGCTTCCACAGCCGGTCTTTTTCAATCCTGATAATCCATAAAAGTAAGATAGAAAAAATCCATAAAACCTGAATATACCAGAGCACCCCGATACCGGACAATGTCATAATAACATAAAGAATGGGGCCTGGAACAGCCGATAAGCCGTCAAGGGCTCCGCCGATCTTCATATTATAATATCCCAGAATCCAGTGAAATACAAAAAGTCCGATTGTAGACGGTACGAGCAATTTGCGGGTTTTATCCTTTACAAACTCTTTGTGTGTATGATTTTGCAGATAATATCGGGCACTCATGCCGGATACGACAAATAAAAGCGCCATAAACCATGGATATACCAGATACTGGAAGGCATCCTGCCATTGATTTTCGTGGAAGGCTCCGATAACACCGAAGGGCTGTACACCGTTAAACATGTAGATCACATGATAGATTACGACGATAAAAACAGTGATCCAGCGGATGTTATCAAGGTACAGCTTTCTTGTGGGATTATGGGTCGTTTTATGGTTTGTCAGGTCTGTATTATTCATATTATTACCACCTTTGCAACTACTTTTAACATATTATAACACCAAAAAAATCTGACTACGACCAACCGTTCTTAACAGAAACAGCCGTTTTTTGTTAAAAATCGTTGCACTCGGTGGTTATTGTACTTTTCTTTTATTGCACCAGATGTAAAATCCGACATTGAGAAGAATACCGAAAACTGTGGCAAGTGATAGTATAACAACTTAGCAATAACTGATCTATAGGATTAGAAATGCAAAATAAAATTATTATATGTAAAATATACTTGACATAAGCAAGATATAATTGTATAGTAGGCTTATAAAGAAACAAGAGAAAAAGTAGGTGGTTGATATTGAAAAATTTAAAAATGAAGCTTGCGAGAATGGAACAGGATATTTCCCAGACAGATCTGGCAAAGCGGATTGGCGTGACCAGACAGACGATCGGCATGATCGAATCGGGAGATTACAATCCGACATTGAAGCTTTGTATCGCAATCTGCAAGGAATTGGGAAAGACATTAGATGATTTATTTTGGGAGGAAGATTGATATGAAAAGACGAAACAATTTAGATGAAATGCAGGAACAAAGGCTTTTACACATTGAAAGCAGAGGATACTGGCTTGCTTTCTGGGGACTTGCTGCAGCTTTGATCATACAGCTTGCCATATATGGACCGGATGCTGATTATAAGCTTATGCTTCCGGAGTGGATCGTATTTATGGGAATTTGCTTATATATGGTGATTGGATGTATCAAAGCCGGTATCTGGGATCGTGCGTTAAAGCCGAATTTCAAAGATAATATTTTGATGAGTGTACTGGCAGGACTGCTGATGGGAGTTGTACAGTTTATTATAAGCTTTCGCAATTATCACAAGCCTGTCGGTTCTGTTGCAGCCGCTATTTTCACAGGTATTATAGTTATGGTATTGTGCTTTGCCGCATTAAGTGTCTGTGCATCCGTGTATAAGAAGAGACAGGAAAAGCTGGAAAAAGAGGATGAAGAATAGATGATCATAACAAAAACCACCATGTTTTATAAACATCGGTGGTTTTTTTTGTCCAATTATTAAAAATATATTTTATTTCTCCGCATACTTCTTTGCCTGCTCATCAATATAAGACTGGTCAGAAAAGTAATTGATCTTCATGGAGTTTTTAACACGCTCCAAGGTCTTGGCTGCTTTAGCTTCGGCCTTGATGCTGCCCTGACGCAGGATCTCAAGTACGCTGGGGATATCCTGTTCGTACTGTTTTCTGCGCTCGCGGATCGGAGCAAGGGTATCTTCCATGACAGCAAATAAGAAATTCTTGACTTTGACATCACCAAGTCCGCCACGGGAATAGTGAGCCTTTACCGCATCCAGATTTTCATATTCGGGCCAGAATTTTTTGAAATGCTCGTCCTTTGCAAAAGCTTCCAGGTAAATAAATACCGGGTTGCCTTCAACCTGACCGGGATCATCCACACGAAGATGGTTGGGATCGGTAAACATCTTTTTGATCTTGTCCTTTACAACCTCTGTCGGGTCGGATAAATAAATACAGTTGTTGAGAGACTTGCTCATCTTGGCGTTGCCGTCTGTACCCGGAAGACGCAGGCAGTATTTATTTTCGGGAAGAAGAATGCTCGGCTCTACCAGTGTATCACCGTAAATATAGTTGAAACGGCGGACGATTTCTCTGGCCTGCTCGATCATCGGCTCCTGATCTTCTCCGGCGGGAACAGTGGTTGCATCAAATGCTGTGATGTCAGATGCCTGACTGATCGGGTAGGTAAAGAAACCAACCGGGAGATTGTTTTCAAAATTTCTCATCTGGATCTCGGATTTGACGGTAGGGTTGCGCTGCAGCCTTGCAACGGTAACCAGATTCATATAGTAGAAAGTAAGCTCGGTAAGCTCCGGTATCTGGGACTGGATAAACAATGTGGATTTGGAAGGGTCCAGACCACAGGATAAATAGTCTAAAGCTACCTCAATAATATTCTGACGCACCTTTTCCGGATTGTCGGCATTGTCTGTCAATGCCTGTGCATCTGCGATCATAATATAAATTTCATCGTAATCACCGCTGTTTTGTAATTCGACACGTCTTCTTAAAGAACCTACATAGTGACCAATGTGAAGTTTTCCGGTAGGGCGGTCACCCGTAAGGATAATTTTTGCCATTTTTGTACTTCCTTTCCTGTAATCAAACATAGTCCTATTTTACCTAAAATAAAATCAAAGGTCAATGGCGCCGCCGTGCGGAATGTAAATTATATATAAATAATAGGATTGTTTTCTTGACATTCAAAAAAACTTCCCCCATAATAATGGCGGACTGTCATGTGACACCCTGTCATTATTGATAAATTTTCTACCGGAAAGGAAAGAAGCTTATGCCGTCCGAGCGTTTTATAAATCTGCCGCAGGACAAGAAAAGGCGGATCATTGATGCCGCCCTGAAAGAATTTGCGAGAGTACCGTTTCAGGAAATATCCATTAACCGGATCATTCAGGATGCAGAGATCTCAAGGGGCAGTTTTTACCAGTATTTTGAAGATAAGACAGATCTGCAGACTTATCTGCTTTCTGATTTCAGGAATCAGATCAGCGAAAAGATACAGGCTTATTTAAAAGAAAAAAGGGGAGATATGTTCGAAATGTTCGAGGACGGATTGAATTTCATCGTAAAAGTCGGAATGGAAAGTCCGTTTATCGATGTCTGCAAAAATGTTTTCTCCCAGATGGAGCAGTGTTGCGGAAATCATTCCAGACCCTTTGATACAGAGGAGGATGGATTGTTTTATAAGGTTATGAATATCATGAAGGACGAGTATTACCGGAATTATGAAATGGAAGAAATCAAAATCGTCTGGGAAATGCTCATCATGATGTTAAAAGAAGCTGTGGTCAGGATCTTTATTATGAATGAACCACAGGAAGAGGTTATTCAGAAATATCGTATGAAAATAGAACTGGTCAACATAGGTTTTAAGTCAAAGGAGAGAACACATGTCTAAATTTAGTGTCAAAAAGCCGTATACCGTTTTTGTTGCGATGGTTGCGATCATTGTGCTCGGAATTGTGTCATATACCAAGATGACGCCGGATCTGATGCCCAATATGAACCTGCCGTATGTGCTGGTTATCACAACCTATCCCGGAGCGACCCCCGAAAAGGTGGAAACGGAAATATCCAAGCCGCTGGAGCAGACGTTTGCCACGCTGGATAAGATCAAAAATGTGACCTCCAGCTCCAGCGAAAACTATTCCATGGTTGTTCTGGAGTTTGAAGAGGATGTCAATATGGACACCATTTCGGTGGACATTTTGCAGGATGTCGATTCGGTGTCCGGTTCCTGGGAGGATACGGTAGGAACTCCTTATATTTTAAAGATCAATCCCTCTATGCTGCCGGTTTCTGTTACGGCAGTCGGAATGGATGACATGGATACACAGGAATTGTCCAACTTTATGCAAAAGGAGATCATTCCCAAGCTTGAAGGTGTAGAGGGTGTGGCAAGTGTGGACGCATCCGGACTTTCCGAAACAAAGATCCATGTTGTTTTAAATCAGGATAAAATTGATAAAGTCAATGAAGAAATTGCGGCAGCGTTGGATGACAAATTTGCCGATGCCAAAAAAGAGCTGGAAGACGGTCAGAGCGAGATCAACAGCGGAAAGAGCAAGATCAATTCCGGAAAAAGTGAGCTGGATGCGGGAAAAGAGCAGTTAGCAGAGCAGACGGCCGGCGCTTCCGCACAGCTTTCATCCGGCAGCAGCCAGTTACTTGAAGTAAAGATACCGCTTCAGCAGAAAAAGACAGAGCTGGAAGAAACCAAAAAAGATCTGGAGGATAAGAAAAAATCCCTGACGGAGCTTTCCGACAGTATAGAAAAGGCAGAGAGTGCCAAAGCAGAGTTAGAAAGTGCCAAGACACAGTTAGAGAGCGGAATTGCCGCATTAAAGGAAGCTAAAAATGCAGAAGCAGCATTGCCCTCACAGGTGGAAGCACAGGTACGTCCACAGGTGGAAAGCGCCGTTTTAAATCAGATGAAAGCAGCCTACGGCATAGCAGCCGATGCGGACATTCCCGCAGATGTGCTTGTTACGATCCAGGCCTCAGCCGAGTATCAGGCGGCCTTTGCAGCTGCTTATCAGACAGCTTATGATGAGGCATTACAGACAGCTTATACACAGCTGGATGCGCAGTTGGCACAGGCAGGAACCGACCGTGGTGGTCTGGATGAAAAGATCGCAGCAATGGAGTACCAGCTTGCACAGGTCAACGAAAGCCTTACACAGGTCAATGCCGGACTAAGTCAGATCGATCAGGCGTTAAGTGCGCAGGGAATGTCCAGAGGCGATGTCAAAAATGCTTTGACAGAGCTTGATAACGGGCTTTTGCAGGTAGATGCCGGATTAAACAAGATCAATGATGGCCTTGCACAGATTGAAAACGGAAGCATGCAGCTTAGCGACGGACAGAAATTGCTCGAAGAGCAGAAGATGCTTGGCATGTTCCAGTTAAGTGAAGCGACAACCCAGCTTTTACTTGGAGAGTTTCAGTTGTCCAGTGCACAGTCCCAGCTGGATGCAGGCTTGGAGCAGTTCAATGATGCCAAGGAACAGGCTTATGAGCAGGCTGATCTGAACAATATTATTACGATGGACATGGTATCCCAGATCCTGTATGCGCAGAACTTCGCCATGCCGGCAGGTTATGTGGAAGAGGACGGAACCAAATATATGGTCAGCGTCGGCGATGAGATTGTCGACGAGGACGAGATCAGCAATCTGCTGATCATGGATATGCAGTTGGACGGACTGGATCCGATTTATTTATCTGATGTTGCCGACATCTTTATGTCCGACAACAGTGATGAGGTTTATGCCAATATTGACGGCACAAACGGTATTATGCTTTCCTTCACCAAGCAGTCTACCTATGCGACTGCCAAGGTTGCCGAAAATATCACAGACCGCCTCGATCAGCTGACAGAGGAGTATGACGGTTTCCATTATTCGACCATGATGGATCAGGGTGATTATATTTACCTGATCATCAATTCCATATTAAAGAGCTTACTGTTGGGAGCCCTGTTTGCTGTGATCATCCTGTTTTTGTTCTTAAAGGATATACGGCCGACCTTTATTACCCTGTGCTCTATCCCGATCAGTGTTATCTTTGCCTTTGTGCTGATGTATTTTTCAGGTATTACCCTGAATATGATCTCTATGTCGGGTCTGGCGATTGCCGTCGGCATGTTGGTTGACAACTCGGTTGTCGTTATCGAAAATACATACCGGTTGATCTCCAAGGGCGAAAGTGCCCTGAAAGCGGCAGTGGCCGGAGCATCACAGGTAGCCGGTGCGGTTGTATCCTCGACTCTGACAACGATCTGTGTCTTTATACCGATCGTCTTTGTAGAGGGTCTTACCAAGGAGTTATTTACGGATCTGGCGCTGACAATGGGTTATGCGCTGATCGCCAGTCTGATCATTTCACTGACACTGGTTCCGGCGATGGCTTCCCGTATTTTGAAAAACAGTAAAGAAAAGCCGCAGCCTTTGATGAAAAAGCTGCTTGCCGGTTATGAAAAGCTCGTAAGTTTTTCTTTGAACCATAAATTTATCACACTTGGAATTGCACTCGGACTTTTAGTATTCAGCTGTGTGGCAGCTATATTAAAAGGCTTCATCTTTATGCCGGATATGACATCCAACCAGATGTCAGCAACCATTACTGTTTCCGAGGACGGGACATTTACGGATCTGGTAGATGCTTCCGATCATATTGTGGAAGATGTTATGAAAATGGATGGTGTCGCAAGTGTTGGTGCCATGGCACAAAGTGAGGGAAGCACCCTGTCCATGATGGGCGGCAGCTCCTCAGATGGACCAAGCACGACCTTGTATGTTATGCTGGATGAGGATGGTTCAATCGATACACATGCGCTTGCTTCCCGGATCGATGCACTTGGTGAAACCTATCAGTGCACGGTTGAGACACAGGCGGACGGCGGTATGTCCAGTATGATGTCCATGCTTGGCGGAAGCGGTGTGACCCTGTATCTGTATGGTGATGATATGGATGCTTTGCAGGAGACGGCAAAGGATGTTGCCAAGGTTGTGGAAGGTGTCAAAGGAACGACGGATGTATCGGACGGCCTGGATGATGCAACACCTGCGATCAAGGTGACGGTTGATAAAGAGGCTGCCATGAAGGAAGGTCTGACCGTGGCACAGGTTTATCAAAAGCTTGCCGGTGCCATCCAGTCAGAAGCTACAGCGACCTCGATTACAATGAATACAGACAGCTATGATGTTGTGGTTGAAAAGGATGAGGAGAAAAAGCTTTCTTTAGCCGATCTGAAAAAATATACATTTGATACGACAACACAGGACGGCGAAAGCAAGAAAATCCGCCTTTCCGATATTGCAACGATCACAGAGACACAGTCTTTACAGACGATCAACCGTGAAAACCAGAAGCGGTATCTGACGATCAGCTGTGGCATTGAGGACGGTTATAATGTGACAAAAATTACTTCGGATGTAAAAAATGCACTGGACAAATATGAACTGCCTGCAGGAATGTCCATTGAGTTTAACGGACAGAATGAGCAGATTATGGATGCCATGAGGCAGCTTGTACTGATGATCTTACTGGGTATTGTTTTAGTATATCTGGTTATGGTTGCGCAGTTCCAGTCGCTGAAATCACCATTTATTATCCTGTTTACGATTCCTCTTGCATTTACCGGCGGATTCCTTTCGCTTTTAATCTGTGGAATGGATATCAGCGTTATTTCCATGATAGGATTTGTCATGCTGACCGGTATCATTGTAAATAACGGTATTGTTCTGGTTGACTTTATCAATCAGCTGCGTGCCGAGGGAATGAAAAAGAGAGAGGCGATCGTAGAGGCCGGTATGACCCGTATGAGACCTATTCTGATGACGACACTGACCACGATCCTCGGTCTGTTTGATATGGCTTTAGCAAGAGATATGGGTAGTGAAATGATGCAGCCGGTAGCGATTGTCTGCATCGGTGGACTTTTATATGCGACTTTGATGACTCTGTTTGTAGTACCGTGTCTGTACGATCTGTTTAATAAGGAAGAATATAAGGTTGTAAAGGATGAAGATCTGGAGTTAGACGCCGAATAAAATAAAGATTGCCATGTGCTATGCACCCCCCGCAATCCTAAAAACAGAAATAGGTGATTTCATGGATGCAGTTGAGATTTTAAACAAAGTAAAAAATAATGAAATGTCAGTTGAGGACGCGGCCCGTTTTTTTAAAAAGCAGCCTTATGAAGAGCTTGGATTTGCCAAGCTCGATTCCCATAGGGAGATCCGCTCCGGTTTTCCGGAGGTGATCTTCTGCGCGGGCAAGCCGGATGCCTGTCTTTCGGACATATATTGTAAAATGTATGATCTGCATGGAGAGGTTTTTGGAACAAGGGCTGACCGACATCAATATGAACTGGTCCGGGAAAAAATTCCGGAAATTACCTATGATGAGATTTCCCATATTTTAAAATATGAAAAGCCGGACAAAAAGCGGATTGGCAGTATTGCCGTGTGTACAGCCGGGACAGCGGATATTCCCGTAGCGGAGGAAGCGGCCCAGACAGCCGAATTTTTTGGATCCCGTGTACAGCGGTTTTATGATGTCGGGGTCAGTGGGATTCACAGACTGCTGTCCAAGGCGGAAGAAATTCAGTCTGCAAACTGTGTGATTGCAATAGCAGGCATGGAAGGTGCACTTGCAAGCGTCATAGGCGGTCTTGTGAGCAATCCGGTGATCGCGGTTCCGACCTCTGTCGGATATGGTGCGAGCATGCATGGCTTGTCTGCGCTGCTTACCATGATCAATTCCTGTGCAAACGGTGTCGCTGTAGTCAACATAGATAACGGCTATGGCGCCGGATATATGGCAACGCAGATCAACCGGCTGGCAGAAAGAAATAAATGATGACAAAAATCATAAGTTACAGGATTGGAAGAGATAAAATTGGAAGAAACAGAATACGAAACAACCGAATTTGAAGAGATCGCGCTTGAAAAGCTGGAGAATTTAAAAAAATATCTGCTTGAAAAGGGAAGAATAGCCGTGGCTTTTTCCGGTGGTGTGGATTCTACCTTTTTATTGAAGGTTGCCCATGATGTATTGAAGGACAATGCGATTGCCATTACGGCTACGGCAGAATTTGTGCCGGACAGGGAGCTGGCAGAGTCAAAGCAGTTTTGTGAAAAAGAAGATATCCATCAGGAAATCTGTACCGGCGAGCAGATGAAGGAGCCGGCATTTACAAGCAATCCGCCTGACCGTTGTTATATCTGCAAAAGGGCGTTGTTTACCAAAATGAAGGAAATTGCGGTTGAAAGAGGAGACTTTGTGCTGGTGGAAGGGTCCAATGCGGATGACTGTCATGATTACCGGCCGGGAATGAAGGCGATAAAAGAGCTGGGTATCCTGAGTCCTTTACAGGAGACCAACCTGTCCAAAAGCGAGATCCGGTTCTTATCGGAAAAATTAAAGCTTTCGACATGGGACAAACCCTCTTATGCGTGTCTGGCTTCCCGCTTTGTATATGGCGAAAACATAACAACGGAAAAATTGTCGATGGTGGATCGTGCCGAGCAGCTTTTGCTGGATCTGGGATTTCGTCAGTTCAGAGTACGTCTGCACGGGAAAATGGCGCGGATCGAGATTTTGCCGGAAGAATTTGATAAAATAATAGAAGAAAAAGTCCGGACAAAGATCACATCCAAATTCAGGGAATATGGATTTACCTATGTATCCCTGGATCTGAACGGTTACCGGACCGGAAGTATGAATGAAACCCTGCAGAAAAAGACCCCTGCAGATCATTAAAATGATAATCAGAAGAATAAAAAAGACGGTGAAAAAATGAATTCATTATATTTAGAATGTAATGCCGGTATCAGCGGCGATATGACAGTTGCTGCGCTCCTGGATCTGGGCGCGGATGAAAAGGTATTGCGGGATGTGCTTGACAGCGTTCCGGCAGATGGATTTTCGATTGCGATATCAAGGGTAAAAAAGGCCGGTGTCGACTGCTGTGATTTTAATGTCGTGTTGGATAAGGAGCATGAAAATCACGATCATGATATGGCATATCTGCATGGGGATGGGACTGTTTATGCTGAATTAAGTGGACAAGATCACACAGAGCACAGCTATGATCATCACCATCATCATGAGCACCGTGGCCTGCCCGAAATCCGCGAGATCATTAACCACACACAGATGACAGAAAATGCCCGCAGTCTCGCTTTAAAAATCTTTGAGATTTTAGCAAAAGCGGAAGCCAAGGCTCATGCTACGGATATTGACCATGTTCATTTTCACGAGGTCGGTGCGATCGATTCCATCGTGGATATTATCGCAGTTGCGGTCTGCATCGACAATCTTGGAATTGACAGAGTTTACGTGCCAAAGCTTTGTGAAGGAATGGGAACGGTTCGCTGCCAGCATGGTATATTGTCAATCCCGGTTCCGGCAACGGCCAATATCATGGAAGCATATCAGCTTCCCATTGAAATCATGAATGTACAGGGAGAATTTGTGACACCTACCGGAGCAGCGATTGTAGCAGCATTAAAGACGGATACTCGCCTTCCCGGACAGTTTTGCATCAAAAAAATCGGACTTGGTGCAGGCAAGAGGACCTATCAAAGACCAAGTATTCTGCGTGCTATGTTGATCGAAGCCTGTGATGTGACGGATGATACAGAAAATGATACGGAAAGAGATGCCATCTGCAAGCTGGAAACCAATATTGATGACTGCAGCGGAGAAATCCTTGGCTATACCATGGAAAGGCTGTTTGCAGCAGGTGCCAGAGATGTACATTATATGCCTGTTTTTATGAAGAAAAACCGTCCCGGCTGGCAGTTAAATGTGATCTGTGACGAGACAAAAATCGCAGAGCTGGAACAGATTATCTTTGAGGAAACGACCACGATCGGGATCCGCAGAATCCCGGTAGAAAGATCTATACTGGACAGGCAGATCCAGAAGGTTATGACACCGTTAGGAGAGGCAGAAGTAAAAGTCTGTCAGATAGGACAAAAGAAAAAAATATATCCGGAATATGAAAGTGTTATGAGACTTTGTAAGGAGCATCATATGACATATCAGGAAGTGTATGATTTAATACAGGTGGTCGGTTGAAAAATCAACCGGCCATTTTCATTTTTACAACTTAATCCGCTTAGCAAGGCAGGCACCAAAGGTTCCGATGCCGACATGGGTTGCGATGCTTAAGGGGATCGCCTCGATATGGCTGCGTTTTCCGAAGTGCTCCTGTACTTCCTCATTCCAGGCAATCGCTTCATCTCTTCTTAAGGCAGCAGCGGTATAAAGATGATAATCATTGATATCCTCGCTGTGGAATTTATTGACCATATCATTTTCCAGTGCCTTCAAAATCGCCTTTTTTGCAGCCTTAGTTCCACGGACTTTATCATAAGCTTCAATGGATCCGCCGTTTACGGACAGGATCGGCTTGATGTGAAGCATGGAACCGACTGCGGCGGTTGTGGGGCTGATGCGTCCGCCGGCTTTCAGATATTTCAGGTCATCCACCATCATATAAATAGAAGCATCATCCTTTGTCATGGTCAGGGTGTTGCGGACCTCGATCAGATCCTTTCCGGCATCGACCAGGGCTTTGGCATCCAAAACAGCCTGTTTTAAGGAAATAGAAACTCTCTGGTTGTCGATGACAACAACCTTTCCTTCATAGTCGCCGGCCAGCATGGCAGCCGTTGAATAAGAGCTGCTAAGCCCGGAGGCCATGGGAATATGGATGACGGCGTCATAATTTTCCAGTGCTTTATCCCAGATGTCCATGACATCAGCGGGGGATGGCTGCGATGTAAAAATATGTGAACCGTTTACCTGCTTGTCATAGAATTCGTTGTGGCTGATCGAAATCCCTTCAATGTATTCCTCTCCATCGATATTGAATCGCATGGGAAGTACGAATACACCGTATTTTTCAGCCTTAGACTGTGATATACCACTATTTGAATCGGTCACGATTGCAATTTTTTGATCAGACATTATAAAATCTCCTTTGCATCCGGAGATAATCCTTTTTGGAAATCCCCAACTTCATCCAACAGTATATCTGATTTTGGTGAGATTTTCTACATTTCAGCATAAAAATGTTGCTTTTCCAATGACTTTGTAATTCTACCATATCCGGAAAGACTTGTTCAAAGACTTGTTCAAAGGGGCTGCTGTCATTGCTTTTTTACGAGTCATGTGATACCTTATATCTATATGGTTTAACGCGTTAAAGTTTAATCGTTTAAATCGAAAAATTATAAAATGATTGGGGATATAAAATGCCAGTAATTGATTATTTGGAGAGAAATGCAACACTATATCCGGATGAGGTTGCGCTTGTGGAGTTAAATCCGGAGGAGAAGGAGACACGCAGGACGACCTGGAAGGAATCGGAGCTGATCGAGCCTACCAGATTTGAGCCGTACCGGAGAGAGATCACATGGCAGGTATTTGATGAAAAGGCCAACCGTTTTGCCAATATGTTACTTGGCCGTGGCATCAAAAAAGGAGATAAGGTTGCCATTATTATGTACAACTGTCTGGAATGGCTGCCTATTTATTTTGGTATCTTAAAAACAGGAGCTATTGCGGTACCTTTCAATTTCCGCTATGATGCGGATGAGATTTTATATTGTGCAGAGCTCGCTGAGGTTGATGTCATTGTTTTCGGACCTCAGTTCATCGGACGTATTGAAGTCAATGCAGACAGACTTTCCAAAGGAAGACTGTTGATCTATTTGGGAGATAACTGTCCCAATTTTGCGGAAAGCTATCACGAGCTGGTTGCGGACTGTTCTTCCAAGGCTCCGAGGATCGCGATTTCCGATGATGATTTTGGAGCGATTTATTTTTCATCCGGTACAACCGGTTTTCCGAAAGCCATTTTACATAAACACCGCAGTCTGACACAGGCTGCCGAAATGGAGCAGAAGCATCACGCTACCGGAAGAGAGGATACCTTCTTATGCATTCCGCCGCTTTATCATACCGGTGCAAAATTCCACTGGATGGGAAGTCTCGTCGCAGGAAGCAAGGCAGTACTTTTAAAGGGAACGAAGCCAGAGACTATCTTATCAGCGGTTTCTTCCGAAAAATGTACGATCGTCTGGCTGCTTGTTCCGTGGGCACAGGATATTCTGGATGCGCTCGATCGCGGAGATCTGAAGCTTTCCGATTACAAGCTGGATCAGTGGAGACTGATGCATATCGGCGCACAGCCCGTACCGCCGTCACTGATCAAAAGATGGAAGGAATACTTCCCTGATCACGCGTATGATACCAATTATGGTCTTTCCGAATCGACCGGCCCCGGCTGTGTACATCTGGGTATGGAAAATATCCACAAGGTCGGTGCGATCGGTGTTCCCGGTTATCGTTGGGAATGCAAGATCGTTGATGAAAACGGAAATGAAGTAAAAAGAGGTGACGTCGGAGAGCTTTGTGTAAAGGGACCCGGTGTCATGACCTGTTATTACAACAATCCGGAAGCCACCGCTGAGTGCTTAAAGGATGGCTGGCTGTACACCGGAGACATGGCAATGCAGGATGAGGACGGTTTTTATTTTCTGGTAGACCGCAAAAAGGACGTTATCGTCAGCGGCGGTGAGAATATCTATCCGGTCCAGATCGAAGATTTCCTGCGTAAGCATGAAAAGATCAAGGATGTAGCCGTTATCGGTCTGGCTGATCCGCGTCTGGGTGAAAAGACCGCGGCGATCATTGAGATCAAGGATGGAATGCAGGCGACCAAAGAAGAAATGGATGAGTACTGCATGGCACTGCCGAGATACAAACGTCCTAAAGAGATTATTTTTGCGGACATTCCGAGAAATGCAACCGGAAAGATCGAAAAGCCGGCACTGCGCAAGCGTTATGGAGCGGACAAGCTGGTCGCAAAAGAAAATATGGCATAATTTACAGATATATTTGGAGGAAAATCAATGAAAGAACTGATGCTTGGCAATAAAGCGATTGCCAGAGGTCTGTATGAGGCCGGATGCAAGGTAATATCCAGCTATCCGGGTACACCGAGTACGGAAATTACAGAGGAAGCCGCAAAATACGATGAGATTTACTGTGAATGGGCTCCCAACGAAAAGGTTGCGCTGGAAGCAGCACACGGGGCTACTCTCGGTGGTGTGAGAAGTGCAAGTGCCATGAAGCACGTTGGCTTAAATGTTGCCGCAGACCCCTTATTTACGATTTCGTATCAGGGCCTGAATGCAGGTCTGGTTATCTGTGTTGCAGATGATCCCGGAATGCATTCATCACAGAATGAGCAGGATTCCAGACACTACGCGGAGGCTGCCAAGGTACCGATGTTAGAGCCTTCCGATTCGGAAGAGTGTATTTTATTTACAAAAAAAGCATTTGAACTGTCAGAAAAATACAATACTCCGGTATTGATCAAGACCTGCACCCGCGTTGCCCACTCCCAGAGTGTTGTTGAGACCGGTGAGCGCGTAGTGCCCGCACAGGTTCCTTATGTCAAGGATCCTACAAAGGTCATGATGACTGCCAATTCCCGCAATGCGCATGTCCGTGTGGAGAAACGTACCAAAGATTTGATCGCGCTGGCAGAGGACTGTGACTTCAACCGTGTTGAGATGGGTGATACCTCTGTCGGTATTATCACATCTTCCACATCATATCAGTATGCAAAGGAAATTTTCGGGGAGAAAGCCAGCATTTTGAAGCTGGGTATGATCTATCCCCTTCCCGAAAAGCTGATCCTTGATTTTGCGGAAAAGGTTGATAAGCTGATCGTCCTGGAAGAGCTGGATCCGTTTATCGAGAATCACTGCCGCAAGCTGGGACTTTCCGTTGTCGGAAAAGATACCTTCCCGATCTGCGGAGAATTTTCACAGAATCTGATCCGCAGCTGTCTTGGTATGGAAACCGTACCAAGTGTCAAATTAGAGGATGAAATTCCGTTAAGACCTCCGGTTATGTGTGCCGGCTGCCCGCACAGAGGTGTCTTTTATGTCTTAAAGAAACATAATATCATGGTATATGGTGATATCGGATGTTATACACTTGGAGCGATCGCGCCACTCAATTCCATGGACCTGAATGTCTGCATGGGCGCATCCTGCTCCGGACTTCATGGCTTCAACAAGGCCATGGGCAAGGAAGGTGAAAAGAAGAGTGTCGGCGTGATCGGTGACTCGACCTTTATTCATTCCGGTATTACCGGCATTACCGATATTTCTTACAATATGACCAATTCCACAGTGATCATTCTGGATAATTCCATTACCGGTATGACAGGTCATCAGCAAAACCCCACAACAGGTAAAAACCTTCGTGGTGAGCCGGCAGGAAAGGTGGATTTAGAGGCACTTTGCAAGGCACTTGGCTATCGCCGGATCCGTGTGGTAGATCCATACAATATGGCGGAAGTAGAAACTGCTTTACTGGAAGAGCTTGAGGCTGAGGAGCCTTCTATCATCATCAGCCGTCGTCCCTGCGTTATGATCAAGGGTACGGTACACAAGCCGCCGATTGAGGTCAACAAGGACAAATGCGTCGGCTGCAAGGCCTGCATGAAGATTGGCTGTCCTGCTATTTCAGTACAAAACGGCAAGGTACAGATCGATGCAACGCTTTGTATTGGCTGCAAGGTCTGCTCACAGATGTGCAAATTCAAGGCATTGCCACAGTATGACGGGGAGGAAGCATAATGAGTACAAAAAATATCATGATCGTCGGTGTCGGTGGACAGGGCACCCTGCTTGCAAGCAAAATGCTTGGTTATGTTTTGTTAAATCAGGGATATGATGTAAAGGTATCTGAGGTACATGGCATGAGCCAGCGAGGCGGAAGTGTTGTGACCTATGTGCGTTATGGAGAAAAGGTATACTCTCCGGTCATTGACAAGGGAGAGGCAGATGTTATTTTGTCCTTTGAAAAGCTGGAGGCAGCCAGATGGCTGGAGTACTTAAAGCCGGGCGGAAAAATGATTGTTAATACACAGGAAATGGAACCTATGCCGGTTATTACCGGAGCAAAGGTTTATCCGGACAATCTGGTTGAAAAAATGCAGGCTGCCGGTGCCGATGTCGATGCCAGGGATTTCCTTGCACTGGCCAATGAAGCGGGTTCCTCCAAGGCTGTCAATATTGCTCTTATGGGTCGCTTGTCCGTATATTTTCCGGAGATCAGCGATGAAAAATGGCAGGAAGCAATCGCTGCCAATGTACCGCCCAGGTTTTTGGAATTAAACAAAAAAGCATTTGAACTGGGAAGGAATGCATAAGTTTTAAAGGGAAAGTAAGCATCCGGCATTTTCTCTGATATCTTTTTGATTCGCGGGTTGAAAGAAAGTGCTGGGTTGCCTTATAATCTTTATTATAAGGGCTTTTTGTTGTGTAAGTTTATATGAAAGGGGAATTTAATGAAAATTACATGTGAATTTTGTCAGGAGTATATGTCGGATACCGACGAAAACTGCCCGCACTGTGGTGCCAAAAATCCGCATTTCAAACGGCAGAGCAACAATACTCCCCAGACCATCGAGGAATTAAAAAAATGGTATGAGGATCATAATCTACCACCGCAGAGTGTAACGAGATTCTTTATCGGTGTCAATACAAAAGAGCCGAAAGCCTTTGGTATTTATCAGGAGGGCGACCTCTTTATTGTCTACAAAAACAAAGCGGATGGCAGCCGTGCCGTGCGTTATGAAGGCAAGGATGAGGCTTATGCAGTCCACGAGCTGTATCAGAAGCTCAAGGAGCGTATTGCAGAGCAGAAGAGCAACAACCATAAAAAGCAGGGGTCATCTTCTTCCTCCGGAAACATCATATCGACAATTATCAGTGGCGGCATTTTTATTGTTATAGTTGCAATTGCGGTCATGGGCATATTCGGACCGTCCAAGGGATACTATTCTTATCAGGATGACCATTATTATTATCTGGACGGTGACTGGTATATATATGATTCTTATGATACCGATTGGAATCCTACGACTGTTGATGATGAACTTAGATCAAACAGCAAAGACTATTACGAATCCGATTCCTACAACATAGACTATGGTACATCTGATTTTGAGGATACCTCATACTACCAGACCTGGGAAAGCAATCAGGACAATGACAGCGACTGGGACAGCGACAGTACCTGGGATTCCGGGGACAGCTGGGACAGCGGCGGCGGTGACTGGGACAGTGACTGGTAAATCGTATATCAGACAACAACTACAGGCTGAAAACTCATATATTTTATATGGGTTTTCTTTTTTTGGTGTTTTTTAAAAAACTATGTGATATGATATGGGAGATAAAATGATATTTTTTATCAGTTAAAGAAAAATCCTGTAGGTTATACATAGAAGAGGTTGATGTTTTATGACACTGAAAGAATTGAAGATCGGACAGCCCGCGGTTATCACAAAGGTTGGTGGAGAAGGAGCTTTGAGACAGCATTTCCTGGATATGGGTGTGCTGCCGGGTGCTGAGATCAGGATTGAAAAATATGCGCCAATGGGTGATCCCATGGAAGTGCGGATTCACGGATATGAACTGACCCTGCGTCTGGATGAGGCAAAGGAGATTGAAGTGAGGGAAGCTGCCGCACAGGAGGGTGACTGTGATGGCAGAGCCGGAGGATCCAGAGGAAAATCCACAAAAGAACACCCCGGTCTTGGTGAAGGCGGCAGATATCATGTCAAGGCAGATGAGCACCCGCTTGAAGAGGGGACCAAAATGCATTTTGCCCTTGCCGGCAACCAGAATTGCGGAAAAACCACCTTGTTTAATCAGCTGACCGGTTCCAATCAGCACGTTGGAAATTTCCCGGGTGTTACGGTTGACAGGAAGAGTGGATGTATCAGGGGAAATGAATTGACGGAGGTTGTCGACCTGCCCGGTATTTATTCGCTTTCTCCATATACAAGTGAAGAGATTGTATCAAGACAGTATATATTGGATGAACATCCGGAAGGAATCATCAACATTGTCGATGCAACCAATATTGAAAGAAATCTGTATCTGACGATGCAGTTGATGGAATTGAATGTTCCGATGGTGTTAGCTCTCAATATGATGGATGAGGTACGCGGAAACGGCGGTACTGTGGATATCAATGAAATGGAATCACTGCTTGGTATTCCGGTTGTGCCGATTTCTGCTGCCAAAAATGAAGGTATTGATGAGTTGGTCAACCATGCGCTTCATGTTGCCAAATATCAGGAGCATCCCGGCAGAATGGATTTTTGTGATGAAAAGGATTATAACGGTGCTGTTCACCGATGCCTGCACGGTATTATGCATCTGATCGAGGATCATGCACAGGCAGCCCGGATTCCGGTCCGGTTCGCTGCAACCAAGCTCGTTGAGGGTGACAGACGGGTGTTGGACAGACTGGAGCTTTCTCAAAATGAAAAAGAAATGATAGAGCATATTATCTGTCAGATGGAGGAAGAGAGAGGCATGGACCGGGCAGCGGCAATTGCCGACATGCGTTTTGCTTTTATCAAAAAGCTGGTCGGCGCCTGTGTAGTAAAGCCTCATGAGAGTAAAGAACGCGAAAGGAGCCGCAGGATTGACCGGTTTCTGACCGGAAAGTATACGGCAATTCCCGCTTTTGTCGGCATCATGGCACTTATTTTTTATCTGACCTTTCATGTGATCGGAAAGGGACTTCAGGATCTGCTTGCCATGCTGATTGACAGGCTTACTGTATATGTCGCACAGGGAATGGAAGCGGTAAATGTCAATGCAGTGATACAGTCACTGATTCTGGATGGTATTTTTAACGGTGTGGGAAGTGTTGTCAGCTTTCTGCCGATTATTGTGACCTTATTCTTGTTTCTGTCTTTGCTGGAAGATACCGGATACATGGCGCGTGTCGCATTTGTTATGGATAAGCTTTTAAGGAGGATCGGGCTTTCCGGCAGGAGTATCGTACCGATGCTGATCGGATTCGGCTGTTCTGTTCCGGGCGTTATGGCAAGTCGTACTCTTCCGTCTGAAAGGGACCGCAAAATGACGATCATGATGGTTCCGTTTATGAGCTGTACGGCAAAGCTTCCGATCTATGGCTTTTTTGCCGGTGCCTTTTTCCCGGGACAGGCAGGACTTGTCATGGTTATCTTGTATTTTACCGGTATTATAACCGGTATTCTGATGGCAACGATCTTAAAGCATACGGCATTTAAGGGAGAAGCGGTTCCGTTTGTTATGGAGCTTCCCAATTACCGTATGCCCGGTGTAAAAAATGTGGCCCAGCTTTTGTGGGAAAAGGCCAAGGACTTTTTGATGAAGGCCTTTACCGTTATTTTCCTGGCAACGATCGTGATCTGGTTTTTACAGACCTTTAGTCCCAACTTAAGTGTCGTGGTCGATTCAAGAGAAAGTATACTGGCAGTGGTCGCCGGATGGATTGCTCCGGTTTTCAAGCCGCTCGGATTTGGCGACTGGCGGATATCTACAGCCCTGATCAGCGGATTTATAGCAAAAGAAAGTGTGGTTTCCACGTTGTCCGTCCTGTTTAAATCAACAGATGCGCTGCTTGCCCTGATCAGTCCGGCTGCGGCTGCAGCACTGTTGGTATTCTGCCTTTTGTATACACCCTGTGTTGCAGCGGTTGCCTCTATCAAAAGAGAACTTGGTACAAAATGGGCGCTGGCTGTTATTGCATTACAGTGCACCGTTGCGTGGATTGCCGGATTTATAGTATATACGGTTGGTTCATTGTTTTAATCAATAGCCGAAAAAACAATATCCGGCAAATCTCCGTCTGTCAAAAAAAGAAATATCCGGCAAATCCTGTCTTGACAAAAACCACAGGAAATCTATAATAGTTGGTGGCACTTATTGGTGCTACCAATTTTTTATGAAAAGAGATAAATACGGATGAAGTACTTAAAGCAAATTATTTTGATCCTGTTGATCACATTGATTGGTGAATTATTAAAATACATCATTCCACTTGCGATTCCGGCAAGTATTTACGGAATGGTAATTTTATTTGTCTGTCTGATGACGGGCGCGATCCGTCTTGAGGATGTACGCGAGACAGGAAAGTTTATGATCGAGATCATGCCGGTTATGTTTATTCCTGCCGGAGTTGGTCTGATCACGAGCTGGGGCGTTTTAAAATCCATGCTTGTCCCGGTTTTTCTGATCACAACGATCACGCTTGTTACTGTCATGGTGGCAGCAGGGCGGATTTCGCAGACGGTCATCAGAAAAGGAAAGGATGAAAAAGACCATGAATAGTTTTTTTGAAGAGTCTATGTTTGCCGGAGTTGTGCTGAGCCTGTTTGCATATGGGATCGGTGTTTTATTAAAGAAAAAATTTAAACTCGGCATATTCAATCCTTTGCTTATTTCCATTATTATTTCCATCTTCGTTATCGTATTTGGAGAAATTGATTATGATACCTACAATGAAGGTGCCAAATACCTGAGCTGGTTTCTGACACCGGCGACCGTGTGTCTGGCAATCCCTCTTTATGAACAGTGGGAGCTTTTAAAGCAGAATCACAAGGCTGTGATAGCCGGACTGATCGGTGGAACGGTTACAAGCCTTACAACTGTATTTGTGCTTGCTCTGATCTGCGGACTGAATCACGAAGAATATGTGACGCTGCTTCCCAAATCCATAACAACCGCGATCGGCATGGGTGTATCCGAAGAGCTCGGCGGCTATGTGACGATTACGGTAGCCGTTATCATTATAACCGGAGTTATGGGTAATATGTTTGGAGAGGTGATCTGCAAGGTGTTTAAGATCACAGAGCCGATTTCCAAGGGGCTGGCATTTGGCGCATCCTCCCATGCCATCGGAACCGCAAAAGCCATGGAGCTCGGAGAGATTGAGGGAGCCATGAGTAGTCTGGCGATTGCCGTATCAGGACTTCTGACAGTTGTGCTGGCGTCCGTCTATGCGCATCTGTTATAATCAAAAAGCACCGGGATCAGAATATCAATCATAAAAGGGGGCAATATGAAAAATACCGATGTGCAGATGGAATATGAAAAAGCCATCGATTATATATTTGGCATGATCCAGAACAAATCTCTGACCGTCGGAAGTAAGCTTCCGACAGAGCGTGCCATTGCACAGGAATTGAATATCGGCAGAAATTCGACAAGGGAGGCCCTGAGCATCCTGCATGGGATGGGGATGGTCAAAAGCGTGCAGGGCTCCGGCAATTATATCTGTGCGGATGCAAACAAGACCATTTTCCAGATCTTAACCGTGATGCTGGCACTCGGCTCCATTACCCAAAAGGACGTATGCGAATTTCGCCGGGCAATGGAAAAGACCGTGTGTATGCTGCTGCTGGAAAAGGGAATATCGGAAGACGCGGACAAGGAAATGAAAAGCTTGCTGAACAATATGAAAAATGACCAGCCAGTCCGGTCAGATAGAGAATTTCATGCGCTGCTTGTTACGGCTGCTCACAATGAGCTTCTTTCAACAATCATGGGAGCTGTCATGACGGTGTATCAGGAATGGATCGATCTTGTTTTGAAAAAAGCGGATCCACAGACCAAAGATATTCTGGTTTCGTATCACGAAGATATTTACAATGGAATTAAAAATAAAAGCGAAAGCCTTGTAAATGAGGCGATCGATAAACATTATAATCTGATAGAGGAGTTATTGATTGTATGAAATATAAAGCTGCGATTTTTGATATGGACGGTACGATTTTAAATACGCTGGAGGATCTTTGCGATACCATGAACTACTGTCTGGAAAAGTACCATATGCCGGAGCGTACCATTGATGAGATAAGAAGCTTTGTCGGCAACGGGATCCGCAAGCTGGTAGAGCGGGCGGTGGCAGAGAATACGGATTCTAAGCAGATAGACGAGATTTTTGCCGTTTTTATGGATTATTACAAAGACCATTGCGCGATCAAGACAAGACCTTACGATGGCATTGCTGAGGTAATAAGGAAACTGAAAGAAAACGGGATCAAAACAGCTGTTGTATCCAATAAGGCAGATGCAGCTGTCAAGGATCTGTGTGACGATTATTTTCCGGGATTATTTGATTTTTCAGTAGGCGATAAGGAAGGGCAGCGGAGAAAGCCGTATCCGGACGGAGTATTTTCTGTTATGGAGCATTTTGGGATGACCGGAGAGGAAGTTGTCTATATCGGTGATTCCGATGTCGATTATCAGACCGCCCGGAATGCGGATGTGGATGTCATCATGGTTGGATGGGGCTTCCGTTCCGAAGAATTTTTAAAATCGATCGGTGTACAAAAGGTTATCCACAAGCCGGAAGAGATTGCGGAGATATTAGAAGGATAGCTATTTTAAATCAGCATTGTAAATAGTATGAAAGAATATGTTGACAGACATATTCTTTTGTTTTATACTTCATTTAACAATTAGGTTAAATGTTAAATGAGAAATAAAAGGAGGAATACGATTGGCATTACAAAATACGCTCAAAGCACTTGCCGATCCGATACGCCGTGAGATCCTCAATCTTTTAAAAAACAAAAGGATGTCGGCAGGTGAAATTGCCGCTCATTTTTCAGTGACGGATGCAAGCATTTCCAGACATTTATCTGTCTTAAAGGATGCAGACCTGATCCGGGACACCAGGGAAGGCAAGTATATTTTTTATGAATTAAACGCTTCCGTTTTGGAAGAGATCATGCTGTGGATTAGTGATTTAAAAGGAGATAAAGATCATGCTGGAAAAGAATAAAAATCAAATTATCCTTTCGTCTTTTGTTGTTCTGATTCCGATGTTACTTGGAATTATTTTGTGGAAATTTATGCCGGATGAGATGATCACGCACTGGGGAGCGGGCGGAGCAGCAGATAGGTGGTCGTCCAAGGCTTTTGCGGTCTTTGGCATGCCGCTTATATTTTTACTGGCGCATTGGTTTGGTATCTATATGGTGTCAAGGGATCCCAAAAACAAAGGGCAGAATGGAAAAATCCTGCGGACTGTGATATGGGTCATTCCGGTTATGTCGATCCTGACCTGCGGATTTACCGATCTGATCGCTTTAGGATACGATATAGGAATCAATACCGTTGTTTTTGGACTGATGGGTCTTATGTTTATCCTGATCGGCAATTATCTTCCAAAGTGTAAACAAAACTATACGATCGGCGTGCGTGTTGTCTGGGCACTTCAAAATGAAGAAAACTGGAATAAAACACACCGTTTCACAGGAAAACTGTGGGTTGTGGGCGGATTTGCCACCCTGTTTGGCGTGTTTATTCCGGATGATTGGATGATGATGATGTATGTACTGATCGGCATTGCGCTGATCCTGAGCCTTTTGCCCATTGCATATTCTTACTGGTATTACCGTAAACAGCTGGCAGGAGGAACGGCATCCAAGGAGGAAGGAAAGCTTTCTACATCCATGAAAACCTTTATCGGAATTGAAATTGCGGTTGTTATCCTGATCGTTGTCTTTGTCATGGTATTACTGTTTCAGGGAAAATACGAGGTTTCCTTATCCGATCAGTCGCTTGAGATCCATGCAGAGTGCTGGAGTGATGTAAGCGTTGACCTTGCAGATATCACGAAGATCGAGTACAGACAAAGTCATGGAGCGGCCAATCGTACCAACGGATTTGGCACGTTATCCATTACGATGGGCGAATGTAAAAACAACGAATACGGCGGATATACAAGATATACCTATGAAGATTGCGACGCCTGTATTGTGCTGACTGTAGATGATCATATTCTGATGATCAATGAAAAAACAGAAGAGGATACGAAAGCTCTTTACGACGAGCTTTCTGCACGTATCGAAAATGAATAAATATAGAAAGTGAGAAGAGGGACAGATTTATGGAAGGAAATATCCGCAAAACAGAGACAAAAAGAATCCTGATCTATATAGGAATCACATTTTTACTTACCTATGGATACTGCTTCGGTGTTATTTATCCGTTAATAAATCGGGAGAATAGCGCCGGGAGTGGGAGTACGCAGAGTATATTGAGCATATTGGTGGCTGTGGTTATGTTTTTTCCGGCGATTGGAGTACTGCTTACCAGACTGATCACAAAAGAGGGCTTTAAAAATGTCTGGATCAAGCCTCATTTTAAGGGAAATATCAGGACCTACCTTCTGGCTTATTTTGGCCCGGGAATCCTGACCGTATTAGGAGCATTGGTATATTTTCTTGTATATCCCGATAATTTTGATAAAAGCTTCGGATATTTAGGCCAGACACTGGCGGGAACAGGAGCGCAGATTCCGCAGGAGACCCTGCCCATTGTTTTGATTTCCCAGACAGTAACAGCCTTTCTTTTTGGACCGATCATGAATATCGTTACCTGCTTTGGTGAGGAATGGGGCTGGCGTGGATATCTGCTTCCTAAAATGGCAGAAAAGCTTCCGCCTGTTTTGATGCTTTTGGTAAATGGTGTCATCTGGGGACTTTGGCATGCGCCGCTTACGGCTGTGGGACACAATTATGGTGTCGGTTATAAAGGATTTCCCTTTGCGGGAATTGCTGCCATGTGCGGCTTCTGCATTGTGATGGGTACGTTTTTTTCCTATGTTGCCATGAAAACTAAAAGCTGTATTCCGGCTGTGCTGGCACATGGAGCGATCAACAGCATTGCGAGTATCGGAATTTATATGACAAAAGACGGAGGCAATCCGTTTATCGGACCGGCTCCGACCGGAATTGTAGGTGCAAGCCCTTTTATTCTTGTAGCAATAGTCCTGATGGTTGTTTACTTTGGAAAAAAGAAAGTGGATAAGGCAGATGAGAGTATTACAGGCGAACCTGTATAACAACAGGATTGAATAATAAAAATAGAAAATAAAAAAGAGTGAAGAAATCTTCACTCTTTTTTCGTGCACCATCAGGGACTCGAACCCTGGACAAATAGATTAAGAGTCTACTGCTCTACCAACTGAGCTAATGGTGCATATATATGGCGCCTTACTTGCGACGCAAGTGTTATTATAGTATAATAAATGCCGGTTGGCAAGAGTTTTTTGAAAAAATATTTTTAAAGGCAGAAATTATGAAAGATGCAATGATTATAGATACACATGCTCATTATGATGATGGGGCATTTGACGAGGACCGTGCAGAAATACTCGAAGGCATGAAAGAGCAGGGCGTGGGAACGATCATCAATGCCGCAGCGTCCATGGACGGCTGCCGGCGTACACTCGAGCTTACGCGGGAGTTTCCCTTTGTATTTGGCATGCTCGGCGTGCACCCGGACGATGTCGGGAATCTGACGGAAGCAGACATGGATTTTATCAAAAAGAACGCAGCCGAAAAAAAGATCGTTGCGATCGGTGAAATTGGCCTTGATTATCATTGGGATATTGCTGACAGAAAGGTCCAGAAGCACTGGTTCATCCGTCAGATGGAGGTTGCGCGTGAGGCAGGACTGCCTATCTGTGTACATTCGAGAGATGCGGCAGAGGATACCCTTATGGCAATGAAGGAGGCACATGCTGAAAATATCGGCGGTGTGATCCACTGCTATTCTTACAGCAGGGAGTTTGCCGGAGAATTTCTGAATATGGGATTTTATTTTGGAATCGGTGGCGTTGTTACCTTCAAAAACGGACGCAAATGCAAGGAGACCGTTGAAATGCTTCCGATGGACAGGATCATTCTGGAGACGGATGCCCCCTATCTTGCACCGGAGCCCTTCCGCGGCAGGAGAAACAATTCCGCTTATCTGTCTTATGTGGCAGAAAAAATTGCAGAGATCAAAGGCATTACTAAACAGGAGGTCATCGAAAAGACCGGTTGCAATGCCCACACTTTGTACAAAAAGCTTGTATCAGGCATGCCGGAGTAAAGGCAATTTTTAAAATATGATCAGGTAAAATAAACAGACTGCCCAAAGGACAGGACAAGATTTAAGGAGATAAAAGCTTATGGCTTCATTGGGAATACCGGCAAATACGATCGCCGTGTTGCAAAAATACGGTTTTCAGTTTCAGAAAAAATACGGACAGAACTTTTTGATAGATACACATGTATTGGAAAAGATCATTTCCGAATCGGAGATCACCGCAGATGACTGCGTGCTGGAGATTGGTCCCGGAATAGGTACAATGACACAATATCTGGCAGAAAATGCAAGACATGTTGTCTGTGTCGAGATCGACGATCATCTGATCCCGATCTTAAAGGAGACGCTTTCCGCATATGAGAATGTGACGATTATCCACGGTGATATTTTAAAAACAGATGTAAAAGCTCTCTGTGATACATATAATGAAGGGAAGCCGTTAAAGGTTGTGGCCAACCTGCCCTATTACATCACGACACCGATCATCATGGGCCTGTTTGAAAGCCATGTTCCGTTATCGTCCATTACGATCATGGTGCAAAAAGAAGTGGCCGACCGGATGCAGGAGACGCCGGGAACCAAGGATTATGGAGCCTTATCGCTGGCGGTGCAGTACTACGCCAAGCCGGAAATTGTTGCCAATGTTCCGCCCAACTGCTTTATGCCAAGGCCAAATGTCGGCAGTGCCGTGATCCGGCTGACACGTTATGACAAGCCGCCGGTTGAGGTGCAGGATGAAAAAAAGATGTTTGCGCTGATCAGAGCAGCCTTCAATCAGAGACGCAAAACACTGGTTAATGCGGTTTCCAATGCCGGAATATACGGCATCACCAAGGAAGATGTGCAGAATGCACTTGAAAAAATGGGACTTTCCCTGACAATCAGAGGGGAGGCACTGGATCTTTTTCAGTTTGCCAGATTGTCAGATGAGCTTTGTAAAAAAGGATCAGACAGCCGGATGTGACCAATCTGGATACAGGAGATGAAAACCGGTTGAAAAATAGTAGGAAAAAGGGGACAGATCGGGGTTATTGTTTTGACATCAAAATGTACCTATGCTAAACTTATATTTAGTTTAGAAAATAGGGTTTTTATGTAAAAAAATACAACATCATGTGTGAGACCCTGAGAGGTGAGCTATATGGATAAGTATGAATACAAGATTCGTGCTGAGGAGATCAATTCGTTAATAGAACAAAAGAAATTTGCAGACGCGGTAAAGATTGCAGATACGATTGACTGGCGGAGGGTAAAGAGTGTCAAAATGCTCTGTAAGGTCAGTGAATTGTACAAGATGAACCGTCGATATGAGGACAGCAAGGAGATCCTGTTGCTGGCAGATGAACACCTGCCCAATTCGCGCAATATCATATATTCTCTCTGCGAGCTGAGTATCAAGCTGGAAGATCTGATCCCTGCCGTTGAATATTATAAACAGTTCGTGCAGATCGCCCCCAGGGATACCGGCCGTTATATCCTCCAGTATCGTCTGTATGAGGCACAGGATGTCAGCTTGGAAGAGCGTATTGCTGTGCTTGAAGAGTACAAAAAGCGTGATTACCGTGAAAAATGGGCATATGAGCTTGCATATCTGTATCACCGGATCGGTCTTGCTACCCGTTGCGTAGAGGAATGTGATGAACTGATCCTGTGGTTCGGGGAAGGTAAGTATGTGATCAAGGCCATGGAGCTCAAAATGCTGCATGCCCCTCTTACCACATCCCAGCAGGAAAAATATGACCAGAGATTCGCAACGGATTCCAATGCTTATGTTGTGAAAAAGCCGGATGAAACAAAAGAGGATGCTTTGGAAAAAGCCGGTATGGCAGTGCAGGGGACATCTGAAGCTTTACAGGAATCAACAGCATCTCCGGTTACGATGGATACCATTCCATCCATGCCGATCCAGATCAAATCCGTTGAGGTTTCCAATGCGCCTACTATGCGTATACCGTCAAAGCACATAGAAGAGGAAATGCAGAAAGAACAGGAAGTCAAAATCGATCTTCCCGAAATTCCGCTTGCCGAAGCCAAAGAAGAAGATATTCAGGTAAAAACTCCCGATATGGGCAAGTTTAATACCATTAATTTACAAAAAGAGCTGGCTAAAAATCTTGCCGAGGTCATGCAGCAGGAAGATATGGATGCCACCGATGCCACACGGGCACTTCCGATTGAATCCATTCAGGATTTTGCAGAAGGTGCCAAAGAAGCAGAAGAGGAGCAGACATCAGAGGATGCTCCCGAAGCAGAACAGACCAAAGAATCGAAACCGATCGCCGATACAGCAGTTACACGTGCTGTAATTGAAGAAGTCAGAAAGGCTTTGGGTGAAGAGCCGCAGGATACGATCACAGAAGAAGATCTGCTGCAGTCACTGGCGGAGCCTGAAGCAGAGACCATTGAGCCTGAGCAGACGACTGCAGAGGAAGAGGCTGCACCGGTT
The DNA here is from genome assembly GCA_900549665.1 of uncultured Lachnospiraceae bacterium. Taxonomy (GTDB): domain Bacteria; phylum Bacillota; class Clostridia; order Lachnospirales; family Lachnospiraceae; genus UBA2882. The sequence goes on along the minus strand of URPH01000016.1, from coordinate 27,210 downwards.
GAGAGTGAGCAGGAAGCTGTGTCTGAAGAAAAGACAGAGCCGGAGATGCAGCCGGTAGAAGAAGAGCCGGTTGCACCGGCAGTAGAACAGACGGTAGTCGAAGAATCATTGGCTGCACCGGTAGTCGAGCAGCCGGTAGAAGAGACACCGGCAGAAGCAACACCGGTTGTACCGACAGCAACAGCAGAAGAGCAGTCAGTAGAAGAGACACCGGCAGCAGAGCCCGAAGCAAAGGCAGAGCCGGAAATTCACGCAGCCGAAGATGTAACACCTGTTGCAACAGCAGAACAACCGTCAACCGAGCCTGTGCAGGAAACCGCACCGCAGACCGCAACCGTAACAGCGCAGCCTGACGACTCCGAAGAAAGTCCGGTTGAAAAACAGATCACCGGCCAGCTTAGCTTCAACGATATCATGGCAGGCTGGGAGGAGACCAAGAAGGCTGCAGAAGAACGCAGACTGGAAGAGATGCGCAAGAAGGTAATGGCGCAGACAGGTCCATTGCTTCAGGACTATGAAGAACCGGCGGCAGAAGGCCTGTTAGATAATATTGATATGATCACTCCTGCCATCACCGTTTTTGACAACAGTGATATTCCGGAAGTTGATCCTATGATCACCGATGAGGATGAGGTCGAGGAACTGACCGAGATCGAGCCGGTTGAACCGACTGCCGATTTCCCCGTAGAAACCGTGACACCGGTGACAAAAGAATTTGATTTTAATACAGCAGAGATCAACGGCATCGAAGAAAAGCTGATCAATTCTGTGGAAAAGACCGCAGAAGAAATAAAGGAGCCGGAACCGGGCAATCTCAAAGGCGTGTCCGTAACAGAGGAATTTGACAAGGATTTAGAGCGTCAGATTTTGGAAGCACTTGATGAAAAAGAAAAGGCTTTGGGCAGACATGCTGATGAAGCAAAGAAGTCTTTTGCAGATGCGGAATTTAAGATTACGGATTTAGATGCAGAGGACAAATCAGAAGAACCGGAAGAAGTGGCTGTACAGGAAGTAACCGATGCTGTTTCTGACAATTCCGAAAAAGAAGCAGAAAAAGCTGTATCTGAAAATAAGGAAGATACAAAGAGCTCTGCACATCGCCAGCTTTCCAAAGAAGAAAAAGAATTGTTCGGGATGGTTGCAAAGACGAAAAAGGTACAGGAAGAAATTGCACATACCGTTGACAATATCAGCTTAGATCCCGCAGTCGGCAACGTCATCATTACCGGTGAAAAAGGAGTCGGCACACTTGAGCTTGCGACCAATATCATAAAAGAGTTATCCGTGGAAAACAAAAACTTCTCCGGAAGAGTGGCAAAGATTACCGGAGAACAGTTCAATACCAGAAATATTCCGGATACTCTGAAAGGTCTGAACAATGGAGCCCTGATTATTGAGCAGGCAGGCGATTTATCTGATTTTTCTCTGATCGCCATGGCAGATTATTTAAGAGCATCGAACAATGATGGCATAGTTATCTTTTTAGAAGATACCAGACAGGCACTGGATGCATTATGCAAAAAAGACAATATGCCGATGAACAGCTTCAATCTGCGGATTGACGTTGCGGCGCTTGACAATGACGGTCTTGTAAATTTTGGCAGGGAGTATGCACTTGAGCAGGAGTATTCTATTGATGAGATGGGTATGCTTGCGCTGTATACGAGTATTTCCAACCGACAGACCAGCCAGCATGCGGTAACGGTCGAGGAAGTAAAAGAGATTGTGGATGAAGCAATCATCAAATCAGAAAAAGGAAGTGTTTCTCATATCATGGATGTCATTTTGAAAAAGCGTTATGATGAAAATGACATGATCATTTTAAGAGAGAAAGATTTTCTATAAATAACCCGGGGGGTAGTTACATGATTAAAAATAAAGAGGAAAATGCTCTTTACATCACGGAGGCAGACCAGTATGTATTTGCTCAGGGCTGTCACTATGAGATTTACAACAAAATGGGGGCACACAAAACAACCGAAAACGGAGTGGAAGGCGTATATTTTGCTGTATGGGCGCCAAATGCAAAATATGTTAATGTGGCAGGTTCGTTCAATGACTGGGATATTTATCAATATGAGCTGCAGAGACTGGGAGAAGGCGGTATTTATGCAGGCTTTGTACCGGGAGTAAAAGAGGATGATCTGTATAAATTTGTGATCACAACAGCAGATGATGAAAAGATATATAAAGCTGATCCCTATGCCAATTATTCCGAATTAAGACCGGGTAATGCATCCAGAGTAACGGACATTTCCGGTTTCAAATGGACGGATAAAGCATGGATGGATGCCAGAGCGCACAAGGAATGGACGAAAGAGCCGGTCGCTATCTATGAATGTCATATCGGATCCTGGATGCGTCATCCCAAAGAGGGTGAAGAGGGATTTTACAATTACCGTGAATTTGCGGATCGTATTGTAGAGTATTTAAAAGAAATGAAATATACCCACGTGGAGCTGATGGGCATTGCAGAGCATCCCTTTGACGGCTCCTGGGGATATCAGGTAACCGGATATTATGCACCGACCTCACGCTACGGCAAACCGGAGGATTTTATGTACCTGATCAATTTATTACATAAAAACAAGATCGGTGTTATTCTGGATTGGGTACCGGCACACTTTCCGCGTGATGAGTTTGGACTTGCCAATTTTGACGGCACCTGTCTGTACGAGCATCCGGACGCACGCAGAGGAGAGCATCCGGACTGGGGAACCAAGATTTTCAACTATGCAAGAAAGGAAGTCAGCAACTTCCTGATCGCCAATGCCATGTTCTGGGTTGAGAAATTCCATATTGACGGATTGCGGGTGGATGCAGTCGCATCTATGCTGTATCTGGATTATGGAAAAAAGGATGGAGAATGGCTTCCCAACGAATACGGCAACAACAAAAATCTGGATGCGATTGAATTTTTCCGCCATCTCAACAGTATGATGAAAAAGAGAAATCCGGGAGTTCTGATGATTGCAGAGGAATCTACGGCATGGCCGATGGTGACCGGCGATGTAAAAGAAGGCGGTCTTGGTTTTTCCTTTAAATGGAATATGGGATGGATGCATGACTTCTGTGAATATATGAAGCTGGATCCGTTATTCAGAAAAGACAATCATTATAAAATGACCTTTGCCATGAGCTACAACGCAAGTGAAAATTATATTTTACCGCTTTCTCATGACGAGGTTGTACATCTGAAATGCTCCATGTTAAACAAGATGCCGGGATTTTATGTAGATAAATTTGCCAATTTGCGTGTAGGATATACCTACATGTTTACACACTCCGGCAAAAAACTGTTGTTCATGGGTCAGGACTTCGGACAGGATCACGAATGGGATGAATCCAAGGAGCTTGACTGGAGTCTTTTAGCTGACAAAGAGCACAGCTCTTTAAAATACTATGTATCACAGCTTTTGGATATTTACCGGAAATATCCGGCCCTGCACGAGATTGACAGAGACTGGGCAGGCTTTGAGTGGATGAACGCAGATGACTGTGAAAGAAGTATTTACAGCTATGTGCGCAAGGCTTCATCCGGTAAAAACAATATCCTTGTTATTTTAAATATGACTCCGATTGAGCGCAAGGACTACAAAGTCGGTGTGTGGAAAAAGAAAAAATATACACTATTGCTCAATTCCGATGAGGAGTGCTTTGGAGGAAAGGGCGGGAAAATCCCGCCGGCTCTTACAGCAAAGGATGAAGAGGTAGAGGGCAAGCCTTATGCACTGACGTTTGATCTTCCGGCTTACGGAGCGGTTGTGTTCCGTTTCTGATCCCATACATCAGATATGAAATGTGAACGGATTTATTGCGGAAATCCATGTTCATCTTATGAAAATAGCATAATCGGCCGAAATAAAGGGTGAATGTATTTTGCATTTACCCTTTTTTATTACAAAAAACTCGATATATACAATGGGAGAGCACTATGAATGTATTTGTGAACCAGATAGAAAATAAATACGATCAGGGAGCGGTTGCAAGATCAAACCATGGTACGGACGAAACGGTGAAAAAAGACAAAACCTCCGGAACACAGTCTGTTTTTATATGGAACCAGAATGAAAATTCTGTAGGTATGCAGGCTTATCGAACCAACAATAAACAAAACACACTTCTTTATCAGGCAACAGCTTTTGATGAGAAAAACAATAAAGATTATATGGTTGTGATGTCACAGACGATGTCTGGTGCGGATTATAAAAAGCTTCAGGAGGAAGGGGTAAATCCTGCAGACTGTACTCCCGGGGAGCTGGTTACCGTCATGGATCAGATCAAGGTGACGCTTGCAAAGGCCGGTGTTGAGATTGCCGGTTTTACGGATGATCTGGATCTTGCAACCATCAAGGCAACCGGTGTCAGCGAGGGCTATGCCGGTGCGATCGCCAATGCATGTATCCAAAAAAACATTCCGGTCACAGAGGACAATATCGTGGGAATTGCATCCCAGATGGATCAAATGCAGGAAATTAAGGAGCTTTCCGAAAGTGCCAGACAGTATCTGATTGAAAATGATCTGCCCCCAACTTTTGAAAATTTGTACAAAGCAACTTATGCAACAGGAAAGGGCGAAGCTGTAGCGCAGGGATATTTTCAGACAGATTCCTATGGCTATATGGCGAAAAAAGGTGAGGCAGAAGAGGTATCCGCACTTTATGAACAGATAAACAGGATTGTTGAACAGGCAGGCCTTGGAGACCGTCCGGAGAGCCTTGCGGATGCACAGTGGCTGTTAAAGAGAGGTCTGATGCTTACAGACGATAATCTGCATTATATGGCGGGGCTGGATGCTGCTTTTTCTGATCTTGACTTAAATTCCGTGGCTCTCGCAGCAGCAGATGCGATAGCTATGGGACTGCCTGCCAAGGAAGGAAACCTTCTGGTTGGCGATGGCTATCAGACCAACGAAGCGGGTTATATCAAAAAGGCAGAGGAAATCAATGAAAAAGTGCAGCTTTTGGCAGATGAAGATATCAGTCGTGTTATTCTGGATGGCAGAGACATGCAGTTATATAATCTTTTTGCCGCAAATGCACAAAGGCTGTCTTTCAAAGAGGGAAAGGAAGCTTTTGCATATCATGAACCGGAAAACTCTCTGGATTATATCAGGGCAAAAAAGCAGCTGACAGAGATCCGGCTTTCCATGAGTGCCACAGCCAATTTAAAGCTGTTAAAACAGGGAATCCAAATTGATTTAGAGCCGTTAAACCGGCTGTCACAGCTTTTGCAAAAAGAAGAAAGTCTGTATCATGCAACGGCATTATCCAATACACAGGATGAACTCAATGGGATAAAGACCCTGCCTGCCGATACCATAGGTATCACAGTCAAAGAGGCCTGGATGGCCAATCGTGTATACACTCTGGATCATGTATGTGAGGTCGGTAAAAGCATAGCTGCCGATTATCAGAAAGCGGAAAAAAGCTATGAGACCATGATGACAACACCGAGATCCGAGCTTGGTGATAATATCCGCAAGGCATTTCAAAATGTGGATGCACTTCTGGAAGAAAACGGAATGATTGTTTCAGAGGAAAACCGGAAAGCGGTGCGGATACTGGGCTACAACGGAATGGAAATCTCAGAGGAAAATGTACAGGCAGTCAGGGAATCCTATGCCCTGTTACAAAAGGTGGTGGATGGACTGACACCGCAAAGGACACTGCAGATGCTTCGCGACGGGGTAAATCCCATGGAAATGAATTTGGATGAACTTTCTTTTTATCTGGAATCCATGCAGTCAGAGAGCGAACCGCTGGAACGATACAGTCATTATCTTTACAAGCTGGAAAAAAATAACGGAATCACGGCAGAGGAAAAAGATGCCTATATCGGTATTTACCGCTTGTTAAGACAGATTGAAAAAGGTGATGACGCAGCAATCGGGATGCTTGTGCAAAACAGACAGGACCTTAGCTTTGATCATCTGCTGCAGGCAGTCAGAACCAAAAAAAGGGGTTTTATCGATGAAAAGATCGATGATGCATACGGACTTTTAAGAGAGGTGCAAAAAAATGGGACATCTATTTCCGACCAGATCATGAATTATTATCAGAATCGTGCCGGAAATTGTATGAGGAATATGGAAAAAGCTGACTTTACGGGTGTATATGCCGACCAGGAGCTTTTTGCACAGATGCAGAAGGTTCCCGAGGATGTATTTTCGGCACTTTCCGACGATGATCTTTCCGTGACTGCATGGCAGGTAATATCGGAGCAGATGCTTTCGGAGGAAACCTCATTTTTCAGCGATCTGAAAAAGCTTTCCAATAAAGAGGATAAGGAAAAGGACTTCTTAAATGATCTGAAAGAGCTTTCCGATTCCTTTGAAGAAGGAAAAGAGACTGTGCAAAAGACATATGAGGTATTTGCTAAGCGCGCGAAGGATGTTTTTTTAAGAGCCGGAGAAGAGAGTGGCCAGTTTGTGGATGCACGTTCCTATGCCATGGACATGAGGCAGGTTTCCCTATGGAAAGCGCATGCCGGGCAGGAAAATTATTATATACCGATGCAGGCAGAAGATCATACCCTGATGGTACAGGTCAAAATTGTAAATGGTGAAAAAAAGGGAATTGTTACGGTAGATCTCAAACAAATGGATGAGACCTTGGGCAGAGCTTCAGCTGTCTTTATCGTGAAGGATGGTCATGCGGAAGGTTTTATACGGGTAGCCGAAAAAGAAAATCTGGAGAATTATCGGAAAATTGCGGATAAATGTTGTGAGGCAATACTTGAGAAAACCGGAAAAACTGCCGATATAACTTGTGTATATAATCAGACCCTGGATATCAGTACATTTTATAAAGATAAAAAGACCGAATCCAATCAGGAACTGTATCTGATTGCAAAATCATTTATTCAGAGTGTAGAGAAAGAGGTACATAATTATGAGAGTGAATTATAATGTTTCTGCAATTTTAGCAAATAATGCCTTAAATAAAACCGACAGCAGACTGACCAAGGTATCAGAGAGGCTGTCTACCGGATATAAGATCAATCATGCCAAAGACAATCCTTCGGGACTTGCGATCGCACATCGTATGAATATGCAGTTGAGGGGGTTAAGCAATGCATCCCAGATCGCATCTGACGGAGTTTCCGTTGTACAGACGGCTGAGGGAGCCATTCAGGAAATGCAGGATATGGTACATCGTATTTCTGAGCTTGCCGTACGGGCATCAACGGATACCAACTCTGACAATGAAAGAAAAATGATACAGGAAGAGGTTGATCAGTTAAAGGAGGAATTGACACGGATATCCGAAGATACTGATTTCAATGGAAAAAAACTGTTAAATGGTGATTTTGACTTAAAGGGCTACAGTGATGTTAAGGGAGTGAAGATATCCTATTATTCTGATGAGGTTGCAGTTGGCAAGTATACCGTTTCCGCGATCAATCCGGTCTATGATGCAGACGGCAATTTGGCAGACGGTTCCGTTACCCTGCTTCAGGATGGCAGTGATCAGGCCTTTCCCGCTGATTGTAAGGTACGTTATGAGGGCAACAAGGCAATCATCGAGGGGAGCAACAGCTTTCAGGTAAATCTGATACTGGATGCCAATATGACAAATACCACGGATATTACTTTGGATCTGACCGGAATTGGAGCCATGCGTATGCAGATTGGTGCCAATGAAGGTGAAATCATGGAAATCCGTATTCCGGCAATGGGTCTGGAAGAGCTTGGATTAAAAAACACGGATCTGTCTACAAAAGAGGGTGCTCTTTTAGCAATAGAACAGACAGAAACGGCCAATTCATTTATTTCATCCGTACGTGCAAGACTTGGTGCATATCAGAACCGACTGGAGCATACAGCCAACAGTCTGGATGCGACTACCGAAAATCTGACAGATGCTTATTCACGTATTATGGATAGTGATATGGCAGAGGAAATGACCGCCTATACCAATGAGCAGGTGCTTACTCAGGCCGGAATCTCCATATTATCACAGGCCAATGAGAGACCACAGCAGGTACTTCAGTTATTACAGTAATAGGAACAGCGTATGGATAATCAGTTAAAACAACAATTTACTCTGCGTATCACACAGGCGGGCAAGACAGAGCTGTGTGTGATCTTATATGAAATGTTTATCGTATATTGCAAGGATGCGATTCATTGTATTGAAGAGGATGACGTCAAAAGCTTTCGTGTTAATATACAAAGAGCGAGAGGATGCCTCAAGGAGCTGATGGATTCTTTGCATTTTGAATATGAGCCGGCTCCGACTCTGTTAAAGCTGTATATTTATATCGGCAAGCTGTTGGTCAGTGCTGATCTGCACAATACTACGGCGCCTTTAGAAGAAGCTGTCCATATCATGCAAAGTTTGCATGACTCTTTTGAAATCATCAGCAAACAGGATACCTCCGGTCCTGTCATGGGCAATACACAGACCGTATACGCCGGACTGACCTACGGCAAAACAGATCTGAATGTCAGTCTTTCCGATCCGGATAACCGGGGATTTTTTGCATAATCAAAAACGAACAGGCATATAGTGTATCAAATATAAATGTGAGACACGTATATGAATTCTTTTTTGGAATGGTTAATGAATACTGCACAGATTGGTGCAGATAAATTATATGGAATAGCAGCCCTGCTTCTTGTCCTGATTCTCGTTTTGGGAATTGGTGTGTTAAGGCACAAGGCTGCTTTTTTGATCGGCTGTATTGTACGGCTGGTTTCCGGCGGTATGGCGATATTTCTTGTTAATGCTATTTTAAGCTATTACCATGTAGAGGTTCTGGTAGGCATTAATGCGATCAGTCTTTTGACAAGCGCAATCCTAGGAATTCCGGGGGTTTGTCTGCTCTATGCTCTTTTATATCTGTGATTTTTTGTGCGCCTTTCACAAAAAAATAAAAGTTTCAAAAAAGGGGTTTACATCTGAAAAATCATCCGATATAATTCAGACATATTAATAACGATATGAAATCTTTGAAACATTTCTGGTCCGTTTCGGACATGTTTCCCGATTTTATTTTAAAAATCTATAATTATTTTATTTAAAGGATAGCGTATGTTACAGACAGTGTTTTTATTTGCTGTTCTGATAATTGCTGTGATTTATGACTTTTGGAAGTGCCGTATTCCCAACTGGCTTGTTGTTTTGGGATATATTGTTGGAATTGCCGGTGCACTCTGGCAGGATAAGCTATGGTATTTCAGACTGACAGACAGTCTTTTGATGCTGTTGATCCTGTATCCGCTCTTTCTCTTCGGGACCTTTGGCGGAGGTGACGTCAAGCTGCTTCTTTGTATTGTTGCTTTTGTTGGTTTTGAAGAGGGTGTCTGTATATCCATTTTCGCAGTTATCATTGGTGCAGTCATTTCTGTGATCAAAATTATATATTTTCTTTGTGGGAAAAAGATGTTTCAGTTTTCCCGGCTCTATATTCATTTCTCGCTGCCGATTTTTCTGGCCGCTTCATTTTCTGTTTTTCACGGAGGTTTTCAAGTATGGAACATATTTTAGCAGTATTGGATCCGGATAAAAAGTACGTAAGGAAGCTGACTTCTTACATGGAAAAGAAGGGAGGGCTCCCCTTTGAAATACTGGGCTTTGACAGTCGTGTACGGCTGCATACCTATTTGCAGACGCATAAGATTTCCATATTACTGCTAAGTGAAGCATGGGAAAAAGAGGATTTTTCCGGTATGACAGATCTGATGATCCTTTTAGTTGATAAAAAGACAGACGAAAGAGTTGAACCGGATGCCTGCGGCATGGTTTCCCTTTGCAAGTACCAGTCGGGAGAAATGATCTGCAAGAAGCTTTTAAATATCTGCGCCTTGGCCGGAGGTGAGGAAATTCTGTCCTCAGTCTGCCCTACAGTACAAAAAAATTGTGAAATCATAGGTGTTTATTCGCCGGTCAAAAGAAGTCTCCAGACCTCATTTGCTTTCATTTACAGCCGTCTGATCTCTACACATAAAAAGACCTTATATCTGAATTTTGAGGTTTTTTCGGGATTTCATATGTGGTTTCAGAAAGAATACCAGTCAGATCTGATGGATCTTATGTATTTTCTGAAGGATGATACCGAGAGGTTTTTATTAAAGCTGACAGCTATGACTGAAGAATTTGGAAATGTAAGATATATTCCGCCTGCGGTTTCCTATGAGGATTTTATGCAGGTAACGGCACAGGAGTGGCTGAAGCTTATTACGACGATTGCAAGTTACAGTGATTACGAGGTCCTGGTCTTGGATCTGGATGACCGGATGCAGGGACTGTTTCCTATTTTGGAGCTTTGTAACAGAGTGTATACAATGACCAGACCGGATGGACTTTCGATGGCAAAGATTACGGATTATGAGGCAGCACTGAAGCAGTCACACAGGGAGACTGTCCTTCAAAAGACGGTTAAATGCAGGTTTCCCGTCTTTAAGGAGATACCACAGCGTGTCAGTGAACTGCCCTACAGTCAGCTGGCAGATTATATCAAAAATAAACTGGGAGAGGATTTGGGCTTATGAGTACAGATTATGGACAGATACGGAAGATCTGTAAAGATAAATTGTTGGAAAATCTGGATTACACCAGAGATATTTCGGATGAAGAAATCCGTGAAATGATCGATGACTGTGTGCTGCAGATAGGAAGATCCGGCGCGTTATCCCTGCAGATGAAAAAGAGATTGCAAAAGGAGCTGTTCGCGACAATCAGACAGCTGGATGTTTTGGAGGAATTTTTATCAGATAACTCCATAACGGAAATTATGGTAAATGGTCCTGACTGTATTTTTATCGAACGACAAGGCAGGATTCGGAAAATGGATGCTTGCTTTGAATCCATAGAAAAGTTATCTGATGTGATCCAACAGATTGTTGCCAGAGTAAACAGAGTTGTAAATGAAGCTTCGCCGATCGTGGATGCGAGGCTTGCGTCCGGCGCAAGGGTTCATGTGGTAATGCCGCCGGTTGCTCTAAATGGACCAATCCTGACTATCCGGCGGTTTCCGGATCACCCAATGGAAGAAGACGATTATTACCGTCTGGGATCTGTAGATCGGGAGACTATGAATTTTATTAAAAAGCTGATATACGCAAAATACAATATTTTTATTTCCGGGGGAACCGGAAGCGGCAAGACTACTTTTTTAAATGTCCTGTCCGGTAATATTCCGGCAGATGAAAGGATCATTACCATAGAAGACAATGCCGAGCTGCAGATCCGGAATATCAGTAATCTGGTGCGGCTTGAGACCAGAAATGCCAATATGGAGGGATGTAAAGCGATTACCATCCGGGACCTGATCAAGGCATCGCTCAGGATGCGCCCCGACCGGATCATTGTGGGAGAGGTCAGGGGTGAGGAAGCGGTTGATCTTCTGACAGCCATGAATACCGGACACGATGGATCGATATCGACCGGGCATGCCAACAGTGCAAGGGACATGCTTACCCGGTTAGAGACCATGGTTTTGATGGGAGTAGAAATGCCTCTTGAAGCAATCCGCAGACAGATAGCGTCAGCTGTTGATATCATTATCCATTTGGGGAGGCTCAGGGATCATAGTCGTAAATTACTGGAAATTGTGGAGGTGGTTGGTTATGACAATCATGAGATTGTGCTTTCACCTTTGTACACTTTCGTGGAAGACGGTTGTACTAAGGAAGCAAAAATACACGGAACATTTGTGAAACAAAATGATATGGTTCATGTACAAAAGCTGAAGGCAGCAGGAATCGAAGTATGAATAATGTGAAAGAAAATTAGTAAGGAACCGTAAACGATAATAGGAATAAGGACAGAAACAGTATAAAGGAAAATAAGAAGAGAGATATAAAGAAGAATGTAAATGAAGATAAAAAAGATTGTAAAGAAAGATATAAAAGAGACTGTTAAGAAAGATAGGAAAGAAACAAGCTTTCTTATAATAAAATGCTTCATTTTAATGGGATTTGTTTCCTACCTCTTTTACGATTCGTTTCTGGGTGTTGTGTTTACCATTCCGGTTGTTATACTGCTTTACCGCAATGGCTGTAAGAAGCTTGCGGATAGACGAATTGAAGAAACCGAAAACCGTTTCAAGGATGTATTGCAGTCGGTGTTAGGTTCCATGCGGGCCGGAGCTTCTGTCGAAAATGCATTTTATGATGCGTCAAAGGATCTGGAATACCGCTATGGAAAACAGGATTACATGGTAAATGAACTGCTGATTTTAAACAGACAGGTACAAAATAATGTTTCCATTGACAGACTGATCAGTGAACTGGCGGTCAAAACAGGATCAAAGGATATCCGTGATTTTGCAGCCGTCTTTGTGATGGCAAGAAAGAGCGGAGGCGATATGGGCAGGGTATTGGGCAGAACAATTCAGATCATCACAAGACGCAGGGAAGTAAAGCAGGAAATAGAGCTTTTAGTGGCGGCAAAAAAATACGAACAGCAGATCATGAATTTGATGCCGATGGGAATTATCGGCTATATCCGGATGACCAATCCTTCGTATTTTGATCCTTTGTATCACAATCTGTTTGGCATTATGATGATGACGGTTGTGCTGGTGATCTATTACATAGCCTATCGGATGTCGGAGAAGATATTGGATGGGATATAAGCATAATGGTGAGACAAGGTGGAGTGGAATATGAATTTCAACACATGGAGAAACAGTCGGAACAGACAGACGGCAGAATATCTGCAGAAGTTAAACCCCGGAAGGGATATCCGCAGACTGCTCTCAGAGTATGGGGAGAAGAGAAAAAAGCGGATGGCAGCAGTTTTTTTAGCGGGCATATTGTTAAGCGTCCTGGTCCTGATTTCAGATCTGACATCCGGTGAAATCGGAAAAGACGGTCGGATCTTTCGGAACGGATATGGAGAGGCAGATAAAAATATAACAGCTTCTGTTCAAAGTCCGGAATATGAGGATTTTGAAATTGACGTATCCGTCGTTGCCCGGAAATATACACAAAAAGAAGCAGAGGATGCCTTTGCAAATGCAAAAGACCGGTTGGATCAGGAAATAAAGGGTGAAAATGAATCTCTGGATGTGGTACAAAAAGCACTGTATTTTCCGACAGAGTACGCGTCCGGCAGCATAGAGCTGACCTATACTACCAGTGATTCAAAACGGATTGATGCAAAGGGAAGAGTATTTTGCGAAGATCTTTATGAACCGGAACAGGTCATAATAACCGTTGGATTTTCCTGCGGAGAATGGGAAGATACCAAAGATTATACCGTCACAGTCATACCGCCAAAACTTTCCCTGCAGGAGCAGTTTGTAAAAAAGGTACAGGCTCTTGTGGCAGAAGCAGATGGTGTGCAAAATACGACTGACAGTTTAAAGCTGCCTGACGACATAGACGGGACCAAGGTTCAATATAAAAATACATATTCTTATCGTTTTGTCCTGATTTTTATTTTAGGTGTTGGTTCGACTGTCCTGATCGCATTTTCCATGGATGAGGAATTAAAGAAAAAGACAGAGGAAAGAAAAAAGGCGCTTTTATATGAATATCCGGAGTTTATCAGCAAGCTCGCCCTGCTGATGGGAGCCGGGATGAGCTTAAACGGGGCTCTCCGGCGGATTTATGCAGATCATAATAAGAATCTGAACCCATTATATGAAGAACTGGGAATTGTCATTCATAATCTGGATAATGGCATTTTGGAAGAACGCGCCATGGAAGACTTTGGAAAAAGAACCGGGCTTGTGGAGTATCGGAAATTTTGCTCCCTGTTGGCGGTCAATTTAAAAAAGGGAGCCTTCAATGTGAAAGAAATGTTGGAAAAAGAGGCAGAAGATGCATTTTTAAAGCATCAGTCACTGATCCGGAAACGTGGAGAAGAAGCCGGAACGAAATTATTACTTCCAATGGTCATGATGTTGGTGCTTGTTGTGGCAATCATCATGATACCGGCTTTTTTAACATATCAGATAGCCTGAGAAAGGAGGAAATATTATGAACAGAATGAAAGCATTGTGGCAGGATGAGCGGGGAATCGGAACCGTGGAAATGATCCTGATCTTAGTGGTATTGATTGCTTTAGTCCTGATTTTTAAGGAGCAGCTGACAGATCTGGTTAATACGATTTTTGAAAAGATCAGCTCACAGAGCAGCAGAATCTGATAATAAGGCAGATTTAAAGTATGAGATGGCGAAAGCAGGAAAAGTATCCAAAGGTACAGAGTATATTTGACCGCATTGCATGAGCCGGAGCCTATAAGGTAAAGCAAATTGAAAAAGCGGCTGAAGTAAAAAGGTGATGGAATGGGATAGGGGAGGGTCAGTGTGAAAAATGGGTTGATTAAAAAATGATGAGAGAAAAAGCTCGAGAATATTATAAAAAACGCCGGGATAAATCAGGGGATAAAAAGGATGGAAGGATGCAGATGAAAAATAATAATAAGGGTTCCGTCTCAATATACATTATTTTGATATTTGCCGTTTTACTGTCTTTTATCCTGCTGATCGTAGAAGGGGCAAGGAAAAATGCAATCCGGTTGAAGACAGAGTGTGCCATGGACCTGTCCATGAGTTCGGCTCTGGGTGAATATAACCGGGAGCTGCTGGAGCAATATGAGTTGTTTTTTATTGACACCTCATATGGGAAAAAGCAGGCATCTATTGATCATACGGCGGAACATATCAAGGGCTATCTTACCGATAATTTTGAAGCTTCAGATCAAATGTCCAAGGATCTGCTTGGACTTGTGGCAGAACAGGTGCTGATCACCGACTATTCATTGGCAAGTGATGAAAATGGAGCATTGTTGAAAAAACAGGCAGTGGATTATATGAAAGATCTGTATGGAGTTTCCTATGCCAAAGAGTTTAAAAAACAACTGGATGAGGTAAATGAAAAAGGATTGTTTACCCTGGATGTATCAGCCATTCAGGGAGCCAGTCAGTCGGAGATCGATTCGTACCCTTTGCCAAAGAAAAAGGTTACGGATAAAAACGGAGATCACTGGGAGGATGTCAGATTAGATAATCCTGCGGATGCAGTTAATGCGACAAGGGGAATCATATCCCTGGTGCTTCCGGCTGAAACGGAAATTTCAACGGCTGCCATCAATCCTTCCAATTATCTGTCCGGGCGAAATTGCAATACGGGTAGCGGTCTCGCAGGAAGAACGGCATTAAAAAGTACAGATGAGCTTGTATTTAATGAATATATCCTGAAGAAAAGCGGTAATTATGCCTTTCCCAAAGATAATAGTGAGCTGAAATATGAAATGGAATATATTCTCCATGGAAAGAGCAGCGATATTGATAATCTAAAAGCAACGATTACACAGCTGTTGTTTCTCAGGGAAGCCTCCAATTATATCTTTCTATGCGCAAGTCCCCAAAGATGCAGCGAAGCAGAGTTATTGGCGGATTCCGTTTCTCTGGCGGCACTTTCTCCGGAGTTGAAAGAACCCATCAAACAGACGATCCTATGTGCCTGGGCTTATGCGGAAAGCGTATATGATGTAAGAAAGCTGTTAGAGGGAGGAAAAATCCCGCTGATGAAGGATGACGAGAGCTGGCATTATTCCCTGGACAGTATGTTTGGCTATGCAACGGATGCCATGGAAGAGGATTTATCTGCGGGAGCAGGTATGGATTATACGGATTATCTGAGATTATACCTGATGCTTAAGGACTCTGAAATAAAAACAAAGCGTTTTATGAATATTGTGGAGATGGATGTCAGAAGAACTACCGGCAATTCTTATTTCCGGTTGGACTGTTGTGTTGATTCTATCGAGGCAGAGGCTTTGATTTCCAGCACCTACGGAGCCAATTATACGATATCAAGGTCTATAGCCTATAGCGAATAAATCATTAAACTATATAAAAACATAAATAAATTGGAGACAAAAAGTATATGAAAACATAAATAAACTGGAAACAAAAAGTATATGAAAACATAAATAAACTGAAAACAAAAAGTATATGAAAATATAAATAAACTGGAAATAAAAAGTATATGAAAACCGCTAAAGAGTAAATAAAAGACAGTAAAAATATATATCAAATATGTAAATATGCTGAAACATGCGGAAATCATGCAGAAATTATGCAGAAAGGAGGAATCGGGCGATGTCCTTTTTAAAAAGACAACCTAGCAAATTAATTAGAAGTGCATTATCTCTCCAAGCTTATAAAATTATAGTGAAACAAAAAAATAGAAGAAAACAGAAAAATCAGAAAAATAGCTCACATCGTGAAAGGCTGATTTACCCCCAAATCAGTTTTTTCCTAAAACAAAGTAACTCCTTTTTAAAAAGGATGTCGCCGGGTTTCATAGCTCCTTTCTTTCATAGGGGCAGCCTGACAGTTGAGGCTGCCCTTGTTATACCATTGTTTTTGTTTGCGGTAATTTCCATTCTGTCATTTACGGAAATTCTGCGTGTACAGATGAAATTAAACAGTTCTCTTCAGCAGACGGCAAAGGAGATGGCTGTTTACGCATATGCAGTAGATAATCCTACAGACCGGACAACTGACAAAACGGAAAAAGCTTCTGTGGATCTTTCTGATATTGCATTATCGGAAACCTATGTCCGTAGTCGCACTGTTTCAGACCTTACCGGCTCCTATCTGGAAAACTCACCGATTGGAGGCGCGTATAAGCTTAGCTTTCTTGAAAGTCGTTTTATGGAAAAGGACCGGATCAGGCTGAGGTGTCATTACTATGTTACACCATTTTTTGCATTGTCAAAGAAAGCCGGATTTTTGACAGAATCCTCAGCTGTTATTCACGCGTTTAATGGATATGACAATGCAAGTAATACAGCAGATGATGAGAAGGAAATTGTGGTATATATCACAGAAAGCGGACGGGCTTATCATTATAGCCGGGATTGCCGGTATCTGGATCTGTCTATCAGAAATGTTGATGCCGGACAGCTTTCCGGTCTGCGAAATCAATCCGGAGGAAAATATTACGCATGTCCGATATGTGCAAGATCCGGCACCGGTGTGATAACGTACGTGACTGATTATGGAGATCGTTATCATTACGATCTGTTATGCAGCGGATTGAAAAGAACTATCCGGGCGGTTTTTTTGTCGCAGGTTGGGAGCCGGACACCGTGCAGTAAATGCTCGGGTGGATAAATGATACGGGTGATAATCAGAAAATGATTAAGTGGATAAAAGACAGACAGTAACCGGGAAATGATTAGTCGGATAAATTGCAGGCAGTAGCAAAGAGATAATTAGTAAGATAAATTACAGGTAGTAATCGAGAGATGTTTAGATGGATAAATTATAGGAATCATTTGGGAGATATGTAACAAAGTAAAGGAAGAATATGTGTTTTATAAGAATAGAAAAAATAAAGAAAAAGAAGATTAACCTAAAAGCCGGAATCAATAAAATCTTCTTAGATCATAAAGGCAGCTATACAGTTGAAGCCGCCTTTATTATTCCAATCTCATTATTTTTAATTATGTTGCTTATCACGATTGCTTTTTCGCTTTACAACCGATGCAGCATTGAGCGTGCTGTCTGCGTTTCGGCATTGAGAGCAAGCGAGCAGATTTTTAAAAACAGTCAGCAGAAAAATACGGAGGCAGGTCAGGCCATTCAGGATGTTTTAGCCTACAATTTATTGTTTGAGAATGAGATTCAAAAAGATATTTCCATAAAAGGAAATACAATAAATGTATCAATGAGTACAAGTGAAAAAATAGGAGAATTTACAACAAAAGCAAAGAAAAAAGCGGTGGATCCGGTCTTGTTTGTCCGGACATGCAGAAAGATAAAAGGAGGATTATCACAATATGATGCAGGCGGAATACAGGAGGGAAGACCATAAGACATATTTTGTTGTGAAGGATACCAGAATCAATGAATATGAGAAAAATGATGGTAATGTGGCATATGATCTGGAAATGCTCTGCGAAAACCGGATAAAGGGGCTTTTGCCGATTTCTGTCCGCAGCTTTAATGGTGAAACAGAATTGTATTATGATATCAGTACAAAGCAGACCATGTCTGTCCTTTATGATAAAAAGAAGCTTTTAAAGGAAGATCTGACATGGATTTTTTCAGGAATAAAAAATGCGGTAAAAGAGCTTGAGGATTTCTTTCTGGATATGGAGTGCGTCATTTTAGACATGGACTATGTCTATATCAATATGGCAAAGCGTGAAGTGCTTTTGTTGTATTATCCTTATCCGGAAGAATCATTTGAAGAAAATGTAGAACATTTTGCGGAAGCTATTCTGGATAAGATCTGCAATGAAGATCCGGAAACGGTAATTTATGCGTACAATTTTTATCGTTTTGTGAAAGAAGAAAAATGTGATCTGATCGCAGTTTTTGAAAGAATGGATGAGTGCAGGGAAGAGGGAAATGACTTGTCCGGAAAAAATCCAGTTGAAAAAGCTTCAGTTGAAGATAACTTATTTGGCGATGATTTGGTCAGAAAGAACCTGATCATCAATAATTTAACCAAAGAAGATTTATCCCAAGATTTATCCCCAAATGATTTGGATAGTTTTAATAGAATTGATTTAGTGGGAAACTCAAATAATTTAATACCGGAAGATCCTGCTTTATATTTGGAAAATGATGAACCGGATTTTGTTGTTGATGACCCCTCAACAAAGAATCCATTGACCGTCAGGCGTAACCGGATTTTCCTTTTTGGTTTTCTTGCTTTGTTTGGAATCGGCGTCATGGCATTTGCCGCATGGAGATACAATCTGAGTATTTATGAACTGGTGTCAAATAAAGAAGGAATCGTGGGATCTCTGATTGTTGTTTCATCAATATTGGGCTTTGTATTTTTTGAAATCTGTGATATTCGGAGTAAAAAGAAAAAACCGACTAAAGACGATTCAAAAGAAATGAAAAATGGGACAGAAAAAGATATATTGGGAATGTCCTTAAAATCAGATAATGCATCTGGCTGGGAATACGAAGAAGAAAATTATTATGGAGCTTCTGGAACTGCCACAGGTCAGTCTGCTGTTGATATTCCCAAAGCAGAGGAAGAGGACTGCGCGACGGTTTTATTACAGGAAAACTGTTATACGGAGCAGCGGATATTGGTTGGAAGGATAAGAGGCAGGCAAAGGCAGATCGATCTGTCATCGTTTCCCTTCGTGATCGGAAAAAATAAAGAACAGGCTGATTACGTGATCGAAGATTCAAGCATCAGCAGGCTGCATGCAAGGTTTACCCTGCGGGATGATATCGTATACCTGACAGATCTAAACAGCACTAACGGAAGTATGAAAAACGGGATCCGGATACAGCCCAATGAGCTTGTGGAGCTGCAGGCCGGTGATGAAATCAAATTCGGCAGAGTGACCTTTACATATCAATAGAAAATGCCGGATACCTTCTTTTGACCCTGACACCATTTTAGTGTATTATAATATCAGAAAAGGATATCAGTGTGCACATGAAAGAAAAGTTGTTTTATTTTCTGGGACAGGATGGTTTCTTGCGTATGAATACCTCCGTTCCCGAATTTACGATATTTTTTAGAAAAGAGACAGGATTTGTCAATACGATGGTTGTGGCAGATCTTATGGAGAATCCCTTTATTACCAAAGAACTGGTGCAGTCCGTCCGCAATAAAGTACGGTGGAAATTTATTGATCAGGGAGTGGAAGATGTCCACAGTATTGTGCTGGTGATCAGCAATGATTATGAAAAGGCGCTTGCATTAAGGGATGATAATCCATTCTTTTGGGTCATTGATGATCAGACAGGAGAACTGCGGATTCCGGATGGCTGCGCAGAGGATTATTATGGGATGCGTGACCGGATTGATGCATGGCTGCATGCGGATTATCAGGCAGAAAAAAAACGAAATGAATATTACCAGGCAGACGGAAGAAAGATCAAAAGCTTCCGGGAACAGCCCTTAGTCAATCATTTTATTTTTATTACCAATCTGATTATCTTTACTTTATGTACATTAACCGGTGATCTGTTGTATAATTATGGCACATTATCATTGCAGGAGGTCATGGACGGACAGTGGTACCGGATGATAACGTCACTGTTTCTGCACGGCAATGTTACGCATATTGCCAGTAATATGATCATGCTGTTTCTTTTGGGCAATGTAGTTGAAAAAGAAATGGGGCATATCAAATACTTTATTTTGTATTTTGGCTCCGGATTGGCAGGATCCTGTGCGTCCCTGTATATGCAGTCGGTTCATCAGGCAAATGGAGAGATGATCGCCGGATCGATAGGCGCAAGTGGCGCGATCTTTGGCATTATGGGAGGATTTTTGTGGATCTTATTGCTGAACCACGGAAGGGCATCCAATATGTCACTTGTCAGAGTATTGTTTTTGGTATGTTATTGCTTATTTGGTGGAATGACAGAGGAAAGAGTAGATAATGCAGCGCACATCGGAGGCCTGATTGCCGGGATTCTGATTGCGATTTTGATTTACAGAAAACAAACAATAAAAAAGGAGGCAGCACCCGGTGAAAATTAATATTTATTATGGTGGGCGAGGTCTGATGGATGATCCTTCCCTTTATGTGATCAACAAAATGCAGGACGTTCTGGAAGAACTGAATGTAAAGGTTGAGCGGTTTATGCTTCCGGAATTAAAAAATACCATCACGACACTTCCCCAGACCTTGAAAAATGCAGACGGGATTATTCTGGCTACGACCGTGGAATGGTATGGGATTGGTGGATATCTGCAAAGCTTTCTGGATGCATGCTGGCTGTATGGCGATAAAGAAAAGATCAGTCAGATCTATATGTGTCCGATTGTTATGAGCACAACCTATGGAGAAAGAGAATCCAAGCTGGATCTGTCGGTTGCCTGGGAAATTTTGGGAGGAAAGCCCTGCAGCGGAATCTGCGGTTATGTACCGGATATGTCCATTTTTGACACCAATCCGGGCTACAACACGATCATTGAGAAAAAAGCGGAAAATATGTACCGGACCATCAATCAAAAGATGCCCAGTTTTCCCGCGAGCAATAAGGCGGTCAGCCAGACAGTTGCCATCAACAAAAACATCAATCTGACACCAAAGGAATCAGAGCAGCTGTCACAATATGCTGCGGATGAGTCTTATGTGCAGACCCAAAAAGAAGACATTAAAGAGCTTGCAAGCTATTTTCAGGGAATGCTGTCCCGTGATGAAAATGAAGATGAGCATATGATCGAAGCATTCCGGTCTCATTTTGTACCGCAGCCGGGAATAAAGGCAACTTACAAAATCGTTATGGAAGGCAAGGCTCTGCCTCTATGTATATCGGTAGACAAGACGCAGTTAGAATGTGTCTTTAAAGATACCGAAAAGCAGGATGTATATATCACAACCGATAAAGATACCATGTCTGAGATTGTGAATGGAAGAATGACATTCCAGCGGGCTTTTATGAGTGCCGGTACCATGAAAGTAAAGGGAGATTTTACTTTAATGCGTGCGCTTGACCAGTTATTTGTATTTATGAAAGGATGAGGACGATGAAAGACGAACAGTGTATTTTCTGCAAAATTGCAAATGGTGACATTCCATCAAAATCTATTTACGAGGATGATAAGTTTAAAGTGATTCTGGATCTTGGTCCCGCAACCAGGGGACATGCACTGATTTTACCCAAGGATCATGCAGCAGATTTATTTGAATTGCCGGATGATACGGCAAAGGAAGTATTGGTACTGGCGAAAAAGCTTGGCGGACAGATGGTGGATAAGCTGCATGCAGACGGAATGAATCTTGTGCAGAATAATGGTGAGGCAGCAGGTCAGACTGTTAAGCATTTTCATTTACATCTGATTCCGAGATACAAGGATGATGGACAGCATATCCTGTGGGAGCCCGGTGAAGCTTCCGCAGAAGAGCTTGAAGCAGTTCAAAAAACCATTCTTGATTAAAGTGTTTTTAACGCCCGGATGTCTGTTTTTGGTATTATAAAAGAATTTGACAAGTTGGTTAGCATGTGCTAACATCTAGTGAAACAATACAAAAAGAGGAAGCAGATTATGAAAGAATCAGGAAAAACATATTTACTGACCATTTACCGGTTATCCAATACGCAGGCTGCTGTTCATTCCGTTGATGTTGCCAGAGCTTTGGATTTTTCCAAGCCCAGCATAAGTCGTGCGATGGGATTATTAAAAGATGCCGGATTGATTGAGATTGCCAAGGGTGGAGCGATCACATTGACAAAAGCCGGTGCTAAAATTGCAAAGGATCTGGAAGAGAGAGTTGCAGTTTTGACAGAGTTTTTATTGATGACAGCCGATGTTGATGCCAAGAATGCATCAGACGATGCTGAAAAAATGGCATTTACTTTACAGGATGTTACATACAATGGTATCTGCAATTTTGTTAAAGAAGTCCGGTAAAAGAAGTTTGGGACAATAGGCTTGACAAACAGATAGACATTCATTACAATTTGGGTAGTTTCATATTTTGTTTTAATGCAGAGATCGGAACAAGTAAGATAAAAAGGAACCATACAGAAAGCAGCCGGCTGATGAGAGGCGCATGAAGAGTTTTTATCCGAATACATCCGGGAGCAGCGCACCAAAAGGCAGTTGCCGAGTAGGCTGCGACGGGGGATAACCGTTATATTATCGGCGTATTAGTATGATACGCATAGAGGCAGGCAGCGTGAGCTGTTTGTAAAGATAGGTGGTAACACGGATTTATACCCGTCCTTTCATGATTGGAAGGACGGTTTTTTTAATTGCGTAATAATTAAAACACAATGATTGAAACAAACTATACAAAAAGAAAGAGGTAGAAAAATGACAGTATTTGACGAACTGAAAGCAAGAGGCCTTCTTGCACAGCTGACAGATGAAGAAGAAATCAGAGAGTTGGTAAACAACGGAAAGGCTGTTTTTTATATCGGATTTGATCCGACCGCTGACAGTCTGCACGTTGGCCATTTCATGGCGCTGTGTCTGATGAAGAGACTGCAGATGGCAGGCAACAAACCGATCGCTCTGATCGGTGGAGGAACAGCCATGATCGGTGATCCTTCCGGAAGAACAGATATGAGATCCATGATGACCGTTGAGACCATTGATCATAACTGCGAATGTTTCAAAGAGCAGATGAGTAAATTTATTGATTTTTCTGACGGAAAAGCTTTGATGGTCAACAATGCCGAATGGTTGAGAGACTTAAACTATGTCGAATTTATCCGTGATATCGGTGCTCATTTCTCCGTAAACAGAATGCTGACAGCAGAATGCTACAAACAGAGAATGGAAAAAGGATTGAGCTTTTTGGAGTTCAACTACATGATCATGCAGAGCTATGACTTCTTGGCTTTATATGAAAGATATGGCTGTAACATGCAGTTTGGCGGCGACGACCAGTGGAGCAATATGCTTGGCGGTACGGAGCTGATCCGTCGTAAGCTCGGTAAGGATGCATATGCCATGACCATCAATCTTTTGCTGAATTCGGAAGGCAAAAAGATGGGTAAAACACAGAAAGGTGCCGTATGGCTTGATCCGAAAAAGACATCTCCTTTTGAATTTTACCAGTACTGGAGAAATATTGGCGATGCAGATGTCTTGAAGTGCATCCGTATGCTGACCTTTATTCCGTTAGAAGAGATCGACAAAATGGACACATGGGAAGGAAGCCAGTTAAATACCGCAAAGGAAATCCTTGCCTTTGAACTGACAAAGATGATTCATGGAGAGGAAGAGGCGGTCAAAGCCCAGGAAGCTGCAAAGGCTCTGTTTGGAGGAGCAGGCAATTCTGCTGATATGCCGGCTGCAACTCTGAAAGATGAAGACCTGACAGATGGTTCCATTGACATTTTATCTATTCTTGTAAAATCAGGTCTGGTACCTACCAGAAACGAAGGCAGACGTGCTGTTGAGCAGGGCGGTGTCAGCGTTGACGGAGAAAAGGTTACGGATATCAAGGCTGTATACACCAAAGAACAGATGACCGGCGATGGTATTGTAGTAAAACGCGGAAAGAAAAACTTCCGCAAGGTGATTGCTGAATAATACCGGACGGTTTATATGATCCGATCAGATGATGACTTCAAGTGTCCAAAATATAGGACACGAGATATGCGATACTGTGTTTAGAACAAAGAAAGTAAACAGGAAAAGCATATCAGGAGGCGATCATTATGAAAGGATATTTGGTAAATGGTGGTTATATGGGATTTGTAGAAGGAGAATACATCTTATTTGCAAGCGAAGGCGAATATGAGGAGTATCTGGAAGAAATCTAAATATAAAACAAATCTAAATATAAAACAAATCAATCAACAAAACAGACCGATTGATTGAAAAAAGGTACAATTCTTTATATAATAGGAATTGTACCTTTTATTTAATAAGAAGATATCCACGAATTGCTCCGCTGCAAAGCAGCTCCCACAATTCTCAAACATTCGAAATCCGCTGATTTACTGCGTAAATCGCTGCTTTCTCATGTTTGGCGGGTTCCAAGTTCAAAAGTCTTATCGTGCAGGCACGAATGACTTTTTGACCTTTTGACCCTGATATCATATCATAAGAAATAACAAGTATATAATAAAAACAGGTTGGTGGATGCATGAGAACGATACAGGTTACAGACATTACAGAGCAGATAAAAGAAATGTGCATTGAAGCGAATCATTTTTTGACAGATGATATGAAAGAAGCGCTTGTCAATGCACAGGATACAGAAGAGGCCATGCTTGGCAAACAGATTTTGCAGCAGCTGCAGGAAAATCTGAGAATTGCCGGAGAGGATATGATCCCGATCTGTCAGGATACCGGCATGGCTGTTATATTTATGGAGATCGGACAGGATGTGCATTTTGAAGGTGGAAATCTGGAAGATGCGATCAATGAAGGTGTACGACGTGGCTATGTAGATGGCTATCTGCGCAAATCTGTCGTCAAGGATCCTCTGATCCGTGAGAATACAAAAGACAATACACCTGCGATCATTCATTATGAGATCGTTCCCGGAGATCAGGTGCGGATCACCGTTGCACCAAAGGGATTTGGAAGTGAAAATATGAGCCGTGTTTTCATGCTCAAGCCGGCAGACGGAATAGAAGGCGTAAAACAGGCCATTTTAACGGCAGTCAAAGATGCCGGTCCAAACGCCTGCCCTCCGATGGTTGTCGGTGTCGGAATTGGCGGCACTTTTGAAAAATGTGCACTTATGGCAAAAAAAGCACTGACAAGACCGGTAAACCAGCATTCGGACGTTCCATATGTAAGAGAAATGGAAGAAGAGCTCTTGGGAAAAATGAACGCAACAGGCATCGGCCCCGGCGGACTGGGAGGCACGACCACAGCACTTGCTGTTAATATCAACACCTACCCCACACATATTGCCGGCCTGCCGGTAGCTGTCAATATTTGCTGCCATGTCAACCGGCACAGCGTAAGAGTGTTGTAAAAAAGATATTATCATATTAATCATAATACAGGAGAAAATAGAAATGGATCGACACATTACAGCTCCTTTCAACAAAGAGGTAGCGGCACAATTAAAAGCCGGTGACTATGTTTACATTACCGGCACAATTTACACAGCCAGAGATGCAGCGCATAAACGCATGTCCGAGGCTCTTCAGAAACAGGAACAATTACCGATCAATATGGAAAATAATGTGATTTATTATATGGGACCGTCTCCTGCAAGGGAGGGCAGGCCGATTGGATCCGCAGGCCCTACAACAGCCAGCAGAATGGACAAGTATGCGCCGTCCCTGCTGGATCTTGGACTGAGCGGCATGATCGGAAAGGGCAAAAGATCCCAGGAAGTAAAAGATGCCATTGTGAGAAATGGAGCAGTATATTTTGCCGCTGTTGGCGGAGCAGGCGCGCTTTTGTCAAAGTCCATTCTTTCATCCGAAGTGATCGCATACGATGATCTCGGAACAGAGGCTATCCGCAGGCTTGAAGTAAAAGATTTTCCGGTTATCGTTGTTATCGACAAAGACGGAAACAACCTGTATGAGACAGCAATCAAGGAATATGCGAAAGAATAATAGCAGTTTCTTCCTATATATATAGGACAAATAAAGATATTTAATACAATATGTTGTTGCGCAGATACAATACGTGGTACAACGCATATATTTGTGCAGGAATAGTGAAAAGAGGTTATCATGAGAATTGTAATGATGGTTTTGCGTAATCTGTTTTGTGTTCCCGGACTTTTTTTGAGGCTCTTGTGGCTGAGTCATCATTACAATGGGGACTACAATCCGGGATTTTTACAATGCAAAAAAATAGCAGCCCACGCAATCAAGGGTGGGAATATCAAGGCAGAAATTTATAATGTAGACAAGCTGCCAAAGGAAGACGGTTTTATCCTGTATCCCAATCACCAGGGATTGTTTGATACATTGATGTTTTTCTATTCCAGCCCCAGACCGCTAGCTTTTGTTATAAAAAAAGAAGCAAAGAATATTGTGCTGTTAAAACAGGCTGTGGAATCAACCGGATCGCTGGCGATGGACAGAGATGATCTGAGACAGTCCATGCAGGTGATCAATCAGGTGGCCGATGAAGTAAGACAGGGCAGAAACTACGTGATTTTTGCGGAAGGTACCAGAAGTAAGCTTGGAAACAGGCTTCTTGATTTTAAAGGAGGAAGCTTCAAGGCTGCACAAAAGGCTAAGTGTCCGATTGTTCCCTGTGCACTGATCAACGCCTTTGTACCGTTTGATGAAAAGTCATTGCGCCATGTTACGGTTAAGCTGATCTATCTGGATCCCATATATTATGATGAATACAAAGACATGAAAACGACAGAGATTGCAGCCGAGGTTAAATGTCGGATTGAAGCTGCTATTGCACAGTATGAATAAAATACTGATAATAGAAAACAATACAATGTATACAATTTCAAAATTCCAAATAATTGAAAAAATACATTGACAAACAAAAATCACTTATGTATAATGAATTTTGCGTCATGTGAGATGCGTTACAACTTTATATTGGTAGAGGATAAAGTTCAGTAATACGGAGAAATACTCAAGAGGCTGAAGAGGCGCCCCTGCTAAGGGTGTAGGTCGTTAACGCGGCGCGAGGGTTCAAATCCCTCTTTCTCCGTTATCTACAAGAAAAGTGATCTTGTTGTCTGAGATTTCTTTTTTTTCGCTCAAAAAACAGAGCCTTGTAGAGCGGTTGAAAACTTCTTTGAAAAAAATAAAAAAAGTTGTTGACAACCACAAAGCGAAATGATATTATAATCAAGTCGCGTGTGAAACGCAGACAACACAAAGATTTCAAAGCAATGCGA
>URPH01000015.1 GCA_900549665.1 uncultured Lachnospiraceae bacterium | reverse complement strand
TGTTTGAGAATTGTGGGAGCTGCTTTGCAGCGGAGCAATTCGTGGATATCAAGTTTGGGGCAAAATACCTTTCGATCTTAATATCATATTATATAGTATTAAAAACTATTTGTAAACATTTTTAGTCTTTCAGTACATTTCAATACAAAACGCTGAACAAAGATCTAAAATTCACAAATCAATTTTCGCAGGCTTTACCTTTTTATCAAATTGTGCTAAAATATCACATGTTAAAACATTAAAATTTCACAGTGTTAAAGTAAAAGAGGTTATTTCCATGAATAAAAAAATCAAAAATGAATCTGTTGACTCTCTTTTTCAGGCAATTCTGGCATTAGAAAATAAAGATGAGTGCTACGCTTTTTTCGAAGATCTGTGCACCGTTAATGAACTGTTATCTCTGTCCCAGCGCTACGAAGTAGCCCGTATGCTCCGTGATAAAAAAACATATCTGGAAATTGCGGAAAAAACCGGTGCTTCTACAGCCACCATCAGCCGTGTCAACCGCTCACTCAATTACGGCAGCGATGGTTATGAGCTGGTATTCAACCGTATCCCTCATGATTCATCCGATTTATCATAGCTGATCCTGCAGATACTATCCCTGTCAGATATTTGTATCCGACAGACAATCTGTTGTCAATTTTTACAGGAATGGCACAGAAATATTTCTTTACTTTTTATTTCCTGTATGCTATTCTTTGATTGTTGTAAAGCAACACTATATTTATCGGAGGTATCAACATGAAAGGTACAGTTAAATGGTTTAATAACCCCAAAGGTTACGGATTTATCTCTGACGAAGCAGGTAATGACGTATTCGTTCACTACTCAGGACTCAAGATGGATGGCTACAAGACTTTAGAAGAAGGTGCCGCTGTAGAGTTTGACGTAGTTGAGGGCGAAAAAGGACCTCAGGCAGTAAACGTAACCAAGTTATAATTCACGTTATAACATCTAATCAGTTTTTCAATGTGCCTTTTTGAATATAAATTTTCAAAAGATTTGATTTAAATTTGCAATATTGTTTTAACGGATTACAAAACGGGGTTGTATCTCCCCTAAAAAAGCCATGGATATGCTCCATGGCTTTTTTGTATCATGAAATTCTTATATTCTGTCATGATATTCCGCAACAATCTTCTTAAAATCCAGAGTTCCTCCAAACAGATCCAACGCACTTCCGACCGTCATATTGATCCGGTTATTACCAATCTTTCTCAAGACTTTCATATCCTCGTAGGAACTGATACCACCCGCATACGTAACCGGAATACCTCTATAATCAGCCAGGGTCTTGACAAGATTTTGCTCTATGCCGCGATTTTTGCCCTCCACATCTACGGCATGCACCAGAAACTCGTCACAATAAAGGGATAATTCCTCCAGAAGAGCTGCATTGATCACGATATCACTCTTTACCTGCCAGCGGTCCGTCATGATCACGTAACCCTCCGGATATTTCTTGGCACTCAGATCCAGCACAATATGCCTTCTTCCAACCGCATCCACCAACTGTTTTAAATGGTCGTAATCAATCCTGCCATCCTTAAACACATAGGACGTAACAATCACATGCGATGCTCCTGCATTGATAAACTCAGCTGCATTGGCGGCATTGATCCCGCCACCGACCTGCATTCCACCCGGATAAATCTTAAGTGCATCCACAGCCTCCATTTTGGTCACCGCGTAAAACGGATCGTCCGGACTGTTTAACAGAATAATGTGGCCACCCTTGATATTGTACTTTTTATAAAGAAGTGCATAATATGTGGCATTTTTACCGGAAACAAAATTTTCCTGAACATTTCCCCCCAAGGTACTTCCTACAATCTGTTTTACTTTTCCGTTGTGAATGTCGATACATGGTCTAAACTGCATAATTCCCCTCCTTGTTTTGTCATCCTCTCCCCTGATCTGCCGACTTCGTGTCCACAAAAAACAGCTTTTTCGTCCGATCAACGAATTATGGATAAAGATATTTAAAAATTATTGTTTTACATGCATAAAAAACGAAAAGTTGTAAATAGTAATCCCATAACAACACTTTGAAAGGAGTTTACTATCCATGAAAAAATCAAAAATATTATTTTTTGTACTGCTGTCAACTATGATCCTGTGCTTTACCGGCTGCGGCAACAACCAGTCATCAAATAAAAACAATTCAACAGATTTTGCAGACAAAGCAGAAAACAATGCAGATGAAACAAAACCTGAAAATAATGCTGCTGATGATATTGCAGACGGTGCAAATGATGTTGTGAACGGCGTAACCGATGCCGTCGATGATGTCGGAAATGCTGCCGGGGATATCATAAATGATGCCGGAAATGCTGTAAAAGACGTAACAGATGATGTCACTGACGGAGTAGATCACGCCTCTGATAATATAACCGGTAATACAGATACTACAACTGAGAACGATCAGACAAATCAAACAACTACAAAAAAATAACACCGCCAGTCAGTAGACACAGATATTATTATCTGATAATTTGTGCTGACGCAAGTCAATTTGATAACTATTTAACAAAATATGGCTGTATTATAACATACATTTTATTTTTTGTCGAACAAATTTGACCTGTCATATCAGTTTTCTATTTTCTATAGTATCGTATGTTTGAAGCAAAAAAAGAAAATACCCATCTTCTTGCGGATTTGAGTATTTTCTTTTTGTTTATATATCTTTTTCTACGATTATTCCTTCACGATAAGCCTCAAGCAACTCTTCAAGCTGATGGATCTGAACCCGTAATTCCTTACCGATATCTGTATCTGCAACCCTCTGTCTGGAAGCACTGGTCTCAACAATAATGGAGTCAGAAAAAATATCGGATTCATTTTTGATCGCTGTCTCGGCAGATTCGAACGGTTCGTGGGAAACCAGCCGCATGCCGTGCGAATTGGCAACCAGTGTATATCCCGCAATTCCGGTTTTGCTCTGATATGCCTTGCTAAATCCACCGTCAATGACCAGCAGCTTTCCACCACATTTGATCGGCGACTCGCCATTTTTCTGTTCGACGGGCACATGTCCGTTGACAATATGGGATTTGTCCGTCGGCAATCCAAACTCTGTCAAAATCCTGTTGAGGATATCCTCTCTGTCATACAGGCGATAATATGCATTTTTCTTTTCCTTATGTGTTTCCTTATCATCCAGGAAATACCGTTCAAAGGTTGCCATCTTATCCTTGCCGAATACCGGAGATTTTGGACCTGCCCAGATATACCAGATGATATCCTGCCCCTTTAATTTTTCATCCGAATCGCGATTGCCGTAATAGCCTTTTCTCGCATAGTTATCCAGTGCATCATATAGGGCCTTGCCGGCATACTCTTTTCCGAACAGATTGACCTTTAAAAAATTACCCTCCTCATCCATTGGCACACAACCGTGGAATAACAGGTTGGAATTGTATACCTTGTACATGCTTCCTTTTGAAAACAGGAAACGGATATCCTTTTGCAGCTTGTCACATCGTTTAAATGCCTGAACAAGACGCTCCACGACCTCTTCCTCCTCGTGGCTCAGCTGATAAGGATGGGCCGGATCGATCGTCGGGAAATCGGTATCCTTCATCGGATAGTCCACGCCGTCGATACGGACTGTTTTTTTATCAAAATCAATTTTATCGAGAAGCAGACGGTCTTCCATTTCAAATTCCGGTCTGCGCATGATGATCTGGCCCTCAAGCTTAAACTGTATGATGGAGATTGCTTTATGCATCTTCATATCAAGCGTCAGATCCTTGGTATTGTAATTGGTATTGTATTTGATATTGAATACACTGCAGTCAACATCCTTGTATTTTTCCATGGCAAACGTAGCCAGCGGAATCAGGTTGATACCATAGCCCTCTTCCAGAGAATCCAGATTGCCGTACCGGGCAGCCATACGGATCACGGTTGCAATACAGGCAGGCTGTCCACATGCAGCGCCCATCCATACAACATCATGGTTTCCCCACTGGATATCCACCGAATGATAATAACGGAGTGTCCGCATAATAATATGCGGTCCCGGACCTCTGTCATAAATATCACCTACGATATGCAGATGATCGATGACAAGCCTCTGTACGAGCTCACAAAGCGCAACAATAAATTCCGGTGCACGTCCGATTCGGATAATCGTATGTACAATTTCATTGTAATATGCCTCTTTATCCTGCACCTCGGCTTTTTCCGTGATCAGCTCCTCTATAACATATGCAAAATCCTTTGGCAATGCCTTGCGAACCTTGGAACGAGTGTACTTGGAGGAAACACGCTTCGTGATCTGCACAAGACGATATAAAGTGATCTTGTACCAGTCTTCCAGATTGTCTTCCTCTTTCATGACAATATCCAGCTTTTCGTTGGGATAATATATCAACGTTGCCAGACTCTTTTTGTCCTTATTGCTCAGGGTATTTCCAAATTCTTCATCAATTTTGCGGCGGATCGAACCGGATCCATTTTTCAAAACGTGATTGAACTGCTCGTATTCCCCATGAATGTCTGTCAAAAAATGTTCCGTACCCTTTGGCAGGTTCATAATGGAAGACAGATTGACTATCTCCGTACTTGCCGCGGCAATGGTCGGATACTGCTTCGCCAGACTCTTAATGTACCTTAATTCTAATTCATCCATTGTTTACCCCTTGATCAATTATCAATAACATGGCTCATATTATAAAGCCCCGGTTCTCTTCCCTTTAAAAATTTTGCAGCCTGAATCGCTCCTTTTCCAAATACTGCTCTTGAATAGGCTGTATGCGAAAATGTGATGACTTCATCCTCGCCTGCAAAGATCACGTCATGATCTCCGACGATAGTTCCTCCCCGTACTGCAGAAATACCGATCTCCTTTTTAGGTCTCTGCTCACGGCGGCTGCTTCTGTCAAAGACATATTCATATTCATTATTCAGTTCTTCATTGACCGAATCGGCAAGTGCCAGTGCTGTTCCGCTCGGAGCATCCAGTTTTCTGCGGTGATGCTTTTCCACAATTTCAATATCAAAACCGGCAGGTGCCAAAACTGCGGTTGCTTCCTTTAAGAGCTTTAAAAGCATATTGATGCCCAGTGACATATTGGCTGATTTTAAAACTGCCGTCTTTGCAGCTGTCTCTTTTACTTTTTCCATCATGTCATCTGTAAGACCTGTCGTACACAGTACAACCGGCACCTTTTTATCCGCACACCAGTTTAACAGCTTTTCCACACAGCTGATGTGGGAAAAATCGATCACTGCATCTGCTTTTACATCGCAATCCTCGATGGAAGCAAAAACCGGAAAATCATTTTTTTGCTCGATATTGATATCAACTCCGGCAACAATTTCTACGTCCTCATCTGCCGCAACAAGTCCGGCAATCATCTGTCCCATGGCTCCGTTACAGCCATGCATAATTATTTTCGTCATGGTTTGGTCCTCTTTATCCGCTGATTTACTGCGTAAATCGCTACTCATTACAGTATAAGCCGCAGATAACTCCACGGCTTATTTAGGTTTACATAATTGTGTGAAATTATAAAATACCAAATGCTTTCATCGCATCAGCAAGCTTTGCTGCATGCTCTTCTTCCATCTCGGTCAATGGACGACGAAGCGGTCCGGCATTTAATCCCATCAGATTCATGGCTTTTTTAACCGGGATCGGATTGACCTCACAGAACAGTCCGTCGATTACCGGAAGAGCCTTGAGCTGCAATGCCGCACTCTCTTTTACCTTTCCGTCAAAATACAGCTGGCAGATATCATGTGTCTGTCTCGGTGCCACGTTGGAAAGTACGGAGATAACACCCTTGCCGCCTAAAGAAAGGATCGGTACGATCTGATCATCATTGCCTGAATACAGATCCACGTCACCGTCTGCTAACTGCAGTACCTTGGCAACTCCTGAAATATTGCCTGTCGCATCCTTGACACCCACAATGTTTTTCACATTTCTGCACAGCGAAACAACAGTTTCGGGCTGGATCAGCACACCGCCGGTACGTCCGGGGATGTTGTACAGAATGATCGGAAGGCTGACGCTTTCAGCCACTATTTTGAAATGTTCATACAACCCCTTCTGGGTGCACTTATTGTAATATGGTGTAACGATCAATAATCCGTCCACACCTGCTTTTTCAGCTTCCTGTGAAAGATAGACCGCAGTCTCTGTACAATTTGAACCGGTACCTGCAATAACCGGGATTCTCTTGTTGACCTGTTTTACACAGTATCGGATCACGTCAAGATGCTCCTCGTGTGTCAGTGTGGAAGATTCACCCGTCGTACCGCATACGATAATGGCATCCGTTCCTCCTGCAATCTGAAGCTCGATCTGCTCTGCAAATGCTTCATAATTAACGCTTCCATCCTCATGAAAAGGTGTAACAATTGCAACACCTGCGCCTGTAAAAATAGCCATCCTTTTTTCCTCCTAAATCATCATATGTATGTGCATGTTGGCTCATGCTAATCCCATATAAAAAGAAATTTCCGGGTTATAATATCGAAAAAGCCGTCTCCATCGGGAAACGGCATATCTTTCTAACCTTTGATAGCCCCCCATCGAAAACGATGACAGTCATACAGCTCTTAACTGCATGCCCAAGGAAAATATTGTCAGGAAATATCCCCCTTTCGGCGTCCTTCCCTTTCATCATCTTTCCTCTGCTCCTGAACATCCGGATGAATACTGATAAAAAACGCAACCTCTATCTCTTTATATATGTCCGGTGCATCTCCACAGATTAAGATATATGTATCTGCACCGATTACTAAAAGAATATCACTCTTTTCCTGTTTATGCAATAGGCATGGACTCAATTTTGGAAATTTCATCCACCAGAGAAACCACCTCATCCTTTAACTGGATTCCCGTCATGATGATCGTCGTCTCGTCGGATTTGGCTTCCAAAAGCCCTTTTAGATCATCGACGGTAATCACCCCGACATCCAGCACTCCTAAAATCTCATCTAAGATCAGTAGATCACATCCGTTTGTTGACAGGACCTTTTTTGCAAAATTAAAACCATTCCGGATGTTGATATTTTCTTCTGCCCGCTGTTCATCATTCAGATCAACATATTCGCTTTCCGCCTTTTCAAAGCAGAAAAATTTGATCTCAGGCTCCAGTCTTTTGACAAAGTCATTTTCAAAAATGCCCTTTCCCTTCATAAACTGGATCACAACAACCTGCTTTCCCGCAGATGCCGCATACAATGCTTCGCCCAGGGCCGCCGGTGTCTTGCCGTGTCCATCGCCCGTATAAATATGA
This sequence comes from uncultured Lachnospiraceae bacterium, assembly GCA_900549665.1. Classification (GTDB taxonomy): domain Bacteria; phylum Bacillota; class Clostridia; order Lachnospirales; family Lachnospiraceae; genus UBA2882. Next base: position 55,190 of record URPH01000015.1, on the reverse strand, counting down.
ATCTTTCCACTTTTCATGATCCACCCACCATCATTTTCTTTTGTTCGGACTTTTTGTCATTTCCTGTCCGAATACTGCATTCGGCTGAATCATAGCATAAATTCGTTTTTCTGGCAATTATATTCTTTTTTGACTGATTTTCCTCTGACTGATTTCCTTTTCTGACAGATTTTATTTTCTGATAGATTTTCTTTTCTGACTGATTTTATCCGACCGAGTATCTGATCCATTTTCTTAATACACAGAATCCTCTACCGGAATCTCCAGTTTGCTGACCGAAACCTCATATGCAATTCTTTTTTCGACCTCATCCTCGGAGATTTTTTTCATATACTCCCGGCTCTGGATCCGTCCGATGATGTGGCACCGGCTGCCAACCTCAAAATCATTGGCATATCTGGCATTTCTGCCCCAGCTGATACAGGGAATATAATCGCTCTTTCCATAAGGTCTGTTAACGGCCAGCAGAATATCGGCGATTTCCCTTCCAAGCGGCGTCTTGCGATAAATCGGTTCCTTGCAGATAAAACCATAAAGCTCAATATAATTGGTCATCTCACTTCTTTCGACTTCATCGATGAACTCCCATTCTCTGACAAACACAGACAGCACCAGTTTGTTTTTCCGTTCCTCGTGACGATTGTAGGAGCGAAACTGTCCGGATACCCGTACCTTCATACCATCATAGTTGTCATTTACGTTGATCAGTCTTTCCGAAACCATAAGCGGTATCAGATCAGCACTTTCCGACAGTCGAGGCACCAGTAAGTCAATCATGTAAAAACCCTCTCCGTATATCTCATGACTGAACGTAAATGATCCTGTTATTTCTCCCATGACGGTTGCTTTGTTGTTTTCATTCATCTTATCCATTTTTTTGTTCTCCCTTCTTACACAAATAAAGAATTTTTTCCTGTCATGTAGTAATATCTTATTGCATTTTTGCTAAAAAATGTAAATTTTCAATCGACATTCGGGCTTTTATTCCGACAAAAAAAGCACAAAACGACATGAATTTACTTGATTTTTATATGAAATGTGATAGACTAAAATAGTTTGTAAACATGATGATTACTAGCAAAAAGCAATGTTGGGCGCGGTGCGAAAAAGCGCGAAAGGATTTTTAGTTATGAAGACAAAACGTGAAGATGTAAGAAATGTAGCGATCATTGCCCATGTAGATCACGGCAAGACAACTTTAGTTGATGAACTGTTAAAGCAAAGCGGTGTTTTCCGTGAAAACCAGGAAGTCGCTGAGCGTGTCATGGATTCCAATGATATTGAAAGAGAGCGTGGTATCACCATTCTTTCCAAAAATACAGCCATCACTTACAAGGGTACCAAGATCAACATCATCGATACCCCCGGTCATGCAGACTTTGGTGGGGAGGTTGAACGTGTCTTAAAAATGGTCAACGGTGTTATTCTGGTAGTTGATGCTTTTGAAGGTGCCATGCCCCAGACCAAATTTGTATTACGCAAGGCCTTGGATCTCAATCTTCCGGTTATTGTCTGTGTCAACAAAATCGACCGTCCGGAAGCCAGATGTGCCGAGGTTGTGGATGAAGTGTTAGAGCTTTTTATTGATTTGGAGGCTGATGAAAGCCAGCTTGACTGTCCGTTTGTATTTGCATCGGCAAGAGGCGGCTACGCAAGCCTTGATATGGATAAAGAAGGAACCGATATGATTCCTTTGTTTGATACGATCCTTGACTATATTCCCGCTCCTGAGGGAGATCCGGATGCCGGAACACAGGTACTGATCAGCACGATCGATTACAATGAATATGTCGGCCGTATCGGTGTCGGCAAGGTCGACAACGGCTCGATCAAGGTCAATCAGGATGTTGTGATGGTCAACCATCATGAGCCTGACAAGATGCGCAAGGTTAAGGTTTCCAAGCTGTATGAGTTTGACGGTTTAAATAAGGTTGAGGTCAAGGAAGCCGGCATTGGTTCCATTGTCGCAATCTCCGGCATTTCCGATATTCACATCGGAGATACGCTCTGCTCTCCCGAAGATGTCAGACCGATCCCGTTCCAGAAGATTTCCGAGCCGACGATTGCCATGCACTTTGTTGTAAATGACTCTCCTCTTGCAGGAACCGAGGGTAAATTTGTTACTTCCCGTCATCTGCGCGACCGTCTGTTCCGCGAATTAAATACCGACGTTTCTCTCCGTGTGGAGGAAACCGAAAACATGGATTCTTTCAAGGTTTCCGGACGTGGTGAGCTGCATCTTTCTGTCCTGATCGAAAATATGCGTCGTGAAGGTTATGAATTTGCGGTATCCAAAGCAGAGGTATTGTACAAAGAAGATGAACATGGTAAAAAGACTGAGCCTATGGAGCTCGCCTATATTGATGTACCAGATGAATTTTCCGGTGCTGTCATCCAGAAGCTTTCTGCCAGAAAGGGTGAGCTTTTAAATATGGGCACAGGTTCCGGCGGATATACGAGACTGGAGTTTTCCATTCCTTCCCGTGGTCTGATCGGTTATCGTGGTGAGTTTATGACGGATACCAAGGGTAATGGTATTCTGAATACGATTTTTGATGGTTATGGTCCTTATAAGGGAGATTTGAATTATCGTGCTAATGGTTCTCTGATCGCTTTTGAAGCGGGAGAAGCAATTACCTATGGCTTATTTAATGCACAGGAACGTGGTACGTTGTTTATCAGTCCCGGTGAAAAGGTTTATTCCGGTATGGTTGTCGGTGAAACCGGTCGTGCCGAAGATATCGAGATCAATGTCTGCAAGACAAAACATCTGACCAATACGCGTACTTCCAGCTCGGATGAGGCGTTAAAGCTGGTTCCGCCGAAGATTTTAAGCTTGGAGCAGGCTTTGGACTTTATTGATACGGATGAGCTTTTGGAGGTTACGCCGAAGAGTCTGCGTATTCGCAAGAAGATTTTGGATCCTACGTTGAGGAAAAGAGCGGGGTTCAAAAAATAGAGTTTGTGGGATAGGTTTTTGGGAGGTTGGAGCTGGGTATTCTGTTTTTTCTGCATGGACTTTTGTTGGCTAAGTTTATCTAAATAATCCGCGTGTGGTGTGTTGGTTTCGGACGCCACACAGCACATAATCGGCATCCTGCCTCTGTATGTGCTTTCGCGACATCCATGTCGCGAAGTGGCTGATAGTGAAGGCGCGGATTATTAAGATAAACTAAGCAACAACGTCGAGGCATGCAGAAAAAACAGAATACCCAGCTCTTTTCGACCTTCAATGAAACTATAAGAGGGGATTTTTCCTTTTTGTGCTTTTCTTGATTTTGGGGATTTATTTCGTCGTTTTGTTCTTTTGAGTTTTTTGAGGAGGGGTTTTAGGTTTACCCGGGAGTGTTTTGGGGACGGGCAGCATGAAAAATTGGCTGCGCGATTTTTCATGGCTTTGGGACTGATAAAAACAATGAATGCCACATCAGCTGCATTTCATTTGCTGATGTGGCATTTTTGCCTGATTATGTTAGATGCCAAGGAGCATGGTGGCGATTTTGAAGTAGATTAGCAGGGATAGGGCATCTACGATTGTGGTGATGAAGGGGCTTGCCATGACGGCGGGGTCAAAGCCCAGTTTTTTGGCTGCGATCGGGAGCATGCTTCCGACGATCTTGGCAAAGAATACGGCTGCGACGAGGGTCAGGCAGACAACGGCTGCAACCGGCAGGGTGACGCGGTCGACAATCATCAGCTTTACGAAGTTAGCGGCTGCTAATGTGATACCGCACAGGACGGCTACGCGGATTTCCTTCCACAGCACCTTCGCGGTATCTGAAAAAGATATTTCATTGAGGGACAGTCCGCGGATAACGGTCACACTGGCCTGTCCTCCGGCATTTCCGCCGGTGTCCATCAGCATCGGGATAAAGGTCGTGAGAACAACATAAACGCTCAGTGCATCTTCAAAGGATGCGATGATCTTTCCGGTAAAGGTGGCTGAGATCATTAACAGTAAGAGCCATGGGATACGTTTTTTCCATGTTTCAAAAACGGTGGTTTTCAGATAGGGCTTGTCACTGGGGACGATAGCCGCCATCTTTTCCATATCTTCTGTCGCTTCTTCCTGTAAGATATCGACAACGTCATCGACTGTAATGATACCGACAAGGCGGTTTTCATTGTCAACAACGGGCATGGCCGTAAAGTCATATTTCTGGAACTGTCTTGCTACTTCCTCCTGATCCATCAGGGTATGAAGGCTGATGACATTTTCATGCATGATATCACCGATCTTTTCATCAGGATCTTTCATAAGCAGGTAGCGTAAGGCAACGGTTCCTTTTAATCTGCGCTGATAATCTAAGACATAGCAGATATTGATGGTCTCCGAATCAAAGGCTGCTTTCTTGATACGGTCGATGGCCTGCCGGACGGTCTGGCCTTCTTTCAGGTCCATAAATTCGACGGTCATGATGCTTCCTGCCGAATCCTCCGGATACCGGAGCAGATGGTTGATATCCCTTCTGGTTTCCTGACTGGCATTGGCAAGCAGTCTTTTTACGATATTGGCAGGCATTTCCTCCAAAAGGTCAGTTGCATCATCCGCCATCAGGTTATCGATGATCTTTCCCGCTTCACGATCGGAAATGGAGGTAATGATCTGCTGTTCTACTTCGATCGGAAGGTATGAAAAAATATCCGCAGCCATATCCTTTGGTAAAATACGGAACATTTTAAGCTGTATTTCTTCATCCAGTTCTTCCATCATTGCCGCAATATCGGCAACGTTCACATTTCGGATCCATTCGCGCAGCTTCACATACTGCTTCTGGTCCAGAAACTCTTTCAATGTCGTATATAATTCTTCTAGTCTTTCATCCATAGCTTAATATCTCCTTCTATAAGAGCATAATAAGCCTCCGAAACATCCTGCAATGACGATTTACCATTTGTTATGTCAACCACTTTTTCTTTGATGTCTTCATAAATTTCAGATGGAATGATCAGGGATAGGGATACCTTTTCTCCATAATCCGAGCTCAGTGTCTCAACCTTGTTGGTCGCAAACAGATGCTGGAGCTTTCCCACGTCATTGTAATCAAGAGCCACAGCTGCTTTCATACCCTTTTTCTTTTCGATATAGGTGCACTGTCTGAGACCTTCCTTGACCGCCGCCTGATAGGCGCGCACAAGCCCTCCGGTTCCCAACAATGTGCCCCCGAAATACCGGGTCACCACGACGCAGACATTGCGAAGTCCCTCCGAAACCAGAATGTCGAGCATCGGCTTTCCGGCTGTCTGGGACGGCTCTCCATCATCCGAAGAATGCATTATATCAACATTATCGGCAATAATGTATGCGCTGCAATTGTGTCTGGCATCCCAATATTTCTTTTTGCAGGCGGCTATCATTTCCTCCGCCTCTTCCTTTGTGGATACGGGCTGAACGGTTGCAATAAACCGTGATTTCTTTTCCACGATTTCTCCCACTCCGCCCTTATATATCGATCGGTCAGTGTCTGGCATACATCATCACCTCTTTTCTCTTTTAAACTACAATAGCGCACAGCATATAGCAATCTGATATCCGGGCAGCAATATTTTTTGTCCGGATACTCGATCACTGCGCAACACATTTATTTTACCACATCACGGAATAAAAGTATAACAATTTGTCAACAATCCAATATATGGAAGAAAAATAACTCAGCACTTTATTTTAGCACTATATTTTGGTATACTTAAGAATATATGTTTACTTGTGCTCCGGATACAATTTCCCGCATCCGGGCAGGATCATATGATAATTAGGAGGCTTTTTTATGAACTATAGTAAAAAAGGCATAAAGAAAAAACAAAAACAGTTAAACTCGACTTCCATAAAGATTGAGAAAATGTTTTTACTCTATTTTTTAAAAGCAATTCTTGTATGCGTTATCGGGATCGGAATCGTTGGCTGCTGTATGGGAATCGGCATGTTCAACGGTATCCTGGCATCCTCTCCGGATATTTCCACTCTGGATGTTACACCTTCCGGATATGCAACCTTCGTCTACGATGCTGAGGGCAACCAGCTGACAAAGCTTGTTGCCACCAATTCCAACAGAAGTTATGTAAACATGAATTCCATTCCCAAAAATCTGGCAAATGCTTTTGTGGCCATCGAAGATGCACGTTTTTATGAGCACAACGGTATTGATATCAAAGGTATTGCCCGTGCCGGTATGGAAGCTGTCAAAAACAAATTTAAGTTTAGTCAGGGTGCATCCACGATCACCCAGCAGCTTTTAAAAAACAATGTATTTGATGACACCTGGGTCACAGAGACCAACCTTGTCAACAAATTCAAGCGTAAATTTCAGGAACAGTATCTGGCTCTGGAGCTGGAAAAGCGGATGTCCAAGGATGACATTTTAGAGCTTTACATGAACTCCATCAACCTTGGTCAGAATACGCTTGGGGTGCAGGCAGCCTCCAAACGTTACTTTGACAAAAATGTCTCTGACCTGACTTTATCGGAATGTGCCGTTATTGCCGGAATTACACAAAATCCGTCCAAGTACAATCCCATTTCCCACCCTGACAAAAATGCGGAAAGACGGGAAAAGGTATTAAACAACATGCTCGAACAGGGCTATATCACACAGAGCGAATACAACACGGCAATCGATGATGATGTATATTCCCGTATCAAGACTGTCAATGAAAGCAAGGATGTTGAATCGATCAATACCTACTTTGTCGATGCAGTGATCGATCAGGTCATTGAGGATCTGATGAATCAGCTCGGCTACAATGAAACACAGGCTTATAACCTCGTATACAGCGGTGGTCTCCAGATCAATACCACACAGGATCCCGAAATCCAGAAGATCTGCGATGAGGTTTACAATGATGAATCCAACTATCCTTCCAATGTCAAATGGCTGCTCCACTACGAGCTGACCATTGACAAGGCCGACGGTGAGACGGAAAACCACAGCACAGAAATGTTTAAAAGCTATTTCAGGCAGTCCGATGCCAACTTTGATCTGCTCTACTCTTCACAGGATAAAGCCTATGAGGCAATTGAACAGTACAAAACGGCAGTTATGGGAAGCGGCGACAAGGTTGAAGCGGAAAACATCGTACTGACACCTCAGCCGCAAGTTTCTCTCACAATCGAAGATCAGCACACAGGTTATATCGTTGCTATGGTTGGCGGCCGTGGCACAAAATCTTCCAGCCGCTCCTTAAACCGTGCAACATCCACCACGCGTCAGCCGGGTTCTACCTTCAAGATTGTATCAACTTACGCTCCGGCTCTTGACAGTGCAGGACTGACACTTGCGTCTGTTCAAAATGATGCTCCTTTCAACTATGATAACGGTCGTCCGGTATCCAACTGGTACGGCGGCGCATACAAAGGTATCTGTACACTGCGTTATGGTATTGAACAGTCCTTAAATATCGTGGCTGTTAAGACATTGACACAGATCACGCCACAGCTTGGCTTTGATTATCTGCAAAAATTCGGCTTTACGACACTGGTGGAACGTCGCGCGGTTACCAATTCCGTTACCGGCAAAACCGAAATCTATTCCGATATCCAGCAGGCTCTTGCACTTGGCGGTATTACAGACGGTGTTACCAACATGGAATTAAATGCCTCCTATGCTACGATTGCCAACGGCGGTGTATATATCCAGCCGGCTTTATATACGACAATCTTAGATCATGACGGCAATGTTATCTTAGACCGCACCAATCCTGAAACAAGACGTGTATTACAGGAAACAACTGCATTCCTGTTAACAGATGCCATGGTCGATGTTGTTACAAAGGGAACCGGTAGAAGTGTCAATTTCGGCAACATGTCCATAGCCGGTAAGACAGGTACAACATCAAGCTACCGTGATGTCTGGTTTGCAGGATACACTCCTTATTATACGGCCACAACCTGGACCGGTTATGACAACAACGAAATCATGCACGACAGCGCCGAAAAAAATCTGTCCAAGACCATGTGGCGTGCAGTCATGAGCAAAATACATGAAAATCTGCCCAACAAGGAATTTACCAAACCGGACGGGATTGTAACAGCTTCTGTATGTGAATACTCCGGAAAGCTTCCGGTAGCCGGAATTTGTACACCGCATACCGAATACTTTGCGGAGGGAACCGTTCCTACCGAAACCTGTGACGCACATTATGCCGGTACTGTATGTGCCGTGACCGGTCTTCCCGCCGATCCCGCGTGTCCGTTCCAGGTACCCGGATATGTTACGATTCCACCAAGTGTTGACGGTACTCCTTCTTCCCAGCAGGTATGTCCTCACAACGCAGCATATTACGCCAACAACCCGGATGCATTTGCAGCTGACAGTCAGGCAGCAATGGCCGCTCAGCAACAGGCAGCTGTCCAGGCAGCTCAGGCGGCTCAGGCGGCTCAGGATGCGGCCAATGCTGCAGCCGCGCAGCCAACACCGGATACCGGCACCCCGGAAGCCACACAATGATATCACGGCAAGGGAAAACGCAATAGTTTTCCGCCGGCTTCATAGGGAAGCCGCAAGTTTAATAAAGCAGATTAAAAATACCGCGTCAGAATGCAGCTCATATCAGTGCTTCCGACACGGTATTTTTATTTATAGATTGTCATATCAATCCAACCATATGCTTGTTGATATCATATGTTTTTCCGATCTCATTTATATCTGTAATAACATATCTCCTCCGGCTCTACTCCATCGATCTGCAATTCCACCTGATCGGAATAATAGAAAAACGGTGATGAAAAGACCGGTATCAGGTAATGCACGAAAGCATTATCATTATTACTATTATCAGCACTCTCTTTCATCTTTTCCTTGCCGGTACGAATGACAAAGCTGTAATCTTCTCCATCAACCCCACTCTGGAAAGAAACCGTAAATGTATCGCCGGTAAGCTTTGATGTATCCACTTTGAGATCTGCAAAATCCACTTCTGTACCACTTACCCTTCCATCCGCACAATCGACCTCTGAAAGCTTTTGTTGTTCGTCCGAAAGGGCCGTTCCCCACAGATAGGGCAACATTCCAAGGTCCGTCCTGTGATTGAGCATTCCAAGCTTTCTTTTGCCATCCATGACCTGTTCACACTGTGAGTTTCCCTGCATCAGATATACAACATCTTCATATATATATGGCTCATATCCCATCTGCAAAAGCTTCCGGTACAGCTTTGGCGAACGCAGGCTGACCGGAGCCTCGTCAAAGCGGATATACGGGGCTAGCAGGATCATTTTCGGCGGATTATCCGATAAAAGCTCTATTGCCTTTTCCTGCATCAGGTCATTGCTGATATTATAAGCGGATGTATAGGGATAGCCATCCTCCAGATCAAAGATCACCGTATGGGAAATCTTATTTGTAAGATCAAGATATGAATCCTCTGCATTCTCGCTTTCCAATACATACTGTATATTTTTCAGACTGTTTAAGGTCAGCCCCTGTACAAAACCATTCCCCAGATTGGGCATATTGACGCTTTCACCTGTCACATAAACAACCGGATCCCCGACCGTCTCTTCATTCATTTCAACCTCTTTTACAGCAGGTACTTTTTCCACAGCAAGCAAAGGCTCTGTACGAAGAGGCAGATAATCTCTGACAAGATATCCGCTTAGCAGAAGCATCACGCCAAGTGCCAATATACCATTCCGCGTTGAAAGATAATCCTTATAAAAATATGCAATAATGATCAGGCAAAACAGGACAGCCATAACAGCAAGACGCAACGCCTCATCATAACGGACACAGGTATAATTAAAAATCACAAAAAGACCACATGTCATGGACAAAAATGCCGATCCTGCCTTGCGATTTTTCGAAAGTGCCAAAGCAAGGATACACAGATACGGGATAAATACGGCAAATGTGGCAATTCCGTTAAATTCCTCTCCAAAGACGGCCGTTCCGTTTACCCAGAGTGTCGTCCCCGCATTTTCATGTAAAAAGCGTAAAATCTGTAAAAAACATGGGATAAAACATACCCCGATCACGCACAAAAAGACCCATGAGACCAAAAGTCTCCGCTTCTGCCTCCGGTCCATGTCCCGCAATGGATTTTTCTTATAACGGATGCCCATGAAAAGCCGCCGGAGCACTTCCGGCAGAAAAGCAACTGCCATGGAAGCTCCGATAGACACGTTGTACGCAATGGCAATCATGCACAACAAGACCCACCACCATAAAAACCACAGATCATTTTTACGCACCTTATCATTTAACAAAATCAGAAATGCGGCTAAAAACATCACATAACGTACACCGGCTTTTTCTGTAAGATATGGCATAAACAGGCAGATAAGCAGCAATGCGGTCTGCTTATTTTCAAGACAACATGAAAGCACGACTGCTAAAAATGCTGCCATAAAAATACCCGCAACAGCCATACCGGCATTCTGCGACAAATATGTTCCATCAAAAAACAGATAATTGAAAAAACTGTAAACAAAATCGCACAGTCCATGTATCGGGTCAATATCAAAATACGGCAGCTTATGATAGGACATCAGCTGCTGCATCGGCAAAGCCATTTCTCCGTTATGAAAGAAGTCCACGCTCATAATGCCTTCCGGTGTCCTTATGGCTAACATCGTAGCAATGATCGCAAGGGAGCTTATGGAAATACCGGTTTTCTTTTTTAACAGGCGGTATACCTGCAAAAGAAACAGGCAGACAAAGAGTCCGATACACGTCCACTTCCATCTGTCTGATGCAAAAAGAGCGATCAGTCCTTCCTCATTTTCATATTGATAATAAAAACTAAAATATCCAAGAAAAACAAACGGCAATAACAGCTGTGCCGCACCGACGATCCACTGCATAAGGGGAGTAATCTTTTTTTTACGGCAGACTGCGTAGACCACAGAAACCACCATGCATATGATATAAAGGATCACTGCAATATTGCGCAGGGTAACTAACTTTGACCGGTAAAGAACCAGTTTCCCACTTACTGCAGTTTCTACCGCCATAATTGCAAAACAGCCTAAAACCGTCACTGCAATATAATCGATCAGATTGTACAGACAGTCATGTTTTCGTACCTTTTGCACCGGTACGCGGTTGTTAAAAAAGGTATGCTTTACCCACAAAAAAGCGGCAAAAAAAAGCGGTATGCCGATCAGGAGCATATAAAACAGAAGAAGATCTCCCTGCTTGTTGTATCCGCTATATACGGTTCCGCCGGCCACAAACCCGGTATAGGATGGCCAGCTGCCATAGATACACCTGCATACGGCAAATGCCGCCAGGGCTGAAAGCACGACACTAAAAGAGGCAGCAGCCACCGCTTCCGCCCCACTTTGGATTGTCAGTTTATGTTGTAAAGAATAACACTTCTGATTAACCTTCATTTTGAATCCTCATATATTCTTCATAGCTCATACGATAATCATCCTTGACCCATTTTTTCAGACAGGTCTTGACATCCTCGCTATTGACGGGCTTTCTGATACAATCTGTAAAACCCTGTGCCGGATACTTTTTATCATCTTCCAAACCACCATGAATGGACATCATGACAATAGGAAGCTTTTGATAATATTCGTCATCCTGAAAACGGATTTCCTTGACGGTTTCAACACCACTCTTGTCCGGCATCATATCATCGATAAAAACAAGATCATATTCCTGTGTTTTTAACAGCTCCAGACACTCAACACCACTTTTGGCTGATGTCACACTAACCCCGACCGCCGTCAGAATCGAATCAACAAGCTTTCTGACCTCTCTGTTATCATCCACCACCATAACATGCACATCGCTGTGAAACATATTTCCGATCGTTTCTTCAGCCTTATCTGCAACAGCTGCCTCTTTTAATTCCAGAAGGACTTCTTTCTGCTTATTCTGCCTTTCTTCAATAGTCCGGTCATCTTCAACACGTTGTAAAAGACGTATCTTAAAGATTGTCTTGCCATCATCATCCAACTCAATCAGATCACCTTCCAATTCGTCGATGATCTTTTTACTCAGAAAATAACCAAGTGCCTTTTTATCCGCTGCGGTTTTGTTCAGCTCCGTATTACTGTCAATCCGGATGAGCATGGTAATATTTTCTTTCTTTTTTAAATTGATACCGGTCTCATAAGTAACATACATATTGACATCTGATTCGGTCTTATACATGAGCAGGTCTGAACAGATATTGACAAGCGCATCCCGCAACAATGCCTTTTTGCCATATAAAGCCACAGGCATACGATTATCCAGATCGAGTGTAAACTGCTTGTTTTTGCCCTTAATAAGCGTCTCCATATCGGCAGCCAGAATAGCGAAAAAATGCTGGACATCATAAACATCACCATAGTCCGTTCTGGATCTTCCGGCTAGCTCAGCAGGCAGACTGCTGTCAGATAAAGACTTCTCTGATGCTTCTTTTGTATGCAGCATAGCCACATAAGAAGCCTTGCTGTACGCATTCTCCATCATTTCAAAAGCTTTTAATAAAATGATGGATACAATTATATATTCTATGGATGAGATCAGCAGATCAATATAATACGGTCGAAGCTCACTGCCCCCGGCAATACCACCAAAAAAAATCGTCCCCAGTCTCACACCCTTTACAAACAGCATGCCCAGAAATGCGATAATGGACATTTTGTGCAAAACACCACGGTTAAAATAAACCAGACTGACAATCGGCATAACCAAATATACAAGGGTAAGATCCCATAATGGATTGAATGCAACAGCCAGAAGTAAAAACTCCAGACTGTAGAGGTTGCAGGAGCAGTTGAAGCTCTCATCATATGAAAATCTGTTTATAAAATACGGGACAACCGACAAAACAAAAATGAATACACCCAATGCTATCACTTCATTGGATTCATATGGCAGAACCTTCGTCAGATACAGAATGGTAACCAATGGAATCAACAATAAAAATCCCAATAAGGAAAAAGATATTTTCTGATTTGCTTTTTTAAAAATCTCTTTGCTGTCCACGCCTGTCATAAACGGTTCTCCCCTGAATTATTCACAAAATAATTTTAACACACCACTATGCAGATTGTAAAACATTTGCTATAATTATTTTAACTTTAAGGTGTACGGCATATAGTATAAAAAAGCGTGTAAAGGAGATATACAAATGGAAAAAGATACCAAACTTCAGGATGAAATTTACAAAGAATTAAAAGTATCCTTTACTTCCGTTGAACAGCAAATCAAAGCTCAAAAGGAAGAAAAAAAGCTTTTAAAATTCAGAGCGGATCTGTACAACCAATGTCTTGATGACCATCTTCTCGAAAAAGGAAGTAAACTGATCAGGCAACATCTTGATGAAGTAAAAGCGGAAATCAAACTGATTGATGATCATATTGAAGAGCTGATCGTAGAAAAAGATGCATACAGGATTGAATTGGAGGTCTTTGAAGATAAGTACCGGGAAAAAATAATGCCCGTCAAGAAAGAGTCTGAGGAAGAGGAAGAATAAGTTTGTTTCCTCCATTATCATCTCAGAAAATAAAAAGCCGGGAAATACGGACGTTTTAGAAACATTTTTTTATTTAAAAACAAATTTAGAACAATTTTTGAAACAAACAAAACATTTCATTGACAAAAAAATCCCACCATGCTACAATGAACGTCGGTGAGTTAACCGGCTGATATAGCTCAGGTGGTAGAGCGTCGCATTGGTAATGCGGAGGTCACGGGTCCGAGTCCCGTTATCAGCTTTTTATTATGCACAAAGATAACTAAAAAGCATATATCCTATTGGATATATGCTTTTTTATTGTATGTATGGGCCTCGGTACAGACCAGTATCAGGATACATGCCGATTTCTCTCAATGGCCTTTCTTATTTTTGTTTTCACACGGTTTAAAGCATTATCCGTTGACTTCGGATCCTTTCCCAAAAGCCTTGCAATATCGATATACCCCATTCCCGTCATGGAAAGCTCAAGAACCTGCCGCTCAAAGGTACTAAGCTCCTGATCTATGATCGTCTGCAGCGCCTCTACGTTTTCCCGGTCAATCAGAATTTCTTCCGGATTTTGTTCTGAAAAATCCCGGATTGCACCAATTAACTGCCCCTCAAGAATTTCATCCTCTGAATTTTTATACAAAGAAATATAGGAATTTAACGGGAGATGCTTTTTACGGTTTGCTGCCTGAATGGCGGTATACATCTGACGGGATACGCAAAGCTCCGCAAAGGTTAAAAAGCTTGCATCTCTGCCGCTGTCATAGTCTCTTACTGCTTTAAACAGCCCGATCATGCCTTCCTGGATCAGGTCATCCTTGTCCGCACCCAAAATAAACATCCGGCTCGCTTTACTGCGCACCACATGCTTGTATTTGTCCATAAGATAGTCCATGATCTGTTTGTCCCCATCCCGATACCGGATGATCAGTTCCTCATCGGTAAAATCCGAAAATTCCTTCATATCAATCCATCCGTTGTCTCACGATTTCATAAGCCAGTACCCCTGCAGCAACCGATGCATTTAATGAATCAATATCTCCCTTCATGGGAATTGCCGCCGTCATATCACATTTTTCCTTTATAAGCCGGCTCACGCCATCACCTTCATTTCCGATCACCAGTCCGATCGGTCCCTTGAGATTAAGATCATACATTTTCGTACCGTCCATGTCTGCACATACAAACCAAAGTCCCTCTTTTTTGAGTTCCTCCATGGTCTTGCCCAGATTGGTCACTTTGGCAACCGGTGTATAATTGAGTGCTCCGGCTGATGTACGGGCTACCGTTGCAGTCAGCCCGACAGCTCTGTTTTTGGGGATGATCACTCCATGGGCACCTGCTAAATTGGCAGTTCTGATAATGGCACCCAGATTGTGCGGATCCTCTATTCCATCCAGAATAAAGACAAACGGATCCTCTCCCTTTTGTCTGGCAGCTTCGAGGATATCATCTACTTCTGCATAGGTATAGGCTGCGCATACAGCAATAACCCCCTGATGCCTGCCGGTCTGTGAAATCTGATCCAGACGCTCCTTGGGTACAAATTTCATTAGGGCGTCATGTTTTTTGGCTTCCCTGCGGATGGTAGCCATCGGTCCATCCTGACAGCCATCCAGAATATATAATTTATCAATTGTCTTTCCGGAACGAAATGCTTCTATGACTGCATTTCTCCCTTCGATATACGATTCTTCGTATGCCATGCTGTTTGTATCTCTCCTTTCGATATATGCCTCTTCATATGCCATGCTACTTGTATCTCTCCCTTATTTTTAACATTTGTTACTGCACTGCTATATTACGCCTGCATTCAGCCTGACCTCCGTGGCATGCTTTTTTACTATATTCTTCATTTTGCATGCCGCGGTTGCTTGGGATATGCATGATTTTTTTGGCTACCGGCATGCTTTTTCGCTATATTCTTCATTTTGCATGCCGTGGTGGCCGGGGATATACATGATCTGCCTGACTAACGGCATGCTTTTTTGCTATATTCTATATTTTGCATGCCGCGAATGTCTGGGATACGCATGATCTGCCTGGCTACCGGCATGCTTTTTCGCTATATTCTATATTTTGCATGCCGCGAATGTCTGGGATACACATGATCTGCCTGACTAACAGCATGCTTTTTTGCTATATTCTATATTTTGCATGCCACGGTGGCTTGGGATATGCTCGATTTGTTTGACCAACGGCATGCTTTTTCGCTATATTCTATATTTTGCATGCCGCGGTGGCCTCGGATACGCATGATCTGTCTGGCTACCGGCATGCTTTTTCGCTATTTTCTATATTTTGCATGCCGCGAATGTCTGGGATACGCATGATTTGTTTGAAATCCTCACACCGATCAAATCCTCACACCGATCAAATCAAGTCCAAGCTTAGTCAGCTCCAGTATCCGGTCTTCCTGCCCTAAAAGATATAAATACCCGTACAAAGTTTCCAGTCCGGTTGCCTTGCGGTAATCATTTATGGTGGCATTTTTAGCGACCGTGTGAGGCTTGGCATTTCGGCCACGCCTGTACACCGCACGCTCCTCATCTGTCAGCCTGTCCATCATAGCTTCAACCATCTGTGCCTGCACCTTGGCATTGACAACCGCGCTTTTGGTTTTATGTAAACCTCCAGCCTGGCGGTTGCCTCTTTCCACAACAACACTCCGTATAATGATCTCAAATACACAGTCTCCCATAAATGCAAGTGTCAGAGGTGAATATGCCCTTACGTCCACTTCCTTACAGTCAAATGTCTCTTTTATCTTATCAAGTAAGCTTATGCTCTCTTCCATTTCACGCCCTCACGTGTATCTTCCAGGATAATTCCCTTTTCCAGCAATTCATTACGGATGGCATCTGCCCTTGCAAAATTCTTTTCTTTTTTGGCTGCTGTTCTTTCAGCGATCAGTGCTTCTATGTCGGCATCCAGAATACCATCTTCTTTTTCCACGATCAATCCGCAGATATCGGCAAGCTCTTTAATCTCATCCAGAATTGCCTGCAAAAACTCTTTGGACTTGTCTGCTGTTGCATTGATATTGGCAAATTTGATCAGTTCAAAAATAACAGAAATAGCATCTGCTGTATTGAAATCATCATCCATGGCATCATCAAATTTGGTTTCAAATTCTTTTGCTTCTGCAAGCAATGCTTTTTCTGCATCATCCATTGTTTCCTTTGTTGCATTGGAAAGTGCAAACTTCACATTTTCCGTACCGGTAACAATACGTTCCAGTCCGTTTTTGGCAGCCAGCATCAGATCTGCACTGAAATTGAGCGGGCTTCTGTAATGTGCAGACAGCATAAAGAAACGCAGTACTTGAAGGTCGTATTTTTCACTGATATCACGGACAGTAAAGAAATTACCAAGAGACTTGCTCATCTTTTTATTGTCAATATTTAAAAATGCATTGTGCATCCAGTATCTGGAAAATTCTTTTCCGTTAGCAGCCTCTGACTGTGCGATCTCATTTTCATGGTGAGGAAAGATCAAATCTTCTCCACCGGCATGAATGTCAATCTGATCTCCGAGGTATTTTTTACTCATAACAGAGCACTCTATATGCCAGCCCGGACGTCCCTCGCACCAGGGTGATTCCCAATAAGGCTCTCCTTCTTTTTTAGGCTTCCACAATACAAAATCAAGAGGATCCTCTTTCTGGTCTTCACCACTGACAAGCAGCGATCTCATACCGCCCTGTAAATCATCGATATTTTTGTGTGAAAGCTTACCATAATCCTTGAAGCTTCTGGTACGGTAATAAACAGTACCATCCGCAGCCACATAGGCATGACCGTTTTTAATCAGGGTATCAATCATGTCAATCATACCGTCGATTTCCTCTGTTGCCTTTGGATGGGTTGTGGCAGGCTTTACATTCATTCCCTGCATGTCCTTTTTGCATTCTGCAATATATCGCTCGGAAATAACCGATGCATCCACACCCTCTTCGTTGGCTGCTTTGATAATCTTGTCATCAACATCAGTAAAGTTAGATACATAGTTGACATCATAGCCTTTGTGCTCCATATAGCGTCTGACAGTATCAAATACGATCATCGGACGCGCATTTCCGATATGGATCAGATTGTATACGGTCGGACCGCAAACATACATCCTCACTTTACCATCCTCTATCGGTTTAAAATCTTCTTTTCTTTTACTCAACGTGTTATAAATCTTCATACTCCTGTCTCCTTAATTATATTATGATCTATTTTGTATTTTCTCTTAATATATTGTGATCTATTTTATATCTTCCTTTAATTACATTGTGATCTATTTTATATCTTCCTTTAATTACATTGTGATCTATTTTATATCATCTCTTAATATATTGTGATCCATTTTATATCTCTCATTAATTATATTGTGATCTATTTTGTATTTTCCCTTAATTGATCTTCCATATGCTCCAGCCTCTCGGAAAGCATCCGGTTCATCTGCCAGAGATTGTTTAGCTCCTCTCGTACCGGGTCAGGCATGTGGATCTGATCCAACTCCTCCTGGGGCAGATGGATGTTGTCTCTTTTTACCACCCTCCCGGGCACACCGACTACCGTCGAGTTGGGCGGAACCTCTTCTAAAACAACACTTCCGGCTCCGATTTTGCTGTTGTCTCCAATCTTGAAAGAGCCAAGTACCTTTGCACCGGCACTAATCATCACATTATTGCCGACCGTCGGATGGCGCTTTCCCTGTTCCTTTCCGGTACCACCAAGTGTCACACCCTGATACAGGGTCACATTATCACCGATTATTGTAGTCTCTCCGATAATAACACCATTTCCGTGATCAATAAAAAAACCTTTACCAATCTCTGCACCGGGATGAATTTCAATTCCAGTCTTTCTGACACCTCGCTGTGAAATATAACGTGCCCAGAAATAATGACCTTTTTTATACAGCTTGTGTGCAAGACGATAGTGCATCATAACCTTAAAGCTCGGATACAAAAAGACCTCCATATCCGAATGGATTGCCGGGTCTCTTTCCCGGATCAATGCAATTTCTTCTTTAATAATTTTTATAAATCCCATTTTTTACTTCCTTGTCATATACACATTTCCCGATTTAGGAAATGATCAACAATAATACATAGCCGCCATAATGAAAGATTGCTAACATGCTAACAACAAAAAATCCCTGACAGAAAACTGTCAGAGACGATCATATCGCGGTTCCACTCTGTTTCCGCGCATCTGCCCAAAGGCACATGCATCGGCACCTTGATTCCTTAACGCGGAAAACGTGCTTTCATACTCAGAATCTCTTTTCCGAAAGCAGGCTTACGAATGCACTTCATCATTGCTCCTGCAAGGATTGCTTTCAGCCGGTGACAATCCATCTCTGATGCTTTTACAAAAACTACTCTATCCGCTCAACGCCTTTTTCTTATCATTATTAGAATATGCAAAAAACTTTGTTTTGTCAACCGCCGGACATCACATCCACATATTTTTTTATGAATCACCGGTCATCACATCCACATAATTTTTTCACCGATCCAGAGCAAAACAACGGTATTGATGATGATAAAAAGGATGGCTCCCAGTACATTCCACCTGAGAGTACGTTTATCTTTGATAAAATGCTCCTTAAGATCCTGTTCCAGCTCTTTTTCCTCTTCTCTTCTTGCAGCTATCTGTTCCTGTCGCAGTTCTTCGGCTTTTTTTGCACACTCTTTTATCAAGGTTTCACAGTCCTTGTATCCGTCCAAAGCTTCCAGGCTTTCCTTTACATTTTCATAGTCCTTGGCTGTTTCGGCATTTTCAAAATTTTTCAAACGGGTCTGATATGCGGTCTCTCTCTTCTGACTGGCCTCTTCATACTGTTTTTTTATCTCTTTTTCTGCTTCCCGGGGACTTTCAGCATACTGATACAGCTTACGGATCTTGCCTTCCGGAAAATATCCCCTGATCATATATTGGGAAACCAGTTCTTTCACTGCCTGCTCATTTTGTTTCTGTTCAGCTTGCTTCTGTTCAGCTTGCTTCTGTTCACTTTGCTCTCGTTCACTTTGCTCTCGTTCACTTTGCTCTCGTTCACTTTGCTTTTGTTCATTCTGGTTTTGTCCGTCTTGTTTCTTTTCTTCCTGCATTTGCTCGTTTTGTTTCTGCATGTATTTCTTCTTTCTGCTCTGTAGTTTTTAATGTTTATTATCTCTGACAGCATATTTATCTTCGACAACACATTTATCTCTGACAATATCTTTCTCTGCAGCCTCAGACTTTTTCATTCTGTCCGGCAATTTTTTCTGCCAGTTCTTCCAGATACATCCATCGTTGCATCTTTTCTTCCAAATTCGTTTCTGCTAATTCCTTTTTTTCCGATATTTCACGTAGTTTGACAAAATCATGTGCACAATCCAGCATGGATTTTTCCAGATATGCAATCTCTTCTTCAAGCTTTGCAATATCCGCCTCTATAGTCTCATAGTCTTTTTGTTCCTGATAGGAAAACTTTAATTTTTTCTCCCTGCCGGTATTCCACTTCTGCTTTTCTTTTACATTATGTAAACCATCATCTGTCAGAGCGCCGTCGTTTTCCAACTCTTCCAATCGCTTTCGGTTTACATAATCTGTGTATCCACCCTCGGACCGGAATAATACGCCATTGCCTTCAAATACAAACATCCGGCCTACTACACGATCGAGAAAATACCGGTCATGTGAGACTGTGATCACGATCCCGGTAAACTGATCCAGGTAATCCTCCAAAATCGTCAATGTCGTAACATCCAGATCATTGGTTGGCTCGTCCAGAATCAGAACATTGGGGGCTCCCATCAAAACCTTGCACAAATAAAGTCTCCTGCGTTGTCCGCCGGAAAGCTTTCCGATCGGACCATACTGGTCTTCTCCCTCAAATAAAAACCTCTCCAAAAGCTTTGCTGCCGATATTTTTCCATCATTTGTCTCTACATATTCCGAAACATCCTTGATGTAATCAATGACCTTCTGCTCCGGCTTCATCTCAGCTTCACCGATTTCCTGTGCGAAATATCCGATCCGAACTGTCTGCCCGATTTCCACATAACCCTTATCCGGCATGACCTCTCCCATGATCATTTTCATAAGAGTAGTCTTACCGCAGCCATTGGCTCCCATAAAGCCGATCCGGTCATTTCTCAGAAAGGAATAGGTAAAGTCCTGCAAAAGCACCTTATCTCCATATGCTTTGGTAATATCATGCAGCTCAACTGTCGTCCTGCCAAGACGGCTTGTGACACTGCCAAGCTCTACATTTTTGTCCGTTGCAGCATCCGCCATCCGGCTCATCTGCTCATATCTCTGCAGTCTCGCCTTCTGCTTGGTTGAGCGCGCCCTGGCGCCTCTTTGTACCCACGCAAGCTCCGTCCGTAATATGGAATGACGCTTCCTGTCGGATGCAGCAGCCATTTCTTCCCGTTCTGCCTTTAATTTTAAAAAGCCCTCGTAATTGGATTCGTAGGAATATATTTTCCCCTTGTCAACTTCCAAAATCCGGTTGCACACACTGTCCAGAAAATAACGGTCATGCGTGATCATCAAAATGGTCTTTTTAAAACTCTTTAACCGCTCCTCCAGCCAGTCTGCCATTGACTGGTCCAGATGGTTGGTCGGCTCATCCAAAATCAGGATATCCGCCGGTGCCATCAGCGTCTTGACCAGTGCCAGTCTCTTTCTCTCTCCACCGGAAAGTTGCCCACAGGACTTATCAAAATCCGTTACCCCAAGCTTACTGAGCATGGCCTTGGCATCACTTTCCGAACCGGCTAACTGATCTGTTTTTTCAATTGAAGAATCATAATTTTCAAAATGCATAACGGCAGAAAGCATATTTTCATCCGGATCAAAAACAGGATTCTGCGGCAGATAAGAAATAACCTTGCCCTTTGCCGTGATGATATTTCCCATATCCGGCTCATCTTCACCGACGATCATGCGCAAAAGCGTCGTCTTACCGGTACCATTGATTCCCAGGATTCCTGCCTTTTCTCCTTCATGCAGAAAGAAGGACGCCTGATCAAATATTTTACGTTCTCCATATGCCTTTGTTATCCCGTCCACTGTCAAAATATTCATATTATCCCAGTAATCCTTTTTCCGCTATCCGGTCCCATTCTTTTTTTCTGCTTTCGTACTGTTCACTGATCCAGGCAGCCATTTCTGCTTTCCCTTCATCAGAATACGGAAATTCCCTGGAATAAATCTTTTCAGGATCTGTTTTGATAAAATTTTTAGGTCCCGGCCAGATATAGGCAATCAATGTAGCATTTGCTTTTTCCTCCGGCGAACTAAACTTTACAAACGCCATGGGATTGCGGTTTACACGATAGTTCATGCCACTGACGCTCCCATAAAAGGCCTCTCCGTATTCATAATGACTCAGTAAATATAAATCTGTGCTTTCTACAACCATCTTATTACCCGGTTCCTGTTTCTATATTTCTTTCTGCTTCCAGCTTACATTTCTATTTCTGCTTCCGGCCTGCATTTCTGCTTCCGGTTTACATCTCTGTTTCCGTTTACATTTCTGTTTCTGTTTCCGGCTTACATCTCTGTTTCCGTTTACATTTCTGTTTCTGCTTCCGGCTTGTATTTCTATTTCTGCTTTCGGTTCACATTTCTGTCAGCTTTCATTTTTTCTGCCTACATCTTGTATTTCCGTTTTCACATTTTCTATTTCTGCTTCCGGCCTGCATTTCTATCTCTGTTTTCAGCTTACATTCCTGTTTATTTTTAGCTTACGGCTCTTCTTTTTTTACCGCCTGCTCACCGCGCGCTTTTTTCTTTTCTTCCTTGCGCTGTTTTTTCAGTGCCTTTCTTTCGGCTCTCTGGGTCTTTCTGTCAATTCCGCGTTCTTTCCGTTCCTTTTTATTGCGGATGATCGTCATAACAATCTTAACTATGACAGCTATGATAATTCCCCATACAACCAGATACGGCAGGCTGGAAATAAACCAGATGATAAAGTTGACCAGACCTTTACCCACGCCGGAGAGACTGTCTGAAAAACCGTCCCTGATCTTTTCAAAAAATCCTCTTTCGGCAACAGGTGTATATTTTTCCACCTCATTGATGTTCAGATATACCGTGCTGTACTGGATCTGATTGTCATAGGCACGGAGCTGTGATTCCTGGCTTTCAAGCTCATAACGAACATCGGAAAGTCTACTTTCGATCGTAATGATATCTTCCACGCTTTCCGCCTGCTCCATCAGCTCAAGCAGACGTTTCTGCTCAGCCTGTAAAGCCTTTTTGTGGCTTTCCAGATCCACATACTGCAATGTCACATCCGTTACTGTCTCATTTTTGCTCGTCACATTGGACTGCTCGGAAACGGCTGATAAGAAATCATCCAAAGCGGTAGACGGAATGCGGATTGTCAGAGTAGCATTTCTGGTATCATACATATTGTAGCTTCTGCCATTATATGTATAGCTGTCCTCGATATAGCCCCCAAGAGCTTTGGTCTTTGCTTCCAGATTTGGTATCAATGTGTCAAATTCTTCGGTTTCAACATCCATGGAAACATTACGGATCAGCTTGCGGCTGTCTGACGCTTCATTATCAGAAGCGTCACCTTCTGCAACCTCTGAAATTTCCGAATTGACATCACCGCTGACATCTTCCTCTGCCACCTCCGCAACATCTTCGGTATCATAGGCTGCAGAGCTTTCCTGGTTGACATAAAGATCCCCGCTTCCACTATAATAACCGGAATCCGCAACCGCATTTTCTGTCATCATAGATGTTTTATCAACAGAACCGCATCCGGCAATGCAAGTTGACATAACTAAAGCAGTAATACCAATACACAACATTTTTTTCTTCATCATAACTTCATCCTCCCTATATTGGACAGTCCTATCTGTCCCTGATATAACATATACGTTTGAAAAGAGTCTTATTTATGGTAAAAAATCATGCTTTTAAGCTTTCGCATATAATCCATGCACTCAATGCTTCCACTGTCAGATTCCGGGCTGATATCACTCCTGCCTCCAATGCCTTTGATCCAACCTCATAAACAGATAAATCCGTACCATCATGTAAGCACTGGCTAACTGCAAATACAACAGTATGCTTTTCCCTGGCTCTGCGGATGGCCGGCAGCAGACACTCCGGGATTCCCCCACAGCCAAAGACCTCCAGAATCAGAACACGATAACCGGCCTGCACCAGTATATCAATCAGTGATTCATCTATTCCCGGAAGCAGCCTGATACAGACAGGCCGATTCTGCTTATCAGCTAAACCATCACCCTGTGCATCCTTTTGCGGGTTCACACATGGATTCCTGTACAGATTCCTGTCAATTTCATCTCTGAGAAAATCCATATCCGGCACACCGGACGGCGCATGATTGCGGATAATCCTGCCCTGTGCATTCAGGCATCCCACTTCCGGCATATATACACTTTCAAACGCCTGTTTTTGTCTGGAATAAACTTTTTTTGCATACAAAGCATCGATAATCCTGCCGGCAAAGACCAGTACAATGCCCGGAACACTGTCAAGCACTGTTGTAATGGCATCCGTCAGATTGCAGACAGCATCCGTATCCTCGGCCTCAAATGGCAGCTGGGATCCGGTAAACACAACCGGGATTGGAACTTCTTTTAACAAAAAGCTTATCCCGGCCATCGTATATGCCATAGTATCCGTCCCATGCGTAACAACAATCCCATCATATTCTTTACTTTGAAAAACAGCTTCTATTTCCTGCGCCAGAAGTTTCCACTCGGTTGGTGATACATTGCTGCTGTCCAGGTTGAAAACCTCTTTCCACTCCAGCAAAACCTGTTGTGAGAGACGCCCGTCTCCGGGACATCTTTTTTCCTTTTCCCGTCCGTAATCATAACAGAGCAGTGTCCCCTCATTGTCCGGAACAAGCCCCCGCTTCGTCGAAACGGAAGCAATGGTACCTCCGGTCATTAAGATTATTATTTTTTTCATTCATCGGCCTCTACCGAAATAAAGCTGAACTTTGTCACATCGAAAAGTCCCTCATCTGTCAGCTTCAGATCAGGAATTACCGGCAATGACATAAAGCAGAGAGTCATGACCGGATCTACTTCTCCGTGAATACCAAGCTCGTTTCTTGCTACATTGTGAATAGATGTCAGCTTATCCTTTACCCATTCTCCACTCTTTTCACTCATCAGACCGGCTATCGGCATCGGCATACTTTCAATAACCTGTTTGTCCTTTACTAAAACAATACCGCCCTCCTGCTCTTTCAGATGCAGAACTGCTGCCTCCATCTCCTCGTCAGAGGTTCCTGCTACAATGATATTGTGCGAATCATGAGCAATGGAAATTGCAACAGCACCTTTTTTAAGACCGTAGCCTTTTAAGAAAGCACAGGCTACATTTCCGGTCATATGATGTCTTTCCACAACCGCAACCTTTACAATATCCTCGTCCGGATTGTAAATAAATTCACCATCCTTATCCAGCCTGATCTCAGCTGTTGTCTTGCCGGTAACCACACCGCCCGGTAAAATCTGGATCACATTGACTTTGTTGCTCTTTAAATGCATCTTGAATTTGTCTGCCGAGAAGTCTTTGAGTACCACACTTCCCTTTACAGAATCAATGCTGTATCTTTCTACTTTCGGTAAATATTCACCTGCTTCTGCTGTGAGCTTTCCACCTAAAAATACCTGCTCAGCCTTAAAATCAATCAGATCATTTAACAGAACAATATCTGCGGCATAGCCGGGAGCAATGGCACCCTTATCTTTTAAGCCAAAGCACTCTGCGGCATTTAAGGTAGCCATACGGATGGCGGTAACAGCATCAATGCCCTCTTCCACGCAGATTTTCAGATGATTGTCCAGATGTCCCTCTTCCAAAATGGTCTTGGGCTGGCGGTCATCGGAGCAAAGCAGGCATCTGCGGCTGTTTTCCGGGGTCACTCCCTT
Organism: uncultured Lachnospiraceae bacterium; assembly: GCA_900549665.1. Classification (GTDB taxonomy): domain Bacteria; phylum Bacillota; class Clostridia; order Lachnospirales; family Lachnospiraceae; genus UBA2882. The sequence continues at coordinate 29,863 of URPH01000015.1, read as the reverse complement.
TAATAAGGTGCGCAGGTTGTGACAAGCAGACCCTTGTCTTAACAATACATACATACCGTTATCAATACGGTCTTCCATTTCATCAACGGTTGCACACTCATGATCTGCCAGAATGCGGGCAGCACAATATGCATTCAGATTTTTACCAAAGGTAGCCGGAGCATGTCCATCGATCAGTTTTCCTGCCTTTTTGGCAACCATCAGCTTGTCGAGCACACTATCATCACACTGAATCACGCCAACGGAGTTCATAAACTCGCCAAGTCCCAGAATGTTGTCCCTCATAATAGGCTCTTCCATTTCGGGTGCATTGATCACGGCACCTGCATTTTCAAATGGTGTACTCGGCACACAGGACGGCAGCATATATTTGATATCGAGAGCTGTATTTTTGGCAGCCTCCATCATATAGTCGAGTCCCTTAATCCCACATACGTTGACAATCTCGTGAGGATCGGCAATGATAGTCGATGTACCGTGCGGAACCAACAGCTTTCCAAGCTCTTCCGGGCAGACATAAGATGATTCGATATGAATATGACTGTCAATATAGCAGGGGGCTGCATATCGGCCCTGTGCATCAAGCTCTTTTTCGCCTTCATATTTACCGACACCGGCAATCCATTTGTCACTGATTGCGACATCGCCTTCCTCAATCCTTCCTGAAAAAACATTGACAACCTTGCAGTTTTTCAAAACAAGGTCTGCTTTTCTTCTTCCTGCTGCTACTTCAATCAGCTTTTTTAATTCTGCTTTCTCCATTGTAAAACCTCCGTTCAAATATTATGATGTGTGATTTATATTTTTTATCCTATCCCTATTTTCTTACATATTATATATGAACCCGTATTGAATTTGTTATGTAAACCAGCTGGCATATAAAGGAAAACCTTATATAGCAGTTGCGTAGATAATAAATACGAACCAGATGAAAAAGAATGATGCCATTCCCACATTCCCAACTGCAGCCTTGAATGTCTGTCCCTTTCCAATCGGTATTGCCGGGGGCAGAAATGATATTTTTTTAGCATTGACTGCCATAACAACAATTCCGCCGATAACCAATGCCATAATAACAAGAAAATAAAGGGCGAAAACAGCCAGGCCGCCAAGGTGTGACATCAGATAAGTGGTCATCTCTGCCGGATCTGTAATACTTCCATTCAGAAGCTCTGTCAATCCGCTGGCCTTCATGACTATGATACTGGCAATAGATCCCAGAAAATTTATCATCATATGTAAGATAATGGTGTATTTGACGTTGCCGGTCTTAACATAGATATAGCCGAATACACAGCCTAAAACAAAGGCATAACAGAACTGGTAAATATTGCCATGATAAAAACCGAACATCAATGCCGACAATACAACGGCAAGCTTTTCACCATACTGCACTGTGCGGTCGATAATCAGCTTTCTAAACAAAAGCTCTTCAAAAACCGGTGCACAGATAACCATAACCAAAATATTCATCCATATCTCATTACTGCCCGCGATCTGTACAATGCTGTTTTGTACCTGTCCCTGTTTGAACACCGCAATTACGGATGCCAGTACATTACCGACGATATTGGATAAATACATACCCGCATATGCGACCAGAAAATAACCGAACAGGGCTTTTACGCTAATTTTACGAGGCTCGATCTTTTGCACGACCGGTACACGCCTGATCAAAAGAATCATGATCGGTACCGCTATGAAATACATCGGAAGCATCATAAACAGAAATGTGTATTTTTCATATAACTGCGAAAACAGCAGTGGTCCTTCATATGCAATCCCGATCTGCAGTGCAATGATCAGAATTGTTCCGATCACATAAGAAATTCCCAGCTTTGAAAAATGTTTTTGGGTTGCTTTGAGTGTCTGTTCATCCATATCTAATTCCCTTTCTTAACTCAGATTTCATATACTCATTTTGAGCATACAATCCGGATGCCGGCAAATGCTTTTTCCGTGCTTTACGTTGCTTCGCAACTATCATGATCAGCATTCGCCGATTGTACTTATTATATCATAGTTTTTCGCAAGAAAAAACTACAATAAGAAACGGCAATCATGTCAATGACATCATTACCGTTTGATATGTACATTTTATTCTTTGCCGTTCCAGCAATAAGTGCAGAGCTTATCAGGGTCAATTCCGACCGACTCCAGCATATCATCCAGACGATGATAGCGCAGAGAGGTGAAGTTTAATTTTTCACAGATCTTATCTACCATCTTCTGATATTTGGGATTGTCCGGATCTGCATATTCCTGCAGCACTTCCTTGGATACCTCTTCGCCTTCCAGCTCCCGGATCACACGTCTGGCGATCAGCTCCATTTCAGATTTGGAACGTGAGAAATTGAGGTATTTGCATCCAAACAACAAAGGCGGACATGCCGGTCTGATATGGACCTCTTTGGCTCCGCTTTCATATAAAAACTCGGTAGTCTCTCTAAGCTGTGTACCACGAACGATCGAGTCGTCGATCAGCAACAGCTTTTTATCCTTGATCAGGTCATGTACCGGAATGAGCTTCATGTGGGCGATCAGATCACGCTTCTGCTGGATCGTCGGCATGAAAGAACGCGGCCATGTAGGTGTATATTTGACAAACGGACGTGAAAACGGAATACCGGATTCGTTGGCATATCCGATTGCATGTGCCGTACCGGAGTCCGGAACACCGGCTACCACATCAACGTCTACATTATCACGTCTTGCCAAAAGCTTGCCACAGTTGTAACGCATCTTTTCCACACTGACACCTTCATAGCTTGCAGAAGGATATCCGTAATATACCCAGAGGAAGGTGCAGATCTTCATCTTGCCTCCCGGTGCAACCAGTGTCCGACAGCTCTTTTCATCAAATACCACAATCTCGCCGGGGCCCAGTTCCCGGTCATTTTCATATCCTAAATTCAGATAGGAAAAGCTTTCAAAGCAGGCACATCTTGCATCCTCTTTTTTGCCCAGCACCACCGGTGTCCTGCCCATCTTGTCTCTGGCAGCATAGATACCGACAGGTGTCAGAATCAGCATGGAAAGCGAACCATCAACGGTATCCAGTGCATACTGAATTCCTTCGATCAGATTGTCCTTTTGATTGATCAGTGCCGCAACAAGCTCTGTTGAGTTGATCTCTCCGTTGCTCATTTCAAAAAAATGTGTGGAGCCTTTTAAAATTTCCGCCACAATCTCATCGGCATTGTTGATCTTGCTGACAGTTGTGATCGCAAAGCTGCCATGATGCGAACGAACCAGTATCGGTTGTGCCTCATAATCTGAAATACATCCAATACCGTAACGTCCTTCCAGACCAGCAAGCTCCTTGTCAAACTTGGTACGGAACGGTGTATTTTCAATATTGTGGATCTCCTTGGAAAATCCATTTTCACCATATACCGCCATACCGGCTCTTCTTGTACCCAGATGTGAGTGATAATCTGTTCCAAAAAACAAATCAAATGTGCAGCTCTCTTTAGATGCTACGCCAAAAAATCCACCCATTACTCTTCCTCCTATGTTATTCCTAATGATAAAAATCAAAAATACCAGTCAAGTATAGCACAATCGTTATATAAAAAAAAGCAATTCTTCCTTTTCTATAGAAAGTAATTTCCAATTGTGCTAGAATATGTGTCGCGCCCAAAATCGACGCAGATCCAAATTTTTTTCAAAATCGAGGCATTTCATGAAATGAAACAGAAAATAAATGATCTGACACAGGGAAATCTCTTTCACAAAATACTCATCTTCAGCACCCCTCTTATTTTATCCAATTTATTGCAGGTACTTTTCAATATGGCTGATCTTGCGGTCATCGGCCGCTTTTCCGGTCCGATTTCTTTAGGAGCCGTAGGTTCAACATCTACTCTCGTCATGATGTTCACCGGCTTTTTGATCGGTCTCTCCGGTGGCATCAATGTGCTCGTGGCACTCTATTACGGAGCAAACGATAAAGAAGGGCTTTCCAAGGTCGTACATTCTGCAGCCATTGTAAGTGCAATCATCGGCATTTTACTGTTAATCTGCGGTACCGGTCTCTCCGGATGGATGCTGTCCCTTTTAAAAACAAAACCCGAGCTTTTGTCAAAAGCCGCATTATACCTGCGGATTTACTATCTCGGAATGCCGGCACTTGCCATTTACAATTTTGGCAACGCTGTCTACAGCGCCATCGGCAATACCAAAAAACCCCTATGCTATTTAAGCATTTCCGGTGTGCTGAACATTGTTTTAAACTTATTTTTTGTCATCGTCTGCCATCTGGATGTCGCCGGCGTTGCCCTTGCAAGTATCATTTCCCAATATGTATCGGCCGGACTGATCCTCTTTTCACTGTTTCGCAGCAAAGATATCTATGCCCTGCGCCTTCAGAGACTGCAGCCGGATGTTTTTTTGACAAAACGCATTTTAAAGCTCGGCATCCCCTGTGGTCTGCAGAATGTCGTCTTTTACTTTGCCAACGGATTTGTACAGATGGGCATCAACTCCTTTGATGCCACCATGGTAGCCGGTAATGCGGCGGCAGCCAATGCCGACACCCTTGTATATGATGTGATGGCAGCCTTTTATACTGCATGCGGCAGCTTTATGAGCCAGAATTTTGGTGCCGGAAAAAGAGACCGGATACGAAACAGTTATTTTATATGCCTGTTATACGCATTCGGCATCGGACTTCTAATGGGAATAACACTGGTATTTTTCGGACCTTCCTTTTTATCTCTGTTCACCAGGGATACGGCTGTTATAAATGCCGGTATGAAACGACTTTCCATTATGGGATTTTCGTACTGTGTATCTGCGTTTATGGATAATACCATTGCTGCAGCAAGAGCCCTGGGCAAGAGCGTTATTCCCATGGTCATTGTCATCATGGGATCATGCGTATTCCGTGTAGCATGGATTTATACGATATTTGCTTATTTCCATACCATTCCTTCGCTCTATCTTTTATATGTATTTTCATGGCTTCTCACAGCACTTGCCGAAATCATCTATTACCGGTATGTATACAAGAGAAAAATCTATACGATATAAAACAGCAATAAAAAAACACGATATCTCACAACAAGATTTCGTGCTTTTCATAAATAGTAGCGAGAGGGGGATTCGAACCCTCGACACTACGGGTATGAACCGTATGCTCTAGCCAACTGAGCTATCTCGCCATATAAATGGGACCTACAGGGCTCGAACCTGTGACCCTCTGCTTGTAAGGCAGATGCTCTCCCAGCTGAGCTAAGATCCCATTTGTGCAAGGGTGCTTTCCGCAACCCGCTTTGCTAGTATATAATGATTTCAACGTATTTGTCAAGCAGTTTATAAAAAAATAATTAAAATAAATCGAAAAAAACTTTTTTCTGTATAACAGCGCTATTTACCGCAGTATATTTTCTATTTTTTTCGCACAACACCAGTTACCTCATCCCAATGATCGAGAACATATTGCCCTACCATCGGGTCATACATTTTACCGAGGTTCTTTTCAATTTCACGGTAGCAATAATCAAAATCATGCGCCTTGCGGTAGCAACGATTGGAAGTAATGGCATCAATCGAATCGCACACAGCGATAATCCTTGCTCCGATCGGTATATCAGCTCCGGTCCGTCCAAGCGGATAGCCCTTTCCATCATAACGTTCATGATGCATCAGCACGATATCCGACAGTTCACTCAGTTTATTGGATTTTCTCAAAATTTCAGCACCAATCTGCGGATGTTTTCTTATATATGAAAACTCCTCATCCGTCAACTTTCCGTTCTTATTTAAAACCTGATCGGGAACACCAATTTTCCCTATATCATGCAGATGTGCGGCAATGTGTATTTTTAATGTATCGTCCTTTTTTAATCCAATCAACCGGCAGACCATCAAAGCCATATCACTGACACGCTCGGAATGCCCCGCCGTGTATGGATCTCTGGCATCCAGCGCACAGGTGATACAGTCTATAATCTCATGATAATCTATTTCATTTTCACAGAATGTGCAATCAGACATCTTCTCTCTCCTCTTCTTTTATTCCCGGTGTCTCTGTTTTCCAGCCGCTCATTCCTTTCATGCTGATCGCAATGGTCGATGTATTGTGAAATAATGCAGCCGTGGCCGGCTGCACAATTCCCGCCACTCCCAAAACAATCAATGCCGAATTGATCAATACGATCATTCTGTAATTTTGATGAATCCGGCGGATCAGCTTCTGACTGATCGACCGGAGCGCAACCAGCTCATACAGATCATCGGCTTCAATCGTAATGTCCGCGACTTCCCTCGCAATCTGAGCCCCGTCACTGATAGCAATTCCAACATCCGAAGCTGAAAGCGCCGGAGAATCATTGACACCATCACCAATCATCACAACTTTTTTGCCCAGCTCATGCTCTTTGTCAACAAAAGCTGCTTTATCAGCAGGAAGTACTTCTGAATGATATTCATCCACACCAATCTCTTTTGCAACAGCTGCAGCAGTACGTTCACTGTCCCCGGTCATCATGACAATCTTGGTAAATCCCTGTTTTCTCAACAGACTGATCGCATCTTTTGCCTCTTTCCTGATAGGATCGGAAATACAGATAGCCGCTGCTAACTCTCCGCGGATAGCAAGATAAAGATGTGAACAATCCATAGGAAGATTTTCAAATTTCTGTTCCATTCCATCCGGAATTTTGCAGCCCTCATCTTCAAATACAAAATGATAGCTTCCGATAATAACCTTGTCGCCATCCACCTGCGATGAAATGCCATGTGCTACGATATATTCCACCTTGGAATGTTTTTCCTCGTGAGTCAGCCCCTTTTCCTTGGCCGCATGCACGACAGCCTTTGCCATCGAATGAGGAAAATGCTCCTCTAAGCAGGCAGCAAGACGCAACAACTCATCCGGATTGTCGCCATTAAAGGAAACGACATCCCGTACAACCGGCTGAGCCTTGGTAAGCGTTCCGGTTTTATCAAAAACGATTGTATCAGCCTCTGCTAATTGCTCCATGAATTTACCACCCTTGACGGTAGTATGATGCCTGCTAGCCTCCTTCATGGCGGCCAAAACCGTGATTGGCATAGCAAGCTTTAAAGCACACGAAAAGTCTACCATCAGAACAGCCAATGCCTTAGTCGGATTAGCGGTCAGCAGATAAACGGCACCTGTCCCTAATAAAGTATATAATACCAGACGGTCTGCCAGATGCTCTGCCTTGCTCTCCATTCCGGATTTCAGCTTTTCCGTCCCCTCTATCATAGTAATGATCTTTTCATACCTCGTAGAACCGGAGGTCACTTTTACCTGAACAACAAGCTCGCCCTCTTCCAGCACCGTTCCGGCATAAACATAGCCGCCGTTTTTCTTTTCAACAGGCATCGATTCACCGGTCAGACTCGACTGATTGACCATACCTTCTCCACGAATGACAATACCGTCAAACGGGATCATATTGCCCATATGGACAACAATCATATCGCCTGCCACGATATTGTCCGGATCAACCTGAACTTCCTGACCATCAGAAAGCATCCAAACCTTGCTAATATTTAATGACATGCTTCGCGCCAGATCGTCTACAGACTTTTTGTGCGTCCAGGTCTCCAAAATCTCACCGATATCCAGTAAGAACATAACCGAACCGGCGGTATCCATATCTCCGCGAAGGATTGATACACCAATAGCAATACCATCTAACAGCGGCACTTCAATTCGTCTGCTAAGTGCACACTGCAAGCCCTTCCAGATATATTTTACGGATTTGACCGCTGCAATCACACAACGTACCGGGTATGGCAAAAACAGCTTGCTTCCCATACGGAGCATGATCTTTTCCGCAAGCTTGTCCTGATATTCCCTGTTGGTCGCTCTACCGGAAAGCTCAGTCACGGACTGCGGAACCGAAAGGTTGTCTAATGCTAACTCCTGCAACATCCGAACCATATCCTGACGCTTTCCATGGTACTGCACCACCACATCAGCAGTCCGTTCATAAACCTTTGCACTGATAATTTCTTTACGCTGACTCAACACATACTGCAAGGCATCCGCCTGCTCATCCGTCAGCGATTTCTGCATAATGCGGATCCTCATACGTCCTTGTATTTCATGTAAGATCTGAAATCTCATTTTGGATAACCTTCCTTTTTGATCAAAGTATAACGAAAACACCTGCATATCCTGCAGGTGTCTGTCAATTGCTTTATTCTTCTAATTCCGAGTTATCCTCGACATTTTTGCTCTCATCTGCAAATTCCTGCTCTTCTTTTGCCCGATCTTCATTGATCTGCTGAGCTCCTGCATAAATATCTCCTGCATTTTCCTGAATGCTTGTAACGGTTTTCATCACACATTCTTTTCCTCTGAGAACAGCCGCTGTGCATTTTGTATAAATATTTTTAGCATCTTTACTGGTCAATATCTTGATGCCCGCTGTTCCAAACAAAACTCCGGCTGCAAACAAGCCTGTATTTTTAGCTTTCTTTCCTTTAAAAACATTCATTTTTTGTACCTCCATCACGATTTAAACTTTTGTGATTACCAGATACTTATTATAACCCTCCCATATTCATTCTTCCATGTTTTTTCGTCTATTGAGATATTTTATCACTTACGCTCCCGAACCCGCGTATTCTGATTTTATAATATACTGAAGCAATGCCTCACAACCGATCATAACATCCTGATATGTGGTATCAAAATCGCCGGTATACCAGGGATCGGCAACATCACGGTCCATTCCGGCAAACTGTAAAAGCTTGTGAATTTTCTTGTCTGCGTCACCTCCGGCAATTCGTGTCATATTGTAAATATTGGCACTGTCCATACCAATCAGATAATCATAATGCTCATAGTCCTTGCGCGTCATCTGTACCGCATGATGTGCGACCAAAGGAATTCCAACCTCACGTAATTTACTGACGGTTCCGTAATGTGGTGGATTGCCGATTTCCTCGCGGCTGGTTGCGGCGGAGTTGATCTCAAATTGATCTTCCAGATTATGCCGGCGCACCAGGTGGGTCATGACGCTTTCGGCCATGGTAGAACGGCAGATGTTGCCGTGGCAAATGAATAGTACTTTTATCATAATTTCTTATATCCTCTCATATCGTCTCAAGTCTTGATTTTACAGGCTTTATGGAACTTTTTCAAAATCATGTATTCTCTCATATTTTCTCATAAAATCTCATGTTTTTGAGAAATCAGGGGTACAAATGGGGGTCCAAATACCAAAACATACCCCTACACCTTTGCCTCATTTACTACATTTAAATTGCAGCAACTCTCTTCATCTCCGCCTCTGCATCCTCAAATTTCACATGCGTATATGTGTTTAATGTCACGCTGATATCAGCATGTCCCATGATATATTGCAAGCTCTTAGGATTCATTCCACTCTTTGCCATCTTTGAACAAAAGGTATGTCTGCATACATGAGGTGTCACCTTCGGCATCTGTACCTTGTAAATTACATTGTACTTCTCAAGGATGTGCTGGAAATACTTTTCCCAATGGAGTGCTACCATAGGCATATTATTCTTGTCAAGATACAGAAAACCGGAATAGCCATCAATGATTGGCTCAATCTTCGGCTTCTTTCTTCTGTCAACAATCGTCCGAAATGCTTTCTCCACTTCTTCTGACATTGGTATTTCCCGAATTCCACTTTCCGTCTTTGGCTCTTCAATCATATACTGCATCTTTGAAGTGCGGATGAGCTGATGATCTACAATGATTTTATGATTCTTAAAATCAATATTCTTTGTTATCAATCCTACAAATTCTGAGATTCGCAGCCCAGTATTAAACAGAATATAGATACCTTCATAGTATCTGCTAAAATGTTTATCCTGTTTGACAAATTCCAGATATTTACGTTCCTGATCCCTGGTGATAGCTTCTCTGGTCACACTATCATTAACAATAACTGTAGCCAATTCAAAATCAAACGTGTTTCTACGAATCATGTCATCATCATAAGCCTGACGAAAAGCCGGTCGCAATATTCCTCTGATTGTATGAATGGTGCTATAGCCCTTGTCCTGTCTCTGTTGCAGGGAAATCAGCCACAGCTTCGCATCAGAAATTTTAATAGAATCAATGCGCCTCTGACCAAATGGATCCTTTTCTAAAAAATTAATAGTTGTTTGATATCCCGCCTTCGTTGATTCTCTTACACCTACCTTCGTTGCAGTATAACGCTGAACCAATTCCAACACTGTAAGATTTCCGCCATCAGAAGAAAATCGACTGAACTGATTAATCTGAAGTTCCTTCTCTTGCTCTCTGAGGGATGGTCCTTGCCTCTTTCCCTCCGGCATCCTATCATTCTTATCTAATCTCCAACTGTATAAATATCTTTCCTTGCCGGTGCCATCATAATACTTAAAACGATAGCGACCATTTGACTGCTGATACTCGCCGTTATGTAGTACACGGCCTTTATTATCCTTTCTCTTATTTGACATAATAGACACTCCTTTCACAAAACAAAAAGGACTGCCCTCGATAAATATGATTCTATCATAGAACAGTCCAAAAGCACACAACTTTTGATATTTTTGCCGTTTTTTCATGGCAGAATTGTATTTGACAATGCATTATCTTTCAGCTATATTTCTCACTTTACACACAGCTGGCAGCATCCAGAAATCGTTCAAACAAAACTCTCTTGATCTTAACATGGCTGCCAATTTCCAGAATAAAATCCGCCCCTGGATGTTCAGCTACTATTTGATAAATCCTAGTCTCTCCAATTCCAAAGTACTTTGCTGCCTCCGGAATACTAAGCGAATATCGATTCCACAATGGGATCCTGTCCTCTTCCCTTTTAGAGTTACCTTTTGTAGATCTAACCACCATAGAATTAGCTTGATTGATTTTCTCTTGCAAACATACCATTGCCTGATATGCCAATGGCACAATCACTGGTACTTTTGCTGGTGACATACTGGTCTCCATATTCATAATTATCTGATTCATTATTTCCTCCATTCTCCCCACTGCCGGCAATAAAGTCCGGCAACAGAGTTTTAAAATCTTTTTCGATTAAAATCCAACTACGATAAATTCCCCAAAATCCCCTTATTATCAGCTTTCAAAAGGAATCTCCATCTGCGTTCCCTCCACCGGAATAAATGTTTGCACTTTGTTTCCGGGGTTTGTTTCCACCCTCATCCAGCCTCGCTGCTTCCCATAGCCCGGAATCTTGCGTGGATTGGGATAAGCTTTCCATCCTGAAATGGTGCCATTCATAATCTGACCGATTTCTCTAGCTTCACTGTTTCTTGGCTTTCCAAATTCTTTCAAAGCCTCATTGTAGATTTGATGCACACAGACCACATCGCTGGTGGTATGATCCAGCCATTCCTGAATAAGCCCCGTCCATGTGTCCTCCTGCATGAATGGTCTCTGATACTCAATCAGATTCTTCTCCATTTCTTTCGGAAGCTTCAATCTGACTTTTCCGTTATCATATACGACCATCATCTCCGCCCACATCTGTTCAATATATTTTCGAGATGCTACCTCATTCTCCAGAATATGAACCTCTGCCTTGGAAGCATCACACATGATGGGCAGAAATCTTCTGTTCCCACTTCTGTCAAGCGGCAGGAAATTCACCACATTGGAAGTACCTGCAAAGACACACTGTCTTGGAATATCTTCTGCCCTGGTTCCATATGGCTTACGATAATTATCATATTGCTTACTAAGGAATGCCTTAGTTGCTTCATTATATTTCGTGTTCAATACAGCAAGCATCTCTGCCATCTCACAAATCCAATGTCCTGCAAGATGCTCATAAACCTTCTCATCGTCCAGCCGTTTGATATCATCTGTAAACCACCTGTCATTCAGGCACAGGAACCGGATAAAAGTAGATTTTCCAGCTCCCTGACCTCCAACAAGGCAAAGCATATATTCAAACTTACATCCTGGCTCAAAGATTCTGCTTATGGCTCCCAGCATAAATAACTTTAGACATTCATATTCATAATCACTTCCGTTTGTTCCCAGAAAATGTTTTAATGCATACCTTACTCGCTCCACACCATCCCATTTTAGAGAAAGCAGATACTCCCTTACCGGATGATACTCATTCTCGGTAGCCACAATTTGCAGAGCATCCCGAAGCGCCTTATCATTACGGAAGTGATAGTATTTTTCTATATAATGCCTGATATGGATATCATCTTTGTCCGTTACATCAAGGTAAGTTCTGCTCCAAGGCATCTGACCGGAGAGTTCAATCCGATCACGAAACAAATTGTCTCGAATATTTTCCTTGAAGAGTTCATCATTTTCTAAAATCACTTTAGCGTTTTCAATAGTGTTATACGGCCATCCTTTCTCCGACTTGTCCAACATCTGATCCACTATCTCCTGATTCGGTGTCATAAACTCTTTTTTCAATTCTCTTAAGCTCCTTTCTCAATTCTTCGTATTTTTCTTTTAATTCGCCATCAGCAGCTTCAAACAAGCAGTAATCATATAAATAATCCACATAGTTGAATCCTTTTTCCGTCAAAGCAAAAAGGGGACTCCATGTAGAATCCTCTCTATCCATTGGTGCATATTCTATTTTCATTTGTCGCAATTTCTCATGAAGTTTTGAAAGCTGTGCAAACAGTTCTCTCTTCTGTTCCATCCAAATCTGATATTCACTTTTCTTTGGGGTTTCTTGCTTTGTGAAACAATTCGAATATCGCGTACTATCATAAAAAAGCACAAATTCAGAAGCAATTCTTTCAGCAGCCTCCTTTAGATTAAGACCTTAATAATTTGCCACAAAGTCTATAGCATCTCCTTTAGCACCACAACCAAAACAATAATACCTCTGATCTACCTTCATGCTTGGATGTCTGTCATTATGAAACGGACAACATATCATTTTGCTTCGATTTGGTCGAAAACCTACCATAATCTCCACATCAATCGCTTTCACATTATTTCTTACGGTTTCAAATATATTCATCGAATCGGCTCCTCCTTTTTTCTTGGATTCGTGCTACGGATTGCATCATCAATATATCGATTGATGTCACGCATAGTCTTTGTTTCTGCTAACAATTCTTTATAAGCAGCATATTCTTCCTGATAAGAATCCTGAATAGATGTCAATTCTTTCTTCCATCGACTAACATCCACCTTGTCAATCTGCTTCTCCTCGAATAAGATGCGCTTTGCTATATGATATCTACGAAGCAACTGATCATTTTCAGACTTAATTGCAGTTTTTCTCTTGACATTCTTGATAGAACAAATCTCCCTTAATACTGGTTGTGCATCTCTATACCATTCTCCGTATCGAATCAAATCTTTAAGCTCTTTCATTCTGACAGACTTTGTTTTCATTGATTTGTTCAGTGTACGAATATCCATTTACTTCTTTGCAACATATAGTTGAAAATCTTCCAATGTAGTTATTTGATTTACCAAAAGATAATTTACTACATTTGCCTGTACTTTCAGATTCGTAGTTTTTGTTTTCTGCCTGCCATAAGAAAATGTACTTGCCACTTCATTTTTTTTCACAAAATAGGAATTAATGTACCTTGCAAGATCCAGCTGTTGTGGTTCTGATTCTTTTTCAGCAATCAATCGAATAAGCTCTGTAATATTAGAAACAATGTCTTTAAGATGTTTTGAAAGAGTGATAATCCCCTGGTTGATTTCCTTAATCCAACGGTTCAATTCACCCTTTTCTGTAACAAATCCCTTTGCTTCCATTTTTCTCACATGCGGACCTTCATGGATCTGTGGAATCAAGTCAACACCCTGTTCCGCATAACTTCTGTGATCAATCCGGCTCTCCATCCCACGTTTTTCAAATTCTGAATTTACCAAGTCTGCCCATGCTTTTCGCCATTGCTCTAATACCTCCGGTCTGTTCCAATCTGTTGTGGGTACTGCATTGAACTTTTGTTTTCCGTAGTCATCGAAGATAAGATTTCCATCCAAATCAAATAAGTATTCTCTCTTTTGTTTTTCTCCCCAAGTGCCATCCTCATTCAGCGGACGGATTGGGCACATTACATGCACATGGGGATTAGGTATACCTTCACCCTTATCAGGATCATGAATTGCCATATCAACAATCATTCCTTTTGCCACAAAATTCTCCAGTACAAACTGTCTTGCAATTGTAATATTTTCTTCAAGAGAAAATTCATTCTGCAATGCAAAATCAAAGCTATATGCCAACTGAGCTTGGGGATGCTTTTCGATTTCTTCCACCGCATTCCACAAATACTCTCTATTATGAAAAGGCTCCGGAACATAGTCCGGAGCTAAAATTTCACTACAAATCACACCACCTTTGGCAGTGTAGTCAGCAATTTTTCCATAATATCGATCTTCTAATCTCTCACCAGCTCGGTAAGCTGCTGATTCAACAGAGGACTGTCCTCTGCTTCTAAGCACCCTTGATACATGGAAATGATATAATGCCATTACTCAGTCACTTCCTTTCGCATCTGTTCAATAGCTCTATCAAGTTCCCTGCCAAATGCTGTAACATTTACAGAACTTAATACCTCGCTCAATTCTTTTTCCGATAAATCTTTCACCACTGGAAAATACTTTTCGAAGATAGCTCCACAAACAATCAATCTGTGGCTGCGTTCCTTACGGCTAAAGTTTTCCCGATAGGAAAGCTGATTTTTCTTTCTCTGGATCTGATGCTCCAGCTGGATCTTCTCCTGTTTTGATTGTTCCAACTCATTTCGAAGTTCTTCAAGATTCTTGTTTTCTGTCATCTGTATTTCCTCCCACATTTCATTTTGTTCGTGTTCTTTGTCATCTCCCCAAATCAATTCCTGGCAGGTAACCTCTGGGTTCTTTAGCCTCATAGACTGTTTTGAACTGTGCCGTTATCACGTTCTTGGCTCGCTCCCTGTCTTTACAGATCATCGCTTAGCTTCCCCGATACAGTAGTGATTTGGAATGCTCATTCAGTTGTCATAAACTGATTTTCTCAAAATCACAGGCCTTATCCCGTATATCCAAAAAGTAGGAAATACTACTGAAAAATAAAAATATCCATGTTTTTAGAAATAGTACTTTATTTCGAACTGTTGTTCTAATATAATTTTTGTTATATACATTTAAGAATGCACTATTGATTACATTGGGGGAAAATAGATTTTGAAGTGTAAATTATCAATACAGGAAAAATTGAAAGATTTAAGAATTGAACGTGGGTTGTCCTTACAAGAACTGTCAGACCAAACCGGATTATCCAGAGCCGCCCTCGGCAATTATGAAACAGATGACTATAAAGAAATCACACATAAAGCAATTGTAATTTTGGCTGATTTTTATGGTGTCTCTTCTGATTATTTATTGGGGCTTACAGAAAATCGTGAACATCATTCCTTCCCAGTAGATGAATTAGGCTTAGATGATACCACCATAGATTTAATAAAAAGTGGTAAACTGAATGTGCGTTTAATATGCGAAATGATAAAGCATCCGGAATTTACGAACTTCCTTTCCGACCTTGAAATATATGTTGACAATCTGGCTGGGATGCAGATTCGAAATATGAATACCATGATTGAGCAGACCAGGCTCCGGTTACAAAATAATGGTATTCCTGACAGTGACCATTATATGAAAACCTTGGTTGCCGCTTCCATTAATGAAGACAATTATTTTAATAATCTGCTTGGAAATGATTTTGCGAAAATTGCAAAAGATTTAAGAGCCACTCATGAAAAGGATTCTGATACCGGAGATCCGATTACTCTGATTGAAGATATGCTTGGTACTTTTGAAGAACTCAAGAAAACAGACAATGCCACTCAGGCACAGATGATTATGTACAGTAAACTTTTCAAAATTAATTTTACGAAAATGGATCCTTATGAATTCAAGACCTTTACCGATATCCTGCAACGCTACTCAGATTTATGCAAGCCAGTAAAAGGCAACGGCCGTGGCCGGAAGAAAAAATAATCACAAGGCGAAGGCTTGTCCGGGAGAATTCTCGCAATTCCTTTTCGGATGAGAAAAGGCGCACCAATACCTGCCAATAGATAGGTATAGAAGTGCGCCCTTAGATCCTAAGGGATACTTACTTGACCTTTATTTCGTGTTCTACATAAGTCCAATCATTATCAACAGCATTATTCTTTACTTGCCAACCAGCATATTTTCTAACTCGACATGTCTTCAAAACATTTTTCTCATCAAAGTACTGAAGAGCAATTGTATCAAATGACATAGCTTCTGTGTCCTCATAGGAAATTTTATACAGATAAACACAGTTCTCTCTTTTTATGCTTGTTGGTTCAATGACAAATGAATACGATCCATTAGTGTCACCATAATAATGTTCTTCTTCATGCGTTATTTCAGAATTATTCTTAGATGTAGTCTGAAGATAATTAATCTGGATCATCTTGGCAACAACTTTGTTTTCTTTCATCAGAACCAAAGTAACATCTCTCATAATACGAGCTCTCTTAGATGTATTCTCTATTTCAAAGATTGTTGGTATGAGAAAAGTCAACCCTCCCTCTGGATTGTCATATATTCCCCAGCCTTCTCTCCCCATATTTTTTAGACAATTAAATTTCGTATATATGCACATTTTTCCATACTTTTCATTTATATTTTGGATAAATATCATTGCCACACTACTACAAATTCCGACAAGTGCACCTATAACCAACAAAATCACTTCATTCCAGTCGATACCTATTGTATTCATTATTATATCCTCTTTGCAGTTCCTTGTATTTTAATTCTATTTACCTCACCATTGCCACAAATCTTACAGATACATGGAGCATCTAATACACTATCAAAATCTGCGGAAAGGCAAACTGGGCATAGATCATAATCTTTTATAGCTGTGGCTTGTCTCTTATTATCTAGTGATGCTCTTATCTGATATTTTGCCGGATTATTACCTAAAATAAAGTCTGGTAGAAGAAAAATAGTAGTTTTAACTTTCAAAAAATCTGATTCTTGATACGCTATATCTATATAATCATATCCATCATACATAAATATGACATACCTACGCTCGCGCTCTTCTTCCCAGTTTTCGTCCTTAACCGAAAGAATCCAATATTGCATTATTTCTTCAAGGAAATCATGTTTCTCAGAATCATCCATTTTGAATAATGAAATTATTTTGCACAAGAAAAGAATCTCTTCTTTTGCCATTTCTTTATCATATAAGACATCAAATGCAATAACTTGCGAAAAGGCCGGATACGTTTGTTCTTCTTCATTGTGCCCTAAATGAATTGGAGCTAACAGTTCTACGAGTCTGTCATTTTTGTAACCATATACACATTCTCCATACTTTTTTTTCATAGTATCATCATCATAGTTTTTACAAAAAGACGATACATAGTAGTGTCTAGTCCTAGTAAACTCAATATTCTTAGCCCAATCTGTTTGCATCCAAGTTATATCTTGGAATAATTCAGGAATTACTTTTTCTTCTCTACTGTCGTTTAGAAGTGTTGTCTCTCGTATCCATATTTCATGATTAGAAATGCTTTTTAACGCAACCTCGGAAGAAATATATTTGGCAACAAAATCTGAATTATAGTCATACCGGGACTTAAGTATAAAATTGCTGATTGTAGTCATAAGAACTCCCTTAAGCGGGCGTTCCATTGGGTGTTCGCCAATATCTGATACTAATTTTGCCTCCAACTCAAATAACTTTAATAATTCTGATCGAGAGAAAGCCCATATAAAATTTCTTTTTTTGCATTCAAAGTAACTAATATCATTCATCATGGTAACGAATGCATGGGTAAGATAGAATAAATTTTCATCATCTATATTTACCAGTGCTTCCCCAATAACCTGCATGATTTTATCAGCAAAATCCATATCCTTATCAACAGTAAAATTCAGATAACATATATAATATAGTTTTAACGAAGGTAGCAACTTTTCAAAATAATTGATTTCTAGCTTATCTCCTAATCCCATATATGCAACATTCTTCTGCAATCGTCCAAGCAAACCTACATGTTCATAAAGGTAAGCTTTGAGTACATTACAGTTCATAGCAGTTGCGTGAATAAAAAGAAAATTAATCATTGTAACTTCATATTCTGAATACCTGTATAATCCTAATAGCGACTCCTGATTCAAATCATAATTATCAGCTAACGCAACAAGTACCTCTTTGTTTTTATATGACGGATCCTTGATGAATTTTTTTAGTGATATATAAATATTCTCAAGCTCACATTCTTTAGCATTCGCTGGCCAATTCTCTGGTTTTTCAATTCCGTCAAAAATTTCCTCTCCAATCATCGTTTTCCTCCACAGTTAAACTCAAACTAAAGGACGCTGGACCCCCCTCGATTTACAAAGCCACAAACTCTTCATTATCCTTCATCTCAAGTCTATATAATTTATTCTTTCGGTACAGGGATAAAAACTTCCTTCAGTGGAATCATATCTCTGTACTTATCATCCAATTGTTTATAATATTTCAAGAACAGCCCAACAAACTCAGGTCCATTGATACCGCGAATTCTCGGATTATCCTCCAAGAATTTCTTTGCATTCTTCGTATAATCAGAAAGCGTTACAAATAATCCATAATCACCTTCATGCATAAGTCCCTTTAATGCCTGGATACGATCCTCCTGAATCGCAGAATTAACACTCTTCACTTGGACCACTATTCTTGGCGGCAGCTCATCTTTATAAGCAATAATATCTATGCCATGATCTCCGCCTTGCTTTGATAGCTTAATCCTATATCCCATTGCCTGTAGTAAATTCGCCACAACTTCCTCAAAAGGATATCCCTTCACCTGCTTGCTAAGCTCTTTAAGTACATAATCTGTTGTGGATTCTTTGATTTCTTCAGCTGTCACTGCAACCGTTTCGTCTTCTGTTTCATCCGAAATGTTTTTCTTAAAATTTTTGTCCAATGCCGACAGAAACTCATCAGCATAATTTTTTACAGCAAAGAAAGATAATGCAGATCCAATCTCATATAATGCTCCTTGAGAAAATGATGTTCTCTGAATATGCTTCAGCCATTTTACATCACGTTGCTGAACATAATCATTCTCCGTTCCATCATATTTATACTCGCTCTCAACAACACCAATATTTATTATACGATCAAGCTTGGATGGAAATACAATATAGTCTCCAACCTGCACTTCATTAACAAATCGATAAAGCATTCCTGCACAAGTAGGTATCGAACCTGGTTTTGCATCAGGATACGCCTCAGCATATGCCGCCTTGAACGCATCTCGTGAATTATTCAGCCTAGATAAGTCTCCCATTTCCGGCCATCCTATTGCGATCTTATTCCCATGTAAAAACATATTGTCATCCATTGTATGGATGCCCCAAACTCTCTTCTCTTCCATAAATCCTCCTGTTTCAATCTTTACGCCACCTGCTTATATCTCATAAACACATACTCAAATATCAACTTGCGATATTCAAATATTCTCTGGTCCGAATAACTCTCCGGCAGTTCTTCCCACAGAATCTTTCCAATCAGTGTGTCTACCTCAGCCTTGGTCTCCTGCTTGTCTGTCCAATGATCAAGTTCTGATATCTTTGCCTTAATCTTATCTAACAAGTCTACAGCAACCTTCTTGATCTTCTTGATGTCCTCCTTGGACAGATTTTCATCAAAAAGCATATCATACATGGAAAGTTCTTCATCGCTGCTGAAGCCTTCACGGACATAGCGCTGTTCCTCTTCATTCATGGAATTTGCCAGATTCATCAGTTCCATAAATGTCTTTTCAATATTGGCCCTATCCTGTTCCGAATTATATTCCTCAATAATCTGCTGATATCGTATGTAATAATCCACTCTGCGAGGATTCTCCTTCATCATGGCATCCAGCCTGACTTGAATCAATTCATCCAAATCCATGAATGCCAGATTTTTCTTTTTAACTTTTGCAAACTCTCTCCGCAATAAATCAAAGTCAATTTTACTGATATCAAAACGTTTTGCAAATCCACAATCATCCGCTGCTCTTTCAATTATGATATAATCACCTAGAATTCCGTTAATCTGCACCATTAAATCTGTATTATCAACATGCTTCTTCTTTTTCTTTAATTCATCAACAATGGCAATTATGGCATCTTTTCTTTCACGGTCTGCCTTTGAAATATTATCACGATCCAGATATTTCATCATGCGGTTAAGTTCATTGCCGTATGTCATAAACTGCTTCTTTGATTCCCTAGAGTCGGATACTGCATTAGCCGCTGTCAGTAGTAAGGAAATCTTTGCAAAATCCTTTGCATATACCAGATCATCCAAGTCGAAATCTTTTGAATCCAGAAATTCATCAGCCGCTGCAATTGTCTCAAGCACTCTTTCTATCAGTTTACCCTTGTCAATCATCGGGTCCGTACTTCCACCACCTACATTAGCGGTATAATCAGCAAGTGCTTTTCGCAATGCTTTTACAATACCTATATAGTCAATAATAAGACCATTACTCTTGCCTTCTGCCACGCGGTTTGCCCGGGCAATGGTCTGCATAAGAGTGTGTGCCTTAAGTGGCTTGTCCAAATACAGGCATGACAAACACTTCACATCAAAACCGGTAAGCCACATTGCGCAGACAAATACTACTCTCAACGGATTGTCTTTATCCTTAAATTCCTTATCCAACTCCCGCTTTTCCATCTTTTCACGATGATATTTGATATCCAGATTCCACTTTTTGAAGGTTTGAATTTCATTCTGTTCCTGCGAGATAACAACTGCCATCTCCGTTTCCTTCATCCATTTCAGTTTTCTCTCCAGTTCTTGAACTTCCTGCTGTGATACGGTCTGTATTTGCTTTTCTAAAGCCTTGATGTCGTCCTGCCAATATTTCTGCACAGAGTTATACATGCGCACACAGGTAACTTTATTCAGGCATACAAACATCGCCTTACCGCTGGTCCACAGATCAGAGTAATGCGAAACAAAATCTCTGGCTACAGACTTAAGTCTCGGTTCAGCAGTAAGCAAATGAATTTCCTTTTCAAATTCATGCTCCAGCTTCTCTTCCTGCTCCGGATCAAGATCTGCTGCTTCAATGGCATCAAGAATTTTGTCCGTAATATCCGGATTATTGATATCTAAAATCTTTTCTCCTCGATTTTCATAATATAGTGGGACAGTTGCCTTATCTTCTACCGCACGCTTAAAGTCATAAATGGAAATATATCCACCAAAAGTTCGCTCAGTAATATTGTCATTCGAAAGAAGCGGTGTGCCAGTAAATCCAATTCTTGAAGCAGTTGGCAGCAATTCCACCATATTGTCAGCAAAAACTCCATACTGACTCCTATGAGCTTCATCAGACATGATAATAATGTCGTGATCCGGAATGATTGGCTCGTCCACCTTCTTATTAAATTTCTGTATGAGAGTAAAAATAAAGCTCGGATTTCCCTTTAACTTATTGATTAGATCCTCACCACTTGTTGCTATAAACTTGGATGCCTTCGTTTTGCCTAATAACCCACAGTTTTCAAAAGTATCCGAAATCTGTGAATTCAGTTCTTCACGGTCTGTAAGCACCACAATAGTAGGCGATCCTGTAAATTTTCTTCGAATCTTCTGAGACAGAAAAACCATGGAATAGCTCTTGCCGGAGCCTTGTGTATGCCAGAACACACCAAGCTTACCATTATTCAGCTTACGTGCCTCATAAGCCCTGACAGCTTCGTTTACACCTAAATACTGGTGATTTCTCGCAAGTATTTTAACTGTTTTGCCTCCAGAATGATCAAAGAGAATAAAGTTCTCCAGAAGATCTAGGAAGTTCTCTTTCTTACAAATTCCACGCAGCATTGTTTCCAGAGCTACACAGCCCTGCTCCTGCTCGGAAAGTCTCTTCCACTCATGAAAAAATTCATACTTACTGCCTAATGTACCAACCTTAGCTTCCACACCATTGGATAACATCAAGAATGCATTATAATAAAATAACTGCGGAATGGTGTCCAGATAATCTGTGTAATTGTCTGTATACGCATTCTGCACATTCACAGAGTTCTTTTTTAATTCAATGAAAAGTAGGGGAAGCCCATTTACAAAACCAACAATATCAGTCCGGCGGCGATAAAGGTCACCATAAATTTTCATTTCTTTAACGGCTAGAAAATGATTTCTCTCCATATCATTCGGATGCAGAAAGTCAATAATCATTGCTCTCTTTTCTTCAGTCTGACCATTTGGCTTCTTCTCTG
Organism: uncultured Lachnospiraceae bacterium; assembly: GCA_900549665.1. GTDB lineage: Bacteria > Bacillota > Clostridia > Lachnospirales > Lachnospiraceae > UBA2882. The sequence continues at coordinate 7,659 of URPH01000015.1, read as the reverse complement.
TAACCGGAATTCCATCCCGAATATATGCATATTTTTCTTCATTGATCTGCATCAATGATGCGGAGGAAAGATGCTTTTCAAAGGTGTTCTGGGCTTCTATCACCTGATCATCTGTAATCCAAGGATTAAGCGTACGGAGAGCCTTATGAAAATAACGTGCCAAAAGAATATCCTTGTAGGAGCTTCTTCCAAAAGTTCCGTTTGCGCCAAGGACTTCCTGATTATAAGCAAGTTCTACCTGCCACCCAAGTTCATCAGCAAGCAGATGCCCTGCGCTTTCTTGCACAAGTATGTTTTCTGAGTAATCATAGCTCATAGAAATCGCCCTCCTCATTTATCATCTCATTAAGACAACAATCGTCATTTATCTTTATAATTATCATTATCATAACTTTTAACAAGATATAATAATCCATAGTCATAGTTTTTTCGTCAGTGATGATTGAGTCATGTATATATCTATTTCTGATAGCTTTTCCATCGCTAAACTCAGAATTATTTAATAAATAGTCAAAGTATTGATATTCCGGTTTGGTTAACAGTTTATTGTCAGTTACGATTTCTCCTTTAGCAATCAATTCTTTAAGTATTGGAGATTTCATATACTGCATTGAAATCACATTTTTCTCATAAAGTTCTTTTAATAGAAATACTCTTTCTTCTTGGCATTTAATAACTTCATCTTCAAGATATATTACTCCTCTTTCAATCAACCATTTTATGGATTCTTGATTATATGGTTGACAATCTGCAATCCCTATTTCTTCATCCAAAACAAGTTGAACAAAATTATCATATTTTGATCCTGTCTTTTCTGTATATGAGAGCATGCATTGATCAGAAAACATAAAGTTCATTTCATTAATGATAGTATCACTGTTTGCATAACAATATTTATTCTTAATCAAACTAGGGACATCTTTTATTCGCGGTGAATCAGTAATATACCTAAGTAAATCCAAATCTATTTCTCCATCATCACAGAACATTTTGTATTTGCTTAGTACACCATCAATAGCAGATGCTAGTGTTTTACATTTACTTAAAATGCTGTCTTCTGGCTTTGGCATATTACATGTAAAATACTTAATTCCAAATTCTTCAGCTAAGTAACTTTCAAAAAACCACTTTATTATGTCCTCTATATTAATTTTAAGATTCCTCAATTGATTAACATATCCCGCCATTTGAATATCAGCCAAAGATTCCATCATATCAAATGCTGTTCCCTTTTTATACATTCCTTTACCTCTGATTGAGAAGAGATCCGTAAAGACACTTTTACCATAATTATTTAATACATAAGTACATCTAGCCTGGCTATCAGTGTATTCAAACAAATATATGAAATTATTAAGTAACGTTGGATAGTCCGTATTGTTTTCTATCCATCCAGTATCATATTCTAATATCCAATTTCCATTTTCATTTCGAATATTCTTTACCTTCTCATATGGACCGAATGACACGCCAAATCCATATTTATATGTAAATGCAGACTTATTGCTATTCCAAAATTCTGTATTTCTCTGGTCTGCTATTTTTTTCATTTTAGGACTTATAGGTAATTCCGAAGTAAGTTTAGCATTTATGATAAGCTGCAAGATATTAGGATTAACATCTTCTCCCTTAAGGTAATCCTCTATCAACTTAACTCTTTTATCTATGGTAAAACTCTTTGGAATATATACCTTTTGTTCTTTCTCATGTTCCTCTAAATAATGAGAAACAATAAAGTGTAAACCATATGTCTGCTCTTCAAGCAAAAGTGTAATTTCTTTGTCAAAGTATTCAACAAACGACTTATCCTGCAATATTTGAAACGTATTCCAATGAAGCCCTTTTAATACATCACATATCTTTTTTGGGGAAATACATGTGTAAGTCTTAAACTTATAAAAGAAATCTCTAAAGTCGTCCCAATAACTCACATAGCATTCATCAAAAATTGCGACAATATTATCCTCTGTAATTGACTTGAAAAACTCATGAACAACATTATTTAATTTCAATGTTTCTCTTTTGTACTCACTATATTTTTCTTCCGTCCACCTAGGGATTTCAGAAACGATTTCGAAAAATAATTTTGTATGATAAAGCTCAAATACTTTGTTTATATTTGTCAAATCAATTTGATTTTGAGCATAAGAATCCAGTATGGCGACAACTTTCTCTTCATCGCCATGGAAACATAATCTGGCATCAAAATAATCTTTGTATTCGAAATCCTTCAAAATACTTTACACCTCGATTTCTCCGCTCATAAGTTTGGGTAATAAACAATCTCTTGCCTGAGATAATTTTTTAATGCTTCTGCTCAATGCATATATCTTTTCAAATATCGGTTTGCAATAATTGTAATATAATTTTCTAAGTTCATCATTTGGATATACCACTTCAAGTTTTCCAAACTTAGTTTTATTTACATTAGTCATTGTTGCCCCATTACTACCAACACCCTCTAGCAATTCTTTCAGCCGTTTCATTGATGAATATACATAATATAAATCTTGTTCATTATTTAAAATAATAGAATTAATCTGCTGATTTGTTTGACATGGTTCAATTGCAATATTAACCAAACCAACTGTTGCAATACAAGAAACCATGATTCCATTCTTTGGAATATACTTATTCTTTTGCGTATTTGCACCCTCATTAGTTAATGACACCTCTGTAGTTATAGGAAAAACGCAATCATGCATATCAGGTATTTTTACAAAAGGAATATTTCCTCCATAATACTGTTCTTTAGAGGTAGAAGGTGTTTTTCCAGTTATGATTTCTCCTAAATCAAATATTTTTTTGTAGGTCCATCCATCTGGAACTCCATCCACAATTTTACAATTCTCATATCCGGGAAATCTCAAATCAACAAACCATTCCTTGTACAGGCGCTGTGCTGCCTCTTCCAGAAGTATGATTTGCCTTTTATTATTTTCAATTAAATCATCATAGGCTTTCAGTATTCCAGCAATTTTAATTTGCTTATCTAAATCTGGGCATGGGAATAGTAATCCTTTTATATCTGAAGGACTGATATTTGCCTGATTTGCAGCTCCACCTGCTTTTGCTGCTAATTGTATTTTCACTCTGTCCTGTGACAAAAAATAATATATGAATGTCAAATCTGCCTGTGCATTTTCTTTAAGCGTAATTTTACCGACACGTTGATTTAAAAGTGATTTATCATAATACTTTACTCTTGCTACTCTTCCTACAACCGAAGCCCATTGATTGATATGCGATCCTGTCATTGCAATAAGAACATCATCATAGCTTAATAAAAACTTCTTTTGTTTTTCAGCGACATCCTCTGAAACATAAGTTATATCCTCAAGTGTTACTTCAGGTGGACTAATATTTTTAATTTTAATAATAGGTATACCACGCTCTGCAAAATCTCTCGTTTTGAAGGCAAAACCAGACAATATTTCAATATAATCTTCTAGTTTTTCTTGTTTATAACTCATAATCCCATCTCCTTCATATTCTGTGAGATGGTATCCATCAAACCATTACTCTCTGCCTGTAATGAAAGAAGATCTTGATGAATCTCTGCCATTCTTTCTTCAAAATCAACACCATCATCTTCCATCGGTGCTACACCAACATAGGCTCCTGGTGTTAATGACCAGCCTTTATTCTCAATTGTTTCGATGTCGGCAATCTTGCAGAGTCCAAGAATATCCTCGTACTTTCCTTTACCAAACTTACTATAAAGCCAGTGTGCTTCCTTTACGACTTCAACAGTCTCTTCAATAGTTGCAATCTTATCATCCCAGTTAGTCTGAACTTGTTTTTTTTCTTTGCGTTCACAGGCTGCAACTGCTTTCTTGCCCGCTTCTCTAACAGACTTAAGATGCTTCTTCGCCACCTCAAGTCCTGTTACAAATACATCGTCATTTACTGCATTCAGGTCATCTTCTCCTGTCTCGGCAATCATGTTAGCAACAGTAGACTTGTATTCATCCAGTAACTTCTTATACTTATCTATCTCACCTCTGTAGAGCCATACAATGGCATTCATATTTTTAAGCTGCCACTCATTCCACTCATTCAGGGTACGATCTACAACGGTATAATAGTTTCGTGCATCGATGAACAAGACTTTATCCTGCAGATTCCCTGTCTTTCTCTTGTCAAAAAACCACAGAGAACAAGGCAAGCTCTTTGTGTAGAAAAAATTATTCCCTACAGAAATCATGACATCCACATGCCCTGTTTTAATTAACTTTTCACGGATATCCTTATCACTCCCCTGACTATCTGTTGCAGAGGAGGCCATAACAAAGCCTGCACGTCCCGTTTCATTCAAATATGCATAGAAATAAGAAATCCAGAGATAATTTGCATTACCGATTTCCTTGTTTTTATTTTCCTTCGGTACACCAAAAGGCAATCTTCCGGCATTGGCTGCTGTTTCTGCTTTTACCTTATCAACATTAAATGGCGGATTTGCCATAACATAGTTACACTTGCCCTCCAAATGATGAGCATCATGGTAGAAGCTGTTTGCTTCATCACCGGATTTAATTACACCGGTAAGTCCATGGACGGCCATATTCATAAGACAGAGCTGTGCATTGTATTCTACCTTCTCCTGACCATAAAAGGTCATGCTCTTGTTGGCCTGCAGTCCGGTTTCATTTACAAAATCACCGGTCTGCACAAACATACCGCCAGATCCACAGGCAGGATCCAACAAAACTCCGCTTTTCGGCTCCAGTATGTTTACAATCATTTTTACCAATGACTTCGGGGTAAAGAACACACCATCGTCAGAGGCAATATTTTTTGCAAATTTATTCAGAAAGTACTCGTAGATACGTCCGATTACATCTCCACCCACTTCATCCAATGCATTGTTATTAAAGATTCTGAGCAACTCACCAAGAAGCTCATCCGAGAAATCAGTGTAGCTTTTAGGAAGAACACCTGTCAGCTGGTCACTCTGCTGCTCCACCAGTTCCATGGCGTTATTTACCACTTCACCTAGGCTCCCCATGGTCTGTCCTGATACATTCAATAGTCCCAAAGAAGCAACATTTTCCGGAAGATTTACCAGATAATCAAACTGCGCCATTTCAGGAAGGAACAATGCGCTCTTAGCCGTGAAATCACTTGCCTCCACCGGCATCTTACGACCATTTCTTACCGGCCTATCCTTTAATATTTCTTCCTCAACCATTTTATATCTGCTGTATGCATATCTAAGGAACAACAGGCCCAGTACAGGCATACAGTACTGATTTGATGTAAGCTTTGATCCAGCTCTCAGGAGATCAGCAGACTCCCACAAATCAGCTTCCAGCTTCTTAATACTTGCGTTATCCATTTATCTTTATCCTCCGAAATTAATTACTTTTAATCTATTCAAGCTTTCTGGCCTTACGTGGGTCTATAGGTTTCTCTGTTCCAACCGGGATGAACCACATTCTCCCTTTTTGAATGGCTCCTTCAATTCTGCCTTCTTTGCAATATATCGCTACCCATCTCTGGGATACATTCCACTTTTCTGCGCATTCTGCTGAGGTCAAATATTCCATGTGTTTTCCTCCAAAAATGTGTAAAAACTCCTCTTTCATTATATTCTATTGAGCAAATACCTTCAATTAAATTCTTCTTAGAAACGAACACTTTTTCGCCAACTATATTTCATACATTGTTCCGCACTAAAAAAGCACCAGTTTCCTGATGCTTCAAAACTTTCATATGTAATTAATCATGCTCTGTACTATATAATTTCTCGCTTATCAAATGCTTGATATTATCTGGAATCATTTTATTCTTATCTTCTACCAATAATGTATCATACTTTGCAACGCTTGCATCTTTTGAGAAAATGAAATCAACGATTTCCCCATCATTACTCTTTTCTACGGATGTATCCTCCACTCGTAGTGACATAGGAAGAAAAAAATCATTAATCTTCTTACCATTTACATCTGTATTTTCTGTAAATCCCAACGTAAATTCCAGATTAGTTACGCTTAGTTTGTAAATAATTGTAACCGTCTGCATCTCCTTAAGGATACACACCATATCATTTGTCAACTCCGGTAACCTCTTTAAGCAGGGCAACTTCTTTCTTGCATTTGCATAAGGATGCCTTGCATCAAAATAGAACTGGCTACTTGTAAGTTTTGCCTTTTTGGCATTTTTATAGAAGTCCTTTGCAGAAAGTTTTGTCTCCACTCCTGTTAAATGAAGAAAATGATCTATCGGAAAAGAGACTTCAAAAAACTCTTCTCCATATACATATAGAAATGTTTTACCAGCTAGGCTCTGACTATATATACCGGCTGAATCTATAATACCTTGTCTTATTGCATTTTTCTTATCTGCTTTTGTTGCCATCCATACCTCATACGTAAAGAGGAGTGTGATGCTTAACCACACTCCTCTAAGAATTTCTTTTGAAAAAGAGTTTTCTGCTGGTTGTCAGCCTCGGTACCCAGTTAAGATACCCATAACGACGTGGAAATCATTAAGTCCCCCACGTGGACTACAGCTTTATCCAAGCTGCCAGGCTCGATGCCCAGTTAAGACATCTAACGAGATGGAAAATTATCCTGCTCCATCTGCAGCCCAACTTTTAACGATGCTCTTACATCGAGAACATTGCTGTTCCTACTTTTATTATACTCAATTAAGTGAAAAAATCAACCCATACCAGGACTTTCTAATTATTTCCAAATGTCCCTTTTCCAAAATCTATAAAATAAACTCCTTGTTTTAGGGGCCTCTTTCTTATATCTATTTTGATAGAATTTGATTGGATAAAAAAGTCTCACCGGGTTGCGCATGAAAGTCAGAGGCGTGGTGAGTTCTGTTATTACTAATATATAACTTCTGTTACAGTTGTCAAGAGTCTTTTTTATCGAGGGCAGTCAATTAACAAAATTTTGCCTTTCTAGGAACCCGTATAAAATAGGGGTACAACAGGGGTACAAATCACTTTCAAAGTCCCACAATTCCTTGATTTTCAGGCATTTCAGACAAAAATACGGATTCTGCCGTGGCAGATGAATAGTATTTTTATCATAATTTTCTCTCTATACTTTCTTATAAATTTTGCACAAAAAAGCCTTTATTTTCGCCATCTGTGCAATGATTAATTAAGTTGCAAACAATGACAAGCTCTTAATAATGGGCGAAAACTGTATCATTTTCTAAATGGACATCCCCTATCTCTTTTGAACGCTCTTCTATTACATCCTTTTTTGTCTCCATATATAGTTTAAGTCCTATTGGTCCATCCCAATATTTTCTAGTAATAAGTTCATCATAAAAAACCTGAAACTCAATTTTACCAACTTTTACAAAGGTCATAGGAACAGATACCATTATTACTGAAGAATCTTTTGACTCACATACTTCAATTTTAAAATTATCCGGAATATCCTCAACTCTTATCTGTTTTAATACAGCTTTGGGGATAATTGCCCTTTCTTCGTCTTCAACATACTCTTCTCCATCTATCACAAAAGAACACATACCATCTTCTTCATTAGAATACACAACCGTTGCCATTTCTCTGCCTCCTGACTTTATATCCATATCTTCTATACCAAAATAAATCATCTAATTTTCCATACTAAAACTCCAAACTATCTGCATTGAGCAGAAAATATTTCATGCCTATGAACACGAATC
>URPH01000014.1 GCA_900549665.1 uncultured Lachnospiraceae bacterium | reverse complement strand
TGACATCTAGGAATCCCTTCTTTTTAAAATGTCCTTGACAAGGGGTACACTTTAGTTAAATTGGTGAAAGATGGCAATCTGACTGTTCAAAAAGCAGCGATAGAGGCTGGTATGACAGTATCAGAATTTGAGGAGAAATATTTGTGAATCGTATAGGATGTCATGAAAAGGAAATAAACACAGGTTAGCGAAAACTAATCAGAGTTAAGATTGAATTATCTAAGTTAGTGTGTTATAATTTGCGAGGAAAACCGGCAAATGTGTATGACTGACGAATGATAAAGAAAAATGACATATCAAAACAGCCGGTAATATGAAGGAGGTAGTAACACATGATACTTTTGTTACAAAATGTATTATATTGTCTGCTGTTTATCCTGCCTGTAAAATGTGCAGTCAGAAATAATGGAATGAACTGTCTGTATTTTTATCCCAAGGAATATATCGAAGAGGCAGACAGACGTGGATTGGCGGATAAGGATGTCGTGATGAAGAGAGGCAAACGATTCATGATCCCGTTCTGTATCTTTATATTTGTTGTGTTGATCCTGATCATTGCATTGTGGAACCATGTGACAGATTTCAAGACCGCATATCTTCAGGCATACCTGTTTCTGGTTGTTATGAACTGGTTTGACGGAATTGTACTTGACAGGATCTGGGTGGCACATAGCAAAGTCTGGGTCATTGAAGGTATGGATGGCGTGCCTTACATCAAACCGTGGAAATCGGTACTGATCAAAAGAGGCGCAGCTACCATCATGTATCTTGTGATTGCACTCGTTGTTGCAGGTATTGTAGTATTGATTGGAAAAATCTGATGAGATTGAAACAAAGAGTCATTCTAAGGGTATAATGTGCAAATGCATACATATATTATATCAAATATGAAATCAAACAAATTTCTGGGGCATTCGTGAAAAATAATTTGAAAAGTTTTAAGACACTGCTTGGAGTTTTTTTGACAGTGGCGTTTGTTTCGATTGGCTATTTTGAAAAAACAGATCCGGTAAAAGAGGTTAGTGGAGATACAGCCCGGACTGCTGCAGCTATTACGACAGAGGATGATGTTATGTCGACTAAAAAGATCGCACTTACTTTTGACGACGGACCTCATCCGACCTATACACCAATGCTTTTAGATGGACTGAAAGAACGTGGAATTCATGCCACGTTCTTTTTACTTGGACAATCTGCGCAAAATTACCCGGATCTTGTCAGGCGCATGCAGGAGGAAGGGCATCTGATAGGAAATCATACATTTTACCATACGGATCTTAAAAATGCAGATGCGGTAGTGATCAACCGGGAGGTCGTAAAGACCAATGAGGTAATAGAAAAAATAACCGGAGAGGCACCTCAGTATATCAGACCGCCGTTTGGAAGCCATAATGACAATCTGGAGGAAATGACAGGCATGCCTGTTGTTTTATGGACGGTTGATCCTTTGGACTGGTGCTGTGAGGATGCTGCAACGATTGTGCGACGGATTGAGGAAAATATACAGGACAACGCAATCATACTGATGCATGATTCTTATAAACCAAGTGTAATGGCAGCACTGACAGTAGTAGATGAGCTGCAAAAGCAGGGGTATGAATTTGTGACGGTGGATGAGATTTTGTTTGAATAAGATTTTATAGGAGCCAGTCGGAAATGTTAAATTTTGGCATAAATATTGAATGATTCATGGACTTCGTATATGATGATATCAGGGTCAAAAGGTCAAAAAGTCGTTCGTGCTTGCACAATAAGACTTTTGAACTTAATATCAGAGAGTGAGTATGAGAGCCTGCTGATGGCAATAACAACGAAAAGAGCCATCGGATGGCAGATCACAATTAGTAGTAGGAACAGAAATAATAGGATCAACAATCATGGATAGTATGAATTTATTTGATTATATGCGGCAAAACAGTCAGGAAAAGGAATCGCCGCTTGCAGCACGTATGCGTCCGACAACGCTTGACGAAGTGGTGGGGCAGCAGCATATCATTGGAAAAGATAAGCTGTTATACCGCGCCATTATGGCGGACAAGCTGGGTAGTGTTATTTTTTACGGACCTCCGGGAACCGGAAAGACAACGCTTGCCAAGGTTATTGCCAATACCACAAGTGCCGAATTTACGCAGATCAATGCGACGGTTGCCGGCAAAAAGGATATGGAAGAGGTCGTGCAGAAGGCAAAAGACACATTCGGCATGTACGGCAAACGGACGATCCTGTTTGTGGACGAAATCCATCGTTTTAATAAAGGGCAGCAGGATTATCTGCTTCCGTTTGTGGAGGACGGTACGCTTGTGTTGATTGGTGCAACGACGGAGAATCCTTATTTTGAAGTCAATGGCGCTCTGATATCAAGGTCTGTGGTTTTTGAACTGAAGCCATTGTCCAAAGAGGATATCTATCAGCTGATCCAGCGGGCCGTTTATGATGAAAAAAAGGGAATGGGCGCTTATGGAGCTGTGATCGATGATGATGCGGCAGAGTTTCTTGCTGATATTTCCGGAGGAGATGCCAGACATGCATTAAATGCGATCGAGCTTGGCGTTCTGACCACAAAGCCTTCTGAGGACGGCAAGATACACATCACTCTGGAGGTTGCCAGCGAATGTATTCAGAAGCGGGTTGTGCGTTATGATAAAAACGGAGACAATCATTATGATACGGTATCAGCCTTTATTAAAAGCATGAGAGGCTCGGACCCGGATGCGGCGGTTTATTATCTGGCACGTATGCTGTATGCCGGAGAAAGTGTGACCTTTATTGCACGCCGGATCATGATCTGTGCGGCGGAGGATGTCGGAATGGCAGATCCCAATGCCCTCAATGTGGCAGTCAGCGCATCGCTTGCCGTAGAGCGTGTGGGTATGCCGGAGTCACAGATCATCCTTGCGGAAGCTGTTACCTATGTTGCAACGGCACCGAAGAGCAACTGCAGCTGTGAGGCTGTTTTTGAGGCTGCCAAAGAGGTGGAAAAAAGCGGCAATCTGGCAATCCCGCCACATTTGCAGGATGCGCATTATAAAAGTGCGGCTAAGCTTGGACATGGTGTGGGATATCTGTATGCCCACGATTACGACAAGCACTATGTCAAACAGCAGTATCTTCCTTATGAACTGAATGGAAAAGAGTTTTATAAACCTTCGGATAATGGATATGAAAAAAAAGTAAAGGCCCATATGAAATGGCTGAAGGAAGATAAAAATGAAACTGATAAAGATTAAAATTTTCGGGCTGATGGTTTTAACCAAAAAGCTCCTTCATGATTAAAGCGTAAATATCTTCGTTTTTTTTCTGCCACTGTTCGCAAACTGCAGTGGCAGTTTTTTCGTCCGGGACAGATAATTTCAGCTCCAGTAAAAGATCACCACGCTCGGTGGCACGCAGGGTGGTTTCATAGGATTTGCCGGACACTTTGTTGTACTGACCGGTAACGGACACCTCGTTACGAAGCTCTACTGCATTTTCTTTCAGATAATCATTGATCTCCTGCTTGATGGCATCGGAGATCTGTTTATGAAAAAGTGAGATGGTAGCCTTTCCTTCTTCGGTTAACATAAGTTGGGTGCGATTGTGAAAGGTTTCTGTTGTGATCAGCTGGATATCACATAGCTCCGCAATGGCCTGCTGGAGCGTCAGATAGTTGGTGTATTCCTTCTCCAGTACAAAGTTATCAATCTGTGCCTTGGTAAGGGGAAGGGTTGCACGGTCCAGCATGTATAAAATGATCAATTTATATAATGTCATGGGTTCCTGAGACATAATTATGTAAACCTACAATTCTTTTATTTAAAAATAGTATCAGATCTGTCTATAAATGGATATCCACTCAGTTTCGTACAACGATAGCTGAGTGGATATCATGCTTTTTATGTTTGGCGGGTCCAGAGTTTAAAAATCTTATCGTGCAAGCACGAACGGCTTTTTGACCCTGATATCAGATTATTTTATATGGGATTTAACAGCCTCTGCAACGGTATCAGCGACAACCGGATTGAAGGCTTCCGGCATGATGTTGTCTTCATTCAGTTCATCATCCGGAACAAGGTTAGCCAATGCTAATGCAGCGGCTAATTTCATTTCTTCGGTAATCTGAGTTGCACGTCCTTCCAATGCACCCTTGAAAATTCCGGGGAAAGCAATGACGTTGTTGATCTGATTGGGGAAGTCACTGCGTCCGGTACCTACGATTTTGGCACCGGCAGCTTTTGCTACATCAGGCATGATTTCCGGAACCGGGTTAGCCATTGCAAATATGATCGGATCCTTTGCCATAACCTGGATCATTTCCGGTTTGAGGATGTTGGGAGCGGAAACACCGATAAAGATATCTGCACCGGTCAATGCATCGGTAAGAGTACCGGTTTTGTTTTCCAGATTGGTAACCTCCAGCATCTTTTCCTGCATCCAGTTTAAGCCCTCAGCACCCTTTGCGATAATTCCGCGGATATCGCACATGGTCACATTCTTGATACCGTAATTTAGTAACAGCTTGGTAATGGCAATTCCGGCAGAACCGGCACCGTTTACAACGACATGGATTTCTTCTTTATCCTTTTTAACAATTTTTAAAGCATTGATAATGGCAGCCAGTACAACAATCGCAGTACCATGCTGGTCATCATGGAATACCGGGATATCCAGTGTCTTTTTTAAACGTTCCTCAATTTCAAAACAACGGGGAGCAGATATATCCTCTAAGTTGATACCGCCAAATCCGGGAGCTAAATAGGTAACAGCTTTGATGATCTCCTCGGTATCCTGTGTATCCAGACAGATCGGAACCGCATTGACACCACCGAATTCTTTAAATAAAACAGCTTTTCCTTCCATAACGGGCATGGCAGCTTTTGCACCGATATTACCAAGTCCCAAAACAGCACTGCCGTCTGATACTACGGCAACGGTATTGGCTTTCATGGTATATTTGTAAACTGCTTCCGGATCCTGTGCGATCACCTTGCATGGCTCTGCAACACCGGGAGTATAAGCCAGTGCTAAATCCTCTCTTGAATTAACAGAAGACTTTGCTGTTGTTTCGATTTTTCCCTGCCATTCTTCATGGAGCTTCAAAGCTTTTTCATTTAGTGTCATTATGTGTTCCTTCTTTCCTGTGATTTATTATGATACACAACAATACCTATGATAAAGTAAAGAAACAAATTTTTCAAGATGATAGAAGTGGAATTACGCGCGCTTTTGTTATATAATAATATGATATCAGGGGCAAAAGGTCAAAACGTCGTTCGTGCTTGCACGATAAGACTTTTGAATCTGGGACCTTGTGGATATCAAGTCAGGGGCAAAAGGTCAAAATGGCACTGAAAACACGGAAGGAAAGCAACGTATGAAAAAAGCAAGAAACGAGTTACTGCAATTTTTAGGTGGGTTAGCCATGTTAATCGGCGGATTATTTCTGTTCTCGCAAAAGGTCATGGTTTCATCAGGCTTTGGAATGGGATTTTTACTGGGAGGAGTACGTGTTGCTTCGGGACTTTTGATCATTCCGCTCATTATTGGTATTGTGTGGTTATTTGCATCGGGCGGTTCCATGGGTTCCAAGATTATGATTGGCGTGGGCGTGCTGATTATTATTGCCGGTGTTATCGCATCTACAACCATCCGGCTTCAGACCATTACCCTGTATGAATGGGTAATTATGCTGGTATTGATTTTTGGCGGTGCGGGATTGTTGGCCAAGATCTTACTGACCAATCCGGAGGATGATTACGGATATCATTCCAGAAAAAAGAACCGTGGAAATTCTTATTCCGATTCGATTGATAAGCAGATCGAGGAAATGAAACGACGCAAAAAATAGCAATGAAAAATAGAAATTACTTTTGTACTTTACGAAAAAATAAACATGGTGTATACTAATAACACAATTTCAGTGAAGAGCCGGCAGAGAGCTGCCGGCTCCGCAATTAGAATTGATAATACATATCAGATTTCTTATTTATAAATTCCCAATTTACAAATATACAATGGAATAAGACATATTGGATCACTTTTGCATAAAGAGTGTGTCCGGCAAAAACAACGGAGGCAATAAATTTATGAGAGAAAAATACGAAACCATTGCTTTGACTGATTTGAGAGAGATTGCAAAATCCCGCGGCATCAAGGGCGTTTCCACGATGAAAAAGGCTGACATCATTGAAGCGATGCTTGCAGAGGATGAAAAGGCAAAGATCAGTCCCGAAAAATTAAGCGATGAACTGGATAGCGGTGAAACTGCCAGCGGTATTCTGGAGGTTATGCCGGATGGCTTTGGCTTTATCCGCTGCGAAAATTATCTGCCGGGTGAAAATGATGTCTATGTGGCACCCAGTCAGATCCGCAAGTTTAATTTAAAGACCGGAGATATCATCGAAGGCAATACCAGAGTTAAGACCCAGAATGAAAAGTTTTCCGCATTGCTCTATTTAAAGAAGATTAACGGATATCATCCGTCCGAAGCGGTAAAGAGGATGAATTTTGAAAATATGACCCCGATTTTCCCGGATGAACGTCTGAAACTGGAGACTCCGGGAGCATCGGTTGCCATGCGTATCATGGATCTGATGAGTCCGGTCGGTAAGGGACAGAGAGGTATGATTGTATCACCGCCCAAAGCCGGCAAGACTACTTTATTAAAAGAAGTAGCCAAATCCGTAAAGCACAACAATCCGGACATGCACCTGATCATTCTGCTGATTGATGAAAGACCGGAGGAAGTTACGGATATCAGAGAAGCGATTGAAGGTCCCAATGTTGAAGTCATCTATTCTACCTTTGATGAGCTTCCGGAGCACCACAAAAGAGTTGCCGAAATGGTAATTGAAAGAGCCAAACGTCTGGTAGAGCACAAAAAAGATGTTATGATCTTATTGGACAGTATCACGAGACTGACCCGTGCGTACAACCTGACCGTACCTGCAAGCGGACGTACACTTTCCGGTGGTCTGGATCCGGCGGCGCTTCATATGCCCAAACGATTCTTTGGTGCGGCCCGCAACATGCGTGAGGGGGGCAGCCTTACAATCCTGGCTACAGCCCTTGTAGAGACCGGAAGCAAGATGGATGATGTTGTATATGAAGAGTTTAAAGGAACCGGCAATATGGAAATGGTACTTGACCGCAAGCTGTCTGAAAAGAGAGTATTTCCGGCGATCGATATTCCCAAATCCGGTACCCGAAGAGAGGACCTTTTATTATCTCCCGAGGAAATGCAGGGCATCAATATCATGCGCAAGGCTCTCAACGGATTAAAGCCGGAAGAAGCTGTCGAAAAGATTCTTGATATGTTTGTTCATACTAAAAACAACAAAGAATTTATAGATACGATACAGAAAATCAAGTTTTTCTAGAAAAGGCTTGCACATTTTAAAGAAACATGATATGCTTATAAAGCTGTTTGTGAGAAAAACTAGAGATATTAATATAGAGAGGTGAAAATCATGAAAGAAGGAATCCATCCTAACTATTATCAGGCAACTGTAACCTGCAACTGTGGCAACACATTTGTGACCGGTTCAACAAAAGAAGATATCCATGTTGAAATCTGTTCTAAATGCCATTCATTCTATACAGGTCAGCAGAAGTCAGCTAAGGCTCGTGGACGTGTTGATAAATTCAACAAGAAATATGGTATGTAATATTATCTGAATGCAATGAAAGGTTGAGATTTCATAATCTCAGCCTTTATTTTTTCTATAAATTAAAATTATGACGCTGTCTTTTTGACCGGCGCATTATTTTATAGTACAATGACATCTGAAAGAAATATTTGATTATCAAGGTTGCCGGATACAGCAGGCAGAAATAAATATATGATAGAGGAATAATTATGGCAAAAAATTCAACAAAGCATTATTGTGGCATCGGCGGACAGGCTGTTTTGGAAGGTGTCATGATGAAAAATAAAGATGCCTATGCGGTTGCCGTACGCAAACCGGACGGAAACATAGAGGTAAAAACGGATGAATACAAATCCAGCACCGATAAATGTAAGCTTTTCAAAATTCCGTTTATCCGTGGGGTGTTCAATTTTTATGATTCCCTTGTTTTGGGAACCAAATCACTCAATTATTCAGCGTCTTTTTATGAAGATGAAGAGGCTCCGGATACGGCAGTCGACAAGGCTCTCAACAAGGTTACCGATTCTCATGCGGAGGCGGTTGTCAGCGGAATTACGGTTGTGATCTCCTTTGTGATTGCAATCGGTCTTTTCATGGTGCTTCCTTATTTTCTGGCTTCGCTCCTTCAAAAGGTGGTGCGCAATGAATCGCTACTTGCTTTGTTTGAAGCATTGATCCGTATTGCAATCTTTTTGTTTTATGTGGTTGCCATTTCGTTGATGAAGGATATCCGCCGTGTTTACATGTATCATGGAGCAGAGCATAAATGCATCAACTGTATTGAGCGTGGAAGAGTTTTAAATGTAGAAAATGTTCGGAAAAGTTCACGCCTGCACAAACGCTGCGGCACGAGCTTTCTGCTTTTTGTTGTATTTGTCAGTGCTGTCATATTTTTCTTTATACGTGTGGACAATGCTTTTTTAAGGGTTGCCCTGCGAATTCTGTTAATTCCGGTAATTGCCGGTATTGCTTATGAGATCATCCGATTAGCCGGTAAGTCCAATAATCTGTTTGTCCGTATTTTATCCGCACCCGGCATGCTGCTGCAGAAGCTCACGACCAGGGAACCGGATGATGATATGATCGAGGTTGCTATTGCATCCGTAGAGGCTGTTTTTGACTGGAAGGCTTATTTTAAAGAGACCTTTGGCTATGATGTTGACGAAAATAAGGCTTTGGAGAATGCAGATAAAGATGAAGTAGAAGAGTCGGAGCAGCAGGATACGGAATAGCAAAACGCAGAACGGTATGCAGAACGGTAAAATGAAATATCGCGATTTATATTTGTATGGTGTTGAAAAATTGAATAGTGCGGGAATTGCTGAAGCTAAGCTGGATGCAAGATTATTGCTGGAAGAGGTATGCCATACAGACCGGAGTGATATGATATTGTATCCGGACCGTGATGTGGATGATGTACAACATGAGAGTTATGTAAACTATATCAAAAAGCGGGAACAACGCATCCCTTTACAGCAGATCCTCGAAAAACAGGAATTTATGGGATTGGAATTTTATGTAAACGAATATGTTTTAATTCCCAGACAGGATACCGAGATTTTAGTAGAGGAAGCTATGAAAAATCTGCATGACGGAATGCGGATTTTGGATGTCTGTACCGGTTCGGGTTGTATTTTGATCAGCCTTTTACATTATTCCAATGACTGTAAGGGTGTAGGAATTGATATTTCCAAAGAGGCACTTGGTGTAGCGCGGAAAAATGCAGAAAAGCTTTTGCCGGATGAGAAGGAAATTTCTTTTTATCAGGGAGATCTGTTTGAGGCGTTGCCCGATACGGAAAAATTCGATATGATAGTCAGTAATCCGCCTTATATCCGATCCGATGTGATTCCGACGCTGGAGCCGGAGGTGGCTTTTCATGAGCCGGTCATTGCTTTAGATGGCAAAGAGGATGGACTGTTTTTTTACCGACGGATCATAGAAGAGGCAGGAAAATATCTCTGCCGGGGCGCCATGCTGTTTTTTGAGATCGGATATGATCAGGCAGAAGCAGTTTTGGAACTGATGATGGATAAGGGGTTTATAGAGGTGAATACATTAAAAGATTATGCGGGACTGGACCGTGTGGTATATGGGACTTATCTTCCCATGGATAGCTTGTAGCGGGATTGTTTACAGCCGGAAGGTTTAAACCGGGTGATGCGGGGCATACGTCGTCTGCTTCACTTTTTTGAACTGGATATATAGAGAAGATAATCGTATATATGAAATGGAGAAATAACAATGTTTGATAAATTAGAAGATTTAATTGGCAGATATGAAGAATTGATGGGGCTTTTAAATGAGCCTGATGTAGCAAATGACCAGAAGCGCTTCCGTGCCCTGATGAAGGAACAGAGCGATCTGGCACCGATTGTGGAGACTTACAAGAAATACAAAGAGAGCAAGCAGACGATCGAGGATTCACTTGCCATGCTGGATGAGGAATCCGATGAAGACATGCGCGAGATGATCAAGGAAGAGTTAAACGATGCCAAAAAGAATGTAGAAGAGCTGGAAGAAAAGCTTAAGATCCTGCTTTTACCCAAGGATCCCAATGATGACAGAAACGTTATCGTCGAAATCCGTGCCGGTGCAGGCGGAGACGAGGCAGCACTGTTTGCGGCAGAGATCTACCGTATGTTTGTACATTATGCAGAAAGACGCGGCTGGAAATGTGAGCTTGTGGAGTGCGAGGAAATCGGTATCGGCGGTATGAAAAATGTGACCTTTACCGTTACCGGGCAGGGTGCTTATTCTGTATTAAAATACGAAAGCGGTGTACATCGTGTACAAAGAGTTCCCGAAACAGAATCCGGCGGACGTATCCATACCTCTACAATTTCCGTAGCTGTTATGCCGGAAGCTGATGATGTGGAAGTCCAGATCGATGAAAAAGATATCCGGATTGATGTTATGCGTGCATCCGGAAACGGTGGCCAGTGTGTCAATACGACGGACTCCGCAGTTCGACTGACGCATTATCCGACCGGAATTGTTGTGTATTCGCAGACAGAAAAATCACAGCTTCAAAATAAAGCAAAGGCATTTGCCCTGCTTCGTGCAAAATTATATGATATCGAATGCCAGAAGGCGCATGATGCGGAAGCTGAGCTTCGCAGGAGCCAGATCGGTACCGGTGACCGTTCCGAAAAGATCCGTACCTATAATTTCCCGCAGGGACGTGTGACCGATCATCGTATCAACCTGACCTTGTACAAGCTGGATAAGATCATGGACGGTGATATTCAGGAAATTCTGGATGCTCTGATTGCAGCAGACCAGGCGGCAAAGCTTGCCAAGATGAATCAAACTCAGAATTAAAAAAGGGGCGTGTTTTATGGACAGAAAATGGAAAATGAATGCTTTGCTGATTGCATTTGGTGTCATTCTGTATGCAATTGTCATAAACTTTAACAGTGTGCTGATCTTTGCCGAAAATATCATTGGTATTTTTTCACCGGTTTTGATTGGTCTGATCATGGCATTTGTATTATCTGTTCCAATGAATGGAATTAAAAGACACCTTTTTAAATTATGCAGGAAATGCAAGCTTTCTCCGAAGGATAAGACGATCGATGTGATCAGTCTGATATTGACCCTTTGTTTCCTGATTCTGATCATTGTCTTTATCTGTGTAAAGATTGTGCCGCAGATTGTGGAGTCCGTTAAGAGTGTTGTTGTTATGATCCAGGTAAAGTGGCCGCAGTGGGCAGCTATTTTGAAAAGCTACAATATCGACACGACACCGGTAACGGACTGGCTTGAAAATCTCAAATTTGAAAGTGTTCTCACGAAGTTTATGAGTGGTGCCGGCTTGATCATTGACAAGGTGGCCGGAACCGCTGCATCGACGATCTCTGTGGTAACAACGGTTGCAATATCGCTTGTTGTAATGTTTTATATCCTGATCAGCAGGAAGGATTTAGAGAGGCAGTGTACAAAGGCTTTGTATGCTTATCTCAAAAAAGAGGTTGCAGACCGGATTGTATACATTGCCTGCCTGATCCGTTCTACCTACACAAAATTTTTGTCCGGACAGTTTGTGGAAGCCTTCATTCTTGGATTTTTGATGTTTATTGCATTTCTGATCTTCCGTATTCCGTATGCGGGACTGGTTGCCACGCTCACAGGCATTTGTTCTTTTATCCCTTATGTCGGAGCCTTCTTCTCTTGCGGTGTCGGTGTGCTTCTGACTTTGATCCTGGATCCCGGAAAAGCGATCATGTGCCTGATCGTATATCAGGTTGTACAGTTTGTTGAAAACCAGTTTATTTATCCGCATGTTGTGGGAAGCTCCGTAGGGCTTTCACCACTGTGGACTTTGGTAGCAGTTCTGATCGGTGGAAAGTTATTCGGACTGGTCGGTATGATTTTCTTTATTCCGATGGTTGCCGTGATCTACACATTACTCAGGGATGATGTGTATGGAAGGCTTGGCAATAAAAAAATGGATATGAAGTGATATGAATTGTTTGATGGAAAAATACCGGTTGTGGCTGTCTAAAAGGCCCGACCGGATGAAGCTTTATAAATCTTTGCTGGTGCTCGTGGTTCCGATTTCTATTCAGAACCTGTTGACGGCACTGGTCAATTCTGTGGATATCTTTATGCTGGGATATGTGGGACAGAATGAGCTTTCTGCCGTATCCCTGGCCAATCAGTATATGTTTATCCTGTGGGGATTTTTCTTTGGAATCAATTCGGCATCCACACTGATGAATTCACAATATTGGGGAAAAGGGGACCTGAAGGCGATACAGGCTGTCTTTGGCATTGCGTTAAAGATCAGTCTTGTTGTGACCGGTATTGTGTCGGTCGGCTGTATCTTTTTTTCAAGGCAGCTGATGACCTTATATACCAATGATGCGGTATTGATCGATATTGGCGTGGATTATCTGCGCACAATTGGGATTTCATACCTGATCATGGCTTTTTCGCAGTGCTACCAGTGTTTGCTGCGTTCTGTGGAACAGGCCAAAAAGAGCACCCTGATATCTACCTTTACTTTGTTTTTAAATATTACCCTGAATGCCGTTTTTATTTTTGGACTTTTCGGGGCACCGAAGCTTGGTGTTATCGGTGTTGCCATTGCTACGACGATCGCCAGAATTTTAGAACTTGTGATCTGCCTTGGGGATTATATAAGAGGCGGCGTGTTCAAGCCGGATTTAAAGCTTTTGCTGGGCTTTCATAAGCAGCTGCAAAGCGATTTTATCCGATATGCGGGACCGGCGCTTGTCAATGACTTGAGCTGGACACTTGCATTTTCGACCTATTCCATTATCCTGGGACACCTCAACAATGATATGGTTGCAGCTTCTTCCGTGGCAACGACCATCCGGGATCTGTTTACGACCTTCTGCTTTGGAATTGGTTCCGGTGGAACGGTTATTCTGGGAAAAGAGCTGGGAGCAAATCACATTGAAAAGGCGAAAGAGGACGCATCGGTGTTGTGCGTGGTAACATTTGTATTTACGACTTTGATGGGAATTGTTTTGGTAAGCGTCAGACATCCGATCATGGGGCTGTTTACGCTGACAGAAACTGCCTATGGATATCTGAATATCATGCTCCTGATCAGTAGCTATTATATTATCGGACAGGCAATGAATACCCTTCTGATTGCCGGTGTGTTCCGATCCGGCGGCAATACAAAGTTTGGTATGATCTGTGATACGGTTACGATGTGGTGCGTGTCTGTGCCGTTGGGATTTATCACGGCATTTGTGCTGAAGTGGCCGCCGATGTGGGTGTATTTTGTGTTGTGCCTGGATGAATTTTGGAAGATCCCGGTGGTGTACCGATATTATAAGAGCGGAAAGTGGCTTAATAATATTACACGGGACGAGGTTGTATAATGCCGGTCGGATTAGGAAATATCCCTGAAATTATCCAGATGCAGACATGAGAGTACCAGATTGTAGGTCAGCATGGTAAACTGCTCACTGGTAAGCGAATCGTCCCGGATAAACTGGATATACATGCCGGTAACACCATGCACGATATATTTGGAAATATAGGGGATGATAGCGTCGTTGACCTGATAGGTTTTCATGCATTTACGGATATAGGGAAGCAACTGCTCACTGAAAAGCTCCTCAAAGGAAATGGAGTGGTCATTGGCAAAAAGCTTTTGCAGCAAGCCTTTGAGCGGAGCCGTTGCTTTGGTAATAGAAGAAATCAGATGATAGATTTCCACAGTATTGTTGATCGTGATCTTATCCGGCAGCAGGCTGAAAATATAATGAAAGAAATTATCTTCTATATTGGTCAACACTTCTTCCACAGACGAATAATGGTTGTAAAAGGTCTTGCGGTTGACATCGGCAGCCTGTGCTAACTCACTGATAGAGATTTCGTCTATTTTCTTGGTGCCGAGCAGTTCCAAAAGAGCAAGCTCGATAGCCTGTCTTGTTTTTCTTTTTCTACGGTCCAGTGTCTGTGAATGCTCTAAAAAGGGGATTTTTGTTTCCATAATGAAGATCCTTTCTATTATTATACAATCATGTGTTTATTATACGGTTCTTGAAATTGTATCGATTAGTATACAATTGTGCATTTTGTAATAACGAATATTGAATAGTAATACACAAATGTATAAATGTAGATACAATCTATCTTCTTTTCTTTCGTTTTATTTAGTATACGAGATTGTTTTATAATTGTAAAGCCACAAATGAGTATTTATATTTGATAAAATTTATAAAAAAAGTATGAATAATACACAGATTGAAACACAAGTGTATAAAAGGATACACTGAGTGTATATATTGCCCATTGCAAATTGTGCAAAACTCCATTATGCTTTCTACAGTTTCAAAAAGAAATGATTGCATAGTAAATGGAGGTTTTTTTATGTTAAAATCCGAACTAAAATCTCTCTGGAAAAACAAGCTGTTGCTGGTCGTTGTGGTTGCGATTATTTTAATTCCATCCATTTATGCAGGCTTGTTTCTTTCTTCCATGTGGGATCCATATGGTGACTTAGAGTATTTACCCGTTGCTGTGGTAAATAAGGATGAGCCCGTTGAGTACAACGGAAAGGAGTTAGCGGTTGGTGAATCGTTAGCGGAAAATCTGGAAGATAATGATTCCATGGCATTCAATCTTGTAGACGAAGATGTTGCAATGAAGGGTTTGAAAAACGGAACCTATTATATGGTAATAACCATTCCGGAAAACTTTTCAAAAAATGCAACAACGGTCATGGATGATGATCCGGAGCAGATGAAACTTGAATATACAACAAACCCCGGCAAGAACTACATTTCCATGAAGTTGAGCGAAAGCGCCATGAAAACGATCCAGTCCAATATTACAGAAGAAGTAACAAGGACTTATGCAGAAAATGTTTTCGACTCCTTAACAGATGTAGAAGTTGGTTTCAATGATGCCGTCGATGGAACACAGGAAATGCTTGATGGCGAGGATCAGTTGACAGACGGTAACGATCTGATCACTGAAAATCTTCTGGTTTTGGCTGATGGAGCTAAGACCTTACGGGATGGTACCAAGACACTTTCAAATGGTGCCAATACATTAAACAATTCCATGGGCCAGCTGACATCCGGTGCAGGAGAGCTTGCAAGTGGTGTTAGCCAGTACACAGGTGGTGTCGGTCAGTTAGCCGATGGTATCAATACATTGAAAAACGGAACTGCTACTTTAGCAGGCAATGTTCCGACATTGACCAAAGGCGTCAGTGATCTGAAAAACGGTTCTGATCAGCTGGCAGCCGGTTATGAAGGAGACAAGGGTGCTGTAAAAGGTGCTGCTGCTCTAGCAGAAGGAATGACACAGGTCAATCAGGCAGTACAGGGAATTTCACTTCCAAGTGCTAATCTGACAGAGGAACAGAAAAATCAGATTGTTTCACAGGCGGCAGCGACAGTTACCAGCCAGCAGGATGCAATCAAGGCACAGGCAGAAAGTGCTATTGATGCTAAAAAATCAGATATCATGTCTGCGGCAACAAGCGCAGCACAAGCACAGGTAGGTGCAACAACGACAGAACAGCAGGCAGCTTTGATCGCAGCCGGAAAGAGTGAAGGAGCAGCCGATATTGCTCAGCTGCAGGGCGGTGTTGATCAGCTGATCGCAGGAGCAGCAGGAAAAGCTGCAGCAAAAACAGCAAGCGAGGTTGCTACGGCAGCTTCAAAAGGAACTGTTAGTACGGTTGTAGCTCAGTTAAATACAATGGCTCAGCAGTATACAGACGCTGGTGACACTACAAGTGCAACAGCTGTATCAAATGCAGCAGCAGCAATCGGTGGTGCAACAGATACGATTGCTTCACAGGTGGCTGCTACTGTCAATGCAAGTGTAGATGCCAATGCAATCGGTGCTGAAGCACTTAGTACTGCCCAGTCGGATCCCGGTTATACCGCTGTACATGACGGCATTGCCAATGCAGTCGGCGGTTATTATGCAAAAGGATATGGTGCAGGTACCGTAGCAAATGCCGGTACGATCGCATACAGTGCAGTCAGACAGGCAGCCGGAGACATTGCCGTATCAGCAGCACAGTCTGCAGCAGGTTCCGGTGCAGTCGCAGGAGCACAGGGTGTTGCCGCAGAGGTCAACACACAGCTCGGTTCCTTTGGTACCCAGCTTGATACATTAAAGGCTGCTACACAGAGCCTGGAGACAGGTTCTAAACAACTGAGTGGTGGTATCAATCAGCTGTATGCAGGAACCAAACAGGTTAACACAGGACTTACTACATTAAATAACAGTGCAGGTACTCTGGCAACCGGTGTTAATCAGCTGGATAACGGCGCCGGAAGCCTTATGGCAGGTGTCAGCCAGTTAGCCGGCAATTCCGGAAAACTCAATGCAGGTGCAGGCAGTCTTGCAGCCGGAACACTTCAGGTTGCCGATGCTGTATCGCAGATTGCAGATGGTTCCGGTCAGTTGGACGATGGCGCCGCACAGATTGAAGACGGTGCTGTCCAGTTACATGACGGTTCCAAAGAACTTGGTGACGGTCTTTCAGACCTGAAGGATGGTACGATTACATTACATGATGCACTTGCAGATGGTGCTGATGAAGTAGCAAGCAATGAAGCAAGTGATAAAAACTTAGATATGTTCTCTAATCCGGTAGAAATCGAGGAAGAGAAATTAACAGAAGTAGAAAATAACGGACATGGTATGGCAGCATACATGATGTCAGTTGGTTTGTGGGTAGGATGCCTGGCATTCTGTCTGATGTATCCTCTGACAAAATATCATGGCAACTTCAAAAATGGTTTCGAATGGTGGTTTAGTAAAGCCGCAGTTGCAGCACCGGTTGGTCTGTGCATGGTACTTGTACTGATGCTCATCATGAGCGCCTTTCTGGGATTTACACCGGGAAGCATGTTAAAGACTATTATCGTAGGTCTTGCAGCAGTAACCGCATTTATGTGTATCCAGTATTTCTTTGATATCTTATTTGGTAAAGTCGGAAGCTTCTTAATGCTGATCTTCATGGTATTACAGCTTACCGGTTCAGCCGGAACTTATCCGATCGAGATTTCAGGACATCTGGCACAGAGCTTGCATGACTGGATGCCATTTACTTATTCCGTTAATGGCTTCCGTGCAGCAATCGCTTCCGGTCAGACCGTCGGTATCACAAAAGAGGTTGCAGTGTTAGCAGGAATTGCGGTTGTATTTACAATTCTTACAATCATTGTATTTGAGATCCGCGGACGTCTGATTCAGCAGAATAAGAAGATGGTTTATGACTGGATCGAAGAAAAAGGATTAGCATAAAACATAAAAAAACAAAATTTTTAATAACTCTTGATGGGAGAAAATGAAAAGGTACGGTTTTGATATTATAAAAACCGTACCTTTTTATTTTATGATCATTTTAAAGATAATCTGTCAAATGTAATTATCTGAAAAACCCCTGATATATTTTTCAAAAACTGTTTTCTCTTTTTGACCGCCAGCTTTGTTTACTTACCTACCTGTGGTCTCCCAGGAAAACAAGTCCCAAAGTGCCGGGGCCGGAATGTGCACCGATACTCGGTCCGATAGGCTCAATGAAAAAGTCTGTATAACCGTATTTTTCCTGAATGATCTTTTGAAGAGCTTTGGCATCCTCCTCGCAGTCGCCGTGCATGATGCCGATCTGCAGCTGTTTTTCTCTGTAGCTTCCCAGATAATCCTCCATCATGGAAGCAAGGGTCTGGATGGATTTGTTTCGTCCGCGCACCTTGGAATAGGCAACCAGCTTTCCTTCTTCATTGATTCTCAGGATTGGTTTTATGTTAACCAATGAACCGACAATGGCTGTGGTTTTGGAGAGACGCCCGCCACGGTATAAATAATCCAGATCATCTACGGTAAAGAGCGTGATCAGATGTGGCACCAGCTCATTGATGATATCGGCTGTTTCTTCAATCGTTTTTCCTTGGGCTTTCAGATCCAGCGCTTTTTGGATCAGGATGGCCTCGCCAAGAGAGGCTGCCAGTGTATCAACTACGATGATCTTCATTTCCGGGTTGGATTCCATGATCTGCCCGGATACGACCTGGACATTGCCGCAGCCGCCGCTCAAAGCAGAAGAAAAGCTGATGTGAAGGATATCTTTTCCTTCGTTGGCAATATTGGTAAACATTTCATCAATGACAGCGGGGTTGCTCGCCATGGTGCCGACCTTGTGCTTTTCACGCATTTTGTCATAAAATTCTTTGTTGGTCAACTCCCTGCCGTCTCCATAGACATCTTCTTCCACTGTGTAATAGTGGGGGATGACGCAGATGTTATTTTCTTTGATAAATGCCGGACTTAAGTCACAGTTTGTTTCGGTTGAAATAATAAAATCTCTCATTTGTATGTAAATCCTTTCTTTCATTTTGCAAAAAACAATGTTTCCTGCAAAGAATAACCATATGGACTATTGTAGCAAAAGTGATATAATGACACAAGAAAAATAAAGAGGTGCATGATGAAATGACAGACAAGACAAAGGGAATTTTACATATTATCGCAGCCGCATTTTTCTTTTCGCTGATGACTTTTTTTGTCAGGCTGTCCGGGGATGTGCCGTCTTTACAAAAGGCATTTTTCAGAAATATTGTGGCATTGATTGCAGCGACCATCATGCTTGCCAGAACGGAAGAAAAATTCCATATCAAAAAGAAAAGCCTGCCGTTTTTATTTGTGCGTGCTGCCTGTGGATTTATCGGACTTGTCTGCAATTTTTATGCGATTGACCGGTTAAACATTGCAGATGCCAATATGTTAAACAAGCTTTCTCCCTTCTTTGCCGTTATTTTTTCAGCGATCGTACTCAGGGAAAGGGCAAAAAAAAGAGACTGGGCAGCAGTCTGTGCGGCATTTATCGGAGCCTTGTTTGTGATCAAGCCGTCCTTTCATATGAGCTTTGTGCCGGCGCTCATTGGTGCTGCCGGCGGACTTGGAGCAGGAATTGCCTATGTTTTTGTGCGTCTGCTTGGAAAAAAGGGGGAACGAGGCAGTGTCATCGTA
Organism: uncultured Lachnospiraceae bacterium; assembly: GCA_900549665.1. Classification (GTDB taxonomy): domain Bacteria; phylum Bacillota; class Clostridia; order Lachnospirales; family Lachnospiraceae; genus UBA2882. The sequence goes on along the minus strand of URPH01000014.1, from coordinate 48,619 downwards.
TTTTTCTTTTCTCTTTTTTCTACGATTATGCTGGCGCCAGTGATCATTTTTCATTATACACCAATGACGTTAAAGCAGTGGATCATCCTGATTTTTGCAGGAATTGCAGCCATGGGCGGACAGCTGAATATCACGGCAGCCTATACCTATGCTCCGGCTAAGGACATTTCTGTGTTTGATTATTCACAGATCCTGTTTGCGGCCTTGCTGGGATTTCTGTTTCTTCATCAGCTTCCGGATGTTTACAGTCTGATCGGATATGTGATCATCATTGGAGCAGCCGTATTCCGTTGGATGCACCGCGATTAAAAATTACACATCTTTTTCCGATACTGGGATGGGGTGCAGCCCATGTATTTGCGGAAGAGCTTGTTGAAATAGCTGCAGGAATTAAAGCCGACAGCAGATGCCAGATCCGCAATGGAAGCTGATTTCTGGGTTGACATAATCTGGGTTGACTTCAGGATGCGGAAGCGCATCAGGTATTCAAAAGGGGTCATGTTCAGACATCTTTTGATGCAGCGGCAGCATTCGCTTTTGCTTAGATGGATGCTGTCAGCGATTTCTTCCAGAGTAATTGATTCTGAATAATGGCTCTCAATAAACAGGAGTGCTTCTTTGGTCCTTTTTTCATCCAGAGATATTTTTGATTTGGCAGAATTATCTTCCAAAGGTTTGCTCTTTGGGATGTTTTCCAGAATGGAAAACCACAGACGGGTCAGAAATCCCCTTGTCCGGATTTCGTATCCGGGATATTCGTTGAGATTGCAGTCGAGAATATCCGCTACACTGTTATCTATGGAAAACTTTTTGAGATTTTCATTTGAAATATAAACAGCACGCAGCTCCTGATTTTGCGTGACCGGATAGATATATTTGGCATACAGCGATGTCTGGGAGGGCAGAATCAGATAATCCGGATTGAAGATAATATTGATCGAACGATAATTCTGACTTTTGGGGGCAACAGACAAAGAGTGCATGGCCTGTGAATTGATAAAAAGAGCCTCTCCTTCGTGGATCAGGTAGGAATCATCGCTGATGCGGTACTCGCCGCAGCCTTCCGTTACGTAGACAAATTCTGCTTCCTTGTGCCAGTGAAAGGGAATGATCTCCAGAGGGCGTTCGTCGTACTGGATGAAATACACATCTACAGGATAGTCTTTATGACCGTGTTTGCGTACCTTGTAGACCTCTTCTTCAATCTGGTAGCGGAGGTCAAAGTCTAAAAAATGCGTTTCGTTTTCTGTAAGCTGTCTGATGGTTTTTTTGGTTTCTGGCATATAGCTATCCCTTTGATTTGTATTTTATGACATTAGGGTCAGAAGGTATTTTACTTCGACCTGATATCTGCGAATTGCTTCGCTGTGAGGCAGATCCTGATATCATTTTATCATAGGAACGCATGTAATTCTATACACAATCTTGTTTGGGGGCATAAAATGAATTATAATATTATATGATATCAGGGTCAAAAGGTCAAAAAGTCGTTCGTGCTTGCACGATAAGACTTTTGAACTTGGGACCCGCCAAACATGAGAAAGTAGCAATTTACGCAGTAAATCAGCGGATTTCGAATGTTTGAGAATTGCGAGAGCTGCTTTGCAGCGGAGCAATTCGCGGATATCAAGTTAGGGGCAAAATACCTTTTGACCCTAACATCATTATATATTGATATGCCGGACACAAAAATACCATAAAGTGATATAAACATGCCATTTTATGGGAGTCGGGTTGTCCGGGAATTTGAAATGAGGATGTCGGTACGCATATGTTAAAATATTTACAGGATCGCATAAAGGATAAAAATATATTGATACTCGGTTTTGGAAGAGAGGGCAGGTCTACATTAAAGGCTTTTCTGGAAGCGGGCGGTGCCCGTAAGCTTACCATTGCCGATCAAAAGGAGCTGTCCCTGACATCAGAGGTATTTTCCCAAAAAGAATTTGCGGATTATGATCTTGACGGACTGGGATTTTGCTGTGGGGAGGATTATCAGGATCATTGCGATTCCTATGATCTTGTTATGAAAAGTCCCGGCATTGTATTAAAAAAAGAAATCGGAGCCTACCGGTGTGAGATCTTATCCCAGATGCAGCTTTTTTTTGAATTTTACCGTGACCGGATCATTGGCATTACCGGTACCAAGGGGAAAAGCACCACGACGACGCTGATGCATCATATTTTAAAAGAAAGCGGCCTGTCGGCCATTCTTGCCGGAAACATTGGGATTCCGGTATTTGATATCCTGCATGAGATCACGGATGAAACGCTTTTTGTCATCGAATTATCCTGCCATCAGTTAGAATATATGACGGTTTCTCCTAAGTGGGCCGTTTTACTCAATATCTATGAAGAGCATTTAGACCACTATGGCACGATGGACAAATATATCGCGGCCAAGGAAAATGTCTATCACAATCAAAAGCCGGGGGATATCCTTTTTGTCAACCCGGATATTAAGCCATCCGCAGATGTATGCAGGGCTTCCATAAAGACTGTGGCTGTGGACGGGGACGGAGAACCGGATGTTGTATTATCACTGCCGGAAGATAAAAAAGATACTGAATTTGTACTTTCTTATCATGATCGGAACTGTACCGTTATTGAAAACCGGATCAGTCTGCTTGGCGAGCACAATTACCTGGATATTGCTTATGTCTATGGCATGTGTTGTGAATTTGGAATATCGGATGAGGACTTTTTAAAGGGACTGCAGACCTATGTGCCGTTGCCGCATCGTTTACAGTATGTCGGCTGTGTGGATGGCATATCCTATTATGATGACTCGATATCCACAATTGATGAGACGACCATTCAGGCGTTGAATACAATCAAAAATGCTGACACCGTGCTGGTTGGCGGTATGGATCGCGGAATTAGTTATGTCAACCTTGAAGAATATTTAAACCGGTCAAGTGTTGCCCATATCATTCTGATGGAAGCGACCGGTAAGCGTATTTACGAGGAGATTATGCGCGATTATCCGGAGTTTGCGCACAAGGAAAGACTGTATGTCGTAGAACATATGGAGGATGCGGTTTCTCTTGCCAAGGAGATCACAAAAAAGGGCGGAAGCTGCATTTTATCACCGGCTGCGGCAAGCTATGGCATTTACAAAAACTTTGAAGAGCGCGGCGACGCATTTGTGAGATTACTAAGGGAAGAACAGAAGTGATCTTTTGGTTTGCGATCAACCCAAATGGGATTGTCCCTTTTTCGCCGGTTTAGATGGTGGATAAAAATACTGCATATACCAACAGACTCTACATACAATGTAAACAACAAAGTATGTAGAGTTTTTTTATGGATTTAAGTCAGAAAGCAGAGGATCTGCTGCTCTTATCACTGGATGCAAATGAAAAAGAGCTTTCCTCATCGGATTTTTTATCGGCCGGGATTGAGGCTGACGGTATGTGGGAGATCATCATCAGGTATCATGGGGATATTTTTCAGTACGCAACATCGCAGATACGGATTGAACCGCTTCAATTTGGATATGGGATCGTGACCCTGCCGGAAAGTGAAATTGAGGAGTTTTTGCAGCATGAGGAAGTGGAATATGCGGAAAAGCCAAAGGAACTGTATGAACAGGATCTTGCCGGAAATCTGGCAAGCTGTATGAATCAGGGAACCGGCATCGGACGGCAGGCACTGACCGGAAAGGGTGTGTGCATTGCTGTGATCGACAGCGGTGTGGATGTGACACTGCCCTGTTTTTTGGATGAAAATGGGAAAAGCCGGGTGTTGTTTTTTTATGACCAGGTGACCGGGCGGGAATATACCGGAGAGAATATTGATGATTATATTGCTGGTGAATCTGTACCACAATATTCTGAAACCGGGAATGTGAGTGTAAATATGATGCCACAAATTATATGGGACGAGACGGGCCATGGCACGCGTGTCGCCGCAATTGCGGCATCCAACGGCAGGCAGGCGGATGGGAGCGTGGACAATAATCTCATAGGGGCTGCTCCGGAGGCATCCCTTATCGTGGTACGTTTAAACAGCCGGAACAATCAAAGCTTCCCGCTTACAACTTCTGTGATGCGGGCCTTTGATTATGTGCAAAAAAAAAGTGTGCAGCTGAAGCTTCCGACCGTGATCAATTTAAGCTTCGGCAATTCCTATGGTGCCCATGACGGAACCTCGCTTTTGGAAAGCTATATCAATGAGGTTGCGCAGAGTGGGCGCTTTGTGATCTGCGTGGGAGCCGGAAATGAGGGCGCAGCAGGTGGACATGTCGGCGGCAGATTTTTAAATACAGATAAAAAAAAGAATATTTATTTCCAGATTGGTTACTATCAGAGAGAGTGCAGCTTACAGCTGTGGTTTTTGGCGGTTGACCAGTATATCATAAGGCTGCGTTCGCCGGGAGGAGATGTTGTGTCTTTTGAAACCGATATTTCAACCGGAAGAAGCATCCGGGAGCATCTGCAGAATACCGATATTCTTTTGTACGTCGGGACGGCACAGCCTTTCAGCATGAAGAGGGAGATCTTCTTTTCCTTTACCGGAGAGCCGTATATTGATGCCGGTACCTGGGAGCTTGAAATGGAAAAGGTTTACATAAAATCAGGAAACTACAATCTGTATCTGCCCGGCTCCACGGCAAGAAGCAGGGACACGGTATTTTTGCAGCCGTCGCCGGAGCTTACGATCACCATTCCGGCAACGGCGCAAAGGGTGATTTCGGTAGGAGCATATCAGATCAATTACCGGGCATATGCCGAATTTTCCGGAAGAGGATATGTTGCAAAAGCGGCGGATCACAATTTGTTTGTAGTAAAGCCGGAGGTGGTTGCGCCGGGCGTATCGGTGCTTACACAGACAAAGGACGGCATAGAAAGAGTGAACGGAACGAGCTTTGCCACGCCGTTTGTGGCGGGAGCTGCGGCAAGACTGATGGAGGAGGGCATTGTCAGGGGCCATGATCCGTATATGTACGGGGAGAAGTGCAAGGCTCTTCTGGCCGCGCGGGCAGTAAGACTCCCGGCAGATGCACAGGATATCAATGATAAAACAGGATATGGAGCACTGTGCCTGGATTATTGAGAAAAGGTCTCAAAAAAAATCATAAAAAGATGTTGCAAAACTCTTTGAGTTGCATTAATATAACCTTAGTTAGAAACAACTAACCGAGGTGCAATAAATCATGTGATCTCCTCAAAAAGAAAAAAGGTGCATTTTTCTTTTAACCCGGAAGGCTCTCCGCTTCCGGGAGGAGTATCTGAAAGCGAAAGGAGTTTACTCATTATGGATTATTTAGAGATCGAAAAAGTAATTGGAAGGGAAATTCTGGATTCGAGAGGCAATCCGACTGTTGAGGCTGAGGTTTATCTGGCAGACGGTACAATCGGAAGAGGAATGGCACCGAGTGGAGCCTCAACCGGTGAATTTGAAGCACTCGAATTAAGAGACAAGGATGTTAACAGATACCTTGGAAAAGGTGTTATCAAGGCTGTTTCCAATATCAATACGATCATTAATGACACACTCGTCGGAATGGACGCGTCTGATATATATGCGATTGACAATGCCATGATCAAGGCTGACGGTACAAAGGATAAATCCAGATTGGGTGCCAATGCCATTCTTGCTGTTTCCATCGCATCAGCAAGAGCAGCAGCTGCCGCACTGGATATTCCGCTTTATCGTTTCCTTGGCGGTATTTCAGGTAACCGCTTACCGGTTCCGATGATGAACATTTTAAATGGCGGTGCCCATGCGGGCAATACCGTTGATGTTCAGGAATTTATGATCATGCCGGTAGGTGCTGACAGTTTCAAAGAAGCACTCCGCTGGTGTGCAGAGGTTTTTCATGCACTGGCAGCTTTGTTAAAATCAAAAGGGCTTGCTACATCTGTTGGTGATGAGGGTGGCTTTGCACCTGACCTTTCCAGCGATGAGGAAGCAATCGAATATATTCTGGAAGCTGTGAAAAAAGCCGGATATGAACCCGGCAAGGATTTCATGATCGCTATGGATGCGGCATCCAGTGAGTGGAAGGGTGAAAAGAAAGGTGAATACATTTTGCCCAAGGCCGGAACCAAATTTACATCAGAAGAGCTGATCGATCACTGGGAAAAACTGGTTGACAAATATCCTATCATTTCTATCGAAGATGCTCTGGATGAAGAGGACTGGGAAGGCTGGCAGGAGCTGACGAAACGTCTTGGAAACAAGGTACAGCTTGTTGGTGACGATCTGTTTGTAACCAATACTGAGAGATTGTCAAAGGGTATCAGCTTGGGATGCGGCAATTCTATTTTGATCAAATTAAATCAGATCGGTTCTGTGTCCGAAACACTGGAAGCTGTCAAAATGGCACACAGAGCGGGCTATACCGCAATTTCCTCTCATCGTTCCGGCGAAACAGAGGATACGACGATTGCAGATTTGGCAGTTGCTTTAAATACATGCCAGATCAAGACAGGTGCACCCAGCAGAACTGAGCGTGTTGCAAAATACAACCAGTTGCTTCGTATTGAAGAAATGCTTGGCGGCAGCGCTGTATATCCGGGTATGGATGCATTTCATGTTAAACGGCAGGATGCATAGATGCCGGTACAGGAAATCATCAAAATAAGAGATTCCAAAGATGTTGAACAAAATCTGCTGCTGCTTTTGGCCATGCACTGTGCACCCTTATTAAAAAGAATGGCGGTTGCCAATGTATTGACGCTTAGCCGCAAGCAGGCTCTTGGCATCAAAGGAATGTTGGAAAACACAGAAATTGAATGTTATATTCTGAAAGCTGACTGCGGACGCGTGATCCTGTATTTATACAGGAAGGACATTTTGCAATCCTGCCTGCAACAGGAAGATGTCAGGTATTTTTTGAAAAAATACGGGTATCCTGATAAGGAAATTGTCGATATGTTAAAAAGACTTTCGCAGAGAATCAGGCTTTATGCAGATGGGCAGACAGACTTCCCCCATGAGATCGGCGCCTTTTTGGGATATCCCCTGGCAGATGTGGAGAGCTTTATTGAAAACCGCGGAAAAAATTATGTGTACCTGGGCTACTGGAAGGTCTATCACGATGTAGAGCAGGCGGTCAAGACATTCCGACTCTATGACAAAGAAAGAGAGCGCGCAGTTCAGGACGTTATCTTTGGAAAAGGCATTCGGGAAATTGCAGTTTAACAACGAAAAGATTTGAAAACACAAGAAAGGAAATTACTATGAGTCAGGTTTATATTGTATACTGGAGCGGTACCGGAAATACCGCAGCAATGGCAGATTTTGTTGCAGAAGGAGTAAAAGCAGGCGGAGCAGAAGCAGTTGTTCTCCCTGTAAGTGCAGCAAGCATCAGTGATCTTGCAGGCGCAAAGGCCTTTGCTTTGGGCTGCCCTTCCATGGGAGCAGAACAGTTGGAAGAAAGTGAAATGGAGCCGTTTATGATGGAACTGGATGGCGCTGTTTCCGGAAAAAATGTTGCTTTGTTTGGATCCTACGGATGGGGCAATCAGGAGTGGATGCGCGACTGGGAAGACCGCATTTCACAGGATGGAGCTACCGTAGTAAACGGAGAAGGTGTGACTGTAAACGGTGCACCGGACGGTGATGTGGCGGATTCATGCAGAGAGCTCGGAAGAGCATTAGCAGGTATGGTTTAAATAGATTTATCCTCCAAATAAATCACTAAACATAAAGGGCAGCCGGAGCATGTTGTGAAAATGACATGTATCCGGTTGTCTTTTTGTGTTTTTTGTGGCATTGACGAAGTTTTGTTTTCGGGCTAAACTGATATCGTAATTATTTTTTTGTTTATTAGTATTTGTGATTAGAGGTTTACATAACAATTTGTAAATATCAAGTTAGGGGCAAAATATTTTTTGACTCTCACATCAGTTTAACAAGAAATAAAATGAAAAGATGTAAAATATAGAAAGAAAAACATAGATAATAGGAAAGTGCAGACAAAATGAAAGAGCTTAGTAAAAGAACGGCCGGATTTACCGATTCCGTGATCCGCCGTATGACGCGTATCTCCAATCAGTATGGAGCCATCAATTTATCGCAGGGATTTCCTGATTTTGACCCTCCCAAGGAAATCACAGACCGTCTGAAAGAAATTGCGGACAGCGGACCTCACCAGTATGCGCTCACCTGGGGAGCACAAAATTTCAGGGAAGCACTTGCCAAAAAGCAGGAGCATTTTTATGGAATGAAGGTTGACCCGGATAAAGAGCTTGTGGTGACATGCGGAAGCACAGAGGCCATGATGGCGGCAATGATGTCTGTATGCAATCCGGGGGACGAGGTTGTGATCTTTTCTCCGTTTTATGAAAATTACGGAGCAGATACCATATTATCAGGTGCGGAACCGATTTATGTGCCCCTGATACCGCCGACATTTTCTTTTGATGCAGACCGTCTGGAAGCGGCTATGAAACGGGACAAGGTCAAAGCCCTGATTTTATGCAATCCATCCAATCCATGTGGAAAGGTTTTTACAAAAGAAGAGCTGGAACTGATCGCATCACTTGCAATCAAATATGACACCTATGTCATTACGGATGAGGTTTATGAGCATATTGTATATGAACCGTTTCAGCACATCTGCATCGCGACTCTGCCGGGAATGCGAGAGCGCACGATCGTGTGTAATTCGCTATCCAAGACCTATTCCATTACCGGATGGAGATTGGGATATGTCATGACACCTGCAGAAATTGCAGACCGGGTTAAAAAGGTTCATGACTTTTTGACGGTAGGAGCGGCTGCGCCTCTGATGGAAGCTGCGGTGACCGGACTTTGCTTTGACGATTCCTATTATAAAGAGCTGCAGGCACATTATACACATATGAAGGAACTGTTTACCGGAGGCCTCGATGAGCTGGGCTTTACCTTTACCAGACCGCAGGGCGCTTATTATGTGCTGATGGATATCAGCGAATATGGCTATTCAGACGATCTTTTATTCTGTGAGGATCTGGCGAGAAAGGTCGGCGTTGGTGCAGTGCCCGGTTCAAGCTTTTTCAAAGAGCCGGAAAACCGTTATATCCGTTTCCATTTTGCCAAAAAAGATGATACATTAGAGGCTGCGCTGGATCGGCTTTCTGATATGAAGGATAAGATGAAGCGTGCGTAGTAAAATGAAAATTATCAAAATTGCCGCATAAGCAGTCAATATGGACCAGAAAGAAAAAGAGCAGGAGTTACTATGTTTGAGAAGAAGCAATTTATATACAGCGAGACCATGGGTGTCTGCAAGGTTGTGGATATTGTCAGGCTTTCCACGAAAAAAGATGCCGGAGAAGGAATTTATTATTATCATTTGAAGGCCGTGGCGGACAGGCTGCAGGATGCCTATATTCCTGTGGAGCGCCATGAGGTGCAACTGCGGGAACTGATTTCAAAAGAAGAAGCTTCTTCTTATAAGGAGGAAGATGTGAAAAAACTGCCGTTGTTGAGACAGGAAGAGATTACTTTCGTGCTGAATGATGAAAAGTTGCCTGCTGCTAAGAAAGTAACAGCAAATCAGGAGTGACGATGATTTATGGAAATAAAACAGATTGCGGTCATCCACACCGGATTTTCTGAAAAATTTGGTATTCCGAGGCAGAGCGGGCTGGTGCGCGAAGCACAGGGGGTAATCGAATTTTTACCGGAATACCGCAGTAGAGAAGCCTTGCGTGGATTGGAAGGTTATTCCCACATCTGGGTATTGTGGGAATTTTCAAAGGCACAGAAAGAACACTGGGCAGCGACGGTCACACCGCCAAGGCTTGGCGGCAAAAAGAGAATGGGGGTATTTGCAACCAGATCGCCATTCCGTCCCAATCCGATCGGGATGTCCGTGGTAAAGCTGGAAGAAATTGTGGAAGATGAAAAGAAAGGCATGATGTTACGGGTATCGGGCGTTGATATGTTGGATCAGACACCGGTTTTTGATATCAAACCTTATCTTCCGTATGCCGATAGTTACCCGAACGCCCTTTCGGGATTTGCCGGTGATGTATTTGAGCATCGGCTTGAGGTGGATTTTCCGGAAAGCTTACTGGAAAAACTGCCGGTTCCCATAAGATCTGCGGTAATCGCACTTTTGAAACAGGATCCGAGGACGGCATTTATCAATGACGAGAGCCGGATATGGGGGCTTTCTTATGAAGGCTATAATATCCGTTTTACGGTCAGTGGAAATGTATTGACTGTCTGTGAGGTTACCTTACTTTAAGCAAATGGAAAGACCCGCCAAACATGAGAAAGTAGCGATTTACGCAGTAAATCAGCGAATTTCGAATATGGCAAATAAAGAATATTGAAAGATATAAAGACCGCAATTTTTGTAATGTATCATCTGTCACAATATAGTATGATAATAATAACAATCAGACCGGCTTGGGCTGTCCTGCGATGGAAGGAAAATTTATATGAAAAAGAAACTGCGTTATTTCTGGGATTACTATAAGTGGTATGTGATCATTCCCATTTTGATTGTTATATTTTTAATTATTACGATACAGGGTTTTTTGGAGGAAAACAGAGAGAACTCCGTTTATATTTCCATGATCAATTGTAAGGATGAATACAGCGTGGATGAATATCTGACGGTATATTCAGATTTACTGCAAAAGGAAGGAAAGACCAAAGTACCGTTTCGGCTGGAGGGTGGCTATGTTCATCCGCAAAATGTAGATGAAAAGATTGCAGCAGATTCCATGGTAACAGCAAGTATCCAGAGATATCAGGCAGAGGTTATCAGTAAAAGAAGTGAAGCAGTGATCGCGTCCGAATGGGTGATTAGAGATTATGCAGCCGCAGATGCGTACTGCAATCTTTATGATGTGCTGACAGAGGAGCAGCTTAAAGAACTGCAGGACGACCTGTTTATCTGCAAAAATATGGAAGGAAAAGAGATTGCAGCAGGTGTCTATCTTAAGTCAGAACTTTTTGTAGATGCATATGAGGAGAAGCCGCCGGTCTTTGCAATTGCTTCCTATCTGGAGGATAAGACGGTTGCAATTGATTTTATGATGCATTGTGTAAATCGGTGAAATCAGAGATCATATTCAAAAATAGAATATTGTTAGATGTAAATGACAGAAATAAAAGGTGCAGAATAGAGAAATATCTGCACCTTCTTTTGTATACTATAGAGAATTTTCTATATCGTCTTTTGTATCATGCTCAGCGTTTTTGGGCATACAACGATCAAAAATGCGGTTGAAAAATAATGCATAAATATAGGCAAATGCAGCAAAGCCAAAAAATAAAAGAAGGCTTCCGGCTATTACAAGGCGTCTGCTGGTCTGTACTGAAAAATATAGGATTCCGATTGGAACAACGGTAAAGAAAATTGTGGTCGGAAAGTTACCTACCGCTAACAGTATGGAATTGCTGAGCAGACGGTGCAATCCGGTCTCGAATTTGGCAATCTGTGGAAATGCATACAGCTGGATACAGAATATTATGATCAAAAGAAACCAGACCGGAAACTGTATCCAGGAATAAGAGGAATCAATTACATGATATATAACGTAAAGGTCTCCGGTAAAAAAAGCTGTGAGTATAAGGAATGGAAGCCAGATACAGGAAGCCTGTTTAAAATTGCTCTTAAAGGCTTCAAAAAACATCTTGTATATATAGGATTCTGTACCATCCTGCAATTCAAACATGACATGATACATTGCTGTGATGGAGGCACCGATGGTCACAATCGGAATACTGCAGATGATAAATAAAGCATTGGTAAACATCAGATCGCAAAAACAGGATAAAAAACGTATTACCGGATTTTCGGGACGAAAAAATTTGTTCATGAAAATGTATCCTTTCCTTAATTATAAGTAATTGTTAATAAATGAATGGCAGGATATGTAGGCTGGATTATGCAGCTAAAGATGAATGCCAACAAGTAATGCCAACCGGTGCCGGTCAGAACGCTTTGCCATAATTGATATGAATAAGCACAATTCGGGTCAATATTTGTTGAATATGACGACAACCTGTTATTGTCATTATACATGATTAATAAAAGAAAAAAATATAAAAACAAAATATTAGCAATAATTGATAAACAAAAAGCAAAAATTGAAAAGTATATGCAATGGAAAAATGTATAATAAAATTATGTTATTCTTCAACAAGGCCGAAGTTTAGAAGAGCAGACAGTTATAAACGTTAATCATTCAAATAAAAGAAGGAGAGGTATAAATATGAAAAAGTTAGTTGCCAGCGTTTTATGTGCATGTATGGTTTCAAGTCTCTTGGTTGGCTGTGGATCCGATGCTTCTACCGGTTCTGCCGATAGTGGTACATCTGACAGCTCTACTACAACAACTGCCGAGGATACAGGGAAAAAGAGTAATGCGGATCCGGACAAAGTAATCAATGTATGGGCATTTACAGATGAGGTTCCCGGCATGATTGAAAAGTACATAGAAGCACATCCGGATTTTGGTTATGAAATCAATACAACGATTATTGCTACAACAGACGGTGCTTATCAGCCGGCCCTTGATCAGGCTCTTGCATCAGGAGGTTCAGATGCTCCGGATATTTACTGTGCGGAGGCTGCATTCGTATTAAAATACACACAGGGTGATGCAGCACAGTACGCAGCTTCCTATGAAGATCTTGGCATCGATGTGGATCAGGCAATCAAAGATGCGGAAATTGCACAGTATACCGTTGATATCGGAACCAACCCTGACGGAAAGGTGGTAGGTTTAGGATATCAGGCAACAGGTGGTGCATTTATCTACCGTCGCTCCATTGCTCAGGATGTATGGGGAACGGATGATCCGGCTACTGTACAGGACAAGATCGGACCCGGATGGGACAAATTCTTTGATGCAGCAGAGCTGAAAGCAAAAGGCTATGGTATCGTATCCGGTGATGGAGATATCTGGCATGCAGTTGAAAACAGTTCCGATAAAGGATGGATTGTAGACGGTAAATTAAACATTGATCCTAAGAGAGAAGAATTTTTGGATCTTTCCAAAAAATTAAAAGATAATGGTTACCACAATGATACACAGGACTGGCAGGACGCATGGTTTGCTGATATGAAGGGTGAAGGCGATCAGCCTATCTTCGGTTTCTTTGGACCGGCATGGTTGATCAACTATACACTGGCTCCCAACTGCGGTGGAGAAAAAGTTGGTGAAGGTACATATGGTGACTGGGCTGTTTGTACACCTCCGATTGGTTTCTTCTGGGGTGGTACATGGGTACTCGCCAACAAGAATACAGAAAAAGCCGAAGCTGTAGGCGACATTATCGAATGGATCACATTGGATACATCTGAAGATGGTCTTCAGTATAAATGGGCTAATGGTACTTTAAACGGTGAAGGCGGTACAAAAGATGCAGTAGCATCCGGTGTTGTAATGTCCAAATCAAACGGAGAATTGGATTTCTTAGGCGGACAAAATATGTTTGATGCTTTCGTTCCGGCAAATGATTACGCAAAAGGAACAAACCTGACACAGTATGATGAAACAATCAATACTTACTGGAGAGATCAGGTACGTCAGTATACAGCAGGTGAGAAATCACGGGATCAGGCACTTGCCGATTTCAAACAGCAGGTAGCTGACAACCTGGATGTAATTGTTGAGTAGTTAATATGGTAATTCCTTTAAATTACATATCCCAATAAAAGAATAAGCAGGGCGGATATTTTCCTGTTCGCCCTGCTTTTCTTTTACCCCCACCTCGGGGAAAATATCTGTCCGGACAGATACAGGTCAGACAGGTTTATTTTAAAATCATAATAATGAACATGAAGGAAGGGTGAGAAAAGTGAAAAACAAAAAGCTTAGTTATGCAAGATATGGGTATTTTTTTAGTATTCCTTTTGCTGTGGCATTCCTGTTATTTACTTTATATCCTATTGTATATACCATAATTATCGGATTTACAGACCTTAAAGGACTTGGAATGACAAATTTTCATTTCCTGGCAGATGATCCGTTCCGAAATTTCAAAACAGTTTTGACAAATCCGTCCTTTAAACAGGCGTTATCCAATACAGTAGTGATGTGGCTGTTAAACTTTATACCGCAGATTCTTCTGGCACTTTTATTGACGGCATGGTTTACGGATAAACGAAGCAAGATTGTCGGACAGGGCTTCTTTAAAGTTATCTTTTATATGCCCAATATTATTACGGCAGCTACAATAGCGATTTTATTTAATGCATTATTTGGCTATCCGATGGGACCGGTCAATGACATTCTGGTTTCTCTTAGGTTTACTGACAAGCCGGTCAATTTGTTGATCAACAAGACAATTGCAAGAGGAATTGTTATCTTTATCCAGACCTGGATGTGGTATGGATATACGATGATCACTCTGATATCCGGTGTACTCGGTATCAGTCCTGAAATTTTTGAGGCAGCGGAAGTAGATGGTGCTAATCGGACACAGACCTTCTGGTATGTGACACTCCCCAATATCAAAACAATTTTACTGTTTACTCTGGTAACCAGCTTGATTGGTGGATTAAATATGTTTGATATTCCCAAATTATTCTTGCTTGGCGGACCGGACAATGCAACATTGACAACCAATGTATTTATTTACAATCAGGCATTTAGTGGAAGTTATATGTACAACAGGGCTGCTGCGGCAAGTATGATTATGCTGATCATTATTGCAATTTTATCCGGTATTCTCTTTATGATACTGGATGACAAGGATGAAGCTGCAATTCGCAGACAAATAAGACAGCAGGAAAAGAGCTTTAAACGCAGACAAAAAGAAATTGCTTTGATCGAAAAGGCACAGAAAGAAGCAGGCGATCAGGCTGTTGTGGAGAAAACTGCTGCTAAGGAGGTGGATACAGATGCTGAAGAATAAGGAAACCAACAAACTTAAGGTTGTTATTTATATTGTATGTATTATCTTAGCTATTATCAGTATTACACCATTTTACATTATGTTTATAAATTCCACGAGATCAACAACAGAGATTCAGCAGCATGCAATTTCATTTCTCCCGTCAGGATACATGCTCAACAATCTCAAAATCCTTTTGGGAAAGAGCTTCAATCCGGCGGTCGGATTTAAAAATTCATTCATTATTTCTATCGGATCTACCGCATTAGCTGTATATTTCTCATCATTGACAGCTTATGCACTGGTAGCTTACAACTGGAAGCTTCGGCAGCCGTTTTTTAGTTTCATCATGTGTATCATGATGATTCCGGCGCAGGTTACTACGATTGGTTTTTACCAGATGGTATACAAGATCGGAATGACTAATCACCTGTCAATGCTGATACTGCCTGCAATCGCATCCCCCACGATGGTCTTTTTTATGAGGCAGTATCTGCAGCCGACGCTATCGATGGAAATTGTCCAGTCAGCAAGAATTGACGGAGCCAGAGAATTTATGATCTTCAACCGTATTGTATTACCGATTATGAAACCGGCAATTGCAACGCAGGCAATTTTCTCCTTTGTATCAAGCTGGAATAATCTGTTTACGCCGTTGGTTCTTTTAACGGATCAGAAAAAGTATACTATGCCGATCATGGTCAGTCTGTTAAGAGGTGATATTTATAAAACAGAATATGGCTCTGTATATCTGGGCCTTTCTATGACAGTATTGCCACTGGTTGTTGTTTACCTGCTTTTATCTAAATATATTATTGCGGGTGTTGCCCTTGGAGGTGTAAAGGGTTAATATTCATACCTAAAAAGAAGCGGACGTTCTTAATGAAGAAAGTCCGCTTCGATTTTTTCCTGTTCGCTTTTGTTGCGAAATTCTGAAGGAGAGTAGCCGGTATATTTTTTGAAGCATCTGCAAAATGCGGAGGGAGTGTTAAATCCCGTCTGATATGCAATTGTTGTAACCGGTATGTTTTGGGTCAACATTTTTTCCGCTATAGTGATCCGTTTCTTACACAGATAATCATAAAATGTCGTATTTGTATACTGTTTGAACAATCTGGAGAAATGAAATTTGGAAAAACCAACCATGGATGCAATAACTTCCAGATTGAGTTCATCTCCATAATGCTCATCAATATAGATCAGAAGATTGGAAAATTTATCATAATGTTCTTTTTGTACATCTGCGGGAATGGAGGCATGGGCTTCATTCTGAGGACCAAAGTATTCCTTGGCACAGATAGATATATTCTGAAAAAATAAAGAGAAGATGTCCGTTTCCCAGAAGATTTCATTTTTAAAGTAAACATCGATCATTTTTGTAAAATTGTTGTACAGGGTTTCGTAGTGACGTGTTGTTTCGGGCGTGAGCAGCAGAGGATTTAAAAACATCGGCTGCATGGTCTTGTAGTCTTGAAAGGATGTATATGATTCCAGATTGAGCAGAAAAACAAAGCGTATGCCCGGAGCAGGACAGAGAAGCTTGTGTATGGTGTGAGGAGGAATAATCATAATATCTCCCGGATGGAGTGTATAGTGAACATTATTGGCAATGACAATATAATCGGACTTTATACATAAAAGAATCTCGACGGCTGAATGATGATGTGAAGGATAGCCCTCTAACTGGGTGTTGTACCATATCCGGACATGTGATTCCGGTACAAAATCAACCATCTCGGTATTGTTGCTCTGAATCTCTCTTCCGATAAATCCACGAACCGGCTGTTCATAATTTATGTTATCTAAATCAATATTCCTTATCATTTGCGTACCCCTTTATACCCTTTAAAAACCTTTTACATTCCCTATGATCTATTATAAACAATTTTTGTCTGTTATGCAAAAAAAATATGATTCGTTATCCTGAGCTTTCTTTCAGATAATAGCAAAATATGTATATCTCTGGGCAATATATGTATAGTATTGTATGAATGGAACAGATATAATCAAATTGTTATAATGTGACAGAAATTATATAGGATGATTGGAGCATTCATAATAGAATACTTTTTTTGGAGGATAATATGGACAGACAGGAGGCAATCAAACAGGCAACTGAACTGGTTGAACAAATGAGTATAGAAGAATTAGCATCTCAGCTGCGTTTTGATGCAGACGAGATTTCCAGGCTGGATATTCCTGAGTATAACTGGTGGAATGAAGGCCTGCATGGTGTTGCAAGGGCCGGTGTGGCCACCGTATTTCCGCAGGCTATCGGATTGGGAGCAACTTTTGATGAAGCGTTGCTTTTTCAGATAGGAGAAGCTGTTTCTACAGAGGCAAGAGCCAAATATAATGAAAACGAAAAACATGAAGACAGAGATATATATAAAGGCATCACACTTTGGTCGCCCAACGTCAATGTCTTTCGCGATCCCCGCTGGGGGCGCGGACATGAGACCTATGGGGAAGATCCGACCCTGATTGGCAGACTGGGCGTCGCATTTATCAAAGGTCTGCAGGGGAACGGAGAATATCTGCGCACGGCAGCATGTGCCAAGCATTTTGCCGTACATTCCGGACCGGAGGAAAAAAGACATTTTTTTGATGCAAAGGTCAGTATGAAGGAACTCTGGGAGACGTATCTTCCGCAGTTTGAGGCCTGCGTCAAAGAAGGACAGGTTGAAGCTGTAATGGGGGCGTACAACAGAACCAATGGCGAGCCCTGCTGTGCACACAGCTATCTGATGGATGAGGTTTTGAGAAAGCAATGGGGCTTTGAAGGCCATTATGTCTCAGACTGCTGGGCTATCCGCGATTTTCACGAGCAGCACAAGGTGACAAGCCGGCCGGAAGAAAGTGTTAAGCTGGCATTGGAGCGTGGCTGTGATGTCAACTGTGGATGCACCTATCAGAAAATCCTCAATGCATATGAGGAAGGTCTGATTTCCAAAGAACTGCTGCAAAAATCAGCAATTCGGTTATTTACCACCCGGTTTTTACTGGGAATGTTTGACGAGACGGAATACGATAGTATTCCCTATGAAGTCGTGGAGTGTAAGGAGCATATCGATCTTTCCGTAGAGGCGGCACACAAGAGTGTTGTCCTGTTAAAAAATGATGGTATTTTACCTTTAAATAAAGAAAGATTAAAGACAATCGGAGTGATTGGACCAAATGCCAATTCCCGAGCAGCACTGATCGGCAATTATCATGGTACGGCTTCGCGATATGTTACCGTGCTGGAGGGTATTCAGGACTATGTAGGGGACGATGTCAGGGTGCTTTATTCTGAGGGTTGTCATCTGTTTCTGGATCAGGTTGAAAAGCTGGCAAAAGCGGATGATCGTATTTCCGAGGCAATGACGGTTGCCGAACATTCAGACCTTGTTATTTTGTGTCTGGGACTGGATGAAAGTCTGGAAGGTGAGGAAGGAGATACCGGCAATGCATATGCCTC
Organism: uncultured Lachnospiraceae bacterium; assembly: GCA_900549665.1. GTDB lineage: Bacteria > Bacillota > Clostridia > Lachnospirales > Lachnospiraceae > UBA2882. The sequence continues at coordinate 30,360 of URPH01000014.1, read as the reverse complement.
CGGTGACAAGCAGGATCTGCATCTTCCGGATTCACAGCAGAGACTGTTGGAGATTATTGCTGGAATGGGTGTTCCGTTCATCGTATGCATGATGGCAGGAAGCGCCATGGATCTGAATTTATCAGATGAAAAAGCAAATGCGGTTTTACAGACATGGTATCCGGGAGCCAGAGGTGGAAAGGCCGTTGCAGACATTTTGTTTGGAGAGGTTTCACCGTCCGGAAAGCTGCCGGTTACGATTTACCGTGATTTACAGGGAATGCCTGACTTTGACGATTATTCCATGAAAAACAGGACCTACCGATTTGTAGAAAAAGCTCCGCTTTATCCGTTCGGATATGGACTCAATTATGCGGACACACAGGTCACTGATGCAAAATTGACGGATGATGTGACCTATGCCCGGATCAAGGAGCAAAGTAAAGAACAAAGCAATGAACAGATTGTATGTGTTGAAACTAGGGTTGCAAATCGAGGAGGATTTTTGGCGGAGGATGTGCTGCAGGTCTATGTGCAGGTAGAGGCTTCTGATGAAGTACCCAATCCCAAACTGGCAGCATTTAAACGCGTGGCCCTGGCACCGGGAGAAGAAAAGACTGTGATACTGGAAGTCCCGGTAAAAGTATTTTCTGTTGTCAATGAGGAAGGGCATTCTGTATACACCGGAACCGGAGCGGATATTTATGTGGGCTTCGGACAGCCGGATGAGCGGACAGAAGAACTGACCGGGAAGAAGAGTGTGAAACTTCGTATATAATGTTAAGAACTATTGAAATGCTATATATGTTTAAAAAATCTATAAAAGATTTTTTGAAATAAGTGTGGAGCGGCAGATGGTTTTGTGACCATCTGTTGCTTTTTTCAGACATTTTTCAGGTAGCCGGAAAAAGGACTTGATAATAAAATTTCTTAATGATAGAATGGCAATACTATGAAAAAAAGAGATGTATATAAAAAGGCATTGCTTCTGGCGGTGCCGATGATGATTCAAAATGGAATAACGAATGCGGTAGGACTGGTCGACAATGTCATGGTAGGAAGTCTGGGAACAGAGAGTATGACAGCTGTGTCAATTGTCGTGCAGTTGATTTTTGTATTCAATCTGGCTGTATTTGGCGGCATGTCGGGACCGGGCATTTATGGAGCCCAGTACTATGGACAGGGCAACGAAGAAGGTGTCAAAAATGTTTTCCGCATCAAGCTCTGGATCGGGGCTTTTTGTATGCTTATGGGTATTCTGGTGTTTTTGTCGTTGGATACGTCCCTGATCGGATTATACCTGCATGGAAGTGATGCCGGAATTGACAGGGCGCTGACGGTTCAATATGCCAGACAGTATCTGAAGATCATGCTGTTTAATATTCCGCCGTTTGTCATTACACAGGTTTATGCCGGAAGTCTGAGAGAAACCGGAGAGAGTGTCAAGCCGATGATCGCCGGAGTGTGTTCGGTAGTAGTGGATATTGTATTTAACTATCTGCTGATCTATGGCAAATTTGGTTTTCCGAGACTGGAAGTGCGCGGTGCTGCGATTGCAACCGTTATGGCGAGAATCGTTGAGATGGGTGTTGTCATTATCTGGTCACATACACAGCTGAACAAGCATACTTTCTTAAAAGGAATTTACCGCACGCTGAAAGTGCCGATGAATGTTGTACGTGTGGTCATCAAAAAGAGTCTGCCGATATTCTTCAACGAATTTTTGTGGGCAGGCGGTATTGCTGCGTTGACACAGTGTTATTCCCTGCGCGGACTTAGCGTCGTAGCCGGGCTCAATATATCCAATGCACTTTGCAACCTGCTAAATGTTGTATTTGTTGCCATGGGTAATGCAGTCGGTATTCTGTCCGGACAGACGTTGGGAGCAGGTAAATATAAAGAGGCGAAAGAGAATGCCGTGAGCCTGATGTGGTTTACCGGGTTTATGTGTATTTTCTTAACAATCATTTTAGTTGCTATTTCCGGAGTGTTCCCGAAGCTTTATGATACCTCCGAGGACGTGCGCCGGATGGGACGAAACTTTATCATTGTAACGGCACTGTTTTTCCCGGTGCAGGGATTTTTAAATGCCGTATATTTTACCCTGCGGTCCGGAGGCAGGACCTTTATTACATTCTTATTTGACAGCGTCTACTCGTGGGTGATTACAGTACCGATCGCATGGCTCTTATGCAACTTTACGACGCTTCCGATACTGGCAATTTTCGCTGTTGTCCAAAGCGTTGATATTATCAAGCTGTTAGTAGGTTATGTTCTGGTACAGAAAGAGATCTGGATCACGAATCTGGTGGCGGAGTAAAGAGAGTTGTCCTAAAAATTCAACCTCTTCACAATCTCATTTCGTACCTTCGGCCCTACAAAGATCACCAGTGCAAAAATTGAAACAACATTGACCATCATGCAGATGATCCACATAAGAGGTGCCATTCCGTTGATCGCGATCAGGATAATACTCGGCAAAAGTCCGATCAGGATATTGCATAGCATATATACCATAGCATTTCCGGTTGTATCGAGCATGCAGAAGATAAAATTGAGCACCAGAGCCAGCATGCAGATACCCGGGATAATATAATCGACACACAGGTCAAAAAAGTGCAGATAGTAAGCTGTGGGTAACAATGCGACCCCGATATAAATGGAAATATAAAAAATAAAGTAGGATGGAAGCGAATGACGCTTGATCAGTTTGTTTAATAACAACTGGAATCCGACCACCCACAATAATACGATCAGACTAAAATGAATCTCACTGTCATAGAAAATCAAAAAGTCAATTGCAAAACAGATAAAGGTAGCGGCACACATAATAAAAAGCTGTAGCTTATACCAGAAAGACTGCGTCTTTAATTTGTTGCAGTCCGGAAAATAATTGGCATCTTTCCAATCGGCATTCATATTCCTGGCATTCTCAATATCCCCGTTATTTCTGATATCTTTGTCAATCAATTCATTCTGACACAAAGGACAGTATTCAAAGGTACCGCCAACAGATAACTCGCAGTTTGGACAATATTTCATCATGATTTAACCACCTCCGTTGCCTGTAATGTGACAGGAATACCTTCCTTGGAAAAGCTTCTGACAAAATTCTTGAGCACGCCGGTATTTCGATACCCCGATGTGATTCCCAGAACCATTTCATCCTGATAACTGCAAATTGTCATAAACAGCTCATTGTGGCTGCAGAATGCGGTATATTTTCTGACATACTGCTGCATCGGTGTGGGCAGCTTCATGACGCCGAGGTTGGAAATAACTGCGGACACACGCTTGCCTTCTTTTTTAGAAAAAAACCTGACAACCGGCTGTTTGATAAAGAGTGGAATCATACGGATAAAAAATAGATGCTCCAGAAACTGGTAATGATCCATCTGACTGCGGATCTGTTCCGGCTGCAAAATATTTTTAAGCTTGGCATCATATTCCTTAGCTAAGGATTCCAGCGTCTCATCGCCGGTAAAAATATGACTGATGCTGACATTGTTAAAAAAGTTGCGTGCCGTTTCGGAAGGATAGTAATTTCGCAGATTGACAGGCATGCTGATGGAAATCGGCTGTTTCCGTTTGAGAGCCGGCATATCTTCGTAAATTGCCATCATCAGCTTGGCGCCGATGAGACTTGACAAACTGATCTGATAGTGCCTGGAAAGCTTCAAAAGCTCATCTGACGGCATGCTGACCTCGAAAAACTGCAGCTGATTGTAGGGAAGCTTTAAACCATGGATATGATATGATTTTTGTACATAACCGGTGGATTTTCCACTGCGCGAGTAAAATTTTTTAAAGCTGTCCTGTGAAAGATCATCCGCAGAAGCACCAAGACCGATGGAAATATCCTGCATTTCATCGGGATGAATCAGGCGAAGGTAATTTTGCACAAGAATATTTAAAAATTCCAGAGCGCCGGTGCCATCGCTTAAGGCATGAAAAAGCTCGACGTTGATACGGTTGTGAAAATAGGTGACGCTGTAATGCAAAATGCCGGTATAATTCTTCCCATATAAAATGGGGCAGGGGCGTTCATGCTCCCTTAATACAACCGGTTTTACATCTGTCGTTTCCAGATAATGCCAGAAAAGCCCCCTGCGGATCCGGACCTGAAACTGGGGACGACGTTTGATGGTCGCATCCAGAGCTTTTTGTAAAAGCTCCGGGTCGATCGGTTCCGTCAGAGTGCAGCTTACCCGGAGACTGCGCGTATCTCTTTCATTGTGGGTGGCAAGAAAAACCTTTGCCACATTGTCTACTTTGTACCAATTTTCTGTATTCAAGACTTAACTCCTGCTGAAGATATATTTATGATGCCGTCAAAATCACTAAAGATAAAGTATCCCATAAGTATCGGATCGTCCCAAAGGTGAATTGTCATTTTACCGGCAATGGTTGATTTAAAGAATAGACTGTATAAAGTCATTGGCGTCGTCCAATGCTCTGGCTGCCTTTGGAATGGGCATCTGCTGGAAAACATGGAAGCCGTCTTTATAAATTTCCAAAACTGCGTGACAGTCCGCCTTTCGAAGAGCCTTTAAAAGGTGCTCACTGTCAGAACGAAGGATCTCATTGCTTCCGGCCTGAATCATGGTAGGCGGAAAGCCGGACAGATCCGCAAAAAGAGGACTGTAATGTGGATTTTCATAATCGGTATCCTCGCCAAGATATGATTTTCTGGCTCCGATGATATAGTCATAACTCAAAATAGGGTCAACATCCTTGTATTTTGTATAGGATGAGGCAGTGAGGGTCATATCTGTCCACGGACTCATCAAAATAAGTGCCTTTGGAAGCATTCTGCCCTGTTCCTTTAGCATGAGGGTAAGCTCCAGTGCCAGATTTCCTCCGGCTGAATCTCCTGCAACGATGACATCGGAGGCACCATAGCCAAGATGCATCAGATAATCCCATACCTGCATGGTATCCGTGATTGCGGCAGGATAAGGAAATTCCGGTGTCAGACGATAGGCGTAGGAAAGGACTTGGAATCCTGTGTGGAGAGCAAGCTTACCGGCCAGCACCCCTGCGTATCCCAGTCCGCCACAGGAAAAACCGCCGCCGTGGCAATACAGGATAATGGGCTTTTTAGGATGAGGATGCCTGGGAACTGCCCATTGTGCATCCATGTGCTCAATGTTGAATTTTTCAAAGGATATGCTGACGGAAGGTGTTGCCAGTTTAGAAATCGATTCCTCGGAATGTCTTCTTTTTTCCAGTTCTTCCGCTGACAATACTCCGGAATTGCCCACAACGTTGTGGGCTGCTTTGATTGCCTTCATAAAAGGGCTCATTTTGAGATTATTTTCTTCATTTTGTTTCATGGTCTGTTCCTTTCCTGTCACTGCCTTATTTTAACATGTACATGACAGTACAACAAGCCCTGTATCTGTCATGCGGCATGTTTTGCTATAGTACATATAAAGTCACATAAAAGGCGTGGGTTCGTGGGTTGAATCCTGCCAAAGCTTCTATTATAATGATATCGATATCATATGTGATTTTGAAATAAAATCATAATCCGTGTGTTTTTCATGCATTCGAAGGTGCCGGGCATGCGGCAGACTGATATACAAAGGGTAAAATGGTTTTGCCTTAATATAAAACAGGAAATGGAGATAAACAATGATCAATGAATTTTACAAAAGCATGCTGAGTGGTAAATCTGTCATACGTGAACTGAGCGAATATGCAACTGCAAGAGGAAAAGAAATCGGATACGACAATGTATTTGATTTCAGTCTGGGCAATCCCAGTGTTCCGACCGTGCAGGAATATCAGGATGAGATCGTGAGACTGCACACAGAGGAAAATCCGATGAATGTCCATGGCTACAGTCCTTCTCTTGGAATCGAATCCGTCAGACAGGCGGTTGCGGACAGTCTGAATAAACGTTTTGACATGGATTATCAGGCAAAGCATATTTTTATGACCAGTGCGGCTGCGTCGGCCTTGGCACATGCATTTCGTGCTACGACCAAGCCGGGGGATGAGATTTTGACATTTGCACCGTACTTCCCGGAGTACAATCCATATGTCAACCATACCGGCGCAAAGCTTCGTGTTGTACCTGCCGATACCGCTGATTTTCAGATCAACTTTGATGCCTTTGAAGAGATGATGAATGAAAAAGTCATGGCAGTTTTGATCAATACACCCAACAATCCGTCCGGTGTTGCCTATAGCACAGAGACGATCAAGAAGCTTGCTGAGATTTTAAATGAAAAACAAAAGGAATACGGACATGATATCTTCTTAATCAGTGATGAGCCGTATCGTGAGATTGTTTTTGAAGGTGCGGATTCTCCGTATGTAAGCAAGTTTTATGATAATTCTGTTTCCTGCTACTCATTCTCCAAGAGCCTGTCTCTTCCGGGTGAACGTATCGGCTATCTGGCTGTCAATCCCAGAGCGACCGATGCCGACATTTTTGCAGTAATCTGCGGACAGATCAGCCGCGGAATCGGACACAACTGTCCTTCCTCCAGCGCACAGTTAGCAGTGGCTAAGGTGCTTGACAAAACAAGTGATCTTTCCGTATATGAGACCAACATGAATCTTTTGTATGATGCACTTACCGATATCGGATTTGAGGTAGTAAAACCAAGCGGTACATTTTATATCTTCCCCAAGGCATTGGAAGAGGATGCCGGGGCATTCTGCATGAAGGCTAAAAAATATGACCTGATTTTGGTTCCCTCCGACAACTTCGGCGTGCCGGGATATTTCAGAATGGCATATTGTATTGATACAGAAAAAGTAGAGCGTGCCATTCCGGTACTGCGCAAATTTGCAAAAGAAGAGTACGGGATGTAAAAAGCGGGGAATGGGGTTATGAAAAGAAAATGCCGGATGGCTGTTTTGATAGTTGGTTTGCTGCTGCTTACGACAGGCTGTCACAATGCGGATCGCGCAAATGCGACAGTGGAAGGTCAGGAAGTGACGGATACTGATTTAGCAAAAGAAAAAGATGACAATGAGTTAGCAGACGCTAACGATGAAGAAACCAAAGAAGATGCTGAAACAGATAAAAACGATCCATCGGCAGATTCACAAAAGGATGATGAAAACAATCCTTTGCAGGCACATGGAGCTCTTTGTGTAAAAGGCACGCAGCTTGTAGACAAAACCGGAAAGCCTTTTCAGCTTAGAGGTGTTTCTACTCACGGTCTTAACTGGTTTCCGGAGTATGTCAATGCGGATGCTTTTGCTTCCATGAAGAATGACTGGAAGATCAACTGTGTACGGTTAGCCATGTATACCGCTGAAGGTGGCAGCTATTGTGAAGGCGGTAACAAGGAAAACCTTAAAAACATTGTCAGTCAGGGTGTGGAGTATGCGACAGGTCTTGGTTTGTACGTCATCATCGACTGGCATGTGCTGCATGACCTTGACCCCAACAAATACAAAGCGGATGCGCTTGCTTTCTTTGATGAAATGTCTGCAAAGTATGCGGATTATGACAATGTAATCTATGAAATCTGCAATGAGCCGAATGGCGGGACTTCATGGGATCAGATAAAAAGCTATGCCAATGAAGTCATACCGGTTATCAAAAAGAACAATCCGGATGCAGTGATTGTGGTTGGAACGCCCAACTGGTCTCAGGATGTGGATATTGCGGCCAAAGATCCGATTAACGGATATGACAATATCATGTATACCATCCATTTTTACGCCGATACCCATCGGGATGATCTTCGTGCTAAGATGAAAACCGCACTGGATGCCGGACTTCCGGTATTCTGTACAGAGTTTGGCATCTGTGATGCCGGTGGTGCGGGAGCCAACAATATGACAGAGGGAAATGCATGGATCCGGGCCATGAACGATGCGGGTGTAAGCTATTGTATCTGGAATTTATCCAATAAAGGTGAGACCAGTTCGCTGATCAAAAGTGACTGCCAGAAAACATCGGGCTGGACGGCGGATGAATTGTCTGAAGCAGGACTTTGGTATGTTGGTGTGCTGGGTGCGGATATTGATAAGATCGGAATGAATACGCCGGAGAATAGCAGTGGCAATTTGTCCGGTCAGGATGAAAAGAACGTTGATTCCACAGCCGATGGACAAAATTCGGATAATAAAACTGCAAACGGAAACGAACCGAATACAAATAGTAAAACGACAAACACAGATAAGAGAAATACAGATAGTAAAACAACAAACACAGACAAGCAGAGTTCAAATAATAAAACAACAAATGAAACCAAACAAAACTCAAACAACAAAGCATCAAAAGATGTAACCGTCACCTGCAGCAATCAATGGTCGGACGGAAAGAAACAGTTCTGCCAATATGATCTGACCGTCAACAATACAGGAAAAAACGATATCACTGACTGGAGTGTAGAGCTTGACTTTTCATGTGAAGTCACAGTCGACCAGTCATGGAACGGTAATTTTGAAAAAAGCGGCTCCGGTCTGATCGTGACACCGGCAGACTACAATCAGACGATCACAGCCGGTCAGAGCGTGAACGCCGGATTGATCGTATATGCCGATACTGACCCCGGTATGCCGCAGGCAGTTATGTCAAAATCTGAATAGGAACAGCGTCAGCCATTGCCTGATATCCCAGTGCGCTGGGATGCAGGTGGTCTCCGCTGTCATATCTTTGCAAGAAAGCAGCAGGATCAGCCGTATCTCTTGTTGCCAGATCAAAATCAATACAGCCGTCTATCAGATCTGTAGTCCGGATAAACTCATTAAATTCATTTTTTAAATCTTCACGGAAGGGTGCATATGTCCGCCAGCCACGGATAGGCAGCAGTGTGCCGACATATACCCGGTAGCCATAGGATCGGGCTTTGTCGATATACCATTTTAAACCGTCGATCAGCTGTGTGGCAGTCGGGAGATCGCTCATGGGTCGGAAAGGATTGACATCGGTTCCAACCGGATGAATGATATCATTGATACCCTGCTGGATGATAACCGTATCGGCTCCGACGGTCGGAACCTCGTGATCAAAGCGGTGTGTTCCCATCAGGCCGTATGATTCGTAAGTGATATTGTGATATTCCCTCAGGATACGTGAACCACTTGTCGCCCGGCGGATGATCGCGGTATGAGAAAGCTCATCATGTTGACAACGCAGGGACAGATAGTCAGGCCATGCCTGTGCCGTGATGGAGTCACCATAGCAGACAACAGCGCGATTATCCTTGTGTGTATAAAGGGAAACGTTGCTTAAAAAGTAATAGATATTGGTCTTTTTGCAGATATCGATCGGAAATTCCGCGACCTCGGTCTGATCGCCAATCGCATACTGTCCGCCTGATAAGGGACCGGATACATATACGCTGGAGCGCATCAATGTAAATTCTGCCAAATAGAAGCTCACATATAGGGTGTCATGCGCGCAGACATCAATGGAAACCTCGTCTGATACGATATGTTCCCCTGCTTTGATTGTAACGGATTCTTTTTGCCCGAAGGTAAGCGCATAAAAGTGTCCTTGATATAAAATTACGGCTCTATTGATGGTAACGGGCTCGGTACCACAGTAGTTATCAAAGGTAAGCTGCAGGCGGCTGCCGTCGAACGGACAATAAACCGGATAGCGGAGCGTGATATTTTTAGCATAGCTTTCCGGCCGGTTTTCGGAAACAGAAACGGCATTTCCCCAGATGGAGACCCATTTTGAAAATTCTTGTGACATGATAATCGTATCCTTTGTTTGATTTTAGATCATTTATTACATAAGAAGCTGCAGCTCATAGTTCATACCTGTTTTTTCCTTTTCATCCTTTAACAGGTCGGTTTCGATGATCGTGCAGTTTTTAAGTGCCTGTTTGTTGAGGTCAAACACCTGTGCGGCATCCTCGATCATATGTGTGGCATGCTGCCTGTAAGCATAGATGCCGGACGGCAGAGTACGTATGCCATCTATGTGACGTCCCCAGTCACCGGCGGCCTCAGCTAAGGGTGCAACATGGATAAAGACATATTTCTGCACCTGCCCTTTGTGGTAATCATAGATCAGACCGGACGGATAGGATGCGGCAAGTCCCTGCTTCTGGGCTCCCACAAAGAGGGACAAAAGCTTGGGATTATAATGAAATGCATCTGTATATTCATCAAACGGAATGGTCAGGACTGTGCGGGAGAGCAATGTCTTTTGCATACATCCGGCAGGAATGACAAGATCAGGGTGGTTTTGTAAGGTGTTGATGGTATTTTGCAAAGTTTCCAGACCCTGATACATGGAGCGGATCCGGGTCTCGGCAAGGGATTTGGCATCACCAAGCAGACGTTGTAAATCCGGTTTGCCGTGCTTATCACAATACCGGGACATGCTTTTTAACGGGATGCCCAGCTCAATGCAAAGGGAGATGGCGTCCAGAATATAAAGCTGATCGGCCTTGTAATAACGGTAGCCGGTCTTGTGGTCCGTCAGAGCCGGTTTGAAAATACCGATCTCATCATAATAACGAAGTGATTTGATACTGACATTTTTTGCTTTGGAAACTTTTCCGATTGATAAATAACCCTTCATATAAACCTCGTCCTGATCATTTTTTGTTGCCTGATATATGTATTCTTATCTATTTTACCAAAAAATGTGACATTTGTTTACTGATATTTTATATTCTGTCTTAAGCTGCTTCAATCTATCATGCTAATACATATATCCGGGATCGATATCAATGATATATTCCTGCATTTTATTCCTGCATTTTATCAGCTTGCGTTTTGACCCTGACAGGATAGATATGTTATACTTGGTTATTATGATATCAGGGTCGACCCGCCAAACATGAGAAAGTAGCGATTTCGCAGTAAATCAGTGGATTTCGGATGTTTGAGAATTGTGGGAGCTGCTTTGATGCCGGATTGTTTTGTGTCCGGGCATAAATAAAGGATGGTGCTTATGGATTCTTTAAATGGAAATAAAGTGAAAAAATCGGAATATTTCAAGAGTAAGGCAGTTAAGGCAAAAAACAGCGGATTGCGGGCAATTTTCAAGCTGATTTTCAGCCGTATCATGTTGACTGTTATCATTATGCTGGGACAGATTTATCTGTTGTTTGTTTTGCTGGAACGTATGAATGCCGCCAATGCCAAATGGTGGTTGTATTTTTTCAATATCTGTGCCGCACTTTGCGTCATTGTGATCATAAACAGCAAAGAAAATCCGGCTTTTAAGCTGATGTGGATGCTGCCGCTTAGTCTGACCCCTGTATTTGGTGTGATACTGTATGTTTTTATCACAGCCAATCCGGTTCGTTTTGGACAGTCAAAGGGGCTTAAAAAGCGGATTGACGAAACGGCGCCTTATCTGAAAATGCCGGACGGATTAAAGGCTAAGATGAAGGATGAGCAGGTGCCGATTTCGGATCTGTCTTATTATATAGAGCATGTCAATCATCTGCCTTCCTATACCAATACCGAGGTAGAGTTTTTTCCTGACGGACGGTCAAAGATCGATGATCTTCTGGTGGAGATTGAAAAAGCAGAGCAATATATTTTTATGGAGTATTTCATTATCAATAAAGGCTATGTGTGGGATACTGTGCTTGAAGCATTGAAAAAAAAGGCAGCTGCGGGAGTGGAGGTCAGACTGCTGTATGATGGGTTCAATTCGATGACGGCACTGCCCACCCATTATACGAAAAAACTGGCTGAGTACGGTATCAAGGCAAGGGTGTTTTCACCGGTCAGACCATTTTTGTCATCCCATCAAAATTACCGTGACCACCGCAAAATTGTGGTAATCGATGGAAAGGTGGCATATAACGGAGGTATCAATCTTGCAGATGAATATGTCAATCTGAAGGAACGGTTTGGATACTGGAAGGATACGGCGGTCAGGCTCAGAGGTGATGCTGTTAAGAGCTTTACTGCAATGTTTTTACAAATGTGGGGGATGTTTACCGCAGAAGTTGAGGACTATGATAAATACCTGTTGGACACTGCGTCAGAACAGGATACGGATGCTGCAACAAAACCTGCAGAAGCTTGTGAAACGGAAGAAGCCGGGGATGTGTGGACAAGAACAGATAGTCTGGGGTATGTGATTCCCTACAATGACGATCCCTGCAATGGGGAAGATGTGGCTGAGGAAGTATATCTGGATATCCTGAACAAGGCAAGGGATTATGTCTGGATCATGACACCTTACCTGATACCCGAAAATGAGATCATAACAGGGCTTTGCTTTGCGGCACAGAGAGGTGTGGATGTCCGTATTATTATGCCGCACATTCCGGATAAAAAGATCGTATTTGATGTTGCGCATACGTACTATACGCAGTTGATTGAGGCGGGAGTACGGATATTTGAATTTACACCGGGATTTGTGCATGCCAAGATGTTTGTTTCTGATGATTGCAAGGCGGTTGTCGGATCCATCAATCTGGATTTCAGAAGTCTTTACGAACACTTTGAATGTGCAACCTTTATATACAACAATCCGGTTGTTGGGAATATCAAAAAGGATTTTATCGACACATTTGACAAGTGTCAGGAGTTTTACAAAGGAGATTATAAAAAACTGCCGCTCTTTAACAGGATGTGCGGTAAGGTATGCCGGTTGTTCGGACCCCTCTTATAAAAGAGAAACGAATGCAGGATTAGAAATCAGAAAAGGACAGACCACTTGGATCTGTCCTTTTTGTTATAACTTTACATTTCCTAACAGGGATTAGCCCATAACAACTTCAACCTTGTGAGCTGCGCCGTCACCGAATACAGGGAGAACGTTGCCCTCGATAGCATTGCCATCAACAGTTACGCTCTTAACACCCTTGCATACGTGATCAGGGTTGGAAACCTTGATATCGTAAGTTGCACCGCGGAACTGACGGGAAGCTGATAAACCATCCCAAGCTGAAGGGATAGAAGGATCGATCTTTAATCCGTCGAAGTCAGCCTGTACACCTAAGATATACTGTGAAATTGCTACCATGTTCCATGCAGCAGTACCGGTAAGCCATGAGTTTTTGCCCTGGCCGAAGTGGTTGCCCGGAAGTCCGATATCGGAGCCGGCATCCTTACCACCGATCATCTGGCCGTATACATAAGGCTCTGTCTTGTGGATATCAGATGTCTCCTCTGTAAAAGCAGGAGCGATTTCTGAATAATACTTGAATGCCTGATCGCCTTTTCCTGCATATGCAGCAGCACAGATGATCCATGCATTGTTGTGTGTAAAGATACCTGCGTTTTCTTTGTATCCGCCCGGATATGTAGAAATCTCACCATACTGAACATAGTATTTGGTGAATGCAGGATTGTTTAATACAAGACCGTATTCGGTATTTAAACGTTTGTCGATTGCTTCCAAGGTCTTTAAGTCAGCGCCCTGATCTTTGCCGATTTCTGACATGATGGCAAAGCCCTGAGGCTCGATGAAGATCTGACCTTCTTCACATTCTTTGGAACCCATCTTTTCGCCGTTGGCATCGTATGCACGTAAGAACCAGTCACCATCCCATGCAGATTCCATGACGTTTTTCTTCATCTTGTCGATCTCAGCCTGAGCAGCAGCAGCTTCATCATCTTTGCCAAGGTGCTTTAAGATCTCAACATAGTTGGGACCTGCATAGGTAAAGAGTGTAGCAACCATAACAGATTCGGCAACCTTTGAATAACCGCCTTCTGCAGCAAACTTCGGATTGGTGTAAGTCTGGAAGCTTTCACCGGGAGTGTCTGAGAAGCATGAAAGGTTGATACAGTCGTTCCAGTCAGCACGCATTGCAAGAGGAAGACCGTGAGGTCCGAGATTGTCTACAATGTGATAGAAGGAAACCTTTAAGTGCTCAAGCATTGTCTGAGCAATTGTCATATCGTTGTCATAAGGAACCATTTCTTCGAGGATGGTCCAGTCACCTGTTTCTTTGATGTATGCAGAAACAGAAAGAATCAGCCACAACGGGTCATCAGAGAAGTCGCCACCGATGTCGGCGTTACCTTTTTTGGTAAGAGGCTGATACTGATGATAGCATCCGCCGTCCGGGAACTGTGTAGAAGCGATGTCGATGATACGCTCTCTTGCACGATCCGGGATCTGATGTACGAAACCAAGAACGTCCTGGTTGGAATCACGGAAGCCCATTCCACGGCCGATACCGGATTCGAAATAAGAAGCAGAACGTGATAAGTTGAAGGTAACCATACACTGATACTGGTTCCAAATATTAACCATACGGTTGACCTTGTCATCCGGAGTATCAACATTGAGGATGCTGAGTAATTTATCCCAGCTTGCCTTTAATTCTGCAAGACCTGCAGCAACCTTTTGGGGAGTGTTGTACTGCTCGATCATAGCCAGTGCTTTTGTCTTGTTGATGGTCTTGCCGTCTGCCTCAAATTTTTCGGCAACGGGCATCTCAACGTAACCAAGGATAAATACCAAAGTCTTGCTTTCGCCGGGAGCAAGCGTGATCTTTTTGTAATGAGAGGCGATCGGAGACCAGCCATCTGCAAAAGAGTTGGAAGGCTTGTCGGCAAGTACGGCCTGAGGATCGTTGAATCCGTTGTAAAGACCGATGAAAGCATCTCTGTCTGTATCATATCCGTCGATTTCATCATTGACGGTGTAGAAAGCAAAGTGATCACGTCTGTCTCTGTATTCTGTTTTGTGATAAATAGTAGAACCTACTACTTCAACACGGCCTGTAGAAAAGTTTCTCTGGAAGTTTGTGCAGTCATCCTGCGCATCCCATAAACACCATTCCGCAAAAGAGAAGAGTGAGAAAGTTTTGGAAGCAGAACCTTCATTGGTAAGAACGAGCTGCTGGACTTCGCCGTTGTAATCCTGAGGTACGAAGAAAGTAGCCTCGGCCTTTAAATCATTCTTTTTGCCGGTAATGATGGTGTATCCCATGCCATGACGGCATTCATAAGAGTCAAGCTCTGTTTTGACCGGAGACCAGCCGGGATTCCAGACAGTACCATTATCATTAATATAAAAGTAACGACCACCCATATCAATCGGAACATTATTATAACGATAACGTGTGATTCTTCTGAGACGAGCATCCTTGTAGAAAGAATAACCGCCTGCAGTGTTAGAGATTAATGAAAAGAACCCCTGGGTACCGAGGTAGTTGATCCACGGATAAGGTGTCCTTGGTGAGGTGATGACGTATTCTTTGTTGGCGTCATCAAAGTAACCGAATTTCATAAAGCAAATTTCCTTTCAAAATATTATTTTGATAGAGTTGTCCCCCAAGACAATCCATAGAAAAATTATACAGAATGGAATATGTAAAATCAAGATGATTCTTTGACTGCCGGGAGGGATTTTGACGTATAAATTTATAGAAAAACGGGGTAAAAAAGACCGTGTGCGCGCACGACTTTCTTCTATATATATAATGCCTTTTTTTCGCTATGAAAAGAGGGGGAATCAGGAGAGGCTTTATCTAAAGCTGTATGGAGGACTCACGTTTGGTACAGTGGCGGTTGACCGGGTGCGTTCCAATCGCAGTAAATACAACCTGTATACAAGCAGTAAAATATGTATTTTCCATAAAATTATCCAAAGCTATTGACAAACTGTCATATTGAAATTAAAATATGAATAAATTATGAACAAAATATGTACAAAGACACAAAAGCCAAACGTTAAAATTGGTAAATAGTTACAAAAAGAATCAAAGTGTACAAAAAATCTAATAAAACACTTGCTTTTTTGGATAAAATGTAATAAAGTAACACTTGTCAAAGGAATTTAATGTACATTTTGTCCGAAACATCAAGGGAAAAAATGACAGTATTTTCCCGGACCTTGACAATTTATTTTTTGGCATTGAGTTATCTTACAGATAACTTTTTATAAATGCACTACTTATTAACACACTTATTTCAAAACAATCTTTATAGGAGGAATGAAAAAGAATGAAAAAGAAATTATTAAGTGTATTACTTTCAACAGCTATGGTTGCATCTTTATTAGTTGGATGCGGTAGCTCATCAGAAGAAGCTGCTCCTGCTGAAACAACAACAGAAGAAGCTACAGAAGAAACAACAGAAGAAGTTGCAGAAGAAGAAGCTGAGCCTGAAACAACAGAAGTTACAGAAGCAGCTACAATGGAAGCTCCTTCAACAGACGGATGGGATGAGTCCAAAAAGATCTATACATATTCATGGAACGATGAATTCGGTTCACGTCTTGACTTAGTATTAGACAAATATCCTGAATACAAAGATTACGTAGAGCACGTAAATCTTGGTGTTTCTGGTACAGACGGAACATATCAGACAGCTGTAGAAACAGCTATCGAAACAGGCGACGAGAAATATCCTTCATTAATCGCTGCTGATAACGACGTAGCTAAGAACTTCACTGAAAGTGATTACACAATGAACCTTGCTGATGCTGGTTTAACAGATGATATGTATGCTAACGCTTACAACTACACTGTTCAGTATGGTACTGTTGACGGCAACTTAAAAGCTGTTACATGGCAGGCTGCAGTTGGTAACTTCACATACCGTGCAGATATCGCTGAAGAAGTATTAGGAACATCTGATCCTGCAGAAGTTCAGGAATATGTTAAAGACTGGGATACATTCTTTGACACAGCTGACAAGATGAAAGAAGCTGGATACGCTATGTTATCTGGTCCGGACGATATCAAATATGCTATCTGGGATCAGCAGACACAGCCTTGGGTAACAGTTGATGCAGACGGAAATGAAACATTAACATTAGATGACTGCGTATCTGATTACTTCGAGAAAGCTAAAAAGTTATACGATGGCGGTTACACAGATCAGACATCTATGTGGTCTGATGCTTGGTCAGCAAACTTCGAAGGTGATGTATTCGGTTACTTCGGATGTACATGGTTCGTATACTGGTCAATCGCTACAACAGAAGATTCAGCTACATCTACATACGGTGACTGGAGAGTTTGCCAGGGTCCTGTTGGATATCACTGGGGCGGTACTTATGTATGTATCGGTGCTGACACTCCGAACCCTGAATTAGCTGCATTCTTATTATATGAATTATGCTGCGACTCAGACATGATGGCTTCTATCGAAGAAGAAACAAAAGACTTCGTAAACAACAAAGAAGCTGTTGCTAAAGTTATCGCTGACGGCGCTGGTGCTTCTGATATCTTAGGCGGACAGAACCCTGTTGAAACATGGGCTCAGGCTGCATTAGACATCGACTTAAGCAATGCTACATACATGGATGCTAACTTAAAAGCAATCATGGGCAAAGCTTCAGAAGGTTACAATGCTGGAACAATCGACGATCCGGTACAGTATGTAAAAGACGAAGTTGCTTCTACATATGACTACATCACAGTAGAATAATTATTACTGAACTGTCCCAATAGGGATTGAGAAAGTAAACATCAGCTATGCATCGGTGTGTGTAAGCACATCGGTGCATAGTTTTAAATTGAAAGCTTAGGCTTTGTGTTTGGGAAAAATTTTACTGATTGGGAGTGACGGTGTGAATAAAAATAAAAAGAAAACAGTTGAATATGGAAAGTATGGTCTGCTCTTTATTGCACCATTCTTTATTGTGTTTTTAGTATTTCAGTTTTATCCGTTGTTATACACCATTTTTAAATCATTCATGTTTGATAAGAAAACCGGCCGTAAAAAAGTAACAACTGTATTCGGTCTCGGTAACTATATCAACTATGTATTTGGTGGTAACGGCGAAGTATGGCAGGCAATGCTTATTACCATTGTCTTGTGGTTATTGAACTTTATCCCTCAGCTTCTTTTATCTTTATTGTTAGCTGCATGGTTTACAGATATGCAGTACAAGTTAAAAGGACAGGGTGCTTATAAGGTCATCATGTATATGCCCAACATCATTACAGCAGCAACAATCGCCGTATTGTTCTACAGCTTATTTGATGTTCATGGTTCCATGACAGAGCTCTTGCGACATATGGGCTTGGCGGGAAATGAGGGTGTCCTGACCAAGGGCTGGTGGTCGCTGTTTATTATTGCATTTATCCAGTTCTGGATGTGGTATGGAAATACCATGATCGTATTGATCGCCGGTATCATGGGTATCAATCCTTCATTATATGAAGCAGCAATGGTTGACGGTGCAACCCCCAGACAGCAGTTCTTCCAGATTACAGTTCCGTTGTTAAAACCTATCTTACAGTTTACAATGGTTACATCAGCAATCGGCGGTCTGCAGATGTATGATATCCCGCAGCTGTTCAACGAAGGTAAACCGCTTGTTAACGTTGCAGGTACAACTGTAGAGTCTACAAGAACAATCGTTATGCTGATCAAGAGCTATATCAATGCTGGCCCCAGCCAGAACTATGGTAGAGCTTCCGCTTATTCTGTTGTTCTGTTTGTAATTACTTTAGTCGTAAGTATGGTCTTCTATAAGCTTACATCTGAAAAGAATTAGGACGGGAGGTAGAATAAAATGGAAAAGAAACAGAAACTTTCGGGTACAGTCATTTTCAGACATATCATTTGTATTATTCTGGTATTACTGGCTTTATTCCCGTTTTATGTATTGATTATCAACTCCACACTGGAGTCCAATGTTATCAAACAGGGTATTCATATGCTTCCCGGTTCTCACTTCTTTGAGAACTACAAAAATCTGATGATCAAGACAAGCGCAACATCTACCGTTAATTTATGGCAGGCAATGCGCAACAGTTTGATCGTAACAGTACCGACCACAGCTCTTCAGGTATACTTTGCATCCCTGACAGCATACGGTCTGACTGTATACCAGTTCAAGGGAAGAGATTTTGCATGGGGATTTATCTATGCGATCATGATGATCCCGACACAGGTATCTATCGTAGGTTTGATCAAAGTTTGTTCCATCACTAATATGTATGGTACATTCTGGCCTCTGATTTTACCTGCAATCGCTGCACCTACAACTGTTTACTTCATGAAACAGTATATGCAGTCCGGTCTTTCTGTCGAGATCATTGAAGCTGCACGTATCGACGGCGCAGGCGAGTTCATGACATTCAACACTATTGCATTACCTCTGTTAAAGCCCGCTATGGCTACACAGGCAATCTTCGCATTCGTTGCATCATGGAACAACCTGTATACTCCGTCCATCTTACTTGCAACCAGAACCGATACAAGGGCAACCATGCCGATGTTCATTGAAAGCTTAAAATCCAACGATAAAAAGCGTGACTTCGGTGAAATCTATGCAGGTCTGTTGTTGACAGTTATTCCTTTGATCATTGCATATCTTGCATTATCAAAATACATCGTAGCCGGTGTTGCACTCGGTGGTGTAAAAGAGTAATTGTATTCCGGTTATTGGAATTTATAAGAAATTTAAAAGCTCTTCGGTATTATGCCGGAGAGCTTTTTTGATGCAGTCGGGAGCATGGCGGATAGTTTGTGAAAAAACTGTTAACTATGCTTTTTTTATTGGCATTTGATTGAGGGGTGTATTATAATACAACATGTACATGTTTTGGATTTTTTGAAAATCCAGGGAGGATTATCATGAAAAAAAGATTAAAGAGTTTATTATCGGTTAAGAGGCTTGGTATCATTCTCACAATGCAGATGCTTATCATGGCAGCATTGACAGGATGTGGAAAAGAAAGTGCAGCAGCCAATCCCAAGGTTGAAGAAGCCAAGGATAAGGTTGTTATGACGATCGAAGATTTTGATGCAACGCAGCAATTATACAATCTGTATGTGATCCAATATCTGTATACCAATAAAACAGAGCCTTTATCACTGGATGAATCGGGAGTTACCGAGATTCAGGATTCTATTATTCAGGAGATGAAATCAGAGATCGTGCAGTATCTGCTTGCGACTATGACAGATGGCGTAGAGGTGACGGATTCGGCATTGGCTACATCTGAGGCAAGTGCGGCTTCTATGTACGATTACTTTGGCGAGAAGTTTTTGACTGAGTATGGTGTAGACTATGACTGTATCAAGGAACTGTTCAACAGACAGGCTTATATATCTGCCTTAAAGGACAAGGCAATCACAGATATGCGTGAGACCTATACAGAGCAGTATACAGAAAAATATGGAGATTTAAACTTCCACTCTCTTTATTATGCGTTGTTCCCGAGTATTCAGTATGATGGAGACGGCAATCCGGTCAAGGATGATGATGGCAATTATGTTTCTTTGACAGATGCAGAGATGAAAGACCAGCTTGCCAAGGCAACAGAGCTTATGAATCGAGCAAAGGCAGGAGAAAAGCTGGAAGATCTGGTAGAAGAATATGGTATCACAGCAAGCTCCGGAGAAGAAAAAAATTATGAGGGAGCTTATAGCGAAGAATTAAACAATGTGGTTGCTTCCTTATCTGAAAATGATATTTCCGATGTTGTGACAACAGATGCCGGTTATATGGTAGTGCGTATGGATAAGAAAAATGATCAGGAATATAAGGATTATGCAATTCAGTCTGCAGCTAATCAGACAGCGGATAATTCATTTCCGAGTATGCAGTCTAACTGGCTGACGGCAGCCGGTGCTGATAAGGTAGAAGCTAATCAGGATATTATCAATGAGCTGGATATTGTTGAGCTTGGAAAAGCTATGCAGAAAAAAGGATTTTATTAAAACAGAATCGATGATAAATATATGGTAGGAGAATGAAATAAGAATGAAAGATTTTAATGTTGAGGATCATCCGCGCAGCATACAATACCACCTGATGCGTTTTATGGATGCATTTGGAAATGTATTTTTCCTGAATATCATTTTTGTGCTGTTCAGTATCCCGATTGTGACCATTGGTGCATCTATGACCGCGATGTATTCTGTCTGCTTAAAATTGGCCAATAAAGAGGAGCCGCATCTGTGGAAAGCCTTTATACATGCATTTAAGGCCAATTTCAAAAAAGCAACGATCGCATGGTTATTGCTGATAGCCGCATTTATCGTTTTATGGGGCGACAATATGCTGATCAATACGGTAGAGGGCGGTCTGGCAAGCTTTTATACCTTTGTAAGCGTCGTTGAGATTGTACTGTTAGCTTTGGTTGTGCCGTTCTTGTTTCCTTTTATTGCCAAATTTGATAATTCTGTTGGCAATTACTTCAAAAACTCACTTTTAATGGCAATCAGCAATCTTGGAAGCTGGTTAAAGGTTGCGTTGATCTGGTTTGCACCGACCATACTTTCTCTGAGATATCCGGTTATCATTCTGAGTACCTGGTATATCTGGCTGTTGTTTATGTTTGGACTGATGGCATACTGGAGCTCAAAGGTGATCCATCAGATGTTGGAAAAAACAACACAGACCAAGGAAAAAGAAGAAAAAAAGATTGAAGAGAAAAACGAAAAGCGTCGACAGTTTTTAAATGTTCATGAAAGAGCAACCTCTTATGTCAATCCGGCTGAGGATGATGAGGAGGATGATGAAGAAACTAATGCAGAGAATGAAACTGAATGATAAATTGAGCTACAAATAAAAAGCTCTCCGGCATTGGTATGTATCCCGAATTTTAGATACATATCACAGGCCGGAGAGCTTTTTTATTGTAATATTGTTTGACTGCTTATTTAGCCGTTTACTCTTTTACACCACCGAGTGCAACACCGGCTACGATGTATTTGGACAGGAATAAATATGCAATAATGATCGGGATGATCGCACACAATAGTGCGGTATAAACCTGACCATAATCCTGTCTTTTATCATTGTTTCGGATTGCCTGGGCATACATGGGCAATGTGGACAGTTCTGTATGGGATCCAAGAAGCATGGTAGGATTGTACAGATTGTTCCAGGATGCTACGAAAGCAAAGATTGCCTGCGTTGCCATAGCGGGTTTTAATAAAGGCAGTGCAATGGTATTGAATGTCATAAATTCTCCGGCACCATCAATACGCGCTGCTTCAATTATCTCAAGTGACAATCCGCTTTCCATATACTGCTTCATAAAGTATACAGTAGTAGGTGCGGCAATGGCAGGAAGGATTAAAGGCCAATAGGTTCCGTATAAATTGGTGATCTTGCATACCTTGATCAGACCAACGATGGAAACCTGTGTCGGGATCATCATGATGGCATAGATAAAGCCCCATGCGAAATCTCTTCCTTTGAACCGATATACCGTTAAGGCATAAGCTGTTAATGAACCAAAATAAATTTGCAAAATAGTTGTCGGTACCGTGATAATAATGGAATTTCTGAATGCCTGAAACAGGTTGAAGGTACTGACAATTCTTTTTTCGGGATCGAACAGACTCTGGAAATTCTGGAAGAAATATTTTCCGGGGATCAGTTTAATTCCTGATGCAATATCTGCATGTCGCAAAGTTGAATTGATAATTAAAATATAAAAAGGAAATAATGCCAGGAAACATAGAAACAGACATACGATTGTACGAAACACCTTTTTCCCGGATAAACCTGTGTGATCTGTTTTTTTCATTATCTCTTCTCCTTTCTACTTATTTTTTTCAGAAGTAAGCTTATAGAAAACAAGGCTTACTAATAATGTTGCCAAGAACAGCACAACGGAATATGCAGATGCTCTTCCCAGGTTTTCAGTGGTGCTGCCAAGTGACGCATACTGCTTGATCAGCATGACAACTGTGGTTGTTGATTTAATAGTAGAATTACCAACCTGAATCAAAGGGATTCCTTTGTTAAATAACTGGGGAATATCAAACATCTGTAATCCGCCGATAGCTGATGTTACCATGGTGTATTGCAGAATGGGGCGCAACAAGGGAAGCGTTATCTTAAAAAACTGCTGTCTGGAAGTTGCTCCGTCCACCATAGCTGCTTCGTATAATGAAGGGTTAATACCCATAATGCCGGCGATCAGTACGATCATGGTATTTCCATACCACATCCAGAACTGGATAAATGCGATAATGATCAGAGACCACCATCCCTTATCGATCAAGCCGTCTTTTGAAACGATTCCGGCGTTGATCAATGTTTTGGTAATCATACCATTGATGTTGAAAAAGTTGTAAAACAATACTGCGATGGTTGCAGCAGTAATGATGTTGGGCATATACATAATGACCTTATATGCACCGGTTCCTTTTAATTTAAAATGGCTGTCTGTAAACCAGGCTGCAAGCAGTAAGGATAAAAGGATCTGGGGAATAAAATTTAACAGCCATAAAACAATGGTTATAATTAATGCCTGCCACAGCTCCCCATTGCCGGCAGAACCAAAGACGTAATTTATATAATTTTCAAGGCCAAAGGTTGTCGTCGTTGCAGCATGCCTGCCGGCTTTGGAATCATACAGAAACGATTTGAAAATCGTATAGACTAAAGGATAAAACTGGAAAATAAGAAAGGCTATAAAAAATGGGATGATAAAGATCAGTCCATATTTTCCATATTCAACAGTTTTCTTTCTGTTTTTTCTCACACAATCACTCCCAATCAGTATTTAAAATTTATTTAAGTGAAAATTATGCATCGACATTGTGGAATGCCGATGCATAATCAACTGCATTTATGAAAAATGCAAATTATTCTACTGTAATATAATCATAGGTTGTTTTAACCTGATCTTTTACATAGTTGATGACATCATCTGTTGATGTATATTCACCTGAATTGTATGATTTGGATGCTTCATCAATCCAGCCTAAGATCTTGCCGTCAATGTATGTAGACTGTGTATTGATCTTCTTTGCAGCTTCAGCAAATGTTTCGAAAGGATTCTGACCATTTAAGATCTCCTTTGCACCGATTCCGTTATCAACTGCTTTCTGTACAGCTTCTTTGTTGTTTACAAAGTCGCCGGTTTCTTCCGCAAGTGTGTACATAACGTCGGGATCACAGCACATCTCATATGCGAAGTATGCAGCTAATTCCGGGTTTTTGGTTTCAGCACCGACTGAAACATATGTACCGCCCCAATAGTATGTATCAGGACCTACGGTTGTTCTCCAGTTACCAAAGTTAGCGCTGTCTTCCGGGCAGTTTTTGGCTAAAGTTCCAAAGAACCATGTACATCCGAAATAACCGAATACATCACCGTCGCCCATTGCTGCATACCATTCACTTGACCACTGGTCAGCTTTGTTGGTGTAATCATTGTCATATAACTGTTTTGCTCTTTCAGCATATGTGACAAGTGTGTCATCCAGATTTAAAGTTTCTGTTCCGTCATCTGCAACAGTAACCCAGGGAGCTGTTCTCTGATTTAAAGTAGGATATTTGATTTCATTGGTTCCGGCAACCATCTTATAACCGGCTTCTTTCATCTTTTCAGCTGTGTCAAAGAAAGAATCCCAGTCTTTTACATATTCCTGAACTTCTGCGGGATCAGAGGTTCCCAATACTTCCTCTGCAATATCTGCTCTGTAAATGAAGGCTCCGGGTGTTGCCTGCCATGTTAATGCTTTTAAATCACCATTGAATGTAGCGTAGTCAACTGTGTAAGAATATGCATTAGCATACATATCAGATGTGATGCCAAGATCAGATAATACAGCAGTGTCATCTGATTCTGTCCACTGTTTTGCAATACCTTCATCAAATAACATAACGTCTGCATATGCATCTGTTCCATCAAGGGCGTTGTTTAAGCCGTTGATGTATTCATCAGTCTGACCGCCTACGTTTAAGTTGACGATGTTGATATAATCAGCGTATTCAGGCATGTTGTCGATGACTGTCTGAACTTTGCCTTCACCATCAGCATCCCAAAGATATACGTTGATTTTCATGGAATCATCCCATCCGTCTGTTGAAGGTGCTTCCATTACAGCTGCTTCTGTGACTTCTCCGGAATCTTCAACAACTTCTGTTTCAGTTGTTTCCTCAGATACTTCCTCTGTAGTTTCTTCGGTTGTTTCTGTTTCAGCCGGAGCAGCTTCTTCTGATGAGCTGCCGCATCCAACTAATAAAGCTGCAACCATAGCTGTTGAAAGTAATACACTTAATAATTTCTTTTTCATTCTTTTTCATTCCTCCTATAAAGATTGTTTTGAAATAAGTGTGTTAATAAGTAGTGCATTTATATGAAGTTATCTGTAAGATAACTTTTTATAAATCATGGAGAAAATGATATGGAGATTTGCTGGGATTTGAATAAGGCAGATAGGAATAAAGAATCATAAAAATATTGTTTGTGCTATGAGGTTGCCTACACGGATCAGATGAGATTGATAGCAGTGGCTAACTGTTCCAGATCAAAATGTGTATATACTTTTTCGGTAATGGAAGTACCGGCATGACCAATGATTTTTTTAATCAGTTTGTCATCGACGTGGGACAAAGTGAGCAGGGTAACACAGGTGTGCCTTGTTTCATGTGGCATATGATGGTCAAGCCGGAGTGTGCTTAGATATTGTTTCCAATGATAATTGTAGTAGTGCTGGTAGGTATAAAAATCATGGCCTTTATCAGAAATGAAATATATACCGGGTGAATTTATATAGAAGGAATAAAAAAACGGATATATCTTTTCTGCGATCGGAACGATTCGCCTTCCTGAGCGGGTCTTGGATTTTTCTATGAGAAAATATTTTTTGTCTAAGTGGATATGTTTCTTTTCTAACTGTAGCAGTTCACTGATCCGGCAGCCGGTATAGATGAGCATCAATATGATCTGACATTCATGGTCGGCAGAGTGTGACCATAATAACGACAACTCTTCGGGAGTAAAGGGACTTCGGTGCAGTTCATTGGGATTGCGAGTCTGATATTGCCTGATGTTTAGATGGCGGGAATAATCATGGATGCAGATGTCGTTTTGTATTGCATATTTATATAATGAAGAAAAAAGAATTTTCAACTTTTTGAGCATAGGGTAGTTTTTGCCACAGGTATCGATCAGAGATTGAAGTTTGTTTCGTGTGATGGAATTGAAGGGCATACCATACAATTCTTCGCATAATTTATAAGCTGCATTGTAGCCTCGTATATTGGACTGGGATATCATTGGATAGGTCCGATACGACCATTCATGAAAGACCTGCTCAAATGTAGGCTGATAGTGTAGCACAGTTTCATTTACAGAATCATGGAGATGTACGAGGTGGGTAAGCGCTTCTTCCGGTGTGGCATAATATCCCAGGTACTGGTATTTCCATTTTCTTTTCCCGCTTGAATCTTTATTGCAGGACAAGGTTATCCGGATTGTCCATGGCAATCGGCGGTTGCCTGAAAGTCTGTAAATAGATCCATATCCGTTGGGTAGTTTCATAAAAGCTTCTCCTTATTGATGAAATTTAGACACGATACAGGATGTACGTGCCTACAGGTTGCTTACAATTATAAAATTTTCTTAAAATAAATGTCGAATTGTTTTTTTACTGTCTAAAACATAGTAGAATAGGAATACACAATGAGGGTGGCTGTATGAAACGTTTCGCGGATAAAAGAGACGTAATATGGGAAATGTAAGGATACAGGGAGCATTGTTATGAATAAATATGAGTTTATCACGGAATTACAAAAATATCTGACAGGAAAGGTTTCGACATACAAGCTGCAGGATCTGACACGGTATTATCAGGATTATATCGATACGGAGATCCGAAAGGGCAGGGGAGAAGAAGAGGTCATAGCATCACTGGGAGATCCAAGACTGCTTGCCAAGTCGATTGTGACTGCTCAGAGGAATGCAGATACCGAATGGGAGGAAGAGTATTCGGAAGGTTATGCCAATGAAATGGGGAATGATCAGAAAAAAAGGACACAGTTTATTTACAACGGTAAGGAGATTCCCAGATGGAAGCTCTGGCTGTATGGTATCCTTTCGGTCGTTGCTTTGTTTGCAATCTTTGCGCTGGTAGGCAGAGTGCTTGGATTTGCATTCGTGCTGTTCTTTCGCTATATCTTTCCACTTCTGGTGCCGATTGCAGCGTTTTATCTGATATATGTTTTGTTCTTTGGAAAAAGGTAATGAAAAATAGGTCATCAGGGGTGATGACCTATTTTACGGGGAGTATAAATATAAATCTCGTCTAGACAGAAATAAATTGGGGATTTGCTCTGTCTATGGCTAAATTATAATTCAAATACGCAATTTTTTCAACATATTTTACCTCAGGAATAAATTTTATGTATAAAAAATTTTTTGCCGGACATACTGATAATGTAATCGAAAGAAATTGGAGGATTTGATCATGGCAAAAAACGATTATAGTGAATCAAAACAGTCAAAGCAGAGCTACAACTCATCTGAGTCTAAAAATTCTACTCAGAATAACAGCCAGAACAAAGATGAGCAGAACAAAGCATCTGACGCAAAAAACAGCAAAAACGAAGCAGATAACAAATATTAATTTGCTGTCTGTACGCATGGCCCACAAAGGCGTGGGCTGTGTTACATAAGCACATCAAATTTCAATTCTTAATTGACATCAAAGTTCTTTCTATTTAATATAATCTTATGAGAAAAATGGAGTTGATCGTTCCATGCCACTTCGGTCTGGAATCGGTATTAAAAAAAGAAATTATTGATTTGGGATATGATATCACCAAGGTAGAAGATGGCCGTGTGACCTTCCTCGGAGATGAGGATGCAGTCTGCAGAGCCAATATTTTTCTGCGAACAGCAGAGCGTGTGCTTATAAAGGTCGGAAGCTTTCATGCAGAGACCTTTGATGAGCTGTTTGAAAATACAAAGGCACTTCCGTGGTCTGAATTTATTCCAAAGGATGGTAAATTTTGGGTAACCAAGGCATCCAGTGTCAAATCCAAGCTGTTCAGCCCTTCCGATATCCAGTCTATTATGAAAAAAGCAATGGTAAGGAGCCTGCAGGAAACATATGGAATCAGCTGGTTTGAAGAGGACGGAGAAAGCTTCCCGGTAAGGGTGTTTATTTACAAGGATGAAGTTACGGTATCTCTGGATACAACCGGAGATTCCTTGCATAAAAGAGGGTATCGCAAGCTGACGGCCAAGGCTCCGATTGCGGAAAATCTGGCGGCCGCCCTGATCATGCTTACTCCATGGAAAAAGGACCGGATCTTAGTGGATCCGTTTTGTGGCAGCGGTACGTTTTTGATTGAGGCAGCATTGATGGCGGCCAATATCGCACCGGGCATGAACCGGAGCTTCCGGGCTTTTGACTGGAAGCATCTGATTCCGGCAAAGATGTGGTATGACTGTGTCGATGAAGCGCGTGAAGAGATTGATATGCATGTTGCCACAGATATTCAGGGTTATGATATTGATCCGGAAATGACAAAGATCGCAAGGGCCAATGCAAGGCTTGCGGGTGTTGAGGAACTGATCCATTTTCAGACCAGACCGCTGGATGCTTTGAGCCATTCCGGCAAATACGGCTTTATCATTACCAATCCGCCGTACGGAGAGCGCCTTGAAGAGAAAAAGGATCTTCCGACTTTGTACAGGACCTTGGGCGAAAAATACCGTGAGCTGGAGACCTGGTCCATGTATCTGATCACTTCCTATGAGGATGCACAAAAGGACATCGGTCAGAAGGCAGACAAAAACAGAAAGCTTTACAACGGAATGCTCAAGACCTATTTTTACCAGTATATGGGGCCGAGACCGCCCCGGAGAGACAATCATGAGAGATAGAAGTTACCGGGTATTACTTAGTATTTCATTTGCGTTTCTGGTTTTTATGGCAGCTGCCTCGATCTGTGTGAGACAATCCGGGGCTGATGTCAAAAAAGGCAGGGAGACGCAGGATGAAAAAGAGCCGCAGCAGGTGCAGAATACTTCTTTTAGTTGGTATTATGAGCAGGGGAAGCTGGTAGCCGGAGACATCGGGGAAGCCAATGCGAACCATGCAGACTGTTTTGTACAGGTTGATTACAAAATCAGTGAAGAAGATATTGTCGCATGGGCTGACATATATTATAATGATGATTATGTTTTGCCGGACTATGACAGTCTGAGCTTTGCAAAGGATATGGCTAAGGATTTTCAGATCTATTTCCAGACAGACAGAGCTGCAGTTTTTAAAAGTGATGATACAACACTTTCTGATGCCATGGAGCCTGCTATCCGGATCGAATGCAACATTCCGGATCCGGAAGAGATGGAACGCTTCCTTGAGCAATATCTGGGGCAAATTTTTGAAAAAGAGAATGAGGAATTATGATAGAGATTTTATTTGCTACGTCCAATGCCGGAAAGGCAAAAGAGGTTCAGGCCATGTTTTCGGATCTTGATGTGGATGTCAAGACGCTCCGTGAAGAGGGGATTGACATCGCAATCGAAGAAAACGGACAGACCTTTGCAGAAAATGCTTTGATCAAGGCAAAGGCAATCGCCGGAATGACAGACAAGATCGTCCTTGCAGACGATTCCGGACTGGTGGTTGATTATTTAAACGGTGAGCCCGGAATATATTCGGCCAGATATATGGGAGAGGATACCTCCTATGATATCAAAAATGCCAGGATCTTGGAGCGTATGGAAGGGGTGCCGGATGATCAGCGTACTGCACGCTTTGTATGTGCAATGGCAGCGATCATGCCGGGTGGAGAGGTTATATGTACGGAAGGCATCATGGAGGGCCTGATTGGCTATGAGATGAAGGGAACCAATGGCTTTGGTTATGACCCGATTTTTTATCTGCCTGAATATGGCATGACTAGTTCTGAGATCTCTCCCGAAAAAAAGAACGAGATCAGTCATCGTGGCAAGGCTTTGCGCAAGATGCAGGACGAACTGAAAAAAAGAATATAAGGATGACACAGCCGGATGAAGATTTTGATCGTGAGCGATACCCACAGACAGAATGAGAATTACTTTGCCGTTATAAAAAGGGTTGGCGAAATTGATATGGTTATCCACTGCGGGGATGCAGAAGGAAGCGAATATGCGCTGCAGAAGGCAGCGGGATGTCCGCTTTACATTGTGTCGGGTAATAATGATTTTTTTTCCAACCTGTCAAAGGAGCTGGAACTTGAAATAGAAGGCAAAAAGATTCTGGTGACGCATGGACATTATTATTATGTGAGTAATGGCATTGAGCGCCTGAAGGAAGAGGGGCTTTCCCGACATTATGATATTGTGATGTTCGGACATACGCACAGACCACTGATCAAATATCAGGACGGTCTGACGATGATCAATCCGGGAAGTCTCAGTTATCCGCGGCAGGATGGGAAGAGACCATCCTATATTCTCTTAGAGATTGATAATAAGGGTGAATTTATATATCATTTGGAGTATCTTTAAGGTTGAGGGAAAAACTTTGATTTTTTGAATTTTTCGCAAATTTCGCAATTTTATCCGGGAAAATAGTTGACATTTATTTTTTTCTATAATATAATCATTTTTGCGCGTGGCGAGAATAAGATGCACGCCCAAGCCTAACGGGGTGTGGCTCAGCTTGGCTAGAGCGCCTGGTTTGGGACCAGGAGGTCGCAGGTTCGAATCCTGTCACCCCGATCCTCAATTAAATATTCGAGCGTATTTTTACATTACGCGGGTGTAGTTCAATGGTAGAACACCAGCCTTCCAAGCTGGATACGTGGGTTCG
>URPH01000013.1 GCA_900549665.1 uncultured Lachnospiraceae bacterium | reverse complement strand
TGCTTTGCAGCGGAGCAATTCGTGGATATCAAGTTAGGGGCAAAATACCTTTTGACCCTAACATCATATGATTTAAGACAACATATGCATAAGTAAAAAGTGCATGGAGGAAAGGAAGTAAAGACATGGAAAAGAAAAACATTGACTGGTCTAATATCGGATTCGGATACATCCAGACAGACAAGAGATTTGTATCCAACTACAAAAACGGAGCATGGGATGAAGGAACATTAACTTCAGATGCTAATGTCGTGATCAGTGAATGTGCCGGTGTTTTACAGTATGCACAGACATGTTTCGAAGGTTTAAAGGCATATACAACAGAAGATGGAAAGATCGTATGTTTCCGTCCTGACTTAAATGCAGCCCGTATGAAAGATTCATGTGAAAGACTGATCATGCCGGTGTTCCCCGAAGATAGATTTGTACAGGCAGTTGTTGATGTAGTAAAAGCAAACGCAGGATATGTACCGCCGTATGGTTCAGGTGCTACTTTATATATCCGTCCTTATATGTTCGGTTCTAACCCGGTTATCGGTGTTAAGCCTGCAGACGAATATCAGTTCCGTATGTTTACGACACCGGTTGGTCCTTACTTCAAGGGCGGCGCAAAGCCGATTACTATCCGTGTATGTGATTATGACCGTGCAGCACCGCATGGAACAGGTCATATCAAAGCCGGATTAAACTATGCTATGAGCTTATATGCGATCACAGATGCTCACAAACAGGGCTATGATGAAAATATGTATCTGGATGCAGCTACACGTACCAAGGTAGAGGAGACAGGTGGAGCCAACTTTATCTTCATTACCAAAGATGGCAAATTTGTTACACCGAAGTCCAATTCTATCTTACCTTCCATTACCCGTCGTTCTCTGGAAGTGGTTGCCAAGGATTACCTCGGACTGGAAGTAGAAGAAAGAGAAGTTTACTTTGATGAAGTAAAAGATTTTGCAGAATGTGGTCTCTGCGGTACAGCAGCCGTTATCTCACCGGTTGGCAAGATCGTAGACCATGGCAAAGAGATCTGCTTCCCGAGCGGAATGGAAGAAATGGGACCGATTACCAAGAAGTTATATGATACACTGACAGGTATCCAGATGGGACGTATCGAAGCACCCGAAGGATGGATCAAAGTTATCGAGTAATTTCATAAGACAATTCGCAAATTCAAAACCTCTGCATATATTAGTACAAAAATGCAGAGGTTTTTTTATGTCAGAAAATATAAATTCGGAAATTGGGCGTCTGTTAGTCAGCGTTACGAGCTCTGTTGGTTATATACCGATAAAAAACGCGACCGTGAAAATATATGCAGAACGTCAGAAAGATGGAGAGAGGCTTTTATTGCAGGATCTTACAACCGATGAAAGTGGTCAGACAGAACGGGTAATCCTTCCGGCACCGCCCAAAAGTCTTAGTCAGGAGCCGCCGGAAACACGCCCCTATGCACAATATGATGTGGAGGTTTCAGCAGATGGATATGAACCTGTGAGTATTAACGGAAGTGAGGTTATGGCAGATGAGCTGTCTGTCCAGAATGTTGAGATGAATCCGTTAGAGGAACCGGATCTTGTTGAAAGTGATATTGTTATTCCGGATCACACTTTGTACGGAGAGTATGAAGCTAAAATTCCGGAGGATGAAATCAAGGATGTTAATGAAAGCGGAGAGATTGTATTAAGTCGTGTGGTTATACCGGAATATATCGTTGTGCATGATGGCAGACCGGATGATGCATCTGCAAGAAATCATTATGTCAGATATAAAGATTATATCAAGAATGTGGCGTGCAGCGAGATTTATGCTACCTGGCCGGAGGCTGCAATCTATGCCAATGTTCTGTGTATTATGTCATTTACCCTGAACCGCGTATATACAGAATATTACAGGGGAAAGGGATATGACTTTACCATCACAAGCAGTACCGCTTTTGATCAAAAATGGATATATGGAAGAAATATATATGAAAATATTTCATATATTGTAGATACGGTTTTTAACAACTACTTGTCCAGACCCGGAGTTGTACAGCCGATTTTCACTTCTTACTGTGATGGAAGAAAAGCAACCTGCAAGGGGCTTAGCCAGTGGGGATCCAAATATCTGGCTGATCAGGGATATTCGGCTATTGAGATCATTCGCTACTATTATGGCAACAACATGTTTATCAATTCCACAAGTTATATTTCGGGTGTTCCATCCTCTTATCCGGGATATGACCTGACGGTTGGTTCGAGAGGCGTCAAGGTTATGCAGATCCAGCAGCAGCTCAACCGCATTGCACAGAATTACCCGGCAATACCAAAGATCGCGGCTGACGGAATCTTCGGTGCGGATACAAAAAGAGCAGTAGAAGTATTCCAGGGAATCTTTCTGCTGCCCCAAAGTGGAGAGGTGGATTACCCGACATGGTACCAAATCTCAAGTGTTTATGTTGCAGTGACCCGGATTTCGGAACCCGGATGAAATTGTATGTTTCTGTTATTGCTTCAATGCATTTTCGATGGCTTCCATCAGCCGCACATTGTCTTCGTGAGACATAAAGCAGATGCGGATGAAGCGGTCGCCGAGAGGAGCAAAGGATGTACAGCTTCTGATCATCATACCCTGACGGATCAGGATATCAAAAAGCTCATCTGAGGTAAGGCTTCCTTTGGGAAGCTTTGCCAATATGATGTTGCCGTTTACCGGAAATGTCTTTATGCCTTCAATCTTTGAAAGCATAGCTTCTATATAATTCTTTTCCTGTTCCATGGTATCTCTTACCAGATGGATATATTCCCTGTCTGTAAACATGATACTGCCGACTGTCTCTGCAACGGAATTGATATTCCACGGATCCTGTACGGAGGAAGCAGAGGCTAACAGTGATGGATTGCAGGTCAGCGCATAGCCTAAGCGAAGCCCCGGTGTCGCAAAAAATTTGGACGTGCCGCGCAGGACGATCAGATGATCAAAATGATTGGTCAGGGCTGCCGCGGAGATATCATCTGACCGAAGAGAAAATTCCACATAGGTTTCATCGATCATGAGGAAGGTACCGGACTTTTGGTATGCATCGGCTAACTTTATAAGTTCTTCTTTATGCAGGGCACCGGAGGTTGGATTATTGGGATTGCAGAGAATAACAAGATCTGTATGCTCAGGGGTGTTTTTTATAATAGTGTCTGCTGTGAGGACAAAATCGCTGTCCTCTGTTGCATTGATCTGCGCGATCTCGCAGGACATTCTGTTGAGATCCTTTTCATATTCTGAATAGGTAGGACCGACAATAACAGCCTTTTTTGGCTTGATCATGGATAAAAATAAGGTCAGAAGCTCCGTGACACCGTTTCCCAAAATGATATTTTCGGGATTGGCATTGGTGTATTGGGAAATGGCTTCCTTTAATGCCTTGTAGGACGGATCCGGATAGCGGGAGATCACGCTCAGATCAGCTGCCAGAGCTGCTGCGGCTTTTTTGGAAAAACCAAGCGGATTGACGTTGGCAGCAAAGTTGACGATGTTTTCTTTTTTAATGCCGTAGATGGCTTCTATTTTTTCAAGATCGCTTCCGTGGAAAGCGGTTGTCTGTTTTTTCATGGTATCACCTGTGTCCTTGTTGGAATTAAAATTGTGTTATGGTATAATCAATGATATATCAAACATCTAAAAAAAACAATCATAAGCAGGTTCAGACGTGGATTTATCAGATCAGATTTCTACAATTACATATGGTAATGGAGTTTTGGACTTTGATGTGGACAAGGTTATCATCCGGACGGAAGCAGATACGCTTTATCAGGGGAGCTTCCGGATACAGGTTCATACACCGGCGCAGGTGCATGGATATATTTGTGCGTCAGATATCCGTCTGCAGATTTCCCATGATATGTTTGACGGGAAGAGTCTGAATGTTCCGTTTTTATATGATACGACCGGAATGTGTGAGCAGGATACCATATCCGGTGAAATTCATGTCATCACCAATGTAGGTGAGTTTGGCCTGCCTTATGAGGTTATCATAGAAGATCGTGTTTTAAAGGGAGAGCTGGGAGAGATCCGGAATCTGTTCCACTTTGCCAATCTGGCAAGAGTAAACTGGGAACAGGCACTGGAAGTCTTTGCCAACCCTCTTTTTGAGCGTGTGCTGGTCGGAAGCGGAAGCCAATATATCGAGGATTACAGGATCCTGTTAAAATACGGTATGGAAACAGAAAAAATGGATTCTGCCCTGGACCGTTTTTTAATCGATATCCACAAAAAGCAGGCTGTTGTTCTGGAATGCGGGACAAAGGAATATGTCTTTCCAAAGGAAGAAATGCCGCAGGCATTAAAGCTTGAGATCATCCGTAACGGATGGGGCTATACAGATGCAAGGCTCCGGTCCGATTCTAAAATCTGCACCATTGACCGGCGGCTGACACAGGAGGATTTTGTCAATGACCGATGTGAGCTTGACATTGCTTTGGATGCATCTCATCTTCATGTGGGTAAAAATATCTGCCGGATCACAGAGGCAGAAACGGGCAATATCCTTTGTACCATAGAGATTGAGGTGGCAAGGGAACGCTCCGGGGAATATGAGGACAAGCTGCAAAAGGATATGCTGCGGGCAGGCATCATGCGCCTGTATCTGGATTATCGTACCGGCCGCAGACCGATTCGTGAATGCTTCAAGACAGCAGAAAAGCTGTTAGGAAGCTTCCGGGGAATGGACAAGCTGCTTCCGGCTCTGTATGAAGCACATCTGAAGCTTTTACGCAATAAAAACAATGAGGCTATCTGGCTTTTGAAAAATGCCAAGCGTATGGTCAAACAGCAGGATGTGCCGGCAGACCTGTATGGATATTTTCTATATCTGATCTCTATGTCCGGGGATGATGACAGAGATCAGGCTGCGGACCTGTTGGACGGGCAATTAAAAGAGGACGAGCAGAGCTTTTCTCTGTTCTGGGCATGTATGCACAAGGATAATCTCCAGTATGACAATCCGGCGGCCGTTTACAGACGTCTGCGTGTTTTTTTTGAAAACGGATGTACCAGTCCGGTATTGTATTTAGAGGCGGCACTGATCATTTTAGATAATGAGCTTGTCTTATCCGCGATCACGGATTTTGAGGTGCAGGTACTGTTGTTTATGGACCGGTATGCGTTGTTGTCGGAGCTTGTGTGTGAGCAGATGTACAAGCTGCCTTTAGCGGTCAAAAAGGTATGTCCTCCGTTTTTACTTCTGTGTATCCATCATCCGGGCAGGGACGAACAGGCGACGGACAGGATGATCTGTCGTCTTTATATGAAGCTTGATCATGTAAGTGCAGATTCCGCAGGATGGCTAAAAAAAGGTATTTTATCTGACTGTCGGATCAACGGACTGTATGAAGCATATATCCGGGCCCTTGATTTTGATACAAAGGAGACGCTGCCGGATGCGGTGGTACGTTTCTTTGCATATGACACCTCCCTGGAGGATCGTTATTTAGCCTATGTATATGAAAAGGTACTCAAACAAAAGGAGGAGCTTGGGGCCGAATATGTAAACCGGATCCATGATTTTGTATTGAGGCAGCTTTCAAATGGCAGGATCAGCCGTGAACTTGCATACCTGTATCGCAATATACTGTCCATAGAGGACATGAATGAAGACTTGCAAAAACAGTTGCAAAAGCTTGTTTTTGCTCATGAATTGACAGTTCATATGCAAAACCAGTTTAAAAGCTGTATTATCCGTCAGAAAGGATTAAAGGAGCAGATCCGTTATACGATCAAAAACGGACATGCCGTTGTCTATCTGTATACGGATGATTATACGGTTATGTTTGAGGATCGGAACGGCGCCGTTGTATCCGGTGAAGACGGATACCGTATGGAGCCTCTTATGAAATACCGCAAGATGAAAGAACTGTTAAGGGGCTGTAGTAATATCAGTGTCGGGGAACAGCTTTATCTGTATGAAAAGAAGCCGCTTCATGCTTCTGATACGCTTGAGGAAATGAATGAGCGATACAAAAAATACCTATGGCTTTTAAACAGGGAGGATATTGAGCCGGAGTTTAAAAAAGAAATGGCAGCAGGCTTTATGCGGGCTTTTCAAAGATGGGATATGCATGATGAGTGCGAAAGAATGCTTGCAGATATGGATGTCCTTGATTTTGCATCCGGAGACCGGCCGGAATTTATCAACGCACTTGCCGGAGTCGGACTGTACGAAAAGGCATATAAGATCATCTGTATGTATGGACTGGACAGGATCCCGCAAAAGACATTGCTCGGAATTGCCCAATATGCACTTTCCGAAGCGGACGGATATGATGAAAAGCTTATGTGTATTGTTTACCGGGTGTTTGTCTGCGGTAAATATACAGACGATATTTTACAGTATCTGGATCGGCAT
Source organism: uncultured Lachnospiraceae bacterium (assembly GCA_900549665.1). Classification (GTDB taxonomy): domain Bacteria; phylum Bacillota; class Clostridia; order Lachnospirales; family Lachnospiraceae; genus UBA2882. The sequence continues at coordinate 62,576 of URPH01000013.1, read as the reverse complement.
TTTACAGGAACACTTAGTCAGATGACGGATATTTATCATGCGCTCCGCTCCATGGAGTTGTCAGCCGGTAATATAGCACAGAGGCTTTTAAAGCAGGAGATTTTCGTCTCTTCCTACAATAGTGAGACGGTTGAATTGTTTCTGTATTGCTGTGAGCATGATGCTCCGAACGATTTACGCCTGTCCTATCTGGATGTATGTGCCAAAGAATATCTGATCAAGGATACAGATATGGAAGAAAGTCTGTGGGAGGAGCTTATCCGTCTCATAAAGGAAGGCTGTCCGGTTTCGCCGGTTCTTTCCATGGCATTTTTGAAATATTACAGTAAAGATACTGCAAGTCTTGAAGAAGAGGTGCAAAAGATCTGTGCAGAGCTGTTGCAGGAATTTCTGGAGCAGGATGTATTCGTATCCTTTTTTCTGTCATATACCGATATTTGTCCGGTGCTTGAACTGTATACGGATCATACATATATTGAGTATTATACCGATGAGCATGTGACGATGATGTTGCATTTTGTAGACAGTCAGGACAATGGAGAAAATACCGATTACCGGATGGAAGAAATGTCGGAGGTTTTCCCGGGGATTTATCAGAAGCGGCTGCAGTTATTCTGGGGTGACAGCATTCCGTACTATATCACAAGAGTGGTTGACGGTCAGGAGCAGTTCTGCAAAAACGGTCAGCTTGTGATGATCGATCATTCGGTAGCGTCCAGACGCGGAAGATATCATGATGTCAATGAGATTGTGATGGCTTTGGCACTTGGTAATTATGAACTCGCAGGTCGTCTGACGGAAGAGTATGAAATAAAAAAATATCTGGTTGAACATATATTAAAGATACAATAGGAAGATACAGAAGATGGAAAATGGGACACAGGAAATTTTAAAAAATTATATTGTGGGACTGGATCTGGGAAGAAACTATGCCCAGATCAGTTATGTGTCTTTTGAGGGCGATGAAGGTGATGTGTACAACATCCCGGTATGCCTGTGCAAAAGAACAGGAGCCAATCAATGGTTTCACGGAGAGGAAGCCAAGAAAGCCGCTGCCAACTTTCAGGGAACGTTGGTAGATGATCTGCTATCTCTTGCGCTGAAAGGAGAACCGGTGCAGATCGAGCATGCGAGTGCCGATCCGGTGGAGCTTCTTTCTCTCTTTATCCGCAACTGTCTGGCGGGGCTTGGACTTTACAATCATCAGATCGCTGTCAAGGCACTGGTTATTTCGGTAGACACCCTGTCCGAACGGATGTTAGAGATATTAAATCACATCAAAAAAAGTGTGCTTAACGATTTTGAACATGTATTTTTTGAGCCCAAGATGGAATGCCTGTTTTCCTATACGATACACCAGCCCAAGGAGCTGCGATGCTATGAGCTCGGAGTCATCGATCTGGCGGATGGTTATCTGAAATTTTACCATATTCGCATGAACAACAAGATGAGACCGATCGTGACTACGATCGATGAGCATGAGGATCCGTCCTTCTGCATTCCGGAGGATTTTCATTCCATTGTGGAAAAGGATGAGTATCTTCATATGATGGATGAAAAGCTTGCCGGTATTATGGAGGAATTTTTAAATAACCGTCTGGTCACGGTATTTTATCTGGCGGGCAAAATTTTTGAAAAGGAATGGTGTCCGCAGACGTTAAAGCTGATCTGTCACAACAGACGTGTGTTTGGCGGAAGCAACCTGTACAGCAAGGGTGCCTGTCTGCTTGGAATGGAGAAGCTTTCACCCGGAAAGGAAGCACAGGAATATCTGTACCTTGGCAAGGATAAGCTTTCGGCAGATATCGGGGTAGCTGTCATGCAGGGCGGCAAAACAGTCGTGCACAATCTGTTAAACGGCGGTGAAAAGTGGTTTGAGGTAAAAAAAGAGTTTGAATTTATGCCGGGAGAGGATGGAAAGCTGCCCATTGTGATCACACCTCTTGCGGATAAAAGACAGCGGATCGTACCGGTGATCCTGCCTACGATTGTAAACAGGGATATCAAAAGCATCAAGTTTCGCTGCCTGCTCCGGATGAAATCGGCCAATGAGCTGGTTGTCGAGGTAGAGGATGCAGGGCTTGGTGAGTTTTTTGCACCTACCAATAAACGGTACCGGGAGATTATTTCACTTGTATAAGGGAGTAGCTATATGAGTTATGTCCTTCTTTGTAAAGGAAACAAAGCGTTAAAACCATATTATATTGAAGATATACGCAAGAAGATATATACACTGGAGGAGCTGTGTTACTATCTGTATCACAACACGGTTTTGTGCGCAGAAGAGCTTGTCCGGTTTCAGCTTGCACACTGGATCGGATATCAGCTGGGATTTCAGGATCTTTCAGAAAGTCTTTTACGCATTTTGGAAAAGGAAAAAAGGCCGGAAAAGATCGCATCCCAGATCTTTGCATACGCGGATTATCTGACAAAGCAGGAGCGTGAGGCTGTCTGCGAAAAGATACGCAGAAATTCTGAGCTTTCATGGAATGAGCGTAAAAAAATGCGGGCCGATTATTATGTACTGGAGAAGCATTATCAGGATGCGATCCGGGAATATGAGGATATCCTTTTGCAAAAGGAATACAATACGGCAAAGGAAAAGCATCATATTATTTATGACATCGGCTGCTGCTATGCACATATGTTTTATTTTGATCTGGCTTATGACTGTTTTATCCGGGCCTGTGATATGGAGATCTCTCAAAAGGAAGATCTGCGGGCTGCGCTGTTTTGCAAAAGGATGCTTTTATCCGACAGGGAATATGAGGATTTCCTTGCAGGTCATGAGGAATTTATAGAGACGGACCGGGAGCTTTCGGAACAGATCCGGGGCATGAAGCATGAATTTAGCAACGAGGTACAGGCAAAAGAGCCGATATCCGGGAAAGCATCCGGAAACAAGAAAGAGCGGGTGCAATACATTTCGGATAAATTAGCAGAATACAAGCTTGAAAGTTGAGGTCATTATGGGTTTATTTTCTAAATTATTCCGTAAAAAAAGGGAATACGAGCCGTTGGAGGAAATACCGGTTGATCTGGAGCTTCAGGATGGAGAAAGCTTCAATCTGGACGATTCAGAGCAGAGATTTTCTTATGTGAAAAGCTGTCTGGAGCAGATCGGCGAGGCTTCCGGTGAGATCGAGCGGCTGAAAAGTGAATATCAGATGGTCAATTCCTACCTGCATGACATGGAAGAGATCGAGGCACTGCCTGAGGTGGAAAAAAAGCAGGTTGAGGAGCATGCACAGGCGATTTTTCTTTTAAACGGAAATAAAGAAAGGGCAAAGGAACGCACCGTCCACATGAGCGAAAGCGACTACCGCAAGATCGAACGGCTGGAGGATGAGGTCGAGGACGGCATTAAAAAGATCGCCGGGACAGAGGATTACCAGAATAAGATCCGCAAGGACATGCAGAGACTGGAAGGTGAAAAGCATGCATGCCTGTACCGGATGGAGGAGGCAAAGGCCGGTCAGATGAATATGCGTGGAATTACCATTATCAGCCTGATCGCGGCAGCAGCCTGTGTGGTGATACTGCTGATCTTACAGTTTATGCTGGAAATGGATACGCAGATCGGATATATGATCCTGACGATTGGAACTGCGGTTTTACTGACAGTCTTTTTTGTGAAATTCAATGAGGCGAAGCAGGAGTTAGCCGTGGCTTCCAAAAGCTGCAATAAGGTCATTGCCCTGCAGAATAAGGTCAAGATCCGCTATGTCAACAATACCAGTCTGTTGGATTATTATTATATTAAATACGGTGTCAGCAGCGCGGACAAATTACAGGAGCTGTGGGACAAGTATCAGGTGGAAAAGGAAGAGCGAAAGAGGATGAGCGAAACGGAGGCTGATCTGGATTTCCACAGCGAACAGCTTGTCAGACAGTTAAAGCACTATCCTTTATATGATCCTTTTATCTGGGTACATCAGACGGAGGCTTTGTTAAATCCCAAGGAAATGGTTGAGATCAGACACAATCTGATCCTTCGGAGACAAAATCTCAGAAAACAGATGGAATACAATAATGAAACGGCAGAAAAGGTCAAGGCAGACATTATGAATGTGGTTTCCAAGTATCCGAGGGATGCGGAGAAAATTTTAAATATGGTTTCTGACTATGAAAAAAAGTATCCGCTATGATCAACAGCGGCTGACGGTGAAAAAAACGTATGACATGTCGTATGCAGCTTCGTGATATGTAGAGGATTGACAATGAGCACTTTAGCATGATAATATGTCAAAGTGATAAAAACATAACCGGATGGATATGATACCGGACACGAGGAGGAAACATTATGAAAAAGACATTGGCAATGTTGTTATGCGGTGCCATGACAATGGCTCTGCTTGTTGGATGCGGTAAAACAGCTGATGATGCATCCGCTACCACATCAGATGCGGACGCAGCTGCAGCAACAACAGAAAGAACAACTTTTGTTGTAGGTTTTGATGCAGAATATCCGCCGTATGGATATATGGATGACAACGGCGAGTATACAGGCTTTGACTTGGAGCTTGCCCAGGCCGTATGTGATATGGAAGGCTGGGAGCTTACCAAGACCCCGATCGACTGGGATTCCAAGGATATGGAATTAAATTCAGGATCTATTGACTGTATCTGGAACGGTTTTACCATGAACGGACGTGAGGATGCCTATACATGGTCAGATCCTTATTGTGACAACAGTCAGGTAATCGTTGTAGCAAAAGACAGCGGTATCAACACACTGGAAGATCTGGCAGGCAAAACAGTCGGTGTACAGGCTGCAAGTGCTGCACTTGACGTTTTATCCGATGAAGAGCAGCAGAAGGCACTGGCAGATACCTTTGGTACATTACAGCAGTTCTCCGATTACAACTCAGCATTCTCTGAGCTGTTGGCAGGAAGTCTGGATGCAATCGCAATCGATATCGGTGTTGCCAACTACCAGATCGAATCAAGAGGCGATGGCTACGTTATCTTACCCGAGACCCTCAACTCAGAGCAGTACGGTGTAGGCTTCAAGCTTGGAAATGAAGAATTAAGAGATATTGTAAACGCTGATTTAAAGAAATTGGCTGAGGACGGCACAGTTGCTGAACTGGCTGAAAAATACGGCATTTCCGATTTGATTTGCTTAAAATAGTCTGATTGATAAAGCTGTCAAAAATGAGTATCACTTTTTGGCAGCTTTTTTTTGTATATTATCCGTATATCTGTTAAAATGGGAGCAGATGATACGGTCTTGAGATTAAAATTAGAAAGTACAGAGTGGGATTATGGATTTTGGAACAATACTTCAACAATTAGGATCAGGAATGATAAAGACGGTCGGGATTTTCTTCTGGACTTTGATCTTGTCATTGCCGTTGGGTCTTTTGATTGCCTTTGGAAGGATGTCAAAAAATAAGATCGTTTCTACGGTTTTTAAATTTTATATTTCGGTCATGAGAGGTACGCCTCTTATGCTGCAGCTTTTGGTTGTCTATTTCGGACCTTACTATTTGTTTGGAGCAAAGTTATCCCAGGGATACCGGTTTATTGCGATCATTATCGGATTTGTATTAAACTATGCAGCCTACTATGCAGAGATTTACCGTTCGGGAATCGAATCCATGCCTGTGGGACAGTATGAGGCAGCCACACAGCTTGGCTATTCCAAGGCGCAGACCTTTTTCAAGATTATCCTGCCTCAGGTGATCAAGCGTATTTTACCTGCCATCACCAATGAGGTAATTACCCTGGTCAAGGATACCTCGCTGGCATTTTCGCTTGCATACATGGAAATGTTTACGATCGCCAAACAGATCGCTGCAGCACAGACGACCATGATGCCTTTTGTGGTAGCGGCAGTTTTCTATTATATATTCAATCTGCTGGTTGCATTTACCATGGAGCAGATCGAAAAGAAAATGAGCTATTACCGATAGACAGGTCACGAATGGGAGAACGGATATGAACATACTCGAAATCAATCATATGAAAAAGAGCTTTGACGGGCTTGAAGTATTAAAGGATATTTCGCTTTCTGTAAAAGAGGGAGAGGTTGTATCCATTATCGGACCGTCCGGTTCAGGTAAATCGACGATATTAAGATGTGCCACCATGCTTGAAAAAATGGATGGCGGCGATCTTATTTATATGGGTGAGCATGCGGCAACCGATGTTGACGGGAAAAGCACCTATGCATCAAAAAAGGATCTGCAGCGCATCGGTCATTATTACGGACTGGTATTTCAGAATTTTAATCTTTTCCCGCATTACAGTGTATACAAAAACATTGTAGATGCACCGATTTCTGTATACAAGGTCAGTAAAAAAGAGGCTGACGAGCGGGCAGATAAGCTCTTAAAACAACTGGGACTTTTCGAAAAGCGTGATGCTTATCCGTATCAGCTTTCCGGCGGACAGCAGCAGAGAGTATCCATAGCAAGGGCTCTGGCGCTGCAGCCAAAGATCCTGTTTTTTGATGAGCCGACTTCGGCGCTGGATCCGATGCTTACCGCTGAGGTATTAAAGGTTATCAAAGATCTGGCAAGCCAGAAGATGACAATGATCATTGTCACTCACGAAATGGATTTTGCAAGGGAGTTGTCCGACCGCATTATTTTTATGCAGGATGGTGTGATCCAGGAGCAGGGAACGCCCGATGAGGTATTTGGCTCAGACAATCCAAGAGTGAGAGACTTTATCGGTAAATTTAAAAGTTGACAGTTTTAGAATGATTCAGACAGCGAAAGGGAAGACAAGATGAGCGAGGAATTGATTCAGGGACAGATGACAGAAGCTGCGGAGCGCAGTGATGAGCATATCAAGGAAGAATGCGGTGTCTTTGGTATGTACGATTTTGATGGCAATGATGTTGCCACCAGTATTTATTACGGCTTGTTTGCACTCCAGCACAGAGGACAGGAAAGCTGTGGTATTGCCGTCAGTGATACCCACGGACCCAAGGGCAAGGTGCTGACACACAAGGATATGGGATTGATGCATGAAGCCTTTACACCGGAGACACTTGCCGGGTTAAAGGGTGACATCGGTGTCGGTCATGTGCGGTATTCAACAGCCGGAAGCTCGACGAGGGAAAATGCACAGCCACTGGTTTTAAACTATGTAAAAGGTACTCTGGGACTGGCGCACAACGGCAATCTGATCAATGCACCGGAGCTGCGCAAGGAGCTGGAATATACCGGAGCCATTTTCCAGACAACGATCGATTCGGAGGTCATAGCCTACCATATCGCAAGGGAACGTCTCAATACAAGAAATGTCGAAGAGGCAGTTGCACATGCCATGAAAAAAATCAAGGGCGCTTATTCCCTGATCGTCATGAGCCCGAGAAAGCTGATCGGAGCAAGAGATCCCTTTGGTTTTAAGCCTCTGTGTATCGGTAAAAGAGATAATGCCTATATTCTGGCAAGTGAGACCTGTGCACTCGATACGATCGGTGCAGAGTTTATCCGTGACGTCGAGCCCGGAGAGGTTGTTACGATCAGCCCGGAAAAGGGAATTGAATCAGATAAGACTATGTGTCTGCCGCAAAAAGAACAGGCCAGATGCATTTTTGAATATATTTATTTCGCAAGACCGGACAGTATCATTGACGGTGTCAATGTCTATCATTCCAGAATACAGGCAGGCCGCTTTTTAGCGATTGATTCACCGGTTGAAGCGGATATTGTAACCGGTGTTCCGGAGTCCGGAAACTGTGCTGCCATGGGTTATGCGATGGAGTCCGGGATTCCGTACGGAACGGCATTTGTAAAAAATACTTACGTTGGAAGGACCTTTATCAAGCCCAAGCAGAAAAATCGTGAAAGCAGTGTACAGGTAAAGCTGAATCCGATCCGTGAGGTTGTGGAAGGAAAGCGCGTGATCATGATCGATGATTCGATCGTCAGAGGAACGACTTCCGACCGTATTGTCAAAATGCTGCGTGATGCCGGAGCCAAGGAGGTTCATGTGCGTGTATCGTCACCGCCGTTTTTATGGCCCTGCTATTTTGGCACGGATGTACCGGCGAGAGAGCAGTTGATTGCTTACAATCGTACGATTGAAGAAATCAGACAGATTATCGGCGCAGACAGTCTGGGCTATCTGAAGGTGGAGCGTTTATCGGAGCTGGTAAACGGACTGCCCATCTGTAAAGGTTGCTTTACCGGAACTTATCCGATGGAGCCGCCCAAGGAAGATATCCGGGGTGAGTTTGAACAATAACGATATATGATAAAGAGCGTTTAAAATGATAAAATATGGATAAATAAAGATATAGTGGCTAATCTAAAGTCTGACTTTAGATTAGCCATTCTCTGTATTATTAGCAGTGTTTATTTTTCCAGAGTAGTTTTCCAGACAATTAAAGATTCCCAGTATGTATACAGTTGTGTTCTTGATTTTGTATATTACAATGTAATCTAATCCGGTGAGTTTTGCTTCTCTATAATGGAAATTGTATAAGACTGGGTCTTGACTTTCACGATAAAGAAATGGATTGGTTTCTAGATGATTATATAGAGATTCGAGACTGTCGAGTAGATGTGAAGCGGCTTGTTTGCTTTTAAACTTATTGAGCAGATATTCAATGTGTTTGTTAAGCAATTTTTCCATCTCATCCGTAACAATTAGTTTATAATGCATATTTCTCCCTTGTTTTGGATAATGATTCTTTGGCATCCGTGGTATGCCCTTCTTTAATTTGTTGTTCTGATGTCAAAAGGCTGTGGTACATGCTTAATCTTTCAAATAGATTTTCATATGTTTCGATACTCATGATTACCATATCGCCATAGCCGTTTTTGGTTATATATACAGGAGAATCTGTTTTATGGCATAAATCAGAGATTTCAGATGTGTTTTTTAGATCTTTAATTGGTATAATTGTTGCCATTGTTGCACCTCCGATATATTGTGGGATAATAATACCACAATAATTCCACAATTGTAAATAGGATTCTAAATAAAAAAATTTGGCTATACAAACAGAAATAATAAAACACTTGAAAATTATCCTCAAATATATCATTATTATATGGTAATGTTTCGTATCCAAACATATTAACGGTACGAAAAAAATGATGCAAAACAAAGGAGATTAAACATGAGCAACGACAGATATGTGAGCCCGTTATCCGAAAGATATGCAAGCAGGGAAATGCAGTATATTTTTTCACCGGACATGAAATTTACAACCTGGAGAAAGCTGTGGATCGCACTTGCGGAAACAGAGATGGAATTGGGTTTGTCACAGGATGGCAAGCCGGTTATATCACAGGAACAGATTGATGAATTAAAGGCACATGTTGACGATATCAATTATGATGTTGCAAAAGAGAGAGAAAAGCTGGTGCGTCACGATGTCATGAGTCATGTTTATGCATATGGCAAGCAGTGCCCGAAGGCAGCAGGTATCATCCATCTGGGAGCAACATCCTGCTATGTTGGTGACAATACCGATATTATTGTCATGACAGAGGCATTAAAGCTTGTGAAAAAGAAACTGGTCAACGTTATTGCTGAACTTGCCAAATTTGCAGATCAGTACAAAAATCTGCCGACACTGGCATTTACACATTTTCAGCCCGCGCAGCCTACGACCGTAGGTAAGAGAGCTACACTCTGGTGCCAGGAGTTCTGCATGGATTTAGAGGATCTTGACTATGTTCTTTCTACCATGAAGTTACTTGGCTCTAAGGGAACAACCGGTACACAGGCTTCTTTCCTGGAGCTGTTCAATGGAGATCAGGAAACGATCGATAAGATCGATCCGATGATTGCACAGAAAATGGGATTTACACAGTGTGTTGCCGTTTCCGGACAGACATACAGCCGCAAGACTGATACAAGAGTATGCAATATTTTAGCCGGTATTGCAGCGAGCGCCCACAAGATGAGCAACGATATCCGTTTGTTGCAGCATTTAAAAGAAGTGGAAGAGCCTTTTGAAAAAAATCAGATCGGATCTTCTGCAATGGCATACAAGAGAAACCCGATGAGAAGTGAAAGAATTGCTTCCCTGTCCAGATATGTCATGATTGATGCATTAAATCCTGCCATTACCTCTGCAACGCAGTGGTTTGAGAGAACCCTGGATGACTCAGCCAATAAGAGACTTTCTATTCCTGAGGCATTCCTTGCAATTGATGGTATTCTGGATCTTTGCTTAAATGTAGTAGACGGACTTGTGGTTTATGATAAAGTTATCACCAAACGTCTGATGAGCGAGCTTCCTTTCATGGCTACTGAAAATATCATGATGGATGCTGTTAAAAATGGCGGAAACCGTCAGGAGCTGCACGAGATCATCCGTGAGCTTTCTATGGAAGCCGGCAAAAATGTTAAACAGGAAGGCAAGGACAACAACCTGTTAGAGCTGATCGCTGGCAATCCTGCCTTTGGCATGAGCCTGGAAGATCTGCAAAAGACAATGGAACCTTCCAGATATGTAGGACGTGCACCGATCCAGGTAGAAAAATTCTTAAAGGATGTTGTCGATCCGATTTTGGATGCCAACAAAGACCTGCTTGGTATGACTGCAGAGATCAATGTATAAGATAAAAAAGAGATGGTGTTTTGATAGGTCCTTTCGATAAATAATGGATGAAGGAAGGGTCAGGACGAACTGATTTTAGTGTATAGAAAAGAATTGTTAACCTCAATGATAAAAACAGTTGACAATTCTTTTTTTTGATTGTATCTTAGTTTGTGGAAGAATTAAACATTTATAGGACTGTGTAAATAAAACAATTCCATTTTGAAACGGTTGATGCGTGGAATTGTTTTGTTTACACAACGGTTTTTCCAAGATGAAAATAAAAGATTGCATATGAAAAAGTCTATGGTGCAATCGAGAGAGGATCAAATTATGAAAAAGAAATCAACTGTTTATCAACTGACGACCTGTGCACTTATGGCTGCACTGATGTGCATCCTTGGCCCCAATTCCGTACCGATCGGACCGGTTCCGGTATCACTTACCAACCTGGTTATTTATCTGGCAGTTTACCTGCTGGGTACAAAGGGAAGCACCATCAGTTATATGGTATACCTGTTCCTCGGAATGGTCGGACTTCCTGTTTTCTCCGGTTATGAAGGCGGATTTGGAAAGTTAGCAGGCCCTACCGGCGGATATCTGATCGGATTTATCCTGATGGCAATTGTCTGCGGTATTTTTATGGAAAAATCACATGCCAATATATGGATCACAAGTCTTGGTATGGTGCTTGGTACAATCGTAGCTTATCTGTTTGGAACTGTCTGGTTTATCCATCAGTTAGATTATACATGGGGACAGGCACTGGCGGTCTGCGTATGGCCGTTCATTCCTTTTGACCTCATCAAGATCGTTATTGCCGGAATTTTAGGAAAGAGTATCCGTCACGCACTTTCCAAAGCACATTTACTGCCGACAGAATTTGCGGATAAAAAGGCTGTTGAGGCTGTGGCAGCAGAAGCAGAATAAAACTGCGGGATAATAAGATACAAGGAAGATAAAGCAATGGATTTATTAAAATTAGCAGATGAAATAATTGAAGGAAAGAGACTGACCAGAGAAGATCCGTTAAATGAGATTTTCATTGATTGTGATTATGATCAGCTGTGCGAGGGTGCGGATAAGCTTAGAAAGCATTTCAAAAATGACCGTGTGGATCTGTGTTCCATTATCAACGGACGAAGCGGAAAATGTCCGGAGGACTGCAAGTACTGTGCGCAGTCAGCACATTACCATACAGACTGCAAGACCTATGATTTTATATCAGAGGATGAAATAGTTGAAGCATGCAAGCTGCATGAAAGCGAGGGCGTTGACCGTTTCTCGATTGTAACTTCAGGAAGGGCACTTACCGGAGAAGAATTTGAAAAAGCACTCCGCGCATTTAAGAGAATGCAGGATGAATGCAACATTGAGCTGTGTGCATCAATGGGATTTCTGACAAGAGAGCAGTTCCGTAAATTAAAAGAGATCGGGATTGTACGTTATCATCACAATATCGAGACTTCCAAACGCTTTTTTTCGCAGATCTGTTCCACACATACCTATGAGCAGAAATTTGAAACCTTACATATCTTAAAAGAAGAAGGCATGCAGATCTGTTCCGGCGGTATTCTGGGAATGGGAGAAAACTGGGAAGACCGTATTGATATGGCAGTAAGCCTTGCTGAGGTCGGCGTGGATTCCATTCCGTTAAATGCACTGATGCCGATCAAGGGAACACCGCTTGAACACAATGCGCCTCTGAGTGAGGAAGATATTGTACGGACAGTTGCCATCTTCCGGTACATCAATCCGGAAGCACACATTCGTCTGGCAGCCGGAAGAGCGCTCATGAAGGATGACGGAAAGAAGGCATTTTTATCCGGTGCGTCTGCTACGATCACAGGTAATATGCTGACAACCGTTGCCAAAGCAACAATCCGCAGTGACCGTGAAATGCTGGCAAGCATTGGGCGTGAGACGAAAGTGGTTTAGTGGTTTTGAATGGTATTATTGGATATTGTTTTGGGATATTTTTTGAATATTGTTTCTGAATGGTTTTCTGGATAGTGTTTTTGATCAGGTACTTAATTAAGCCTGGTCGAAAGCACTATTTTTTTGATTGTCTTTGGATAAAAACTAAAGCTTTCCTAAAGACTTTTTCTATAGTTTTAGACATTGTATAAGGTATTTTGTTCCTGACCTGATATCTACGAATTGCTCCGATACAAAGCAGTTTTCGCAATTTTCAAATATTCAAAATATGCTGATTTACTATGTAAATCGCTACTTTCTCATGTTTGGCGGGTTCCAGGTTCATAATTCTTATCGCGCAAGCACGAACGACTTTTTGACCTTTTGACCATGATATCATATAATGAAAGCATGAAAGAAAAAGACCGTGAAATAATACGCAAACTGAATATTTTACAGGTGCATAACTTTTATCAGCTGCGTGGGGGCGAAGATGCAGTCGTTGAAAAGGAAGCCGGGATATTAAGGCAGCAGGGACACAAGGTTGTACCTTATTATCGTTATAATAAGGACATCAACAGTCTTCCTTTTTTGGGAAAAGTTTTGCTGCCGTTTTCTTCTGTTTTTTCATGCAGGACATACCGGGAAGTGCGAAAAATGATCTGGGAGCAGAAGATCGATCTGGTACATGTGCACAATACGCTGCATCTGATCAGTCCGTCTGTATTTTGGGCAGCAAAAAAGGAAAACATACCGGTCGTCATGACAGTGCATAATTTCAGACTGTGTTGTCCCAATGGATTGTTTTACAGAGGAAAGAGTGCTTGTGAAGAATGTATGGAAAAGGGCCTTTTGTGTGCAGTCAGACACCGGTGCTACCGGAACAGCAGTTTGCAGACGCTAATTCAGGTATTGAATACATGGGTGCATCGGGAAATCCATACATATAGGGATGTTGACTTTATCTGCTTTACCGAATTTCAAAAACAGAAAATCTGCAGTCTTTTGGATGTCGATGAAAAACATGTGTGGATCAAACCGAATGTCTGTGAAAATATTGAGTTAGCATATGCTAATCAAGAAGACCGGATTTTATATGCAGGAAGATTGTCTGAAGAAAAGGGAGTTGGAGATCTGGTCAGGGCATATCGGCAATTAGTTGCAAGAATGCAGAAGACCGGACAGGAAATCCCCAAGCTTGTGATCTGCGGAGAGGGACCGTTATCTACCGCACTACAGCAATATGTCAGGAAGCATAAGCTAACTACAGTCATTTTTACCGGGCAGGTATCCGAAAAAGGAGTGCAGGAAGAAATTCAGAAGTCCAGATGCGTGGTGCTTCCTTCCAGATGCTATGAAGGGATGCCGATGGTGTTGGTGAAGGCTTACCATATGAAACGGCCTGTCATTGTACCGGACTTTGGATGCTTTACCTCGTTGGTGGAAAATGGTGTGAATGGATTTCGGTATCAGCCATATGATGTGCAGAAGCTGCAGGAGGTTCTCTATGATTTCCTGACACAAAAAGAAGGTATGACCTGTTCTTTTTATACATCTGATCTGATGGAAGATACAGAATGTGCGAAAAATTATGACCGACTGATGCAGATATATTTTCATGCAATGGAGAAATAGCTTTTTGATAAATAATTTTTTTAGAAATCTTGAGGAAAATGAGCCGATTGTAAGAGAGCAAGAATTGCTGTGGTTATGTGATGAAAGAAAAGAGGAATAAAAGATGTTTGGACTTGTAAAAAAGAATGAAGCGTTGGAAATGAAGTTGAAAACGTTGCAGATGAATTTTGAAAACAACTACAAGGATGCCGCCAAGATCAATTATGAGGAATACTGGAAGATACTTTCCGAGCTTGAACAATCGGGAAAGCTTAAGCAAAAACAGATAGATTATTATAAGGAACGCGGTGAAAGCCTGCGTGGACAGATGGACAATTTTAATCATCAGAATAATGTGAAGACATTTTGATGGTAAATCCTGTATGCTTTATGACTGGGATTGAATTTAGCAAAAACGAGGAAACGATATAATGGATGGAAATCTGGAATACTACAAAGTGTTCTATTATGTTGCAAAAGAAAAAAACTTGACAAAGGCAGCAGAGCTTTTGAGTATATCACAGCCGGCGGTCAGTCAGTCCATGAAGTTGCTTGAGGCTAATGTTGGGGCAAAACTGTTCCTGAGGACCGCAAGAGGCGTGCGTCTGACGCCGGAAGGTGAGATCCTGTATGATTATGTAAAAGGTGGGTATGAGCAGATCGCACATGGAGAACAGGTGCTGAAAAAGCTGATGAATTTAGAGGCGGGAGAGCTTCACATTGGAGCCAGCGATATGACACTTGAATTTTATCTGTTGCCTTATCTGGAAAAATTTCATGAGCTGCACCCGGATGTAAAAGTGAAAATTACCAATGCCCCGACGCCGGAAACCTTAAAAAATATCATGGATGGATCCGTGGATTTGTGCCTTGTATCCACACCTTTTGAAGTGGGAGATGGGATGGAAGTAAGACCGGTAAGAGAAATTGAAGATATTTTTGTAGCCGGACGTCGATACACCCAGCTTAAAAATCACATGACGGATTTTAAAGAGCTTTTAGACTATCCTATCATTTCATTGGAGGAAAATACCAGTACCCGAAAATATATGGATGAACTGCTTGCGCAAAATGACGTTGTCCTGCACCCGGAGTTTGAGTTGGCAACCTCTAATATGATCGTACAATTTGCTTTGCGGAACCTCGGAATAGGCTGTGTCGTAAGAGATTTTGCGCAAAGCGAGATTGAAAGCGGCAGGCTTTTCGAGATCCGCTTCAACAAAATGATCCCTAAAAGACAGATCTGTGTTGTTACCAATCAAAAACTCCCCACCAGCTTTGCCGCCAAAGGCTTGCTGGATCTCTTATTTGAAAGTTAGCCAATGCTAATGTTAAATTTGGCCAACAGTCAGCACCGGGAAAAACTGCTTTTTTCATTCGCTTATTCCGAGCCGTGTATGAGTTAATGCCGCCCAAAACCAGTAAACCGGTACAGAAAATAACCCGTCCAAGCCGAAGGCGCGTTTTATTTTCTGTACCCTTGCTGTTAAAACAACGTAAAGGGGGCGGCATTTATTCATACTAGGCGCAGGAATCCCCCGCGAATGAAAAAAGCAGTTTTTCCCGGTGCGTCCGTCCAATAAACATCTGGCCAAACTTTACATAAACCATCAAAATAACCCCACCTTATAACAAATATAACAAATATTGATTTTACTTATGAAAGAAAACTGTGTATAATACATACTGTAATGAGTAAAGGTGTCTTAAAAAGCAAAACATAACACCTTATACAAAACAGGAGGAATTTTTACATGGTTAAAGCAGTAGTTGGCGCCAACTGGGGCGACGAGGGAAAAGGTAAAATCACAGATATGATGGCAGAAAATGCTGACATTATCATCCGCTTTCAGGGTGGTGCAAATGCCGGACATACCATCGTCAACGATTATGGCAAATTTGCATTGCATACATTGCCTTCAGGAGTATTTTACAGCCATACCACAAGCATTATCGGCAATGGTGTAGCATTAAATATTCCCGTGTTATTCAATGAAATCAAATCCATTACAGACCGCAATGTACCGATGCCCAAATTACTGGTATCAGACAGAGCTCAGATGGTAATGCCTTATCATATTTTATTTGATCAGTATGAAGAAGAAAGACTGGGCGGCAAATCCTTTGGTTCCACTAAATCCGGTATCGCTCCGTTTTATTCAGATAAATATGCAAAGATCGGTTTTCAGGTGAGCGAGCTTTTTGATGAAGACTTATTAAAGGAAAAAGTTGTCCGCATCTGTGAGACCAAAAATGTACTGCTTGAACATTTATATCATAAACCGTTATTAAAACCCGAAGAATTACTTGAGACACTCCACCAGTACAAAGAAATGGTAGAGCCTTATGTATGTGATGTATCCGTATTTTTGGACAAAGCCTTAAAAGAAGGCAAGACCATTCTGTTAGAGGGCCAGCTTGGTACTTTAAAAGATCCCGATCACGGAATTTACCCGATGGTTACATCTTCATCCACACTTGCAGCCTACGGCGCAATCGGAGCAGGATTACCACCGTATGAAATCAAACAGATCGTAACAGTTTGTAAAGCATATTCTTCAGCCGTTGGAGCCGGTGCATTTGTTTCCGAGATCTTCGGAGACGAAGCAGATGAATTAAGACGTCGTGGTGGTGACGGTGGTGAGTTTGGTGCTACAACAGGCCGTCCGCGTCGTATGGGATGGTTTGACTGTGTCGCTTCCAAATATGGATGCCGTATGCAGGGAGCCACCGATGTTGCATTTACCGTATTGGATGTACTTGGATACCTGGATGAGATCCCTGTATGTGTCGGATATGAAATTGATGGTGAAGTGACAACCGACTTCCCGGTTACCTGCAAGCTTGAAAAGGCAAAACCGGTATTAAAATCCTTACCCGGATGGAAATCAGATATCAGAGGTATCAAGAAATACGAAGATCTGCCTGAAAACTGCAGAAACTATATCGAATTTATTGAAGGTCAGATCGGATATCCGATTACCATGGTAAGTAACGGTCCCGGAAGACATGATATCATTTATCGTGAAAGTCCTTTAAAAAAATAATGTAAAAAATAATGTAAATATGCTCTTGCGGATTTATGACTTTGATGTTATGATTTCTACAAGAGCATATTTCTATTTTCTGATAGAATATTGACGATATGACACTCAAAAACAGTACGGATTATTTTTTATTGATAATTGCGTATCACAAAATATTCTAGTCTGAATTTCTGACATCAATTCTTAGATCTTATGCTTTTAAAATTCATTACAATTTTATAAAGCAGGAGATTTATGAGAAGGATGAAGAAAGACTGCAACCATAGTGATTGTTGAAATGGCGCCAGTCGGTTTTACAGTCTTTGAATTGTTGTCGATTCCGGATCTGTTTTAATTGTAAAACGGGATTTGCTGTATAAATTTTCCTGCAAAAAGGAGGACGCTATATGGCAAAAAAGAAAACAACAACGTACACATGGAATTTGTTTTTCAGGAGATTACGGGAAAATATTTTTCGTCCAAAAAGACAGATGAAAGATATTGTGTTTCGACTGGTATTTGGAAATGACAGACAGGCACTTTTGCAGCTATACAATGCTTTACACGGAACTGCATATACTGATCCGGATGAACTACAGATTGTGACACTTGATAATGCAATTTATATTTCGAGGAAAAATGATCTGGCATTTTTACTTGCCGGGACAATCAATATGTATGAACATCAATCCACATTTAATCCCAATATGCCGGTAAGATTTTTGATTTATCTTGCCAAGGAATATCAGATGCTTGTGGAAAGTGCTGATAAGAGCTTGTATGGAAGTGAACAGATCATGCTTCCGACACCACAATGTATAGTTTTTTACAATGGGACGAAGGATATACCGGATGAATGTGAGCTGCGTCTGTCTTCCGCATTCAGCAATCAAGAGATTGAGCCGTCTGTGGGGGTTGTGGTAAAAGTGATTAATATCAACAATGGTCACAACCAATATCTGATGCAAGGTTGTAAATTGCTTTCGCAATATGCAAGGTTTGTAGAAATTACAAGGGAATATGCGAAGCTATATGACAATCGTGAAGAAGCCATGAATGCCGCGATTGACTATTGTATCGGGCATGGAATATTGGAGGATATTTTGAGAAAGCATAGAAGTCAGGTATTAGGTTCCCTGTTGGAAGATTTTGATGAAAAGAAATATGAGAGAACCATCCGGGAAGAGGCCAGAGAACAAGAAAAATACCGTTTACTTGTCAAGCTGGTCAAAGACGGAAAGTTGTCGGTGCAGGATGCTGCCGATGAGGCTGACATATCTGTCCCGGACTTCAAAGAAAAGTTCCTGACTTGATCATTTTATGAGATTTCATATCAGTTATCTTTCTGTACTATACTTTTTGATTCCTACATAGTATCCATATCGTCCGATGTATCTGCGTCGTGTCCTTTTTCCACATCCCCATCTTCAGTCATTCCGGCTGTAAAATCATAATCCACCGAAGCAATCGTATGCTTTTTGGTAAGTAGTCCGTACATCCAGATATACACCCAGATCAAAATCGGAACGCAGATCGTAGCAATCAGACTGGAGCGGAGCAAAATCCCTTTTCCGTCAAAATTAAAAATTGCGAAAATCAAAGTTAAAATATAAAGCATGACCAGAGCAATGATTCCGATCCATGCGGCTATACGCTGTCCTTTTGAATGCATATCCAAAACTCCTTTTTCTTGTAATTTATCATATATCTGACTATAATAAAAGAGATATTGGGGCAAAAAGATATTGAGCTCCTGTTTTTATTCAAAATATTCAGTATAGAAGGGAACTTGCATGATGAAGGATGCAAATTTGTCATATGTTTTACGGACAGGTACCATGTTAAAGGACCGATACCGGATCGATGAGGTGCTTGGGGCAAACGGTATGACGATCACATATCTTGCTTATGATATTTTTCGGGAACAACGCATTGTGATAAAAGAGCTTTTTCCCAATTCCATTGTGGAGAGGAACCCGGACGACGGACTTTCCGTTTCCTGCGTGCAGTATAGCAATGAGGCAGACTTTTTTACCATGAAATCACATATGATCAAAAAGGCCAAGACTTTGATTTCCCTGTATCCATTGGAAGGGATTGCCAATATGATCAATGTATTTGAGGAAAATCAGACCGTATATCTGGTCAGTGAGTATGCAGAAGGTGTCTCGCCTCTTGAGTTTATGCAAAAGATCCATTCGCATCCGATGCAGTTAAAAGAGATCCTACGGCTGTTAAAGCCGGTTATGAATGCGCTGGATATCCTGCATGCTAAAGGGATTGTGCATGGACGTATCAATCCGGCGATGATCCGTACCAGGGATAAAAAAGTGGTGCTGGTCAGCTTTGGGGATCCCATAGAGGATGCCATGATGCCTGTTTTGGAGCAGGCTGCGGCGCGTGTGCCGGAATATGCTGCGGTTGAACAGTATATGGAGGGAGAAAGTCTTTGTGCTGCAACCGATGTGTATGCTGTTGCGGCCATTATTTACGAAGCGGTTACCCGCATCAAGGTAGCCCCATTCTATGAAAGAATTGGTCAGGGCGAAGAAGAGCATGCAGATCCGGTCCGGCCATTAAAAGATTTCAATATCGGTATCATGGCTTACCAGAGTGATGCCATTATGAAGGCTCTGAGTATTTATCCCAAGGATCGTATTTCTTCTTTTGAAGAGCTTCTTTCTCTTTTGTCAGAGGATGAGTTTAAAGAGCCGGCCAAGATTGTCATGCACAAAAAACCTGCATATTTCGCAGAAAAGTACAAATACATCCGTACAGTCCGTACCGTTTTGGTGGTGGGAATTATTTTCCTGATCCTGTTTTTCGGACCTAAGCTGTACCGTTATCTGAGTGCCGGTGATGCCGGGCGTTTTTACCGTAAACTGGACGAAGCCAATATATATGAACAGTGCCGTATGGTGGTGGAATTGTCCGATGGTAAGAGGGAAGCCTATGCTAACGATTACAATCTGATGGAGGAGCCGGAGCTGTCTGACAATGATTTTAAACCGGACTGGCAGATCCACTATTATGATAAGGTAACCAAAAGGTTTGTGACAAATGAACAGATTAATCTGGATGCCGATGTTGTCCGTTATATCCGTCTGGACTATCGGAGAAATGACACCGCCATTCTGATGTTTGTTGATAAAAATGAGACAAGGCAGGTTATCGTTGATCTCAAGCCGGATATTTTTGGCGTATACAGTGTGGAAGAGAGTATTACGGATGCAAACGGGAATACGACCTATCAGGCTTATAAGGCTGAGTGGTAGGAAATGTTAATGCAAAATGTTAAAGATTTATTACTTGCAAGAACAGAAATTTTTTTATATACTATTTCAAATGGCGTTTGTATTTCGCCAAAGCTAGAAGATGAAAAATATGCAAAAGGAGTACTGAAATGGCATTATTAGATCAGTGGAGAGACGTGGCTTATGATGAGTCAGCAAATAAAGGAGATTTACAGAGATTTTGGGGTGATTACTTCAAAAAGGAGCAGGCAATTTACAAAGAACTGTTAGCAGCTCCCGATACCGAGGTTAAGGGCACTGTCAAGGAATTGGCAGACAAATATGGTGTGACAGTTATGGAAATGACAGGATTTCTGGATGGTATTCAGGAATCGCTGGTTAATCCCAATCCAATCGAAGAGATGGAAGAGGATACTGAGGTATCTTTAAAATTTGACAAAGAGCTTCTTTACAAAAACATGGTAGCTGCTGATGCTGAGTGGTTATATGGTCTGGAAGAATGGAAAGAAATCTTTGACGAAGATAAATTAAAAGAGCTTTACAAAGAGCAGAAGAGCTCACAGACAGTTGTCAATGCTCCCAAAATTTATCCCAACGACCCCTGCCCGTGCGGTAGCGGTAAAAAATACAAAAAATGTTGTGGAAAAAATAAATAAATTCTTTACTTTTTCAACAACTGCGCATACAATATATACAGTTTAGATATGTTATATACAGCCAATACGTTGACGAGAAGAGTAGGATGCGGCAATGCAACAGAGAAGGGTACGGCTGCTGAGAGTACCTGTGCAGGAAACATTTGAAAACTACCTCTGAGTGACCCCAATCCGGTCCGGTGATACCGTTATCATCATAAAGAGTGGCCTGGTTTATCGCTATCCGTTTTGGAGGCGTACAGACAAACAGGGTGGAACCGCGTATATTACGTCCCTTACATTGTATTTTGCAGTGTGAGGGACTTTTTTATTAAGTTAAGGAGGAAAAGAAAATGATTATTACATTAAAAGATGGAAGCAAAAAAGAATATGCACAGGCAATGAGCGTTTATGACATTGCAAAAGATATCAGTGACGGGCTTGCACGTGTGGCATGTGCCGGTGATGTCGATGACGAAATCGTTGATTTAAGAACGGTACTGGATAAAGACTGTACTTTAAATATTGTGACAGCCAAGGATCCCGCAGGTCTCAGGGTTGTGCGTCATACAGCATCCCATGTTATGGCGGAGGCTGTACAGAGATTGTTCCCCAATGCAAAAATTGCAATCGGACCTGCCATTGACGAAGGATTTTATTATGATTTTGACTCAGATCCTTTTTCAAGAGAAGATCTGGACAAAATTGAAAAGGAAATGAAAAAGATCATCAAGGAAGGACATAAGCTGGAACGCTTTACACTTCCCAGAGAAGAAGCCATCAAATTCATGGAAGAAAAAGGCGAGCCTTACAAGGTAGAACTTATCAAGGATCTTCCCGAAGATGCGGAAATTTCTTTCTACGATCAGGGTGGCTTTGTGGATCTTTGTGCAGGACCTCATCTGATGAGCACCAAGGGCATCAAAGCATACAAGCTGATCTCATCATCCATGGCTTACTGGAGAGGTAATTCCGACAAGGCACAGCTGCAGCGTATTTATGCAACAGCCTTCAATGAAAAAGATGAATTAAATGCTTACTTAGAGCATCTGGAGGATATCAAAAAACGTGACCACAACAAGCTTGGCCGTGAAATGAAGCTTTTCACAACGGTTGATGTTATCGGTCAGGGGCTTCCTTTATTTACACCCAAGGGAACCAAGATGATCATGAAATTACAAAGATGGATAGAAGATCTGGAGGATAAGGAATGGGGCTATGTCCGCACCCGTACACCGCTGATGGCGAAATCTGATCTTTACAAGATTTCCGGTCACTGGGATCATTACATGGATGGCATGTTTATCTTAAATAAAGACAATGATGACAAAGAGACAATGGCTCTGCGTCCGATGACATGTCCGTTCCAGTACTATGTATATATGAATGAACAGCATTCATACAGAGATCTTCCTTATCGTATGTCAGAAACATCAACTTTGTTCCGTAATGAGGATTCCGGAGAAATGCATGGTCTTACCCGTGTCCGCCAGTTTACGATCACAGAGGCCCATATCATCATGAGACCCGATCAGGCACAGGAAGAGCTGACCAGATGTACGGAGCTTGCACATTATGTTATGACAACACTGGGAATCGCAGGAGACGTTACCTATCGTCTGTCCAAATGGGATCCCAATAACAAGAAAAAATATCTGGGTGATGATGAGTACTGGAACAGCACACAGCAGTATTTAAGAGACGTTATGGACAAAAATAACATTCCTTATACAGAGGCTGATGATGAGGCTGCTTTCTACGGACCAAAGATCGATATTCAGGCTAAAAACGTATACGGAAAAGAAGACACCATGGTAACGATCCAGCTTGACTGCGCATCTGCTGAAAACTTTGGTATGTATTATATTGATGAAAAGGGTGAAAAAGTCCGCCCTTGGATCATTCACCGTACATCCATGGGATGTTATGAAAGAACACTGGCATGGCTGATCGAGCACTATGCAGGTAAATTCCCGACATGGCTGTGTCCGGAGCAGGTACGTGTACTGCCGATTTCCGAAAAATACGCTGATTATGCAGAAAAAGTACGCAAAGAGCTTGCTGCACGTGATATTGATGTGACGGTTGACCATCGTTCTGAAAAGATCGGTTACAAGATCCGTGAAGCCAGAATGGATAAGCTCCCTTATATGCTGGTTGTCGGCGAGCAGGAAGAAAAAGACGGTATGGTATCTGTCAGAAGCCGTTTTGAAGGCAATGAAGGACAGAAAACGCTGTCAGAGTTTATGGATCAGATCTGTGAAGAAATCCGCACGAAGGCAATACGTGAGGAATTACCGGAAGACGAAAAGAAACGCTGATAAGTTACAAATGAATTTTTATATTTGAGCTGAAAGGAGTATGACTGGATGAGTGACAAAAAAGAAATGCTTGTAGTGGATGACTTGGGAGAGATCAAAAATGATGTCAATATTTTGGAAAAAGAACTTCTGAATAATCATCATATTGATCAAAACCTGTATATCGAATATGACGTAAAAAGAGGTTTACGTGATTCAGCCGGAAAAGGTGTTCTGACAGGTCTTACGGAAATTTCCGATGTCTGTGCCTATGATCTGGTAAACGGCCGTACGATTCCTGCGGAAGGAAGCCTGTATTATCAGGGTGTCAATGTCGTGGATCTGGTTGCCGGACTGAAGGGCAGACGCTTTGGCTTTGAGGAAGCCTCTTATCTTCTGATGTTTGGAAAGCTTCCGACTAAGGAACAGCTGGAACGCTACATCAAGGTCTCTGAAGAATTTCAGACATTGAGCGGACGGTTTGTACGCGACGTGGTCATGAAGGCGTCCAACGCCAATATCATGAATGCCATGCAAAGATGTGTGCTGACATTGTATACCTATGATGATCTGCCCGATGATATTTCTTCGCAAAATGTGTTGAGACAGTCTCTGGAGCTGATCAATAAGCTTCCTCTGATCGCGGTATACTCTTATCATTCCTATATGCACTTTAGGAAGGATGCGACCTTGATGATACGCAATCCCAAGCATGGACTGTCACTTGCGGAAAATATTCTTTTAATGCTGCGTGACGACGGACAATATACGGAGCTTGAGGCAAAGGTGCTGGATATTGCACTGGTACTGCATGCAGAGCATGGAGGCGGTAATAACTCTACATTTACAACCCATGTTGTTACTTCATCAGGAACCGATACATATTCCTCTATGGCAGCATCTATCGGCTCATTAAAGGGACCCCGTCATGGTGGAGCCAATTTAAAAGTTCAAAATATGTTTGCTGATATCAAAGCACACATTAAAGACTGGTCCAATGAAGAAGAAATTGAGGAATATCTGATTAAGATTTTGGATAAAGAGGCATTCGACCATACCGGACTGATCTATGGTATGGGGCATGCAGTATATACTTTGTCAGATCCCCGAGAGATTATTTTAAAGGATTTTGCCAAGAAGCTGGCACAGGAAAAAGGCATGATGGAAGAGTTTTCTTTGTATGAGAACGTGGAAAACATTGCGGGCCGGCTGATTATGGAAAGAAGAAAATTATTCAAAAATGTCTGTGCCAACGTCGATTTTTACAGTGGATTTGTATATACGATGTTACGCATTCCGGAGGAATTGTTTACGCCTATTTTTGCAATCGCAAGAACTCCGGGCTGGTGTGCACACAGACTGGAGGAACTGATCAATGCAAATAAGATCATCCGTCCTGCTTATAAATATGTGGGCGAGCATATTCCGTATCAGTCCATGGATGAGAGAGCATAGTCTGACCGCAACATGACTATGAGATAAACAGAAGTAGATTAAAATCGGAGGATTTATAATAATATGAAAGCAGCAATTTTAGGATATGGAAATCTTGCAAGAGGAATTGAATCGGCTATTTTACAGGCTCCCGACATTGAGCTTACAGCTGTATTTTCAAGAAGAGATCCGGCAGGGATCAAGACCGTAACAAACGTTCCGGTATATTCTGTAAATGATATTTTAAATTATAAGGATGAAATCGATGTCCTGTTTTTATGCGGAGGAAGCGCGACTGACCTTCCCAAGCAGACACCGGAATATGCAAAATATTTCAATGTGATTGACAGCTTTGATACACATGCCAACATTCCACAGCATTTTGCTGCTGTGGATGCATCCGCAAAGGAAGCCGGAAAGGTTGCCCTGATCTCCTGTGGATGGGATCCCGGTATGTTTTCCCTGAACCGTTTATATGCCAATGCCATTTTACCCGAGGGCAATGACTATACCTTCTGGGGAAAGGGCGTCAGCCAGGGACATTCCGATGCCGTACGCCGTATCAAGGGTGTAAAAAATGCAAAGCAGTATACCATTCCGGTAGAAAGTGCTTTGGAGCGGGTTCGTGCCTGTGAAAATCCCGAGCTCACAACAAGGGAAAAACATACAAGAGAGTGTTTTGTTGTGGCAGAGGAAGGTGCTGACTTGGCAAAAATCGAAGAAGAGATCAAGACAATGCCCAATTACTTTGCTGATTATGATACAACTGTACATTTCATCAGTGAGGAAGAATTCAACCGTGATCATTCCGAAATTCCGCACGGCGGCTTCGTATTCCGTACCGGTGCGACCGGATTTGAAAAGGAACATAAGCATGTGATTGAGTACAGTTTAAAGCTGGATTCCAACCCTGAATTTACCGGTTCGGTACTGACGGCCTTCGGACGTGCCGTATACCGTATGTACAGGGAGGGTATGACAGGCTGCAAGACGGTATTTGATGTAGCACCTGCATACTTAAGTCCTTTATCAGGCGAAGAGCTGAGAGCACATTTACTGTAAGACTATTTGTACTGAGAGGTATACAAAAGAATGGCTGAACATACCGGTAATATCATCGAATTAAAGCATATTACGAAGACTTATACAGATAACGGATTTACTGCGGTTTCCGACTTCAATCTTGAAGTCGGACGCGGTGAATTCGTTACTTTTTTGGGACCGTCCGGATGCGGCAAGACAACAACGCTTCGCATGATCGCAGGCTTTGAGATGCCAACCGGCGGAGAAATTTTATTGAACGGACAGGATATCACAAAGCTTCCTGCCAATAAGCGTCCCATCAACACCGTGTTTCAGAGATATGCGCTTTTTCCGCATATGAATATCTATGACAACATTGCTTTTGGATTAAAACTGAAAAAGCTTCCAAGGGATGAGATTCGGAAAAAGGTCAATCATGTCTTGGACATGGTGGATCTGGAAGGCTTTGAAAACCGCCGTGTTTCCACGCTTTCCGGAGGCCAGCAGCAGAGGATTGCCATTGCAAGGGCGTTGGTAAATGAACCGGAGATCCTGCTTTTGGACGAACCGTTAGGGGCTCTGGATTTAAAAATGCGTAAGGAAATGCAGATTGAATTAAAAAATATGCATGACCAGCTGGGGATAACATTTATTTATGTCACACATGATCAGGAAGAGGCTTTGGTCATGTCTGATAAGATCGTTGTCATGTCGGAAGGATGCACACAGCAGATCGGTACACCGGAGGATATCTACAATGAACCTAAAAATGCCTTTGTGGCCGATTTTATTGGGGACAGTAATATTTTCAAGGGCATTATGACCGGGGATAAAAAGGTACGCTTCTGTGGTGGCGAATTTGAATGTGTGGATGATGTTAAGGAAGGTACCCTGATCGATGCAGTTGTCAGACCTGAGGATGTGATCCTGACTACGCCGGATCGGGGAGTTATCGAAGGTGTTGTGACTTCTGTTATTTTTAAAGGGATTCATTATGAAATTGCCGTTGAATCCGGAAAGTACGAAATGATCATCCAGTCTACCAAGTCTGCGATCGTTGGAGACCGTGTCGGTATGATGCTGGAGCCGGATGGTATTCATATTATGATTGCAGAGGACCATACAACCTGCTTTGAAACAACTGTTAACAGTGATCTTAATCTGGCCTTCAATGATGAAGAGATTCGCTGTGACCTGACAAAGATTATTCCCGGTTCGGTTATCAGGGATGGAGAGCTCTTTGATGATGATGGAGAAAAAGTTGATCTTGATAAAATCCGCGTTATGGTTTCCATTGAGCCGGAGGATATTGAGATGAGCGATGATCTGGATGCCGGTCTGGTTGTCGGTAAGATTATCAATCTGATCTATAAAGGTGATCATTACAGTTATGTTGTCAGGACGGAGTATGGACATGATCTGATCGTAGATGATGAATATTTGTGGAATATGCATGATAAGGTCAGCCTGATCATGCCGGAAGACAAGATGCAGTTTGCACTTAAAAAATAGGAGGCTTATGATGACTTTTTCCAGAAAACAGTTGGGAATTCCATATGCATTGTTTCTGATCCTGTTCGTGGTTGCGCCTCTGCTTGTCATTGTTTACTATGCATTTACAAATGGATCCGGACAGTTTACAATTGCTAACCTGACTAATTTTTTTGCTAATCCCAATACATTGGGAACCTTGTGCTATAGCTTTGTGCTGGCATTTACGACAACCTGTGTCTGCCTCCTGATCGCATATCCGGTGGCTTATATTCTGGCGCGGAGTGAATGGAAGGCAAAAAGCATTATCCTGCTGATTTTTATCACGCCCATGTGGGTCAATTTTACACTGCGTATTACAGCTTTAAAGGAAATACTTACCCTTGTGGAAAAAAATCTGGCATACTTCCCGTTTTTCAATTCGGTGATCGGTATGACCTATGATTTCCTTCCTTTTATGATTCTGCCTTTGTATACGACCCTTACCAGGCTGGATCACAGCCTGATCGAGGCTGCGGGTGATCTGGGAGCTGACGCTGTCCAGTCCTTTTTGCGTGTGACCCTGCCTTTGTCCGTTCCCGGAATTGTCAGCGGTATTTCCATGGTGTTTTTACCTGCCATGACCAACTATGTTGTGCTGGATATGTTGTACAACAGTACTTACATCATGGGAAGTCTGATCGGAAGCTATTTCTCATCCGACGACTGGCACAATGGTTCAATGATTGCGCTGGTACTGCTTTTGATCATTTGCATTTTCACATTTTTTGGAAGCAGTGCGGATGACGAGGCAAATGCAAGAGGAGGTGCCGTTTTATGAAAAAGAAAGTCGGTGCCCGGGTTTTTATCAGCCTGATGCTTCTGATCATGTATGCGCCGATCCTGATCCTTTCCGTATACAGTTTTACGAGTTCCACCAATATTGGTGTGATCCGGGAATTTTCCCTGGACAATTACATAAAATTATTTACGACGCCGGAGCTTGCGGATATGATAGGCGGTTCTCTGCTTTTAGCTTTGGTAAGCTCTGTTCTGGCAACTGTTTTTGGGACTGTTGGTGCGATCGGATTTTTTTATTCCAAAAAGAGGACACAGTCTGTTTTTTCGGCTGTCAATCAGATTCCGGTTGTTAATGCTGACGTTGTAACCGGTTTTTCCGTTTGCATTCTTCTGGTTATTGTTTTTGGCATGAGCAAGGATACCTATGTGCCGCTTGTGATCGGGCATACCGTTTTAAGTGCTCCGTTTGTATATTTATCTGTTTTGCCTAAATTAAAGCAGATGGATCCCAGCCTGTATGAGGCTGCGCTTGATCTTGGTGCAAAGCCCGGATATGCCTTGAGAAAGGTTATCCTGCCAGAAATTGCATCCGGAATTGTCTCCGGTTTTGCTTTGGCGGTTACCTTATCTTTGGATGATTATTTTATTGCAACCTATACAAAACCGGCAACCTTTGATACCATCAGCACCTATGTTGTCAATGCAACAAAGGGTTCACAGACAGAGATCAAGACGGCTCTCTGGGCATTGTCTACGATCATTTTTGTTCTGGTATTGTTGTTTGCCATTGTGATGAATCTGGTTTCCGGACGTGGGGCAGGGGAAGAGGCAGGTGAGCGTACGGCATGAAAAAATCTGAAAGAAATGTTTCAAAAAGATCTTTAACTGTAAAAATAGCCGGTATTTCCCTGTCTGTTATGCTTGCCGGAATAAGCTCTTATTGTACCGGACTTTACGATGTTGCAGCCAAAGATGACGATGTTGTGACATTGCGTGTCTGCAACTGGGAAGAATATATAGATGAAGGCGGATGGGATGATGATGAGACGATCGAACTTCCGGAGGGAGATATCATTGGCGTAAATCCGTTGTACAAGGATTTTGAGCAATGGTATTATGATACCTATCACCGGAAGGTGAAGGTGGAATACAGTTGCTTCGGTACCAATGAGGAGCTTTACAATATGCTGTCGCTGGGAAATGAATATGATATTGTATGTCCTTCGGAATATATGATCATGAAGCTGATGGCCGAGAATCAGCTGGTTCCGTTTTCCGATGCTTTTTTTGATGAAAGCATAGATGAAAATTACTATATAAAGGGCGTATCACCTTTTATCAGAAATACATTTGAGACCAATGAGATCAACGGTGAAGCATGGAGTAAATACGCAGCAGGATATATGTGGGGTGTTACCGGTATTGTATACAATCCACAGATAGTAAGCAGGGAGGATGCTTCTACCTGGAATATTCTGACCAATGATAAATATTTCCGCCGTGTTACGATCAAGGATAATGTCAGGGACGCATATTTTGCTGCAGTCGGTGCTATAAAAGAAGATCTGCT
This sequence comes from uncultured Lachnospiraceae bacterium, assembly GCA_900549665.1. Classification (GTDB taxonomy): domain Bacteria; phylum Bacillota; class Clostridia; order Lachnospirales; family Lachnospiraceae; genus UBA2882. Next base: position 33,016 of record URPH01000013.1, on the reverse strand, counting down.
GACCTCGGATTCCTTTATCAATGATCCTGATTACAGCCGGAGACTGGTAGAGGAAATGAATGACCTGTCGCCGGAAACCCTGGAGAAAGCGCTTGAGTACCTTCAGAAATCCCGTGATAATGTCTATTCCTTTGAGACAGACAGTGGTAAAGCAGACATGATGTCCGGAAGAGTGGTAGCCGGATACCAGTGGTCCGGGGATGCCGTCTATACCATGGATCAGGCTGAAGAGGATGATTTTTACCTGAATTTTGCTGTGCCAAAGGAAAGCACCAATCTGTATTTTGACGGCTGGGTCATGCTCAAAAAAGGCATACGGGATGATGCCGAAAAACAGCAGGCTGCCGAGGCATTTATCAACTTTATTTCCAGACCGGACAATGCTGTCAGGAACATGTATTACATTGGATATACCTCTGTTATTTCCGGAGGAGATGACAATACAGTGTTTGATTATCTGGATTATAATTATGGCGTGGACGAAGATGTGGATCTGTCCGAAGATGTGGATCCATCCGAAACTGTGGAAAATACGGGTAAGGTTGATACACTGGAAACAGTAGAGGGGATTGACGCAGATGATGAATCAGATGATGAATTAGATGCGAAAAATATGATGGAATATCCGCTCGGATATTTCTTTTCCGGGGATGCGGATGATCCTGACTATGTGTTGATCACTGACCGAGAGCAGGCAGAAAGACAGCTGGGTGCTCAGTATCCGTCTGATGATGTGATGAACCGTAGTGCCATCATGAGGTATTTTGATACCGAAGAAAATGCGGCAGTCAATCGGATGTGGATTGAGGTGCGCTGCTACAATATCAAGAATGTTCCTGTCTATATCTGGATTGTGACTGCATTGGCTGTTGTTGCTGCCATTGCGGTTTTGATCCGGGGAAAGATTGTGGAACGTAGTATGAAGAAAAAATAAGATATGTTGATTTACGAGGGCATCTTATTGATGTGGTGTTTATGATGATATCCTGATGATGATATTGTTGCGTTTTTGATGCGATTACTGCTGTTTTGGATTTCTTACTGCGGTTGCTGTTGTTGTGGATTTCTTACTGCGGTTGTTGTTGGTGTGGATTTCTCGATGTAGTTACTGGTGTTGTAGTTTTTTGCTGTGGTTGCTGTTGTAGTGACATTCTTGATGCTGTAATGAGACGTAGTGAGAAATAGAACATTATAATGTTGTAATGATACCCCCTTTTGCTAGATGAAAGTCTGGTGGAAGGGGTGTTTTAGTAGTATGGGGTAATTTATTTTATGTTGAAGTTGAAAATGGGGAAGTGGGGATAAAGCTAGGATGAGGACCGATGGGCAGGGCAAATAGAGAGAAAAATGAAAATAAAACCCTGAGATAATCAGAAGAGCGGGCAAAAAGCAAGAAAAGTGAAATAAAAACCCTTAGAAAGACAGAAGAGCGGGCAAAAAGCAAGAAAAGTGGAATAAAAACCCTTAGAAAGACAGAAGAGCGGGCAAAAAGCAAGAAAAGATGAAATAAAACCCAACGGAAGACAGAAGAGTGGGCAAAAAGCAAGAAAAGATGAAATAAAACCCAACGGAAGACAGAGGTAGCGGGCAAAAAGCAAGAAAAGATGAAATAAAACCCAACGGAAGACAGAGGTAACGGGCAAAAAGCAGGAAAAGATGAAATAAAACCCAACGGAAGACAGAAGAGCGGGCAAAAAGCAAGAAAAGATGAAATAAAACCCAACAGAAGACAGAGGTAGCGGGCAAAAAGCAAGAAAAGATGAAATAAAGCCCAGCAAAAGATAGAAGTGTAGGGCAAATAGTAAGAAAAATGAGAATAAAGCCCATGGGAGGTAGAAGAACTGGGAAAATAAGCAGGGAAACAACAATTTTACATCCATTTTACAGAATAAAAATATGACATTTATATATCACTGCTACAATATTAATAATATTTGAAAAACAATACCGGTCCATGAAAATGATTTCTCGCGACTGTGTTTTCACAGCTATGAAAAAGCTGTAAATTGAAAATGATGATGTTTAATCTTATAAATCTTTAAACTTATAAATTTCTAAGCTTGCAAAGTAACAAAAATGAGAATGAAGAAAAAAGTTTTTCAGACGGAAAAGCTAAACGAAATCCGACAACAGCAGAAAAGAAGCTTCCTTATTTTCCCGGCAATTATGGTCGTACTGTTGATATGGGGCGGACCGGCAAACATTGCGCAGTTAAATAAGGATAACTTTGTGACCGGCATGATCTGTATTATGTTCCTGCTCATTTTTTGCTCAGCCATGCTGGGGATTATTCCTTTTTATATGATATATGTCAGACTGCAGGGTCAGAAAAAACAGGTAATGGAAAACAGTTCGTTTATCACGATGGATAATCTGGATTATTACCGAGATAAGCTTGAAGAGGTTTCGCCCGGTGCCATCAGTATGCTGGAAGATCTGCGTATCGAGACAGACAAGGACATGGCGGCCTGTATCCTGCATTATGAAATGCTTGGATTGATCCGGCAGACAGAGGATGGGTATGAAAGGATAAACAGGCTGGATTTTCGGAATGCTGGATTGCAGGAAAGTGACCGGTATTTGATCGGGCATCTGCAAAAAGGCGACTGGAAGCAGGAGCAGGTTGTGTGGGCGTGGGAACAACAGACTGTTTCGGAAGTAAAAGAGGCAGGATGGATCACGGAGCGTTTTCGGAACAAAAAGGACATTGAGAAAACAACTAAAAAAGAAAGCAAGATGGTATTGCTCTGGCTTGTTACATTGATTGTTTTCTGCTTGGCAGTCTCTATGGGAATGCTGAAGGAAAGACTTCGGGATACCATGTCGCAGGAGCAGTTTGAAAAAATTCCACAGGCAGTGTTTGTGCTCGGAGATATTCAACAGGAAGTGTTGGATGGGCTGGATGGAAATCAGGCTTTTGGAGCATTTAGTAAGCAGATGCTTACCGGTCCGGATTATTTGTGGAGGCTGACACTTGTGGTTGTCATGGATTGCACATTTCTTCTGCTTTTTCTCTTTCCTGTCTTGTATATGAAATTCGGACAGGGACGGATACGGGAGCAGTCACCGTATAAGAGAACGGAAACCGGCGAGATTTACACGGAATATATTTTTGGAATGAAAAATTTTATTCATGATTATTCCAACCTGAGTGAAGTGGAAAAGGATGCGCTGGTGTTGTGGGATGATTACCTGATTTATGCAGTTGTGTTGGAAGAAAATAAAAAGATTGTGGAAGAAATCATGAAAAGGAGAGCAGAAATATGATGTTCTGGATAATTGGAATTGTTGTTGTGGCAGGATTGATTGGAATATTTGTGGTAAAAGGTTATAATAGTCTGGTAGTAATAAAAAACCGAGTTGAAAATCAGGCAGCGCAAATTGATGTGCAGTTAAAACGGAGAGCGGATCTGATTCCTAATATTCTTGAAGTGACAAAGGGATATGCGCGTTATGAACAAGAGACATTGAAAAGCGTTACACAATTAAGGACGCAGATATTGTCGGCAGAAGATATCACAACCTCTTATCAGGCATCAGAAAAGCTTGGAAAACTGACCAGCCGGTTTTTTGCTGTCGGGGAACAGTATCCGGATTTGAAAGCCAATGCTAACTTTTTACAGTTGCAGAAGGAATTGTCGGAGACCGAGGATAAGATCAGTAAAGCAAGACAGTTTTACAATGATACCGTTACAAAATACAATGATGCCATTATGGTTTTTCCTAATTCCATTCTAGCCGGGATGTTTGGTTTTTGCCGGATCGCGCTTTTAGAAGCACAGGAATCAGAAAAAGAAGTAATAAAAATAAAAGTATAAAAAAACGTAATGTGCCAATAATAAAAAAGTATCAATAACATATTTAAAGGAGGCTTTTTTATGGCACAATTAACATGTGGTGTTATTACTTGCGGATACAATAAGGAGAGAAGCTGCTGTAAAGGCGATATCATGGTGGGTGGCGCTTCTGCAGTAAAGGAAAACGAGACAAGGTGCGATTCGTTCCGCCGTGAAAACTGCGACTGCTATACCAGCGCACTCGATCATCCCTGCCAGACGATCAGCATTGACTGTGAGGCTACAAAGTGCAAATATAACTCCAATTACAAATGTCATGCGGACCGTGTGAACATTGAGGGAACCAGAGCAGTCGAATGCCGTGATACCCTTTGCGGAACCTTTGAGTGCGAAAGCTGCAAATGATCAGGTATCCGAAAGACATTTTGAAATTTTCAGAAGTATCGTAATATGCAGAATTTGATGGATTTCGGATAAATTACGGATGAATTTTGGAAATTGCCGGAAATTTTCGGAATTTCCGGAATATAATAAAAACAGTTGACATGATGTTTATGCCATGATATTATAGTTGATATGTGAAAACACGAGAAAGCAGAGTATCCACTCTCACCCTGCGGCAATTGGGCTTCAGGTGTCAGACATTTTATCCGGTAGTTTATGTTTGTCAGAGGTGGATATGTATATATCCACCTTTTTTTGTGCGGGTGGAAGTCGCGCAAACTATCGGCTGAATTCTTTATGGAGGTACAAAACCATTAACGATTTATTCATTAACGAACAGATTAGAGACAAGGAAGTACGAGTGGTTTCGGAAGACGGGGAACAGTTAGGCATCATGTCTGCAAGGGATGCTTTACAGAAAGCCGAAGAAGCAGGGCTTGATTTAGTAAAAATTGCTCCGAATGCAAAGCCCCCGGTTTGCAAGATTGTTGATTACAGCAAATACAAATATGAGCAGGCCAGAAGGGAAAAAGAAGCAAAGAAAAAGCAGAAGACAGTTGAGGTCAAGGAAATTCGTTTATCTCCCAATATTGATACCAATGACCTGAATACCAAAATGAACGCGGCTAAAAAATTCATTACCAAAGGAGACAAGGTTAAGATCACACTTCGTTTCCGTGGGCGTGAGATGGCACATATGAACAGCAGCAAGCATATCCTTGAGGACTTTGCGGAAGGGCTTTCTGAAATTGCGGTTGTTGAAAAGCCTGCAAAAGTAGAAGGAAGAAGCATGACGATGGTACTTGCTGAAAAACGTTAATTTGTTTTTAACTGAGTATGAAATGCAGTTAAAATAGATACAAAACCAGGAGGGAATTAAGATGCCAAAAATTAAAACAAACAGATCTGCAGCAAAACGTTTCAAAATTACAGGAACCGGAAAATTAAAAAGAAATAAAGCTTATAAACGTCACATCTTAACCAAAAAGTCAGCTAAGACTAAGAGAAATCTTAGAAAACCGGCTATGACAGATGCAACAAACGTAAAGAACATGAAAAAGATTTTACCTTACATTTAATGATTGGTTAGGAGGAAGAAAAAATGGCAAGAATTAAAGGCGGTTTAAACGCAAAAAAGAAACATAACAGAGTATTAAAGCTGGCTAAAGGATACAGAGGAGCAAGATCTAATCAGTACAGAGTTGCAAAACAGTCTGTAATGAGAGCATTAACATCTTCTTATGCAGGACGTAAGCAGAGAAAACGTCAGATGAGACAGTTATGGATCGCACGTATCAATGCAGCAGCAAGATTAAACGGCTTAAGCTACAGCAAATTTATGTACGGTTTAAAATTAGCAGAAGTTGAAATCAACAGAAAAATGCTTGCAGAAATGGCAGTAAACGATGCTGAAGGATTTAAAGCTTTAGCAGAGCTTGCAAAAGCTAAAATTGCATAATTATATGGTTATGTGAGATAATAGACGCAGTGTCGCGAGGCACTGCGTTTTTGCTTTTGTTCGGATTTGGTGTGGGGAGTTCTGGCAGATACAGGTATTTTTCCAAATGGACTGCGATGTATAAGATGTGTTAATTATTTTGCGGAAGATGTTTGATTGACGGACGCAAGCGGTGCGCATGGACATCCATGTCCGAGCGCACCTTTCGCAGCATCCTTGCTGCGAATTGCTGAAACTGGGCAAAATAATAAGTACATCTAATACATCTTTCGTCAAAATTTGGAAAAATACCTGTATCTGTCAGAACTCCATATACCATATTGGCTACGAAAGTAATAATGTTTTGTGTCCTCACGTTGGGAAGACGGACCTTAACGAAGTTCTTAATGTACTGTCAGTACACAGGAAATTTTAGATGGTATTCTGCCTACAGAATGGATTGACAGCAGTTGATTAGTTTCTCTTAATATTCTGCTCCAATTTCAGCAATTCGCGACATGGATGTCGCGAAAGGCGCATCAAGACAGGATGTCTTTTATGCGCCGTGTGCGTTCGACGGAAAGAATCTTACGCAGAATATTTAGAGAATCTTATCAACGAATGTCCCATCTGTAGGCAGGATACCATCTAAAATTTCCGTCCCCCACGAACGATAAAACCACGAACGATAAAACCACGAACGATAAAACCACGAACGATAAAACTACGAATGATAGAATTGTGATTGATAAAGTTCCCAATGATAAAACTAAAAAATAAAGTAAAAAAATCAAAAGACAAAAATTATAAAATCCCAAAATAATAAAACAAATTATAATAGAACAATCTAAGAAAGGAACCAACCATGCTGGAAAAATATCAACCTCAAAAAGTATTCCACTACTTTGAACAAATATGCCGGATACCTCATCCATCCTATCACTGTGAAGCCATCAGCAACTATCTGATGGATTTTGCCAAAGCGCATGGGCTGGAGGCCTATCAGGATCAATTTTACAACGTGATCATCATAAAAGAAGCATCAGCCGGCAAAGAAGAGCTTGAACCGATCATGATACAGGGACATATGGATATGGTCACCGTAAAGGATGACGGCATCCGGATTGATATGCAGAAAGAAGGACTGCAGCTTGCTGTAGATGGCGATTATATCTATGCCAAAGGTACCAGTCTGGGAGGCGATGACGGCATTGCCGTTGCTTACGGATTGGCGCTTTTAGATGATGATACCTTGAGCCTGCCACGTATCGAGCTGGTTGTGACAACCGAAGAAGAGGTTGGTATGGAAGGAGCAACGGGAATTGACCTGTCTGTCTGCAGAGCCAACCGTATGCTCAATCTGGATTCGGAAGATGAAGGAGAGTTTGTCGTTGCCTGTGCCGGCGGTATGCGGGTTCATGCGGACATGGAAGCAGGAGAAAAATTTTCCCTGACAGAAAATGAACTTTTATATTGCATTGAAGTCGGTGGCCTTGCCGGTGGACATTCGGGAACCGAGATCATCCGTCATAGTGCCAATGCCTGTAAGGTGATCGGCAGTGTATTACACGGCCTGTGGGCAATGGATTGTCTGTTTATGCTGATGGATTTAGAGGGTGGAACCAAGGATAATGCAATCCCGATTTATGCAAAAGCTTTGATTGCTGTATCAAAAGAGAGGAAGGATCAGATTAAAGCAAACATTGATAAGCTGCATGAGGATTTTAGAAAGCAGTATGGAGCCACAGATCCTGATGGATATATTAAATGCAGTGAAGTCGGACCTGCTGATCGGAACGATATGCAAAGCAGCTTGCAGAATACTGTACAGAATGCTGCAGAAAATACAATGCAAAACACTGTGCGGGATGCTGCAGGAAATACGATGCAAAACACGATGCAGAATGATGCAAAGAATAATTTTCAGAATATAAAAAAAGAAATCCTGCTTTTTTCAAAAGAGCGTACAAGGCAGATCATTGACTTTCTTTGCGAGGTTCCAAACGGTGTCCAAAGCATGTGCACAGAAATGCCGGAGCTTCCGCAGACCTCCCTGAATCTGGGCATTATGAAAGGTGAAGCAGACGGTATTCATTTTGATTTCTCTTTAAGAAGCAGTGTATCTGCAGAAAAGAAGGAACTCTGTGATAAAGTATGTGAAATCATAGATAAATATGAAGGAACCTATGAGCTGGGCGGTGACTATCCGGCGTGGGAATACAAAGCAGATTCTGCCTTGCGTGAACATCTGGTAAGAGTGTATGAAAAGCAGTATGGTAAACTGCCGGAGGTTTTATCCATACATGCCGGACTGGAATGCGGTATTTTAGCATCGAAAAAGCCGGGACTTGACTGTGTGTCGGTCGGACCGGATATTCTTGATATTCATACGACCAGAGAGCGGCTTAGCATATCATCTGTACAGCGAGTATGGAAATTTTTAGTGGAGGCTTTGGAAACATTATGAGTAATATTATATTGATCGGTATGCCGGGGGTCGGTAAAAGTACGGTAGGAGTTGTTTTAGCAAAAAAATTGGGTTATCAGTTTGTTGATTCGGATTTGATCATCCAGGAAAAAGAAAAAAGGCTGCTGCATGAAATTATTGAGCAGGAAGGTATTGACGGTTTCATTGAAATCGAGGATCGGATAAATACTCAGATTGATATAAAAAATACTGTTCTTGCTACCGGAGGAAGTGCCGTATATGGAGAGAAGGCAATGAAGCATTTTGCGGAGTGCGGTACGGTTGTATATCTTTCTCTTCCGTATGAAGAGCTTTGTGACAGGCTTGGAGATCTGAATGAACGTGGCGTGGTTATACAAAACGGACAGAGTTTGCTTGACCTGTATCAGGAGCGTGTTCCCTTGTATGAGAAATACAGTATGATCACTGTTGACTGTCATCATAAACAGATCCGGGAGATTGTAAATGAAATTACGAAGTGCATGGCTGATAGCGTTGCTTCGGAATGATTGTATCAATGCACACATGCCGGAACACACCTTGTATCAGAATGATCATACAGCTACTCTGCATATTTTAATAAGCGGTACAGATATATTTTCAGATAATTACCATCCGGACACAGCTTTCGTTCCGGATGCCACTGCAGCCCGAGAATTGGCAGCTCTGTATGGATAAAACCTTCAATTGTTCCGTCGGAAGCATGCATAAACGGATAAAGTCCGGGTGCCGTTTTCAGGATACATTGATGGTGGGCACTGTTAATGTATCCCGGAGTACAGTTATCAAAGATAGAAGTTAACATAGGATAACCTTCGAAGAGTTCGTAGTTGCAGCTATGATAATTGTCAAAGCCGTTCTGGGCCTGATGCAGCAACAGTCTGTCAGGAGACATGTTCTGCAGCAGAGTACCACCGAATGCGATGTTGATCAATTGCATACCCTTGCAGATGCCGATGACGGGCTTTTTCTTTTTTATAAAATAATCAAGATAGGAAAGCTGTACAAGATCAAGCTTTTCATCGATATTATGACTTCCTTTATTTTCTTCATGAAGATAATAAGGAGAGATATCGCCACCGCCCGGCAAAATCAGGGCATCTGCAAAAGAAAGAAGCGGAAGTGCAGATGACTGATCAGGGATTGCGTCATTTAGCAATTCCAAAGTGTCTGTGACAATGGGATAATAGCCCAAAAAGCGAACTGCCTGCACATAGTTGCGGGTTTTATTTTGATGTCCGACGATCAGAATGAAGTGGATTGCCATAAAGAACCTTATTTTCACTGATTTTCATAAACTTATTTTAATATATGATGCTTATTGAAAAAAGTTGTGCTATACTTTACACAGAATGTGGGAAATATTTTTAATGACTATGTAAAAAGAGGGTATGATTATGTTACAGGAAGTATTTGAATTATTGATGAAGGTGCATGAGGGAATGCATATTGTTACCATCGGTCTTTTGGATGGGACTGCAATCCACCGTGCACATACTACAAAGGGGAGTAGTGATACCGTAGTTGAATTAAAGCTGGATAAGATGGATGTTGGCTATGTGACTTTTAGCAAGCACACATGCAACAGTTATATCAACAACCAGGGACAGATTACCACCCAGACAAATTTTAACAGCATCTTGGCTATTCCTTACAGCAATATTTCGTATGTTGAATTTTCATATGATGAAGAATAAGAGATTACAGGATATTTATTTTATGATCGGGAGAGCTGCATGACTGTTTCAGATTATATAGCGATCAAAAAACAACAGCATACAACCATGTGCGCAGCAATTTTATATCCGGATGGAGAAATAGAAGCATGTGCTTCCAGTCATTTAAAAACAATGATTGACCATTTGGGAAACGAAATCTGGAATCAGATTCCCAAGGATGAATCTCCATTGTTCTGGCTGACCGGTTATATGGGGGTTGTTTTAATTGATTATGAAAATCAGGTATATAGCGAAGCGCTTAGTGATGAGCAAAGAGAGGCTTTGCAGCAGATGTATCTTTCAGAGGTGCTCATAAAGCACCCCTGTGTGATTCATTTTGGAAATCGTGCACTTGGTATTTGCAAAAGTGAACAATAAAGATCAGGCTTCAGGTTCTGCAGCTTCTGTGGTTATGGAATCGTCAGGTGTTGAAGTATCGGTTGTATTTTCCGGGGGATTTTCCTGTGTGGATGAGTCCTCCGGATTATTTGTATCTGTGGTCGGTTCGGTGTTATCGGCAGCATTATCTGCAGGTGCCGGCTCTTTGGTAACCCAACGATAGAAAAATGCGTGGTTGCCGATCATGTTGTATTCGGCAATGTTGTAATAGTCAGCATAATATTTTGTCATGAAAAACAGATAGTCGCCCACGCTTGCTCCGTTTAAAACCTCTTGTGCAGCCTGTATACAGGTACTGTTCGGACCCTTGGCAATGATGAGTTCGACCTTGCCGGAGCGGTATGAAGCAAACTGGTTGGTCTGCGTGATGACGCCAACGATGCTGTTGGGGAAAACAGAGCTTTTGACGCGGTTCATAATAACGGTACCTACGGCTAACTTTCCGGTGTAGGATTCGCCATCTGCCTCGGCCTGTATGGTTGCGGCGAGCCATTCCAGCTCGGAAGCAGAAGCAGTATAGGAACCCGAAAAATCTTCCTTTTGTCCCTTTGCGGCCATTTCAGCCTGTTGTTTGGCAATTTTCTGTGCCAGCTCGGCCTGAGCCGCAGCCTGAGCGGCCTGCAGTCCGGACATTTTTTTATCCAAAAGCTTGATCTGATTATCGTAGTCTTTCAGTTTTTCATTTTCGCTGGCAAGCTCGTCGTTGGTATCGGACAGCTCTCCCTGCACCTTTTGTGTCAGATCTGCGAGCTCTGACTGCTTCTGATCCAGCTCGTTTTGGTAGGAGTCAAGCTCTGTCTGTTTTTCTTCAAGCTTTTGTGCCTTTTCAGAGATCCTGCTCTGGATATTCTGATAGGAAGTGATCAGATCCTGTTCATATTGTAAAAACGCTGTGACATATTGCGCCTTTGTCAGGAAATCCTTGATGGATGAGCTGTTGTACAAAAGCATGATCAATGAATCACGGCTGCCATTTTCATAAGAAGCCTGCAGACATTTTTTCAGATTCTCATAGATGAGCTTTTCATCTGCCTGAGCCTGTATCAGTTCATTGTTGAGGGAAACTATGGATTGGGAAGTTTCCTGCAGGGAACTTTGTACATCCGAGATTTCTCCGTTGATGGAATTCATCATGGAGGCATAGTTCTGATACATCTTCTGCAGATCCTTTGACTGTCCGGCAAGCTCATCCACATTGTCCTTGGAGGCCTCCTTTTGCTCTGACAGTTTTTTTAATGCATCCTGAGTTTCTTTCTGCTGTATTTCCAGATCGGAGATAGTGGCTTCAATCTCGGTTGCCTGAACGGTCATCGGAGAGAAGGTTGAAAAAAGTATTCCGGATAAAAGTATAATTGAAAAAACAATATTTAATTTCCTTTTTTTATTGATACGATTAAATGGAATCATATGCGTCTCCTTTGCTTTATTTTAAGCTTATATAGGGAATTTTGTCAAATTATGTTTACTTGTTATGTCGACCTGATCTGTCAGCTCGGGATCAATGGCATGTCTGGCTGCAGAGAAAGGTCGGAAATTCCATGATAAAGCATTGAAAAGACCGAAAAAGTGTGAGAAAGTACTGTAGTGGATACATATCATACGGATAATGATACAAAGGAGTTTTCAAGACACATGAATAAGGAAGAGCGTAAAAAGGAAAAAGAAGAACTGCATGAAGAGCTGTTGGCGGGAAAAACGGAAATCCGTAAGGCGCTGTCGGAAACCATGGATCCAAATGGGGACAAAAAGATTTCATTAAAGGAGATTTTTCATGAAATGTTTTCCATCAGGAAGGACGTTGCAACGCGTGAACAGATCCGGGAAAGTCTCATTGGTGGAGGAAGAGTGACAGGAACCAATATGTGTCTTCTGGTACTGGCTATCCTGATCGCTTCCATTGGACTAAACGTCAATTCCACGGCTGTCATCATCGGTGCCATGCTGATTTCACCATTGATGGGAACCATACATGCTTTTGCATATGGCACAGCCACCTCCGATTCTGCGCTGAGTGTGCGTTCTGTACTTGGATTTGCCATGCAGGTTCTGATCAGTCTTTGTGCATCGACGCTTTATTTTACGATATCGCCGCTTTCTGATGCCACGTCAGAGCTTTTAGCAAGGACGCAGCCGACCATTTGGGATGTATTGATCGCAATATGCGGTGGTGTGGCGGGAATTATCGGTGTGACCAGAAAAGAAAAATCCAATGTTATTCCGGGTGTGGCAATCGCAACCGCACTTATGCCGCCTCTTTGCACCTGCGGTTACAGTATTGCGAATAGACAATGGAAGATGCTTTTGGGAGCGGGATATCTGTTTGCTGCCAATACTTATTTTATATATCTGTCAGCCGTGATCATTTTGATCATCCTGGGTGTGCCAAAGGTAAAAGAAGTGGATGCTAAGCGGGCAAAGAGGATGAAACGTTTATTGATCCGAAATTCCATTATCATGATCATTCCGAGTGTTCTTGTTGCGTATCTCATGGTACATGATGCTTCAAAAGATGAAAACACGTTGACGGGATTTGATACGACGGTTTCCGTCAAGGCATTGTCAGATGAGTTGAATGTCCTTTGTCCGGAAATTGCTTCTGTGTCTGTAGGACAGTTGGATGAACTGGATAAAAACGGAGAGCCGGTACAGAAAAAGGTGATTTTACTGCGAACGGATGCTGATGTCGAATCTTCCGATTTTCAGGAACACTTTGCAATTATAAAAAAATGGCTGGAAGTAAAATATGAAGGCTATGAAATAAAATTGGAAAGTGCAAATTGATCGATATAAAAATAAATTAGTTGATGCTAATTCAGACTAATGACAGATATAGACTGGCTGATATCAAACTGGAATTATTACAGCAATGAATTGACCAATACAAAACATAATGAGGTAAAAAAATGGACAGAAATCTTACGACTCTGTGCTATATAGAAAAGGATGACCGCTATCTGATGCTTCACAGGGTAAAAAAAGAACATGATATCAATAAGGATAAATGGATTGGGATTGGCGGACATCTGGAAGAGGATGAGACACCGGAGGAGTGCCTGTTAAGAGAGGTCAGGGAAGAGACCGGACTGACATTGACAGACTGGGAGTTTCGCGGAATTATCACGTTTATGTCCGATCAGTTTCATACGGAGTATATGTTTTTGTATACATCCCGTTCATTTTGTGGCGAGCTTGCAGATTGTGATGAAGGTGTGCTAGAATGGGTGGACAAAAAGGCGGTATATCAGCTGCCAATCTGGAAAGGAGATAAGATATTTTTCAAACTGTTGGATACATCTTCAGACTTTTTTTCTTTGAAACTAAGGTATGAGGGAGAAGAGTTAGCAGAGGCTATCCTAAACGGAAAGGAAGATATGTTAAGCATTGTATCATGATAAGAAAGATGCATACGGACGAATTTGACCGGATATTTTCTATTATGGAAAACAGCTTCCCATCAGATGAGTACCGGACTTATGAGGAGCAGAAAAAGCTGCTTTTAAATAAGAAATACGACATATATACATTTATTATAAAAGAAAGAATACAGGGATTCATTTCGGTCTGGAAGTTCGATGATTTTTTGTATATAGAGCATCTGGCGGTAGATGCAGACTGCCGCAATCACGGAGCAGGAGCGAAGCTGCTTGATGAGATGAAAAATCTGTTTCCGGGAAGAATCTGCCTGGAGGTGGAGCTGCCGGTCACGGAGATGGCTAAGCGCAGGATCGGATTTTATAAACGAAACGGTTTTAGCGTCAATGATTATCCATATATGCAGCCAGCCTATTCTAAAGAAAAAAATCCGATAGAGTTAAGGATCGTTTCCTCACAGGGACTGCTTTCCGGAGAGGAGTTTGTCGATGTCCGGGATGCGCTTTACAGAGAGGTGTATCATAAATACGAGTAGATTGTAGTATGCGAATAACCTTATGGATGATATGGAAATACTGTAAATATCAGAGTTGATAGAATATGGAGAAAAAGAAAATGAGTGATATTATGAAAAACATCAACAAAGCAGAGGTTTTAAAATTAAAAGAAGAGGTTGCTTATGGTGAAGGACAGGTAGTCAGCAAGACTCTGGTACAGAATGCAGCAGTTAGTGTTACCTTATTTGCTTTCTGGAAGGGTGAGGAAATCAGCACCCATGAATCCGGCGGAGATGCTTTTGTGACCTGTCTGGATGGAACTGGAGAAGTGACCATCGATGGTGTGGATTATACACTTACTGAAGGTGATTCCATTGTAATGCCGGCCAAGCATCCCCATGCTGTCAGAGGCAAGGCCAACTTCAAAATGCTGCTGGTTGTTGTGTTCTAACCGGATGCAGATTTTATAACTGCAGACTAAAATTCCATGGAGGTGAGCGGCAGCTGGACACAAAGTGAGATATCACTGGTCTCAAAGTATTCAGCTAACTGCAGCAATTCCTTTTGGGACTTTACGCATACAGATGATAGATCCCGGACATTTTTATTCAGAGGGGCAAAAAAGTTGTCCCAGTGAATTGGAATAACAATGTCCGGTTTTACTTTTTCTACGGTTTCTTTAAAAAAAGTCTGCCTGGTCTGCGGGTTGGCAGAGGACATGCCGCCAATCGCCAGATACAGGATATCGGCATGAACGTTATCCAGCTGGTGCTCAATGTAATTGAAGCTCGGCCGGATCAAATAGGTTTTGCCTTGATTCTCAACGATAAAATCATAGGATCCACCTTCTTTAAAGCTGCGTCTGCGCGCAGGCTGGACCAAAGGCTTATCAATCGTTTTACCCAGATCATTGTTGTAAAAGTGTGCCTTGGAATGACAGGACGGAAGCACTGTGATCGTAAAATTACCAATTGTGAATTTCTGAAAAGGATGATACAGGTTTAATTTTTCTTCCGGTACATTTCCACCGCGCAAAACATTGAGGGCAGATTCGGAACCATAGGCGTCGGCACCGCATACCTTTGCAAAATAAGATGCGTCCAGAATGTGGTCATAGTGCGAGTGGGAAATAAAAATGGCACGCAACCGGTCGATGTGATGAAGCTTTATGATATGATTTACCAGTGCTTCGTTGGTTTTGAGCCGGTGTAAAAAGGCCTTGTTGATAGACGGTCTTGTAACATGTGCGTCAAATAAAATCTGATCCTTCCCGTCATCAAATAACAGTACGGTTGTGCCAAGATAGGTTACTTTCATGAGTATCGCTCCTTTACTGTTATTTTAGCATTGTACCGTTGTTTTGACAAATTGAGCTTGGAATAAAAGAATTTTTTTCAATTAGAAGTATGGAAAAGAAGCTTGCCTGAAAAGAGACTTGCAAATATGGTGACTTAATGTAAAAATAGAGATTGGTATTCAATTACAGGATGAAATTTTATGATGACTGTCTGCACAGATCAGGGCAGTCAGAGAAAAGAGAGGACTTTATGTTAAAACAATTATCTATTTATGCGGAGAATAAAAAAGGAAATCTGCAGCATATTACCAATACCCTGGCACAGGAAAACATCAATATCTGGGGATCTGTCACAAATGATAGTGCGGAGTATGGCATTATCCGTATGGTCGTATCTGACGCAGAAAAAGCCAAGGATGCTTTGGAGGCACAGGGATATTTATGCAGACTGACCAATATCATCGGTGTGGAAATGGATGATGAGGTCGGAAATCTCAATAAGCTTCTGCAGACTTTATATAGCAGTAATATTAATGTGGATTATATTTATCTGTCCTTTAACCGTGACTCCGGAAAGCCGGTTTTAGTGTTCCATGCAGATGAGGTAGCAGAGGTTGAAGATTGCATTAAAGCAAAGGGATATCGCACGGTATAAGCTGTGATCGGGCTGTGTCAATATTGCAAATTTACACTATCACAAAAACGATTATTTGAGCATCCCCTCAATTTATGAAAAAAAAGGGTTGACACATTTGCCAAAAAAAGTTAGAATAACACTTGCGTGCAGGAATGGCGGAACTGGCAGACGCGCAGGCTTCAGGTGCCTGTGGTAGCAATATCGTGAGGGTTCAAATCCCTTTTCCTGCATCTAGCAAACGCGGAAGTGTCGGAACTGGCAGACGAGCAAGACTAAGGATCTTGTGGCTATTGCAGTCGTGTGGGTTCAAGTCCCATCTTCCGCACTGAACAACTCTCAAAACCTTAATTATAAGGATTTGAGAGTTTTTTATTTTTGAAAGAGAGAAATGCTATGGATATTGAAAAGCGCCAACAAGAACTCTTTGACAAATTACGACAGGCGGATCCTTCCATTATCATGGATGGTGTTCCGGATGAGGAGCAATATATATCGGCACCATACCGGATCATGTATGTGTTAAAGGAAGTGAATGGCGGCTCCGGCTGGAGCCTGTGTGATCATCTGCAAAGTGGAGGCAGGGACCGCGAGCATGATCCTACTTGGGACAATATTGCAAGGTGGACGGAAGGTATTTTTAATCTACCGAAGGAATTGCCATGGTCAGAGCTGGAAAAAGACTGTTGGGCCAGACGCGAAAAGATGCTTCCCCAAATTTGTGCCATCAATGTGAAGAAAACATCCTGCGGCGCGTGTGAAGGACTGCTATCTGTATTATGCATTGCTTGATGCTGTGAAGGAAATATTGAATATAAAGGAAAGCACCAATGACGAAAGACGAGTGGTACAAGCAACTGTTTGAAAGACTTGATAATTCCAAGTTTCGCAGCAGTTTCCATCTGAAACAGAAAGATATAGATTATATAAATGAAAAGGGCCTGGATACGATCAGGCAGCATGCGAGTGACTTTATTGCCAAAAGAGAAGCTCCGGCATATATACCAAATGATGGAAAGCAGACACCGACAAAGGGACATCCTGTATTTATTGCTCAGCATGCAACGGCAACCTGTTGCAGAGAGTGTATTCGAAAGTGGCACAAGATGAAGCAGGGAGTAGAATTAAGTCAGGTGCAGCAGGATTATCTTGTGGATGTGATCATGACATGGATACAAAAAGAAATGGAGAAAAAATAAATAATAAATAATATGTATAGACTAAGGAACTATTAGAAAGTATTAAGAAATCTAAATTAGAATGATCTCTATATGGGATAAATCTGTTTGACATAAAGATTTCTGAATGTTAGTATGATATTAAAGAGGTGCTACCGATAGACGGTTAGCCTGATGTTTTGTAGATCAAAAAGACCGCCAGGTTTGTCAGACGTGGGCGGTCTTTTTGTGTCTATTTTTCACAATCCTCCTTAATAGATTTCCGAAAAGGATTTCTATGTAAACAGAGCTATAACTCTCTGGTGGAGGCTAACCGCCTACCGTGTAGGGTAGCACCTGACTATATTATAACAAACATACGTTTGAAAAACAAATGAAATTAGAGAAAAAATAATGCAAATATTCGTAGATGCAGACGCCTGCCCGGTAATAGATATCGTAGAGAATCTAGCAAAAAAGTATAACATCCCCACCACATTGTTGTGCGATACCAATCATGTGCTGTATTCCGACTACAGTCAGGTGGTAGTAGTAGGTGCGGGAGCAGATGCGGTGGATTATAAATTGATCAGCATCTGCCACAGAGGTGATATTGTGGTATCTCAGGATTATGGCGTTGCGGCCATGGCACTTGGGAAGGGTGCGTATGCGATCCATCAATCCGGTAAATGGTACACAGATGAAAATATTGATCAAATGCTGATGGAGAGACATCTTAACAAAAAAGCAAGACGCGGATCTCATAAAAATCATATTAAAGGACCGAGAAAGCGTACAGAGGATGATGATATCCGTTTTAAACAGTCCTTTGAAAAGCTTATTCTGATGGTCAGGTCAAGAGAAGGTGATACAAGTGGGACTTTTTAAAAAGAAGACAATCGTAAGAACATATGATAAGGAAAATACGAAACCGGTCATCAAGGCAAGTATCTGCAATGGGGAGCAGGTTGCCGGATTTAAAGATATCCATACGGGCCGGATTGAAGAGATCATGCTGATAAAAAAGCCTGCAGATCTTGAGGATTTTAAGAAAATGTATGGAATAGTCGGAGACATAGAGAAGGAATACTGATACCAAATTATTAAAGAAAAATAAAATTTAGCACTCCCTATTGACAAGTGCTAATAAAAGGACTATAACGTAGTCGTAACAAAGAAACAGTGATTTAAGATAAGCATCACGAAACGCCAACTGAATATCGACATTCCGCATACTTACCTTTTTTCAGATTTGTATTTTATGGAGGAAAAGACAAATGACTACTTTAAAAGTGCAAAAAAGAGAAATGGACAAGAAAGCAAAACAATTAAGAAAAGAAGGCTATGTAACAGGCAATCTTTTTGGAAAGGATCTGGAAGGTTCTGTTCCTTTGAAGATTGAGCGTAAAGAGGCCGAACGGATACAGAGAGAATGTCTCAAGGGTTCACAGCTTTATGTTGAACTGGATGGAAAACAATACGATGTTATGTTGAAGGAACTGGATTATGATTCCATGAAAAACCAGATACTTGAGATGGATTTCCAGACACTGGTTAAAGGTGAAAAGGTACATGCCGTTGCAGAGATTGTTCTGCACCACAAAGATCAGGTTGTGGAAGGTGTACTGGAACAGTTATTAACAGAGATCGCGTATAAAGCAGTTCCGGAGGCTTTGGTTGATAAAGTTGATGTTGATTGCAGTAAGCTTAGACTTGGAGATACATTGAAAGTTGCAGATCTTGATATTGCAAAAGATAAAGATATTGAGATCATGACACATATGGATGCACCGGTTGTCAATGTGGTTGCTCCAAAGGGTGATTTACCTGTAGAGGAAGAAACAACAGAAGAAGATAAATAAGTTACGAAAGGCTTGCTGCTTAGGGTGGTAAGCCCTTCTTTCTTTTTTAAAGATGCAAAATAGCGGATCAGAGAACATATTCCGGTAACGGCACAGATAAAAAATTAGCAGATGCATGGTAAAGAAGGTGAAAACTTATGGCAAAACGGGATTATTATGATGTACTTGGTATCAAGAAAAATGCGACTAAGCAGGAAATGAAAAGCGCATATCGGAAGCTTGCAAAAAAGTATCATCCGGATATGAACAAGGACAACCCGGCAGCAGAGCAGCTGTTCAAGGAAGTGACGGAGGCATACAATGTACTTTCCGATGATGAAAAACGGAAGCTCTATGATCAGTTCGGGCATGCCGCATTCGATGGAAGTATGGGAGAGAATCCCAACAAGTATACGGGAGGTCAGGATTCCTATTTCTGGAAAAATGCAAATGGCACCGGCAGGACAGAGTTTCATTATCAGGGTAATATGGATGATATCTTTGATGATATGTTTGGCGGCTTTTTCCATAAGGATGGTTCCGGCGGATTTAAAAACGGCGGTTTTCATCATCATGGTTTTGGCGATTCTTTTCAGGATGAAAATAATGATGCAACGAGTGACATTACGGTTTCCTTCAAGGAGGCTGCACTTGGTTGTGAAAAGATGATCCGTTTTGACGGAGCCCGGACAGAAAGATTGTCTGTTAAAATCCCTGCAGGAATCAATGAAGGTCAGTCCATCCGATTGAAAGGAAAAGGAAGGACCGGGCATAATGGGCAGGCCGGGGATCTGTTTTTGAAGGTCCATATTGCAAAGGATGACCGTTATACCAGAGAGGGACAGAATGTTTACATTACACAAAATGTTCCATATACAACAGCTATTCTGGGCGGTGAAGCCAGATTTGATACACTGTATGGACCGGTACAGTGCAAGGTGCCGGCAGGAAGTCAGTCCGGAAGTAGGCTGCGGCTCAAAAACAAAGGCATTGTTTCCATGAAAAATAAAAATGTCTATGGCGATGAATATGTAATACTTCAGATTGCTGTTCCTAAGGAAATTTCACCGCAGGAAAAAGAACTGTTACAAAAGCTGAAAGCAATGGAAGAGCATAGGACGGCCTGATGAAGAAAAAATAGAAAGGCTTTGGACTGCCTGATAAAGTTTAGGAGGAAAAAAGATGGCAAATGAAATTGCAATAAAGGATCCTGGCAAAAAACGAAAGGTGGAGCCCTATGAACACCGGATCAGATATCACGAGCTGGATGCTCAGGGAATGGTACATCCATCCAATTATATCAACTGGATGGAAAATGCCAGAATGAACCTGATGGAGCAGATCGGACTTGGTTATAAACAGATGAAGGATATGGAGATCGCGGTGCCGATGATTTCTTTTTCGGTAGAATACCGCAGTCCGATACAATTTGAGGAGGTCATTGTGGTTGACACCAAGCTGATCTCTTATGATGGATATCAGATGGAAGTGGCATACCGCATCTTTAATAAAAAGACCGGCGAAGATCATGCGGTGGCTAAAAGCAAGCATCACTTTATGAATAAATCCGGACTTCCGATTTCCTTAAAGCGCGTATATCCTGAGCTTGATACGACCTTTTTTGAAATGAAATAAAAGAATAAGATTAAAAAAATTCCAGACATGCGATTTTTATACATGTCTGGAATTTTTATATGATATAATGAGCGCAAGAGAGCCGATGTGCTAGCACAATCGGCGAACGGCGAATGTTGATTGTGATAGTTGCGAAGCAACGTAGAGCACGGGAGTGCGGATCACGATATAATGAGCGCAAGAGAGCCGATGTGCTTGCACAATTGGCGAACGGCGAATGTTGATCATGATATAATGAGCGCAAAAATTGTAAAGGGGAATACAATATGGAAGAAAGAGACCGACTTATTGAGTATCTGAATACACTGGCGTTAAGCCGGAAGCTTAGAAAAGCAATGGATACAGCAGGGTATATACGTCGCATCGTGGGCAGTGGCATTGCCTTTTTGGTGCTGGCCAGTCAGGTGGCAAAAATTTTTAGCTGGAAAATGAATGTCACGACCCGAAATATCCTGATGCTTGTATTTGGCATACTTTTACTTGTTTCGTTTTCTTATATTATCCGGGAAATGATCGGACTACGGTTTTATCAGCACAATTTAAAATATGAGGACTGGTCCTTCAATCAGTTAAGCTACGAGGAACTGCTTGAAAGGGAGAAAAAATACAGAAAAGGACTTCTGCTCTGCGATGCCTTATCTGAAGGCTTCCGTGCTGTGTTTGCCCTGCTTTTAGGCGGAGCCTTTATTGTGGGCGGCATTTATCTGGAGATAAGTCAGTTGCGTGAAGGCAATGGTTTCAACGGATATCTGATCATTTTTCCATTGATGGGATTGTGCTGCATTCTCTTTTTTATCCATCCGTTTATCTTGACATTGTCAGAGCTTAAAAATGTTGATTCCACAGGCTGGGAAGAGGCTATGGAAGGGCAGGAGGTTTCTGGCAAAAAAAGACGGATAAGCTTAAATATGGTAAAAGCGATCGCTGTCGGTCTGGTATTTGCCGCGGTCGGGTTTATGTTGATCGTGGGCAGTCTGCAGGAATTTAAAGTAAATGGTATGGGACAGACCATTGTGCTGTGCATATTTGGAGTTGTGTTTGTCGGTGTGGGCATTCTGACAAGCTGGATCTGGATAAAAGGTACGAAGGATCCGGATGCAGGGAATTGATTCTGACATTGTCGTATTTCAGGTTCAAATTTTACAATACAGGATTTTTAATGCGGATAATAATAAAAAATAAATTGAATCTGAATAAAACAAACCCAGACGGGAGGTATGATTATGTCAGAAAAATATACCGTTACCATCACACGTGAATTTGGAAGTATGGGACGTCCGATTGCCAGAAAGCTTTCCGAATTGTTAAATATTGAGTTTTATGACCGGGATATCGTGGAGGAAACAGCCAGAAAAATGGATCTGCCGCTCTCGGTTATCAGCAAGGTTGAGGAAAATCAGGGCAGTGCCTATGCAAAAATGAAATTTCCTCTTGGACGTTTTTCAAAGGACAGACAGGATGAGATATTTGAAGTCCAGTCGGAACTGATACGCAATCTCGCACAAAAGGAATCCTGCGTTATCGTTGGCCGTTGTGCAGACTATGTGTTGAGAGACTTTGACCGCTGTCTCAATATCTATATTTATGCTCCCTTTGAAAAAAGGATTGAAAACTGTGTCAAATATCTGGGAATGGATGAGGATGTTGCCATCAAGATGACCATTGAGATCGATAAGGCCAGAAAGCAGTATCACAAAAAGTATGCCAATTATTATCCGGCGGATATTAACAACAAAAATCTGATGATAGACAGCAGCTTCTTTGGTGTGGAAGGGACTGCAGATCTGATCGCCAAGATTGTGAAGGATAAGCTGATCAATCAGTGAAAAGCCGCTTGATCAAAGATAATGGAAATCAGTTAAGAATATATCAATTGGGTTAATCAGCAGTGGAATGAGGTGCGCGATTGCAGACTGTTGTAGATGCGCAGGATCTGGTGCATGGAAAATCAAATATTGACAAATGAAAATTGAAGTATTATAAATTATAGTTATAAAAAGCGAAGTTGCTATGATATGTACCCAGAATTCTGGACACATGAAAAATTGAATTAGGTGCACATGGATGCCTCTCTGAATTTTGTAGGAGGCATCCATTTTGTTTTCTCTTGGATTCTTTCGTTGTTGTAGTAATTTATGTAGCTGTCAACAGCCTTGGCAAATGTTTCAAAAGAGGAATACTCTTTTTCATGCCCGTAGAACATCTCATTTTTCATCCGTCCAAAGAAAGTCTCCATGATGCAATTGTCGTAACAGTTGCCCTTCCTTGACATGGATTGAATGATTTTGTGATCTTTAAGTGCCTGCCTGAAGTACACATGCTGGTACTGCCACCCTTGATCAGAGTGAAAGATCAGGCCATCTACAGAGGGAAACTTTGTAAAGGCGCCGGCCAACATTCTCTGGATCTGTTCCATATTGGCACTTTGAGATAAATCATAAGAAATGATTTCGTTTGTGTTCATGTCGAGTATGGGAGAGAGATAACACTTCCCCCACGAAAAACCGAACTGAGATACATCGGTAGTCCATTTTTGCATAGGAGCTGTCGTGCTGAAATCCCGGTCAAGGATATTCTCAGCAACCTTGCCGACCTCGCCCTTGTAGGAATGGTACTTTTCCTTTGGGCGCTTTCCTGCCAACCCCATAGTGTGCATAAGCCGTTGTATCCGCTTATGATTGACCTTGTGGCCGCGCTTTATCAGTTCCTGATATACTCTTCGCACACCGTAGCGGCCTTTATGCTGTGAGAAAATGTCTTTGATTTCATCTGCCAAGCAATGGTTTCGAACGGCAACTTGATCGGCCTTGCTCAACTCAAAATAATAGGTAGACCGTGCCATCTGCATAGATTTCAACAGATATTTCAATTGGTATCCTTTTTCACGCAGCTCTTTGATGATCGCTACTTTCTCGCCTTGAGTTGCGCTGCGTGCCTCTCTTCTCTCAAGGCGATCTCTTTTTTTATAACTTCATTCTCCGCCTTTATATACTCGTTTTCTGCCCGAAGCCGGATCAATTCTTCTCGTTCAGATTCATTCAGTGGCCTTGCTTCTTCCTTTTTCATTTGGGGTACCCCTTTACTTGGACGACCTTTTTTCATTTCTACCAGGCCATTATACCCCTTTGTTTTATAGTTTTGAACCCATTGATACAATAATCTATCTTGAATACCGGCCTCGATTGCCACTGACACACAGGATTTTCCGGACATTACTTGGGATACTAGTTCCAGCCGTTCTTCTGGTGTCCAGTTCCTGTTGAAATTTTTGTGTTTCAGTGCTTCTGGACCGCGGCTATCCTCTGCTCTTACCCATAGTCTCACTTTATCCCGAAAGGATTTATTGCTAACACCTTCCGGCGTTTCTGGCCATTTTCCTTCTCGATACAGTTCTACACATTTCCTTTTGTACTCATATGTGTACCGCATAATAATACCCCCTCTACTGGGTGTCCAGTAAAGGGGGTACATATCACTATGCGGCTTCGCTTTTTTGTTGTTTTTAGGCTTTAGCCTGTTGAACGTGTTGTATATGAGTTTCTCGAGGAGAAACGAATACGCGTGAAACAAAAACCCACCTGTTATGCGGGTGGAGACAAATAAGTTTTATAAGAGGGTAAAAACAAGAAAAATAGCAAAAAAAGCCCAGGCGCGGGCAAGCAAGCAGGGCAAAAAAGGAAAAATAGCCAAAAAAAGCCCAGCGCAAGCAAGTAAGCAGGGCAAAAACAAGAAAAATAGCAAAAAAAGCCCCAGCGCAGGCAAGCAAGCAGGGCAAAAAAGGAAAAATAGACAAAAAAAGCCCAGCGCAGGCAAGTAAGCAGGGCAAAAAAAGGAAAAATAGCAAAAAAAGCCCAGACGCAGGCAAGCAAGCAGGGCAAAAAAAGGAAAAATAGCAAAAAAAGCCCCAGAGCAGGCAGCAAGCAGGGCAAAAACAAGAAAAATAGCAAAAAAAGCCCAGGCGCGAGCAAGCAAGTAGGGCAAAAATAAGAAAAATAGCAAAAAAAGCCCAGGCGCAGGAAAGCAAGCAGGGTAAAAATAGGAAAAATAGCAAAAAAAGCCCAGACGCAGGCAAGCAAGCAGGGCAAAAACAAGAAAAATAGCAAAAAAAGCCCAGCGCAGGCAAGCAAGCAGGGCAAAAAAAGGAAAAATAGCAAAAAAAGCCCAGGCGCGGGCAAACAAGCAGGGCAAAAACAAGAAAAATAGCAAAAAAAGCCCCAGACGCAAGCAAGCAGGGCAAAAAAGGAAAAATAGCAAAAAAAAGCCCAGATGCAGGAAAGCAAGCAGGGCAAAAACAAGAAAAATAGCAAAAAAAGCCCCAGATGCAAGCAAGCAGGGGAGAAAAACAAGGATTATCAGTAACTGAAATCAATATTGAGTATCAAAATCGAGAATCAACATCCAGAACAGGAGGAATGGTTTATGAATCTAAAAACGTATTATATGGATAAGAGCATTAACTATCAGGAATCTCTATGCGAGGATGAGATGATCCAGAAGTATTATCTGATCAGGAATCCGGGGCATGTTTCCTTTGTGACGATTCCGGACGGCTGTGTGGATATCCAGTTTATGTTTCCGAAAAATAAAAAAACAGCGTGTATCAGCGGGAGTCCGGTGACACCGCGTAACTCTTTGTATACAAATCAGGACTGGATATTCGGGATAAAGCTCAATCCGGGGGTGCTTCTTGTAGCAATGTCGCAGGATGCGATTGGGATACCGGAGTGTTATATTGATATTACAGAGCAGGAAGGAATCACGAACATTCTGTGTGGACTGGAGAAGTTAGCCAGTACTTCTGGAAACAGTGAATTGGAGAAGTTAGCCAGTGCCTCTGGAAACAGTGCATCTGTAAAGAATGCGGATGCTACACTGAATATATCCGTATCACCGGACATGCTTGTATCTCAAGATATACATATATCACCAGACTTGACAGTATCCCGAGATGCACATATATCACCAGATCTGCCTGTATTATCGGATATGATATCGCTTACCACTCCCATCGTAAAAAGAATGATCTCCGGTTGTAAAAATCCTCTTGTATCCAATGCCCTGCATGAGATTCTGCATCAGGAGGGCTGTGTCAAAATGGCGCAGATTGCGGACAATATGAAGTACAGCCAGCATTATATCAACCGTGAATTTAAGAAAAACACAGGCTTTTCCCTGAAACAGTATTCTGAAATCATACGTTTGCAGAGTGCCATCACGTATCTGGAAAAAGAAAATGTGGATTTTGTATATGATAAACTGGGATATTATGATCAGGCGCATTTTATCAAGGAATTTAAAAAGTTCACACTTCTGACACCGCAGAATTATCTCAGGAAGAAAATACAGAGAAGCTTTGTGTGATTCTTCTGTGTTAAGCTTAAGTGATGAATCTAACTGCCAGATTTTTAATCGCAAAAACAGAGAAAAATAAAGCTGAAAATAAAACAGGTCCAAAATTTACAATACAGACACATCAAACAAATATAGAATGCAGACATACAAAGAAATACACAACGAACTTCAAGAGGCAATGATGTTTCTAAAGCGTCATTTGCCTCTTTTTTATTTCCGTGTATATCTTTGAGAAACAAAGGAGGAGAGATTATGAAAAGAAAATTTGCGGCGAAATTTTTAGCGGTGTTGATGACTGCGGCTTTTGTCCTGACAGGATGCGGAAGCGATGCATCATCAACTGCGACAGAAGGAACAGCACAGGCAACAGAGGGAGCAGAAAGTACAGACGCAGCAAGCGGTGGCGTTGTAACGTTGGCGCGAAATCTGGACTCCGGAAACCTGGATCCTGTTATGACAGCAGATAACTGTGATATCTGGGTGTTGAATATGATGGTTGAGGGACTTGTTACCAGTTCTGATGACGGACAGGAAATCATTCCTGCGGTTGCAGACAGTTGGACAGTCTCAGAAAATGAACTGACATATACCTTCCACTTAAGAGATGGAATTAAGTTTTCAAATGGTGATGACGTAACCATTGATGACTGTATCTACAGCCTGACAAGAGCAAAGGATGCTGACGGCCCCTGGCTTGGAATGTTAGACATGATCGATACCATGGAAGATGGCGGAGACAACAATCTGGTAATTACATTAAAAGAGCCATCTCCCATGTTTTTATCAACACTGGCAATGTTTAGCTCAGGCATCATGGAAAAATCCTATTGTGAAGAGGTCGGAGAGGAAGGCATTGCAGAGTGTCCTGTCGGAACCGGTCCTTTTATCTTAAGCGAATGGGATAAAGGCGAAAAGATGGTATTTACCGCCAATCCTTATTACTGGGAAGAAGGATGCCCGAAGGTAGATGAAGTTGACATTGTGGTTGTTGCAGATGATACAACACGTATCATGCAGTTAGAGAGTGGTCAGATCGATATGGCTTCCGACATTCCCTACAGCCGAATTGATGAGCTGAAAGCAGCCGGCAACCTGACAGTCAACCTGTTTGACTCAACAGATGTCAAATTTGTCATCATCAACTGCCAGAACGAATATCTGAAAGATAAAAAAGTACGTCAGGCTCTGGAGTTTGCAACTGATAAAGATGCTATCAACGCAGCTGTTTACTTTGGATATGGTGAACTTGCTCCGACATTCTTATCACCTGCAGCACCTCACCACAACAAAAATCTGACACCGGTTGCACATGACGCAGAAGCGGCAAAAGCATTGCTTGCAGAAGCAGGCTATCCGGACGGATTTGATCTTTCTATTGAAGTCGGAAGTGGTGACTCAGCATTCTTACAGATCGCTACTATTTTACAGGAAGAATGGGCTGAAATCGGCGTAAACCTTGATATTCAGCAGATCGATACAGCAACAGCAAGAGCTAACTGGAAGGAAGGCAACTACGATGTTTATATTTCCTATATGACATCTGATATGACAGATACTTCCGAGCTTGCAGGTCTGTGGACCATCGCAGATCAGACCAACTGCTGGAGAACCTACTGGAATGATGAAGATCAGGCAAAAGCGGAAGAGCTTTGTATCAAAGCAAATTCTGAGATGGACGAGGATGCCAGAATGGCAGATTACGGAGAGATGCAGGAAGTCGTAGCAGATGCTACACCATTGATCCCGTTAGTATATACTCCTTACACCTTTGTTACAACAGATAAGGTAACAGGATATGCTCAGACACCTCTTGGAATTTACAATTTCAAATACATGACAAAATCAAACTAATAATAAATATAAAATAGCATCATATGTGCGTTGACAAAGAAGGCAGAAACACATTTTCTGCCTTCTTCTGTTAATTACAGATAAATAAAGAATACAAATAAATAAAAAATACAAATAAATAAAAAATACAAATAAATAAAAAATACAGATAAATGAAGAATACAGATAAACGCAGCATACAAATGAATGAAACAATTTACAGATAAGTTAAAAGATTGATTGGAAGGAACATCAGAAAATATGGAAGAGCTTACTTATATTATCAAAAGAATATTGCAAATGATTCCGGTCCTGCTGATTATTACACTGGTCATCTTTTTTGGAATGAGACTGATTCCCGGAGATCCGGTTCTTTTATTGGTTGGTAACAGGGCAAGCGATGATGCGATCGCTGCCATGAGAGCAAAAATGGGATTGGATGAACCGTTATTTATGCAGTACCTGCTGTTTTTAAAGCAGTGTCTGACCTTTGACTTTGGAAATTCTCTGACATTAAAGAGTTCGGTTGTGGATCTGTTTAAACAAAAAGCCGTTATCACAGCGTCACTGACTTTGATGACCATTCTGTTTTCGATCCTGATCAGCTTCCCTTTAGGATATCTGGCCGGTGTAAAGCACAATAAAAAAATTGGAAGCTTTATTGATTCGTTATCCCTGACGTTTATTTCCGTACCGGAATTTTTGATTGGTCTGATCATCATGCTGATCTTTTCCTTGAAGCTTGGATGGTTTCCGGTAGGCGGCTGGGGCTCGACAGTAGGAGAGCACATCCACGCGCTGATCCTTCCGGCATTTACCGGAGCGCTTGGAACCTCGGCTCTGGTTTTACGAAATATCCGCGGAAATGTCATTGAAGTATTAAAGATGGATTATGTGGATTTTGCCTACAGCAAGGGCATTTCTCCATGGAAGATAAAAGTAAAATACATTCTGAAAAACGTGTTGATCTCAACCGTTACACTGCTTGCAATGCGTATGACCTATATGCTTGCAGGTAGTATCGTGATTGAAAGCATTTTTGCACTTCCCGGACTGGGACAGATGCTTTTAAATGCGATTCTTTTCAGAGATTATACCGTGGTTCAGGGAACCGTATTTTTGTTTAGTATCATTGTTTTAGTGATGAATCTGATCACAGACGTTTCTTATTCATTGCTGGATCCACGTGTCAAATTAAATTAAGGGAAGGGAGCAGATGGATATGAAAAAAAGATTATTTGGAAAGCATTCTGTTTTCTTCTGGATTGCAGTTTTATTTTTGATCATCATTTTTGCAATGGCTCTTTTTCCAGGACTGTTTACCCATTATGATCCGATCAAGCAGGATATGACGGCGCTTTTGCAAAAGCCGTCCGCAGAGCACTGGTTTGGAACGGATAATCTGGGAAGAGATGTTTTTGCCAGAGTGGTATACAGTGCAAGACTGGATCTGGCCATTGGATTTTTTGCCATGCTGATCCCCGCCATGATCGGTACCTTTGTTGGACTGTTATCCGGGTACTGTGGTGGAAAGGTGGATGCCATTATTATGCGTATTCTGGATATTTTTACAGCATTTCCATTGATGATCCTGGTTATTGCGATCGTTGCCATTTTAGGATCGGGTATCAAAAATCTGTTTATTGCGATCTGGCTTGTCGGCTGGCGTGAATATGCAAAGCTCGTCAGAAGTGAGGTCTTAGTGGTAAAAAACAGTGAATATATTCTGGCAGCCAAGACACTGGGCTATTCCAATCTGCGTGTGATGTTCAGACATGTACTGCCAAATGTTGTCAACAGTGCTTTTGTCTATGCAATTTCAGATATCATGCTCTGTATGCTGATGGGAGCATCTTTAAGCTTTTTGGGACTGGGAGTTCCGACACCGACACCCGAATGGGGCGCCATCATATCAGAAGGAAAATCCTTCATGATGACCGCATGGTGGATCGTGACCTTCCCCGGAATCATGCTTGCCCTGACCGGTATATCCATCAGTCTTGTGGGCGAGGAAGTTTCAAAGAGACTGCAGAAATCAAAATAAGGAACCTATCGGAGAGGAGATAATCATATGGCAGATCAGACAGAAGAAGTAATATTGGAAGTGAAAAATCTGCGTACAGATTTTGTTTCGGAAGAAAAGACGGTTCATGCCGTTCAGGACGTCAGCTTTCGTATTCTGCGCGGCGAAACATTCGGACTGATCGGAGAAAGCGGCTGTGGAAAAAGTGTTACCTGCCGCTCACTGATGCGTCTTTTAAAGGATCCCGGAAAAATTGCGGGAGGCGAAATTATATATAACGGCACAGATCTGCTTACCTTAAAGGATAAGGAGATGCAGAAAATCCGGGGCGGCGAGATCGGCATGATCTTTCAGGATCCGATGACAACGCTCAATCCGGTATTGACGATTCGTGAGCAGATTGTGGAATCGATAAAAGAGCCCGGTATGACCAAAAAACAAAAGGATGAACGGGCTTTGGAGCTGTTGAAAATGGTTGGTATTCCTTCCGCAAAGGAGCGGTTGAAGTGCTATGCCCACCAGTTTTCCGGTGGTATGAGGCAGCGTGCGATGATTGCGATTGCTCTGGCATCCAATCCGCACCTGCTTCTGGCAGATGAGCCGACAACTGCCCTTGATGTGACAATCCAGGATCAGATCATCAAGCTGTTAAAGCGGTTGAAAAAGGAATTGAATATGAGCCTTGTACTGGTAACACACGATCTGGGTGTGGCTTCCCAGATGTGCGATCACATCGCGGTTATGTATGCCGGCAGGATCATGGAGATGGCAAAGGCAGAGGATATTTTTGAAAAGCCGAGAAATCCTTATACCTACGGCCTGATGCGTGCCATCCCGTCGATTGAGAAAAAAGGAGAAGGCCTGTATTCCATCGATGGCATGCCGCCAAACCTGGACGATATGCCTTCCGGCTGTCCGTTTTCACCCAGATGTGAATTTTGTGAGGAAATCTGTAAAAAAGAAATCCCGGAGCTTGTGGAAGTAGAGCCCGGACATTTTTCCAGATGTCATTGTCTGGAGAAAATGATGAATATTAAGGGAAGACTTGAAAAAGAGGAAGGAGGTATGTCAGATGACTGATCAGACAAAGAAACCTCTCTTGGAAGTAACATATTTATCAAAAACATTTCCAATCAAACAGAATATTGGAGAAATCCTTGCAAAAAAGGAACACAACTATGTCAGAGCCGTAGAAGATGTGACATTTTCCGTTTATCCCGATGAAACACTTGGACTTGTAGGTGAAAGCGGCTGCGGTAAAAGTACATTGTCAAAGACCTTGATCCGCCTTTACAAGCCGGATGACGGTAAGATCATGTTTGGAAAATACGGAGATCTTGCGATGAAGGAGGGTGCTTCTTTACAGGAAGCCAGAAAGGATATCCAGATGGTTTTTCAGGATCCGTATTCATCCCTGAATCCCAAGATGACGATCCGGCAGATGTTTTATGAAATACTGTCCGTTCATCATATCTGCCCTAAAGAAGAGTTTGAAAAAAGAACGATAGAGGTGCTTGACATGGTCGGCATGCCGTCCTATGCATTGGACCGTTATCCGTCTGCTTTTTCCGGCGGACAGAGACAGAGGATCGGTATTGCCAGAGCGCTCATTATGAAACCGGCATTTCTGATCGCTGATGAACCGGTATCCGCGCTGGATATGTCCATTCAGGCACAGATCATCAACCTTTTGATGGATCTGAAGAAAAAACTGAACCTGACGATGCTCTTTATCTCACATGATCTTCGTGTGGTCCAGTATCTGTCCGACCGTGTCATGGTCATGTATCTTGGCAGGATCGTGGAGATGGGAAAAGCGGAGGAAATCTTCCATCATCCGGCACATCCCTATACACAGATCTTAATACAGGCAGCGCCGATCATTGATCCTCATCATAAGGAAAGAAAATATGAAATCCAGGGTGAAACACCGAGCCCGATCAATATGCCAAAGGGCTGTGCTTTTCATACCAGATGTCCTTATGCAACGGATAAATGCCGGGAAATGGAGCCGGTTATGACGGAAACAGAGAGCGGCAGAATGGTTAAATGTCATTATCCGTTGGTGGATGGATTTAGTATGAAGGCTGTGCAGATACAGTAGAACTGTATCTGACGGCATATAAAAAATGATTGAAAATAAATAATCAAAAAAATCACTGAAAACAAGATGATTTAATAATGAAATAACTGCGAGCAAAATAATCGAAAAGACTAAAAAAATAATTAAAAATGAAATGATAAAAAACAGATCATGCCAGAAAGAGAAGTGAGCCATATGCAGGAAGTATTAAAAGATGATTTTGTAGAAAAAGAAATGAAATACTGGAATATCCCCGGCTTTGCCATCGGGGTATGCCATGACGGAGAAGTGATTTTTAAGAAAGGATACGGATACCGTAATCTTGCAACAAAGGAGCCGATGACGACACAGACGCTTGGCGGGATCGCTTCCTGTTCCAAATCCTTTACATCAGCTGTACTTGCTTCGCTGGTGGATGAAGGAAAGCTTGATTATGATCAGCCGGTCGTGGAATATATACCGGATTTTGCCCTGATGGATGAAACGGCAACCCGCGAGGTGACGGTGCGGGATATGCTGTATCACAGAACCGGACTTGCCGGACATGATGCCATGTGGCCGGATACCTCGATCGACCGGGATGAGTTTATGCACAGACTGCGTTACTTGGAGCCCAACAAGCCGTTTCGGAGCACAACACAATACAGCAATGTGATCTATTCACTGCTTGGACATATTGCGAAGCGTATTACCGGACAGACCTGGGAGGAGCTGGTGCAAAAGCGTATTTTTGAACCGCTTGGAATGGAGAGAAGCTGTCTGACTGTTGCGGATATGAGAAAGGATGACAATTTTGCTATCGGCTATTTTGAGCGGGACAGAAAAAAAGAAGTGACAGAGATGCCCGCATGGGAAATGAATGTCGGAGCACCGGCAGCAGCCGTCAATTCCTGCGTGGATGAAATGCTAAAATGGCTGCAGATGCATCTGGATAAAGGTATGTATCAGGGGAAAAGACTGTTTTCCGAAGAAGTCATGGAATAAAATGTACCCTATAAAGTGGACACGATAAGAAGAAGGGAACCTAAAAAG
>URPH01000012.1 GCA_900549665.1 uncultured Lachnospiraceae bacterium | reverse complement strand
GGGACCCACCAAACATGAGAAAGTAGCGATTTACGTAGTAAATCAGCGGATTTCGTTATATATTATAGGTGGCATATTTTGGCTATATTGGCCGGAAAAGGAGGATGTATATGAAAAAAACTAAAAAAACGTTCATTTCTTTATTACTTGTTTCATTGGTTCTTTTATTACAAGGGTGTTCACCATCTGATTTTTCTGTCACAAAGCTGACAACACCGAAGACAACACATGAGGTGGTCAAGGATGAGTACAATAAGTACAAATTTGAGGTATCCCTGACGGCTGATATGACACAAAAATATGAATGGTATGTTTATACAACCGGCAATATAGATGAAACAGGAGCCAAATTCCGGAAGGGCGTTTTCAATAAGACCTATTACTGGAATTATGGTTACACAACAACCAGCGGAGATGATTTTTACGTATATCTTTTACTGGTCAAGGATGGCGATATGGAGACCTGCAAGGCATTTCCATATCTGCTTCATTTTGATGACTCGGGACTCAATCTGACAGAGGAAAAGGCATTTACCTTATCCGGAGATAAAGGCTTATACAAAGAGGTTACAGAAAATCTGACATTGACTGTGAGCTATTAAGAAATTGTTAAAAATAAAAACCTTATGAGGTAAGCATTGAATTTGCTTGTGATTTGCCTTATAAGGTTTTTTTTAAAACACTTTGGTATCGCAATTATTTATGTTATAATAAATTGGATTATGCATAAAACATTTCAAAGCAAACTTGATCAAATTGAAAAAAGTGATATTTATCCGTTTCATATGCCGGGACATAAGAGGCAGTCTATAGGCACACCGATATGTGATATCTACAAAAGAGATATTACAGAAATAGACGGATACGACAATCTGCACGATCCAAAGGAATTTATTCTTGAGGAAGAGCAGTTTGGAGCGCGGCTGTTTGGATCAGAGGAGTGTTTTTATCTGGTCAACGGAAGCAGCTGCGGAATCCTGGCTTCTATTATGAGTGTGGCAGACAGACCGGGCAGATATCTGGTGGCAAGGAATTGCCACAAATCGGTATTTCATGGTTTGTATCTGAGTGGTAAGGATGCTCAATACATTTATCCTGAAGGATGTGAGGATATTCCGTTTAACGGAAGCATTTCTGTCATGGAGCTTGAGCAGAAATTATCACAGGATGATTATTGTGCGGTAATTGTGACTTCGCCGACTTATGAGGGAGTTGTGAGTGATGTCCGTGCAATCTGTGAAGCGGCCCATAAAAAGGGGATCCCGGTCATTGTAGATGAGGCGCATGGTGCGCATCTGGGTATCTGGGGAGGCGATGGTTACTTTCCGGACAGTGCAATAAGGTGCGGAGCTGATATTGTCATACAGAGCACGCACAAGACACTTCCGGCCATGACGCAGACTGCGTTACTGCATGTGCAGGGAGATTTGATCGACAGGCGGAAGCTAAAAGAACATCTGGCTGTTTTTCAGTCAAGCAGTCCTTCCTATATTTTGATGGAGAGTATATCCGATGCACTGCATTTTTGTGCGGAGCACAAAGAGGAGCTTGTAAAGGCATACCGGCAAAGGCTTGATGCCTTTTATCAGGGGACAGAGAAGCTTAAGTGTTTTTATTGCATCAGACCACAGATATTGCAAAAAGATTTTGCTTATGCATTTGATCCGGGAAAGCTTGTTATCTGTATAAAGGATGGCATTGATCTGACAGGAGCCGGACTTAGTCACATTTTAAGGACCGATTATCATATAGAACCGGAAATGTCGGAAGCGCAGTACGTCATTGCCATGACAAGCGTGATGGATACGGCAGAAGGATTTACCAGACTGGTATCAGCTTTGAAAGAGATTGATACAAGGTTTGCTGATTCATCAAAGGAAATGCCGGACAGAGATAAAAAGCACCGGATGCCGCTTTTAGAGCATGAGCTTACGATCAGACAGGCACTGGCCTGCGAGGGACGTAAATTGCGCATACAGGATACGGCCTGTATGGTCAGCCGGGAATATATTTATCTGTATCCGCCGGGAATACCACTGGTTGTACCGGGAGAGCAGATCACCGCAGAAGTGATAGATTACTTACAGGGGAAAATGGAAGCAGGATTATTGATAAAAGGGCCTGCAAACATAGATCAAAATAAAATTATGTGTATTGGAAAGGCACAGACAGAAAGGGAATCATTATGAGAAAGACAAAAATCATCTGCACAATCGGACCGGCCTCAGAAAGTGAGGAGAGATTAAAAGAATTAATGCTTGCAGGCATGAATGTGGCAAGATTTAATTTTTCCCATGGAACACATGAAGAACAGAAAGTAAAACTGACAAGAGTTATCAAGGTAAGCAACGAGCTTGGACTGCCGGTAGCAACCTTGTTGGATACAAAGGGACCGGAGATCCGTTTAAAGGATTTTGAAGGCGGAAAAGCCATGCTTGAAGCCGGACAGCAGTTTACTCTGACAACCGATGAGGTCATGGGAACAGCAGAGAAAGCTTCCATTACCTATAAAAATCTGAAGGGTGATGTTAAAAAAGGCATGACAATCCTGATCGATGACGGCAAGATTGAAATGATCATTGAAAAGATCACAGAAAATGATATTGTCTGCCGTGTTATAAATGGTGGAGCCGTTTCCAACCACAAGGGCATCAATGTGCCGGGAGCGATTTTATCCATGCCGTATATCAGTGATGTGGATCGTGCCGATATTACATTCTGTGCACAGATGGGATTTGATTTCCTTGCTGCTTCCTTTGCACGCTGCAAAGAGGATATTCTCGAAGTGCGCAAGATCTTAGATGAGCACAAGAGCAAAGCCAAGATTATTGCCAAGATCGAAAATATGCAGGGTATTGACAATCTGGATGAGATTCTGGAAGTATCAGACGGTATTATGGTTGCCCGTGGTGACATGGGTGTTGAAATTCCGTTGGAAGAGGTTCCGGTTATCCAGAAAACCATGATCAAAAAAGCAGTTGCCAAGGGTAAACATGTTATCACGGCAACCCAGATGCTTGAATCCATGATCAACAATCCCCGCCCGACAAGAGCAGAAACTGCCGATGTCGCCAATGCTATTTATGATGGTACGACTGCCATTATGCTTTCCGGCGAAAGCGCAGCCGGAAAATATCCGTTAGAGGCCGTAAAGACAATGGCAAGAATTGCGGAAAGAACAGAGCAGGATATTGATTACAGCGGAAGAATGAAAAAAGTAACACAGGATATGAAGGGGGATATTACGACCGCAATTTCCCATGCTACATGTACTACAGCAGCAGATTTAAACGCTGCGGCTATTATTACTGTTACGATGTCCGGTTTTACGGCAGGTATGGTTTCCCGTTTCAAACCGGGATGTACGATTATCGGATGCAGCGTCAATCCGCGTGTGTGCCGGCAGTTAAATCTGTTATGGGGAGTAGAGCCTTTACTGATTGAAAAAAAGGATACTGCCGGTGAGCTGTTTGAGGAGGCAACTCTTCAGGCCAAAAAAGCCGGTCTTATCAAAGAAGGCGATGTGGTAGTGCTGACAGCGGGAGTGCCTCTCGGAATCACTGGAACCACCAATATGCTTCGTGTTATTGAGGTATAATGTATTAGGGGAAGCAAATGGGAAAGATATTTTACCTTATGGGAAAAAGCTCATCCGGTAAGGATACAATTTACAATCAGCTGATACAAAAGGAATCGCTTCGGTTAAAAAAGATCGTATTGTATACGACAAGGCCGAGACGCAGCGGTGAAACCAACGGAATCCAATACTATTTTGTGGATGATGCTGAAGCCATCCGTTTGCAGCAGGCCGGCAAGGTCATTGAAATACGTTCCTATAATACGGTTTACGGTGAATGGAAGTATTTTACGGTCTGTGATGACCAGATCGATCTTTTAAACAATGATTACCTGATAATAGGTACGATAGAATCATATCTGCACACAAAAGAATACTTTGGTTCAGACCGGGTTGTGCCGGTCATGATCGAGTTGGATGACGGGATACGGCTGCAGCGGGCGCTCGACCGCGAAAAAAGTGAGCCCCATCCCAGATATGAAGAAATGTGCCGCAGATTTCTTGCCGACAGTATCGATTTTTCACCGGATAAAAAGCGCGAGGCCGGAATCACAAGGGAATTTTACAACAAGGATCTTGGACAGTGCCTAAGGGAGATTGAGGAGTATATACTGGTCAACAAATCATGACGGATGCATTAGGGGGTAGTGTATATGGATATAAAGGTCAATCAGGCGGTGCCTGTCAGTCAGGTACAGCAGAGCGAAAATGCTGCGCAGACGGACGGAAGCTTTAAGTTTATGCTGGCGAGCCATATTGAAGAGCATGATCTGCAGGTCCGGCTAAGCTCCATGATGCAGGAAATCACCCGGCAGGGTGACCGGATTTCCAAAAAAATGGATGTCCGCGATATGAAAAAATACCGGGCCTTGATCAAGGAATTTATGAACGAGGTCGTGAGCCGGAGCCACAAGTTTTCGAGGGAAAACTTTCTGGACAGGAAGGGAAGACACCGGGTGTATGGTATCATACGGCAGGTAGACGATACTCTGGATGAACTGGCAAGGGAGCTTGTCAAGGATGAAAAGGACCATATAGCTGTTTTAAATAAGATTGATGAAATCAGAGGATTGATTTTAGATATATTTACGTAAAGAGAAGGTGATCAGATGGCAACATTTCAAGATATAATCGGACAGGAAAAGATTGTAGAGCATCTAAAAGCAGCGGTTGAGACGGGAAATGTCAATCATGCGTATATTTTGCAGGGTGAAAGAAGCTGCGGCAAGGAGTTTATTGCCAGGATTTTTGCCAAAGCACTGCAGTGTGACAATCCACAAAACGGGGAGCCCTGCTGTGAATGTCAGTCCTGCAAACAGGCAGATAGCGGGAACCAGCCGGACATCATCCGCGTTACGCATGAAAAACCCAACACCATCGGTGTAGAGGATATCCGTAAGATCACCGGCGATGTCGCAATCAAGCCTTACAGCAGCAAAAGAAAAATATATATTATCAATGAAGCGGAAAAGATGACGGTACAGGCACAGAATGCTCTGTTAAAGACATTGGAAGAGCCTCCGGCATATGTGGTGATCCTGTTACTGACCACCAATGTTGATGCTCTTTTACAGACGATCCAGAGCCGTTGTGTTCTGCTCACGATGAAACCGGTCCGGGATGAGCTGGTCAAACAGTATCTGATGCGTGATGTGCAGGTGCCGGATTACAAGGCAGATGTCTGCGTGGCCTTTGCGCGCGGCAATGTGGGACGTGCCAAGGCACTGGCTTCCAGTGAAGAGTTTGACAACATCAAACAGGACGCAGTTGCCCTGTTGAAATATATCCGTGAAATGGAAATTACGGATATTCTTACTGCGATCAAAAAGATATCAGAGTATAAATTTGAAATAGATGATTATCTGGACATTATGGCTGTATGGTATCGTGATGTACTTTTATTTAAAGCGACCAATGATATCAACCATCTGATTTTCAGGGATGAACTTCCCAATATCAAAAAAACAGCGGACCAGAGTACCTATGAAGGAATAGAAAACATCATTGATGCGCTTGGGACCGCCAAGGCAAGATTAAAAGCAAATGTCAATTTTGATCTGACGATGGAGTTGTTACTTTTAACCATGAAGGAAAATTAACCGGATGGTTTTTATATGTGATAGATGCTGGTAATCAGCAAAAGAATGGAGACAGTTATGCGAAAAATAATAGGAGTACGGTTTCGAACCGCGGGAAAGGTATATTTTTTCGACCCCAGGGAGCTTTCTATAAAAAAAGGCGACCATGTCATTGTGGAGACCGCAAGAGGACTTGAATATGGTACCGTTGTAAGTGGAATTCAGGAATTGAATGATGATAAGATCAACCAGCCGCTCAAACCGGTTTTGCGTATTGCATCTGCTTATGATGAAAGGCAGCAGGCGGATAATCTGGAAAAGGAAAAGTCAGCTTTTAAGATCTGTCTTGAAAAAATCCAGAAGCACGGCTTAAAAATGAAGCTGGTCGATACAGAATACACCTTTGATAACAACAAAATTTTATTTTATTTTACAGCAGACGGACGAATTGATTTCAGAGAGCTTGTCAAGGATCTGGCATCTGTTTTCAAAACAAGGATTGAGCTAAGGCAGATCGGTGTAAGGGATGAAACCAAGATCATGGGTGGTATCGGTATCTGCGGACGCCCTTTGTGCTGCCATACATTTTTGTCCGAGTTTGCACCGGTTTCGATTAAAATGGCAAAGGAGCAGAATCTGTCGCTGAATCCGACCAAGATATCCGGTGTGTGCGGCAGACTGATGTGTTGTCTCAAAAATGAAGAAGAAACCTATGAAGAGTTGAACCGTAAGCTTCCCAATGTCGGAGACCATGTAACAACACCGGACGGAAAACGGGGTGATGTACACAGTGTTAATGTACTTCGTCAGCTTGTCAAGGTCATTGTGGACAATGATGATGAAAAGGACATCGTAGAATATCATGTAGAGGAACTGCGGTTTAAACGCCATCACCGCAAGGAAAAGGTTGATGTCAACGATGCCGAACTGAGGGCATTGGAGAAACTGGAACGTCAGGAAGGACATTCAAAACTGGATGATGACTAAGATAAAAGAGGGAGAAAGACTGGATGACCTGGGGCGCAGGGGATATCAGATCATACAGGATCCCAAGAGGTTTTGCTTTGGTATCGATGCTGTTCTTCTGACCGGTTTTGCAAGGATCAAGGATGGGGATGTTGTACTGGATCTGGGAACCGGAACAGGGATCATCCCCATTCTTTTGGAGGCAAAAACCGGGGCAGCGCATCTGACCGGACTTGAAATACAGCAGGAAAGTGCCGATATGGCGAAGAGGAGCGTCGGTCATAACGGACTGGAAAAAAAGATTGATATTGTTGAGGGAGATATCAAAAATGCTTCCCAAATTTTTGGTAAAAGCAGTTTTGATGTTGTGACCTGTAATCCACCGTATATGATAGGAGCGCACGGTCTGACCGGTGATAATGAGAGCAGGACGATTGCCAGACACGAGGTATTGTGTACTTTTGAGGATGTGGCAAGGGAGACTGCCGGGGTTTTAAAGCCGGGTGGGACGTTTTATCTTGTGCACAGACCCTTCCGTCTTGTGGAATTGTTCGGAACCTTGACAAAATACCGGTTAGAACCCAAACGGATGAAATTTGTACATCCCTATGTGGATAAAGAGCCCAATATGGTATTGATTGAAGCCAAAAAGGGAGCCAGATCACGTATTGAGATTGAGCCGCCGCTCATTGTATACAAAAGTCCCGGTGTATATACGGATGAGATCTATGATATATACAAGCCGCCGGAATACGATGACAGGGAGAAAATTTGATCTCCACGAATTGCTCCGCTGCAAAGCAGCTTTTGACCCTGATAGATATCATTTAAAAAAGATTAGGAAATATTATGAGTGGAATTTTGTATCTGTGCGCGACCCCGATCGGCAATCTTGGTGATATGACACCGCGTGTTGTTGAGACACTCGGACAGGTTGATCTGATTGCGGCGGAAGATACGCGCAACAGTATCCGTCTTTTGAATCATTTTCAAATACGGACACCTATGACAAGCTATCATGAATATAATAAAGTGGAAAAGGCTTATACGCTGATTGCCAAACTGAAGGAAGGACAGAATATCGCGCTGGTCACAGATGCCGGGACCCCGGCTGTTTCCGATCCGGGAGAGGTACTGGTACAGATGTGCATGCAGGAGGGTATCCGCGTTACAAGCCTTCCGGGAGCCTGTGCCTGCATTACGGCACTGACACTGTCGGGATTAAAGACCAGAAGATTTTGCTTTGAAGCATTTTTGCCCGCTGACAAGAAAGAGCGGGGAATGATCCTGAAAGAGCTTTCAGAAGAGACACGTACGATTATCCTCTATGAAGCACCGCATCATCTGAAAAAAACGCTTCAGGAGCTTTTTGATACACTGGGGGACCGCAGGATCACCCTGTGTCGTGAGCTTACCAAAAAATTTGAAGAGGTTATGCCCACAACATTAGCCGAAAGCATCTGCTACTATGAAAAGGAAGCTCCCAGGGGCGAGTATGTACTGGTCATAGAGGGAAAAAGCTTAGGAGATAAAGAAAAGGAAAAGCAGACGGACTGGCAGGAAATTTCCATAGAAGAGCATATGGAAATGTATGAAAAAAAGGGTCTTGAACGCAAAGAATGTATGAAGGCGGTCGCCAGGGACAGAGGAATTTCCAAGAGAGAAGTTTATAAATATCTTCTAAAAGATATTGACAATGAAGATAGTTGATAATATACTTTCGATTGTCAAAGCACTGTTGACGTGTACCGGATATATCACAAACGGATATATAAGATCAATAAAAAGGAGAGACAGACATGTTAGAAAGAGTAATTGAAATTATTGCGGAACAGCTTAATGTTGATGGATCCACTATTACAGAGGATACATCCTTCAAAGATGATTTAGGAGCAGATTCACTGGATTTATTTGAGTTGGTTATGGCTTTTGAAGAGGAGTATGGTGTTGAGATCCCTTCAGAAGATCTGGAAGGACTGACAACAGTAGGCAGCGTTATTGAATATATGAAGAGCAAAGGCGTAGAAGCATAAGATGTCAGTATTAACAACAAAAGAAATTTTGAATATCATACCGCACAGACAGCCGTTTATGCTGATCGACACCATAGAGGAGCTGGAAGCCGGAGTAAAGGCAGTCGGCAAAAAATGTGTATCCTACAATGAACCGTTTTTTGCGGGTCATTTTCCTGAGGAACCGGTTATGCCGGGGGTACTGATCATCGAAGCACTGGCGCAGGTCGGTGCAGTTGCCATTCTGAGTATGCCGGAAAATAAAGGTAAAATAGCTTATTTTGGCGGGATCAAGGAAGCCAGATTTAAGGGAATGGTCAGACCGGGAGATGTTTTGATGCTGGAGACGGAGATTATCCGTATGAAAGGACCTGTCGGAATCGGTGATGCCAAGGCTTATGTGGATGGCAAGCTGGTATGTAAAGCGGAATTGACATTTGCAATAGGTAACTGAATAATTCCTAACATGTATAAAAAACCGGATGTAAATTTACATCCGGCTTTGTTTGTCTTTTATAGATCTGTATTATCTGAATTGGAAAATGTCAGTACAAACAGGATCAGCCGTTGGCTAAGGCGCAAAGCTCATCTAACATTTTGGGAAGCTCTGTTTCCATATTGTCATCGGAAAACTGGCAGGTACCGACTTTTTTGTGTCCGCCGCCGCCGTATTTGAGCATCAGGCTTCCGACATTGACATTGCTTGTTTTATTTAAGATGCTGTATCCTACTGCTGCCGAACAGCCGTTGCCGCCTTTACCGCTGACGATCCAGGCTGAAATATTCTGCTTGGGGAACATGCTGTAGATCATAAAGCGGTTGCCGGTATAGATCGGATCTATGCCTCTTAAGTCAGTAACAATGACATTGCCCTTTACCCAGCTGTAGGTATGTACCATTTCTTTGAATTTTTCTGTCTGTTCGTTGTAGACCTCAATACGTTCCTGAATATCGGAAAGCGATAAAATCTCATCTGTTGACATGGTGCGGCATGCGTCGATCAGTTTTTCCATCAGCTGGTAGTTGGAAATCGTAAAGTTGCGGAAACGTCCGAGACCGGTTCTGGGATCCATCAGAAATCCGATTAAGATCCAGCCCTGGGGATTCTGAATCTCTTCAATAGTCAGATTGCCGGAATCAACCTTGTCAACAGCAGCCATCATATCGTCAAACTGGGGAAAACGCTCTTTTCCGCCGTAATATTCATAAATAATTCTCGCACAGGAGGGGGTGATACGGCTTTCGCCTTTGTACTTGCCTTCCAAGGCCAGTCTTTCGTGCTCGCTGGAATGATGATCAAACCACAAGCCGCAGCCTTCCACAAAAGGAACATTGGCAAGACAGTCATTTTCGTTGACCTCCACCAGTCCGTCCTGAAGATCTTTGGGATGTGCAAATTTCCAAGTGTCGATGATGCCGGCTTCCTTTAATAATGCGCCGCATGCAAGTCCATCAAAATCTGAACGTGTAATTAACCTCATAAATGAAACTCCTT
The DNA here is from genome assembly GCA_900549665.1 of uncultured Lachnospiraceae bacterium. Taxonomy (GTDB): domain Bacteria; phylum Bacillota; class Clostridia; order Lachnospirales; family Lachnospiraceae; genus UBA2882. The sequence goes on along the minus strand of URPH01000012.1, from coordinate 59,598 downwards.
CTCTTTTACAAATATATTCGTAAGGTTGTAACTCCATACTTACAAGTAATTTTATTATAGCTATTTTATAGTTGTTTTTCAATAAAAAGAGATTTTTTCTGTCCGGTCAAAATATTCACCCAAATATCCGGAAGAAAAAATCAGGAAGACCGGGTGTGCACAGATATGACAGTCATATAAGAGGAAGCAGATACATAATGTATAGGTAAAGCGGAAAGCGAGGCTGTCATGCTGAATTATATTTGGGGTTTTATGATTTTGATCGGGATCGTATACGGTATGCTGAGCGGGCACATGGCTGATATTTCCGGCGGAATACTGGATTCTGCAAGAGAGGCTGTGGAGCTTTGTATCACAATGTTGGGGATTGTGGGCTTTTGGACCGGACTGATGGAGGTGGCAAAGGAATCCGGACTGGTCGCTGCGCTGACAAAATTATTGTCGCCGCTTTTACATTTTCTGTTTCCGCGCATTCCAAAGGAACACAAAGCATACCAGTATATTTCACTTAATTTTATAGCCAATATTCTGGGTCTTGGCTGGGCCGCCACACCTGCCGGACTAAAAGCCATGGAAGAGCTTGTGCATTTACAGAAAAAAGAGGACAGAGGGATAGCGAGCAATGAAATGTGCATTTTTCTGATTATGAATATTTCGTCGCTGCAGCTGATCCCCGTCAATATGATTGCCTATCGAAGTCAGTATGGGAGCAGCAATCCAACAATTATTATTGCTCCGGCGATCATAGCGACATTATGCAGTACACTCACGGCAGTGATTTTTTGTAAAATAATGGATCAGGGGAAAAGACGATGAAATTATTAGCTTATTTCTCAAATCTGATGATGCCTGTTTTGGTGTTTTACATTGTGGCATATGGATTTGCCGCAAAAAAACCGTTATATGATGTTTTTGTCAGAGGTGTCAGGGACGGTTTGAAAACCGTTGTCGGTATTGTGCCGACCCTGCTTGGTCTTATGATCGGTGTCGGCATTCTGCGGTCGTCGGGGGTATTGGAGTATCTCGGGGGTCTGATGGGAAAATTTACCGCACCCATTGGCTTTCCGGGGGAGCTTGTACCACTGACGCTTGTAAAGATGTTTTCTTCATCTGCGGCAACGGGACTGGTTTTAGATATATTTAAACAGTATGGACCGGATTCGATGATGGGGCTTATCACATCTTTGATGATGAGTTCGACGGAGACCGTTTTTTACACAATGTCCGTTTATTTTATGGTTGCCAAAGTGCAGAAGGTGCGGTTTACCCTGACCGGTGCACTGCTTGCCACACTGGCTGGTACGATTGCCAGCGTCATTTTAGCCGGAAGCACTTATTCTTTACTTTTTTAAGATACGAACATATAATGAGTTTGTTATGGAAAATTTGATTTTTTCGCTAAATGCGACAATACCTGTATTTTTAACCATGCTTGTAGGATGCTTTTTTAAGCAGATCAGGCTGGTGGACGAGCCGTTTGTCAAAACGCTCAACAAATTCAATTTCAAGGTGACACTTCCCGCCATGCTGTTTGAGGATCTGATGCAGTCGGATTTTTCACAGGTGTGGGACACAAAATATGTGCTTTTCTGCTTTGTCGTGACGCTCATAAGCATTGTCGGTACCTGGTGTCTATGCGGTATCTTCCTCAAAGACAGAGATCTTATCGGGGAATTTACACAGGCCTGCTACAGAAGCAGCGCGGCGGTATTGGGACTTGCTTTTATCCAGAATATATACGGAACGTCACAGATGGCACCGCTGATGATCATCGGCACGGTTCCGTTATACAATGTCATGGCGGTCGTGATCCTGTCCTTTACGGGTCCGGGAGAGCATAAGCTGTCCAAAGAAAGCTTTAAAAAATCCCTTTTGGGCATTGCCAAAAATCCGATCATCATCGGCATTGTTCTGGGAATGATCGCTTCGATTGTGCGGCTGAAGCTTCCTTTTATTCTGGACAAGACCCTGCACAATTTTTCCATCATGGCCACACCGTTAGCACTGGTAGGTCTGGGAGCCGGATTTGAAGGGAAAAAGGCTGTCAAAAAGATCAGACCGACGGTTATCTGTACATTTGTAAAACTCATGGTATGGCCGATGCTTTTTCTGCCGGTTGCGCTGCATATGGGATTTTCGGGAGAAAAAATCATTGCCATTCTGGTAATGCTTGGATCTGCTACAACCCCAAGCAGTTACATTATGACAAAAAATATGGGACATGAGGGCGTGCTGACATCAAGCACCATTGTGTGCACAACACTTTTCAGCGCCTTCAGCCTGACGCTCTGGCTGTTTATTCTAAAAAGCGTAGGAGCACTTTAAGAAAGAGGTACATATGATTAAAGAAGATATTCGTATCAAAAGAGTGATCGTACATATTTTGGATTCGACCGTCGGTATGCCGGTGTTATCCGACAGCGAGCTGGAATTCGGCTCTGATCTGGCAGATTTTCTGCGGGAGCATATTTACAAGATTGTGGCAGGAGACGATTGCAAGAGCTGCCAGTTTTATAAAGAGGAATCCGAAGTGTACAAGATGCTGATCCAGTATGATGAGGAATACTTTGTGGACATCAGCAAGGATATGGCCAATTATCTGTATCAGATCATGAACAGCAATATTGACATTCCGGCAGCAGACCTGATGGTAGTCCGGTTTGATGAAAAGGGCGAATCCTATCTTGCCCTGCTCAAAATGAATTACAAGGAATTTTATACCCACAAGACACAGTCCGTGGATGAAAAAAATGAAAACCGCATCATCAAGTACAAATCCATTCTGCCGACAGAGAGCCAGAGACTGCAGGAGGCTGCCATTATCAGGCTGTCCGACTTAAGTGTTTATGCCATTGAGAAAAAATATGATGTAAACGGTGAAAAGACCAATTATTTTACGTATCTGTTTTTAAAATGCTCCGGAAAGCTTTCGCCCAAATCCAAGCTTTCAATCGTGAGCCGCGCTGTGGAAAGCGTGCAAAACAATTACTACGATGAAAGCCGGCAGTTTGAAGCCAATATGAAGGCCAAAAATATCATCCATGAGGAGCTTGAGGAAAACGGCGGGTTCAGCGTGGAACAGATCGCGGACAAAATTTTTGAGGAAAAGCCGGATTTAAAACATGAGTTTCAGGAAAAAATGGAAAAATATGACATGGTCCACGAAGAGATCAAGCCTCAGAGTGAAAAGACCGTCAGAAAATATGAAACACAGGTGTTAAAAACCGATTCCGGTATTGAGATCAAAATTCCCATGAAGGAATACAACGATCCGTCCAGTGTGGAATTTATCACAGGGGATGACGGAAGTGTATCGATTTTGATTAAAAATATCGGAAATATCAAGGCAAAAATATAAGATGATATCAGGGTCAAAAGGTCAAACATGAGAAAGTAGCGATTTACGCAGTAAATCAGCGGATTTCGAAAGATTAAATGCAGAAAATAAAACGATAGTAGAAAAATAAAATAATAAGGCAGAGATCCTACGGGATTTCTGCCTTAATTGCATTTTTGAGAGAGAAAAAGTCGACGGGACCGTATTTTAATAAGGTGTCATGGAAAGTGATTTCATTGTAATGCTCACCCCATACATCCCTGGCAAGGTTTTTGCATTCCAGGATCTTCAGATAACCGCCATAGTACTTGATATAGGTGGCAGGCTCCGTCGCAATATAATCATAGATGGATTGAAGCACCTCGGCATCCGTGATCCCGATCCTTTTTAAAAACGGCGCGATATCATTGCAGGCAGCACCCTCATAATGGATCATGATATCCAGAATGGAGTAGAGATTTAAACAGATCCTGCGCTGATACATCAGATAATCATAATAAAGTGAGGACTGGTCATTTAAGGACAGCTGCGCCGCTACTTTTTTTGCATAGTCATAGGACAGAAATTCCACATAGGTGGCATAGCCCTCCAGATATCCGCCATAATAAGTCACGCCGGATAAAGAGGGCAGATGAATGGCAGACAGACTGCGGCCCGAGCTGACAGACTGGTATAGATGACCGGGAAAGCCTTCATGCGCCAGAGTGGTAAAAAGGGAAAGCCCTTGTTTGGTCTGGGCATGGTTGATGTAGATGATATTGTGCTTTAGATCATCCACGGGCGGTGTAAAATAATATGCCGGATTGGTATAGCTTTCCATGACCGCATCCACACTTTTTATTTCATAAGGGTAGTCTTTGCCGATGTCAGATCCAAAGTCGGCCTCCATCTGCTTTTGTAAAATCGGAATACAGTCCTCTGCCGACAGAGAGAGCAGGGGATCATATTCTTTTTCACGTCCCATGATCGCAATAAAATAGTCCGTGTGATTTTGTAAAAGTGCATTCAGTTCGATATAGTCAGCCTGCAGCTGCCTGCAGAAAGCGTTTTTTAAAGCCGGAATGGGAAGATCCTCGCCCAGGACGGAGCAGGTATAAATTTCATAATATTCCCTGCCGCCGGGATAATTACAGAGCCCCTTCGGAGTTGATTTATCACCGGCCTTTAATAAAGTCAGCGCATCCCCTGTTTTTTGAAAAGCAGGAAAAACGATCGTTTTGATCAAACGCTCATTTTCACTCAGATAATAAGCATATTCCTTTTTCGTCAATTTCCGGTTTTCATACAAATTTTTCAGCCGGCTTTCAAACGTTTTCAAATAAATATTCTCCGAATCAGGCAGGGCGCAAAATGCATCCAAAGTCTGAATGACCGCATCCGCCGAAGCATCACTCATAAAAAGTCCCGCCTCAGCCTTTTCCTTCTCATACTGACATAAACCCTCCAGATAATCCGGCAAAAGAGAAAGAATCTCCAGATAATCCACAACGTCTTTTTTTTCATCGAAAGAATACTCCGTCAAAAGGATCGCCAGTTCATTCTGCACACCACTGTACGGAGCAAACGGCTCTTCGAAATAAGGAAACCGGGAAAGAGCGATCTCATGCTTTAAAGAAAACATCAATGCATTGCATAAAGTGGATTTGGACAAACGATTGGTACCATGCGAAAAATCAAGCCCCCTTAACACTTCAAAATCCTCTTTATCCTTCTCAACAGACAGATCATAAGCCTCTTTACTGTACACCGGCATCCGGACTGCCCCCGATAACCCCGCACCCTTCGGATCCCGAAACGTAAAATGCGATAACAACGAATTTTCCTCCGCCTGCGAAACCAGCCGCTCCTGAACCATATTCCGCAGTGTGATCGTCGGATATTCCACCTTGTAAATCACCATACAGGAAAAAATACAGACAATCCCCAATATACAAACCCAGACAAAAGTAGAAATTCGTTTCTTCATACAATCACCAACAGACTTACCAAAAAATAATTGAATACATTCTATTTTTATGAATAACCCCCAAAAATAATACCCAAAATCATCAACTGATTTTTTTCGCCATCCAATTGCACGGTGCCCCGCACTCGTGCAATCCCCAACAATCAACCGCTGCATCCCTTCACAGCATAAATCCAACCAACGCGCAGCAGAATGGAAACCGGGTGGCATAACAAGACCCATAGCGGCAGTTTTTTATTTCCTTCGCGCTAGCTGTCAGCACAAAGCCCACCTGTCTGAGCCCGACAGGGCGAGTTTGGGCGACTGCTGACAAATAAGCGCGCGAAGGAAATAGAAAACGGAGCGAGTCTTGTTATGCCACCCGGTTTCCATTCTGCGTCCGTCCGTCTACCTATCTGTCTGCATGTCCGTCCCCTCCGGACACACAGTTGTATCCCCAGATCATTTGACACAAAAAGAATGATGTGTTAGTCTGAAACGTAGACAAATCAAGCCAATATCCATGCAAAATGATAGATATAGGAGGAATAAAACCTATGGACAGAGGAAACTATTATATTACAACGGCAATTGCTTATACTTCCGGTAAACCTCATATTGGAAACAGCTATGAAATCGTGCTGGCCGACAGCATTGCACGGTTTAAGCGAAAAGACGGATATGACGTTTTTTTCCAGACAGGAACCGATGAACACGGTCAGAAAATCGAATTAAAAGCAGAAGAAGCCGGCGTGACACCGCAGGAATTTGTAGACGGAGTAGCAGGACAGATCCGCGAGATCTGCGATATGTTAAATACTTCCTATGATAAATTTATCCGTACAACAGACAAGCCCCATGAAAAACAGGTTCAGAAGATCTTCAGAAAACTGTATGATCAGGGAGATATCTACAAAGGCGCTTATGAAGGCCTTTACTGTACCCCCTGCGAATCCTTCTGGACAGAATCACAGCTTGTAGACGGCAAATGCCCGGACTGCGGACGTGAAGTAAAGCCTGCCAAAGAAGAAGCATACTTCTTTAAAATGAGCAAATATGCAGACCGACTGATCGAGCATATCAATACCCATCCGGAATTTATCCAGCCCGTCAGCCGCAAAAATGAAATGATGAACAACTTCCTTTTACCGGGACTTCAGGACCTTTGTGTATCCAGAACCTCATTCAAATGGGGGATTCCGGTAGATTTTGATGACAAGCATGTCGTTTATGTATGGCTGGATGCCCTTACCAACTACATTACCGGTATCGGCTATGATGCAGATGGCAACAGTTCGGAACAGTACAAAAAATTCTGGCCGGCAGACCTTCATCTGATCGGGAAGGATATCATCCGTTTCCATACCATTTACTGGCCCATCTTTTTGATGGCACTCGGAGAGCCGCTTCCCAAGCAGGTATTTGGACATCCATGGCTGTTACAGGGCGATGGCAAGATGAGCAAATCCAAGGGCAACGTGATTTATGCAGAAGATCTGATCGGATTTTTCGGAGTGGATGCAGTCCGTTATTTCGTTCTGCATGAAATGCCATTTGAAAATGACGGTGTGATCACATGGGAGCTGATGGTGGAAAGATTAAATTCCGATCTTGCCAATACACTGGGCAATCTGGTAAACCGTACCATTTCCATGAGTAATAAATACTTTGACGGTATTGTTGCGGATAAAGGCGAGAGCAGTGATGCCGCACAAAAAGCTATCGATGATGACTTAAAGGCAGTGGTTACCAATACCTACAAACGGGTATCCGCTAAAATGGATGGCCTGCGTGTGGCTGATGCGATCACAGAAATTTTTGCAACCTTCAAGCGCTGCAACAAATATATCGACGAGACAACACCGTGGGTACTTGCCAAGGATGAAGCACAAAAAGACAGATTATCCACTGTTTTATACAATTTAGTAGAAAGTATCGTGATCGGAGCTTCCCTGTTAGAGCCTTATATGCCCGAAACCGCAGAAAAGATCGTTGCACAGTTAAATACACAGATCAGAAGCTTTGACGATATTGAAAAATTTGGTTTATATCCGTCAGGAAATAAAGTGACAGAGACACCAGAAATTCTTTTTGCAAGAATGGATATCAAGGAAGTGCTCGAAAAAGCAGAAGCCATGTTTGCAGAAAGAAGAGCGCAGGCAGGAGAACCTGCTTCTGAAGAAGAAAAAGAGCCGGTTATCGATATTGAAAAGAAACCGGAGATCACATTTGATGATTTCGGGAAAATGCAGTTCCAGGTCGGAAAGATCATTTCCTGCGAAGCCGTACCCAAGAGCAAAAAGCTGTTGTGCTCACAGGTACAGGTCGGAAGTGAGGTCAAACAGATCGTTTCCGGTATCAAGGCACATTATTCTCCGGAAGATATGGTTGGCAAACAGGTTATGGTGCTGGTAAACTTAAAACCGGCAAAGCTGGCAGGCGTATTATCTGAAGGTATGCTGTTATGTGCGGAGGACGCCGACGGCAATCTTGCATTGGTGACACCGGACAAACCGATGCCTGCAGGTGCTGAGATCTGTTAAGCAGACAGTGGGGAAAGGAATGATATGATCAACAAGACGGTATTTACTTTTCCGTCAAAGGATGGGATCCATACGATCCATGCAGCCAGATGGCAAAAAGAGGGGGCGCCTTTCGTTGCAGTATTACAGATCGTTCATGGAATGGCAGAACACATAGACAGGTATGATGAATTTGCCGAATTTCTGGCACAAAAAAACATCCTGGTTGTGGGCGACGACCATCTGGGACACGGAAGAAGCGCAAAAGAATATGGAGATTACGGTTATTTTTGTGAAAAAAAGGCCGCGGACATTCTGATAGAGGATGAACATACCTTAAGAAAGCTGGTACAGGACGAATGCCCGGATGTTCCCTATTATATACTGGGACACAGTATGGGATCTCTGATCCTGCGCAATTATATTACGCGTTATGCAGATGGACTAAAAGGTGTCGTTATCTGCGGAACTGCAGATAACGGCCGTGCGATATCCTTTGTGGGACGAATGCTGTCAGGTGCATTCAGGCTGTTTGGAAAAAGCAGGGAAAAGAGTGCGTTTATCGATAAAATCGTGTTTGGATCTTACAATAAGCTTACAGACAGGCACACAGAATTTGACTGGCTCAATACCGATGAAAAATCGGTTGAGAACTATATGAAGGATCCGGAGTGTGGCTTCCTATTTACAGTAAATGGTTTTGATACATTGTTTACACTGGCTTACCGCCTGAAAAAGCGGACCTTACTGAAGAAGATACCGAAGGAGCTGCCTGTTTTTTTGATTGCGGGTCTGGAGGATCCGGTCGGAAAATATGGAAAAGGTGTTGAAAACGTATACAGAGAGTATCAAAGGATGGGAATGCAGGATGTGGAATTAAAACTGTACGAGCATGCAAGGCATGAAATTCTGTTGGAGCCCGGGAGAAAGCAGATTTATGCAGATATTACGGAGTGGCTTAACAGGCATGGTGTGCCGGAGAAATACTGATTTTTTGTATACAGGACTTAAGGCAAGGAGGAAATGCAATGAAAAAATTGTTTAAATTATTGGTGGCGACTTTGCTGTTTACTTTTATGTGGAGCATGACTGTATGTGCAGAGACAGCGGATAAACCGGTTATTGCACTGGGAGCGGATCTTTCTGCGGACCAGAGAGCCACCGTGTTATCACTGATGGGTGTTACCGAGGAAGATCTGGTCAATTATACCGTGATCACGATCACCAATGCGGATGAACACAAGTATCTGGATTCCTATGTCGATCCGGCAGTCATCGGTACCAGGGCTTTATCAAGCGTCATGGTTACACCGGCAGAGGCTGGCCATGGTGTCATGGTAACAACACAGAATATTAATTACTGTACAACGGGTATGTACCGCAATGCACTTCTGACAGCCGGTGTAGAGGATGCAGATATTATGGTTGTGGGACCGTCGCAGATTTCCGGTACAGCAGGTCTGATCGGGGCGGTCAAAGCATATGAACAGGTTTCCGGAGAGCCGATTTCCGATGAAACACTGGATACAGCTATGAATGAGCTGGTAACGACAGGAGAACTGGTTACAAAAAGTGCGAGTGATGAAGAGGTCGAAGCTCTGATTGCATATATCAAAGCAAAATTAGCAGCAGGAGAGCTGGAAACAGAGGATGACATACGCAAAGCGATCAAAGAAGGAGAGCAGAAATTTGGCGTATCTCTGGACGAAAGCGAAGAACAGCAGATTGTAGATTTTATGCTTAAGATCAAAAAGCTTGGACTGGATCCCAACGTACTTTTAGATCAGGCGGCCGATTTGTATAGCAAGTTTGGAGATGAGCTGTTAAATAAAGCAACCGATGACGGTTTCCTTTCCGGACTGGGAAACATTGTAAATTCTATTGCAGACTTTTTTAAGGGATTATTTAAAAAATAGAATCTAAAACCGGATTTATGAGCATGCTCATAGCCGGTATGGATATCAAAGGATTGCGAACACACAAAACCATACGACTGTGCCGGCGTTCAACCGATGGCACAGATGTATGGTTTTTTTGATTCGGTTTATTAAAATTGCAAAATTGCATATACAATAGAAAATAAGTTGCCCTTGGTTAATAAAGTGTTATAATATAAACAATAATGGGCTTTTTTACAGGGGATAAGATGAATATCGGAAATCAGAGCATAGAAATCAGACCGATTGACGACAATGAGTGGGAGGATGCAATGGGACTGGCGTGGAGGACATTTCTCCGGTTTGAGGGAGATGTATACTCTGCGGAAGGAATACGCAATTTCAGGGATTTTATTACGGACCAGACACTTCGGAGAATGTTTCTGGCCGGAGAGTACAAGGTCTACGGAGCCTTTTACAGAGGTCAGATCGTAGGAGTTGCCTCTCTGCGCAATAAAGAACATGTTTCACTGCTTTTTGTGGATGAGAATTATCACAAAAACGGGATAGGGCGCAGGCTGTTAGAAATATTAAAATGTTTCGAACAGAGTATCGGAGGCTATCGTCTGACGGTCCACTCATCTCCCTATGCTGTTGATTTTTATCACAAGGTAGGATTTGTTGATACCAATATTGAACAGCTGAAGGACGGAATTGCCTACACCCCGATGTCATGGATTTTCTGAACGTTTTGGATCTTCAGATAACATTTTATTTCCGGTGGTTATTGGACGACAGTATTAATCAGAGTTAGAGCATGAGGATGTACCATGAAGTTGACAGAAAAATTCACAAAAAACAGATATACAGTGTTGTGGCCGGTGCTGATTTTTATCATACTTGTAGCCGTCTGCCTTGGTGTTTACGGGAAGCGTCTGAGACATGATGAGATGACTCTTCTGCAGGGAAGGGTGGTCAGTGCAGCAGATATCTATGGGGCAAAGATCGAAGAGCGGTTAAAGACCATTGAAGGACAGATGGAACTTGTGATCTGGCAGATTCAGGAAAAGCAGCTTGATGCGGAAGATGCGGTAAGTTCCCTGCTGGGTCTGGACGGTGTTTCCGATGCGGGGATTGTCAATGCTCTTGGCGTTGGGCTCACTGTCCGTCAGGAAGACATCAACCTGCCGGCACTGGGTTTTTCCGGAACTGTAAAAAGAGAGAGTGCGACCTTTTTTTATAGTGAGGACGGACAGCTTTATATCATGAAGCCGATCCTGGAAAACGGAGCGGTTAATACGGCCGTTTTTGTGCAGTATGATGCAGAGGTACTGTACAGACAGCTGGAAGCATATACCTTTGATGACAATGCGTGGGTCGTATTGCAGGATACCGATGGCAATATTATCTGCTCACTTGGTGGGGACAATATTGATTATCTGCAGGCAGGCAGCAATTTTATGGATACACTGTCTGTAGCCGGAGGAAGGGCTTCGGCTGTCCGCAACGGTCTGCAGAGACAGCGGTCCGCCGGCGCGCAGGTCATATTTCCCGATGGTGACAGCAGATACGTGGCATACCATCATATGAAAAACAACGGCTGGGCCGTTCTGCTTGGGGTGGATGATGCTTACTTTGCTGAGCAGATCAGCCATTACAGCGGGACCATCCGTCATCTTGTACTGTCATTGGCCGGATGCATGGTGGTATTTATGGGTGTTGTTATATTCCTTCAGGTTATGTACAATCACTATGGCAGGCGCAAGAGCGCCGGATTGCAGCATCTGGCGGAAACCGATCAGCTGACAGGCTTATACAATAAGGTCACAACCGAGCGCAAGATCAAAGAATATTTTGCCGAAAATCCGGATTCCCAGAGTTTGTTGTTTGTGCTGGATATTGATAATTTCAAAAAGATCAACGATACCATGGGGCATGCGTTCGGAGATGAGGTTTTAAGAGAAATCGGACAGGGGTTAAAACAGCAGTTCCGGGCATCTGATATCATCGGAAGAGCCGGAGGGGACGAATTTGTCATCCTGTTAAAGCATATTACCGAGGATCGGTATGTCATCCGTGAAGCACGGAAGCTGGAAAACTTTTTTAAGGGTCTCCAGGTAGGTAAATATACCAAGTATTCTGTGACCTCCAGTATCGGATGCGCTGTGTTCACAAAGGATGGAGAAGACTTTGAAACATTGTACAAAATGGCCGATGAAGCTTTGTATAAAGCCAAGCAGAGAGGCAAGAATCAGCTCGCGTTTTACAAGGATCCAGAGGGGTTTGGGCAAAATGTATAAATTCAAAATAATTCTTTGTGTAATAGTGGTATAGGCAAAAAAAGGGGCATCATTTATACTTAGTGCATAGGCGAAAAGCCACGTGATGAAACTTAATTAGGAGGAAATTATAAATGGCAAACTTATCATTAAAAAATGTCTGCAAAGTATATCCTAACGGATTTGAAGCAGTTAAAGATTTCAATCTTGAAATCGATGATCAGGAATTTATCATCTTCGTAGGACCTTCAGGTTGTGGTAAATCTACTACCCTTCGTATGATCGCTGGTCTGGAAGATATTTCATCTGGTGAATTATGGATCGGTGACAAAATGGTCAACGACGTAGAGCCGAAAGACAGAGATATCGCAATGGTATTCCAGAGCTACGCTCTGTACCCTCACATGACCGTTCGTGACAACATGGCATTCGGTCTTAAATTAAGAAAAGTTCCCAAAGAAGAAATCGACAAAATGGTTAATGAGGCAGCTAAGATCCTTGACTTAACTCCACTCCTTGATCGTAAGCCGAAGGCTTTATCAGGTGGTCAGAGACAGCGTGTTGCCATGGGTCGTGCAATCGTTCGTAATCCTAAAGTATTCCTTATGGATGAGCCGTTATCCAACCTGGATGCTAAATTGCGTGTACAGATGCGTATCGAGATCGCTAAATTACATCAGAGATTAGGTACAACCATCATCTATGTTACACATGACCAGACAGAAGCTATGACACTTGGTACCAGAATCGTAGTTATGAAAGATGGCATCATCCAGCAGGTTGATACACCTCAGAACTTATACGAAAAACCCGCTAACTTATTCGTAGCAGGTTTCATGGGTTCACCTCAGATGAACTTCTTAGATGCAGTTGTTGAAGTTGTTGATGATACAGCAGTATTAAAAGTAGCTGGTCACTTCATTCCGTTACCTCCTGCTAAATCTAAAAAATTAATCGAAGGCGGTTACAATGGAAGAACTGTTACATTCGGTATCCGTCCTGAAGATGTATACGATTCAGAAATGATGGTTGAGGCTTCTCCTCAGAGCACATTCGAAGCAACCGTAAGAGTATACGAGTTACTTGGTGCAGAAGTATACTTATACTTCGATCTTGAAGAGTTCCCTATGACTGCAAGAGTTGATCCTCGTACAACAGCTAGACCTGGCGATGTTGTTAAATTCGCTATTGATGTTGAGAAGATCCACATCTTTGATAAAGATACAGAGATGGTTATTACCAACTAGTATCAATTGTGAAAAATATAAGGGAGATACCGTTGTGTATCTCCCTTTTCTCGTATTAGAGTATCAGTATCAAAGTATCAGAACGCCGACACAGAATGCCTGCAGGAGATTTTGGAGTCAGGTGTTACGATGAAAAAAGGATGTGAGCATTTGTTATCAGCACAAGTAGTACAGACTTGTATCGGAGATTTAAGGGAAATTACCAAAATTGGCCTGGTCGTTATAGACAGTGCCGGACTTCTGATTGCGTCCACATCAGGTGAAAAAAATTATTCACAGGATGCAATAGACAAATTTACCAATTCTGTGGCCGAGTCGCAGACGATTGGAGACTATCACTATATGAAGGTCTTTCATGAAGATGAGGTTATGTATATTGTGATATGCAAGGATCAGGCCGATCATGTTTTGGTGGCACGTATCGCAGTCAAACAGCTGCAGAGCCTGTTAACGGCGTACAGGGAAAAGCTTGACAAGAATAATTTCTTCCAAAATCTGCTTTTGGATAATCTGCTTTTGGTTGATATGTACAACCGTGCTAAAAAGCTTAGACTTGATACATCGGCCAGAAGGGCTGTTATTCTGGTAGAGGTGGAAAAGGAAAATGACAACGGCACGCTGGAAATGCTGAAAAATATGTTTTCCCAACAGTCAGGTGATTTTGTGACATCCGTGGATGAGCAGAATCTGATCGTGATCAAGCAGCTTGACGAGGACAGTGATTATGATGATCTGATGGAGATTTCCACTACGATCAAGGTCATGCTCAACACAGAGATCATGATCAACGGCAAGATTGCCTGCGGAACCATTGTTTCCGAATTGAAGGATGTTTCCAAGAGCTACAAGGAAGCCAAAATGGCACTGGATGTCGGCAAGATCTTCTATGCTGACAGAGACGTGGTCGCATACAATACACTGGGTATAGGACGACTGATCTACCAGCTCCCGGTTAATCTCTGCCAGATGTTTATTGAAGAGATTTTCGGAGAGAATGTGCCGACGCAGCTGGATGAAGAGACACTCAATACGATTGATACATTTTTGGAAAACAGTCTCAATGTATCTGAAACAGCACGTCAGCTCTATGTACACCGCAATACGCTTCTGTACCGTCTGGAAAAGCTCCAGAAGGCCACAGGGCTGGACATCCGGGTGTTTGATGATGCATTAACATTAAAAATTGCCCTGATGGTTGTCAATTATATGAAATATTTAAAAAATTTAGAATATTGATCCACATAATATGTCCCACCTTTTCATAGAATGAAATGAGCAATTGTCTCATAGACGGACTTTGAGAGGTGGGATCTTTTTGAAAAAAGTATGGTATCTGGAAAATAAAAATAATAACAAAACAAAGGTCGTAAAGTTGTTTTTATATGATAAGGATGGCATAGTTGAGGCATGGCTTGATCTGTCTTCCTTTGCGGAGAAACGGAGTATGCCGGACTGGGAGCTTGTGTTTTTTTCATCTGACGGGAAGGAAGCTGCAAGATTGTCACATACATCCGGAAAAGCTGGAAATAACTTTTGGCAGGATGCTGTGGGTGGAAAAGGAAGAATTGGAGAAGATACAGCAAAGAAACTGCGATGCCATCAGAAAGCATTGGGACTTTGCATAAAAGCAGCCGGTGAGATATGGGCATCTGATGCCGGACTGTTTGCAGCGCTTGATGAGGGGTGGCTGAAACAGGATGGGAGTGTTTTGAATGTGTTTGACCAGGTGGGGCATGAGGAGAAAGACGATATCCGTGTTAAAGTAAATATGGATGAAGCGGATCCGGATGAAGCGAATCAGGACAAGGCGGATCCGGGCATAGCGAATCAGGACGAGGCAAATCCGGACGAGACGGATCTGGATGAAGCAGATCCGGATGGGGCGGATCCAAATGAATCGCTGCAGATGGAAAATGCTACAGACAACAGCCTTAGAAGAGTTGTTGAACTGAGTGTGCTGGAGGATGAAATGCTGTTTCGGGCGTATGTACACAATAGCTTCCTGCTGCACGGTTATTACAATTACGGGCATCTGGTGCTGGATGAAAAAAACGGAAGAAGCCGTCTTGGTGTTCCGGGTAATTATTATGAGAGAGAAGAGGTTGTAGCCGGCATGTTTGGGTTTCCGGATTTCGAGCCGGCGAAAGGAAGAGAAAAACAGACAGGGGTATTTGGATATTATTTTACGAAAGGGTAATATATGTCAGAAAGAGAACAGCTGTTAATGCAGATAACGGAATTGGAAAAAAAAGAGGAGTTGTCCAGATCGGAGAGAAAGCGCAGAGCGAGACTGCAACACAAGCTGGAGCTTCTGGACCGGCAAAAGGAGCAGGAACGCATTCTGTATGAAAAAGACGTTTTCTTTATGAAAAAAGCGATAAAACAGGCTAAAAAAGCAGCCGGGATCAATGAAGTGCCGATCGGTTGTGTGATCGTAAAGGATGGGGAAGTTGTAGCCAAAGGATATAATCGCAGGAACACGGATCACAGTACTTTGTCGCATGCGGAGATCACAGCTATCCGCAGGGCGAGCAAAAAGCTGAAGGACTGGAGGCTGGAGGACTGCACTCTGTATGTAACTTTGGAACCGTGCCAGATGTGTGCCGGAGCAATTGTGCAGGCGCGTATTAAAAGAGTTGTGGTCGGAAGCATGAATCCCAAGGCCGGCTGTGCGGGATCGGTGCTCAATATTCTGCAGATGAAGGAATTCAATCATCAGGTAGAGCTGGTAACCGGGGTACTGGATGAGGAATGTTCTGAATTGCTGAAAGACTTTTTTAAGAAGCTTCGATGAAGGCTTGTAATTGACTTTTTGAATAAAACCAAGTATACTAAAACATACCGTGCAGCCGGGGCAGTAGCGGAGCCTTGTACCTGCAATCCGCTTTAGCAGGGGTGTTGTCCGGCAGAGGGTTTAGTGCTTTTATGGCTGCCCTCTATAAGTGGCGTTGATATCCGGGTCTTACGCAATGAGAATCCACGAACCGTGTCAGGGTAGGAATACAGCAGCACTAAGGGGAACTTTTCATGTGCCGTGAGGGTGCCTGGGTTGAGTTAACTGTAGAGGTAACGCATAGGGGCGCGATTCGAAGCCGGATGCACGGTTATTGATTCTACATATTTCTGATTTTATGTATTCTATATATTTATTTTTCTTTGTTATATGTTTTCTTTGATGCGGATTTCCGCTTCCATATAGTGATATTCTTTTTTGGGTGGTTCGCCCGTCGTCAGGTATTCAAACAACAACTGAAGAGGTAATGAGCCCTGAATCCGGGGATTTTGACAGATGGACGCCGAAATGACCCCGTTTTTGATCATTTCAACCGTCTTTTCAATCTTGTCAAAGGTGACAATCTTCATATTGTCCTGTCTGTTAGCGGCCAGAACAGCTTTGCAGCCGCCGTAAGCACCGCTGGCAGCAAAGAAAATGGCATTGATCTCCGGATGCTCATTGAGCATCTGCGTTGTTTTATCATAGCTTACAAAATCATCATCATCATTTTCGAAGAAAGCGACTTCGTGGATATTGGTATATTCCTTGAGAGAATTGCGGAAACCGGCAATTCTTTCTGTATGGCACAGGACATTGGAATTGCCGCTGACTATGCCGACATATACCAGGCCACAGGTCATAAGATGTATCAGACCGGCGGCTGTCTGTCCACAGCGGTAGTAGTTGCTGCCGACATAGGCGATACGTCTGGATCCGGCAATATCGGTATTGAATGTAATGGTGGGGATTCCCATATCATATAATTCGTTGATCTTTTGTGCGATCGCAGGATTGTTTTGAGGAGAGATGGCGAGGCCGTTGATCTCCTCTGCCAAAAGCTCGTCAATTGCATCAATCTGGTCCTGTACGCCGAAAGCGGAGATCCGTTTGATCAGAATCGTGCAGTTATAGCTCCGGAGGTCTTCCTCTTTTTCGCGGATGCCGGAAATCACATCATCAAAAAAGGGATTGCCGATACCAAACATGACGACACCGAATTTAAACTTTTTTTTCTGGGCTGCTAAAACAATACCCGCCCTGTTGGGCTTGTAGTCCAAAGCCTTGGCTATTTCAAGGATTTTGGCTTCTGTTTTGGGGTTGACGGCACCACGCTTATTGAGGACGCGGTCAACCGTTCCTCTGGAAACGCCGGCCAGTTCTGCTATTTCTTTAATTGTCGCCATAGATTAGTCCCTCCTGACAAAGAATACCTATATTTTATTCCAGTTTCCACAAAAATACAATAAAAAATGTGCATCGTGCACGTATATCGTGATATTGCACAATGTAAAAAATTAAAATAAGGAAATATGCTGAAAAAACAGTAAATCACAACTTTCTAAAAATTAGATATTGATTTTTTTTAAAAAAATATATATGATAAAAATGTGCACGCGCACAAGGTGCACGCAAAAGCAAGACAAACAAATACGGAAACAGGTAATACAGAAGGTAAAACATAAGGAGGAATAAGATGTTATATATTGGTGTGGATTTGGGTACATCAGCAGTTAAGCTGTTGCTGATGGATGGAACAGGAAAGATCTTAAATATTGTTTCCAAAGAATATCCGTTATATTTCCCGCATCCGGGCTGGTCAGAGCAAAATCCCGAGGACTGGTATACACAGGTTATGGCCGGTATCGAAGAGTTGATCAAGGATGCAGACAAGAGCCGGGTTGCCGGAATCAGCTTCGGCGGACAGATGCACGGACTGGTTATTCTTGATGACAAGGATCAGGTGATCCGCCCTGCCATCTTATGGAATGACGGACGTACGACAGAGGAATGCGATTACTTAAACAACGTGATCGGCAAGGATAAATTATCCGAGTATACAGCCAACATTTCCTTTACCGGATTTACAGCCCCCAAGATTTTATGGGTCAAAAATAAAGAGCCGGAAAATTTTGCAAGGATCAAAAAGATCATGCTTCCCAAGGATTATATCGCATACAAGCTGTCCGGTGTACACTGCACAGATGTTTCCGATGCATCCGGTATGCTGATTTTTGATGTGAAAAACAGATGCTGGTCCAAAGAGATGTGTGAGATCTGCGGCATCCATGAAGACCAGCTTGCAAAGGTATACGAAAGCTATGAAACAGTCGGAACGGTTCTTCCGGAAATCGCTGCAAAGCTTGGCATTCCGGAAAGCTGCAAGGTTGTAGCAGGTGCCGGCGACAATGCGGCGGCAGCAGTCGGAACCGGCACAGTCGGAGACGGCAACTGCAATATCTCACTGGGAACCAGCGGAACAATCTTTATTTCTTCCGAAAAATTCGGAGTTGATAAGTTTAATGCCCTGCATGCATTTGCACATGCGGACGGTCATTACCATCTGATGGGCTGTATGTTATCGGCAGCAAGCTGCAACAAATGGTGGATGGATGAGATCATCGGCACCAAGGATTATGCAGCAGAGCAGAAGACCATTGAAAAGCTTGGCGAAAATCATGTTTATTTCCTGCCTTACCTGATGGGAGAGCGTTCGCCGATCAACGATCCGCAGGCAAGAGGAACCTTTATCGGGCTGACCATGGACTCCACAAGAGCCGATATGACACAGGCTGTTCTGGAAGGTGTAGCTTTTGCACTTCGCGATTCCTTTGAAGTAGCCAAAGCACTCGGTATCAAGATTGAACGCACCAAGATCTGTGGCGGCGGCGCAAAGAGCCCTCTGTGGAAAAAAATGATCGCCAACATCCTCAATGTAAAAGTCGATGTGATCGAAAGCGAGGAAGGTCCTGCGCTTGGCGGAGCGATGCTTGCCGCTGTTGCCAACGGAGAATTTGCAAGTGTTGAGGATGCGGCAGCCAAGATCGTAAAGATCATTGATACGGTTGAGCCGGATCCGGAGCTTGTAGAAAAATACGAAGCAAGATACCAGCAGTTCAAACAGATTTATCCTGCATGCAAGGAATTGTTTCCCAAGCTGCAGTAAATAAAGCCATTTAAAAGTAAAATCACTATTTTATAGAAACTTACTATGCGGCGCATGACGGTTTCCAAATGCCGGTGATGCACCGTATCGTACAACAAAATGAACATTATAGATTAGAAAGGGGTTATGACATGACAATTTATGACGTAACAGATGAAAAGTTTAAAAAGTACGGACGGATTGTACAAAACATTGACTTTTCACAGCTTGTAGAAGTGATCAATGAAAAAACACCCTTGCCGGACGGCGTGGCTTATGAGCCGAGCGTTGCAGTGCTTGAAGAACTTCCGGTATATCAGGAATTATCGACAAAGACATACGGCGAGCTGGAAATTGAAATTGGTTACTGCAATGGACACAATGAGCTTCTCAATGCAGTGGAATATCACAGAAGCTCCGAGATCAATGTGGCAGCAACAGATGCGATCCTGATCTTGGGATCACAGCAGGATATCACGGATGATTTCACATATGATACATCTCTGATGGAGGCCTTCTTGGTACCTGCCGGAACAGCTGTGGAAGTATATGCGACGACACTGCATTATGCACCCTGCGGTGTTAAAGGAGCCGGTTTCAAGGTTGGTATTGTATTACCAAAGGGAACCAACTATCCGCTTTCCGATAAGCATGAAGGCTGGGAAGACAAGCTGATCACAGCCAAAAACAAATGGCTGATCGGTCACGCAGAAGGCGGTCTGGATGTCGGCGCGCACATCGGTCTGATCGGGAAAAATTTAAATGTTAATGAATAAATAATAAAATGCCGGATGGCAAACAAGGAGGATAATAAAATGTTTAATGCACCTGAAGTAAAAATTGGTATTGTAGCTGTAAGCCGTGACTGTTTCCCGGAATCACTTTCCGTAAACAGAAGAAAAGCCCTGGTAGAGGCTTATAAAGCAAAATATGATGCGGCTGAGATCTATGAATGCCCGATCTGTATCGTAGAAAGTGAAATCCACATGGTACAGGCACTCGAAGACATCAAAAAAGCCGGATGTAACGCTCTTTGCGTATATCTTGGAAACTTTGGTCCTGAAATTTCAGAGACGTTGCTTGCAAAGCATTTCGATGGACCGAAGATGTTTGTAGCAGCAGCAGAGGAATCGCAAAGTGACCTGGTACAGGGACGTGGCGATGCATACTGTGGTATGTTAAATGCAAGCTACAACTTAAAACTGCGCAACATTCATGCGTATATTCCGGAATATCCGGTAGGAACTGCAGAAGAATGTGCAGATATGATCCACGAATTTGTTCCGATTGCACGTGCCGTTGACGGACTTGCAAACTTAAAGATCATCAGCTTTGGACCGAGACCGTTAAACTTCTTAGCATGTAACGCTCCGATCAAACAGCTTTACAACCTTGGTGTTGAGATCGAAGAAAACTCAGAGCTTGACTTATTTGAAGCCTTCAACAAGCATGCAGATGATCCCCGTATCCCTGCAAAAGTAAAAGAAATGGAAGAAGAGCTTGGCGCAGGCAACAACAAGCCCACTATTTTACCTAAATTAGCTCAGTACGAACTGACACTGTTAGACTGGGTAGAGGAGCACAGAGGATATCGCAAATATGTTGCTATCGCCGGTAAATGCTGGCCTGCATTCCAGACACAGTTCGGATTTGTTCCCTGCTATGTAAACAGCCGTCTGACAGGAATGGGCATTCCGGTATCCTGTGAAGTAGATATCTACGGATGCTTATCAGAGTTTATCGGTTACTGTGTATCAGAAGATATCGTTACACTGCTTGATATCAACAACTCTGTTCCGGCTGATATGTACAAAGAATCCATCGAAGGCAAATTCAACTATACACACAAAGATACATTCATGGGCTTCCACTGCGGAAATACAAGCAGCAAGAAATTGAGATCATGCGCTATGCAGTATCAGATGATCATGGCAAGAAGCCTTCCCGAAGAAGTTACACAGGGTACTCTGGAAGGAGACATTGTTCCCGGAGATATCACATTCTTCCGTTTACAGTCTACCTCAGACAATATCCTGCGTGCATACATTGCCAACGGTGAAGTATTACCGGTAGCTACAAGATCCTTCGGTGCGATCGGCGTATTTGCAATTCCTGAAATGGGACGTTTCTACAGACATGTACTGATCGAGAAAAACTACCCTCATCACGGAGCAGTTGCTTTCGGACATCATGGAAAAGCTTTATACGAAGTATTCAAATACATCGGTGTAGCTGTAGATGAAATCGGATACAACCAGCCTGCGGGCGTTCGTTATCCGACAGAAAATCCTTTTGCATAATTTAAGGATTGTATCATAATCGGATTTCCTATAAAATATACACGAAGATGGTTTCGACCGGCCTGCCGGTCGGAATCTTCTTTGCACGTTAAAAATCAAATTATTATTCCGGAGCAACTGAGTTAATCGCTCTGGAGATTTCATAATATCTGGCAGCGACTTTTTATACATGTCAGCACTTTGATTTTTCGAGCATCGCGATGAAAAATCATTAGTACTGCTACATGTATAATGAAGCGAGAGCGGGTCGCAGAAGATATTATGAAATCGTAAGGGCAATTAACTCAGTTGCTCCACAAAAAAGGAGAAACCATGACAAATTTAGAACTTCAGAAAATGGCAAATGAAGTTCGTAAAGGTATCGTGACTTCAGTACACAGTGCAAAAGCCGGACATCCCGGCGGATCACTTTCTGCAGCAGATATGTTTACGTATCTTTATTTTGAAGAGATGAATATCGATCCTCAAAATCCCAAGTGGGATAAGAGAGACCGCTTTGTATTATCAAAGGGTCATACCGCTCCCGGTCTTTATTCCGCACTGGCCAACAGAGGATATTTTCCGGTTGAAGATTTAAAGACACTGCGTAAGCTTGGCTCTTACCTGCAGGGACATCCCTGTATGCAGGAAACTCCCGGTGTGGATATGAGCTCAGGCTCTCTGGGACAGGGAATTTCCGCAGCGGTTGGTATGGCACTGGCTGCCAAGCTTGATAACAAGGATTTCCGTGTATACACACTGTTAGGAGACGGTGAGATCCAGGAAGGTCAGGTATGGGAGGCATCTATGTTTGCCGGTGCCCATCATCTGGACAACCTCGTAGTTATCGTTGACAACAACGGCCTGCAGATCGATGGTAAAGTCGAAGATGTATGTTCTGTATATCCGATCGATGCCAAATTTGAAGCCTTCAATTTCCAGGCGATCAATGTAGACGGACACAATTTTGATGAGATTCGTGCTGCAATGGAAAAAGCGAGAGAGACAAAGGGCAAGCCCACCGCGATCATCATGCACACCATCAAAGGAAAAGGCGTTTCCTTCATGGAAAACAATGCAGGATGGCATGGAAAAGCTCCCAATGATGAAGAATATGCAATCGCAATGGCTGATCTGGACAAGATTGCCGCAGATTTAGAGAAAGCAGGTGAAGTATAATGGCAGACGTAAAGAAAATCGCAACAAGAGAAAGTTACGGAAATGCCTTGGTTGAATGTGCAGAAGACTTCCCTGAACTGGTTGTCCTTGATGCAGACTTAGCAGGTGCTACCAAGACCGCTACTTTTAAAAAGGCATATCCGGAACGCCACATTGACTGTGGTATTGCAGAATGTAATATGACAGGTATTGCTGCCGGACTTGCTACCTGTGGCAAAATTCCGTTTATTTCTTCTTTTGCCATGTTTGCGGCAGGAAGAAACTTTGAACAGGTAAGAAACTCTGTCGGCTACCCTCATTTAAATGTTAAGATCGGTGCCACACATGCCGGTATCACCGTTGGAGAAGACGGTGCCACACATCAGTGCAACGAAGATATCGCCCTGATGCGTACCATTCCGGGTATGACTGTTATCGTTCCTTCCGATGATATCGAAGCAAAGGCTGCCGTACGTGCCGCATTGGAGCATGATGGACCGGTATATCTGAGATTTGGCCGTGCCGCCGTTCCGGTTATCAACGACACACCCGATTACAAATTTGAAATCGGCAAAGGCGTTGTCTTAAAAGAAGGAAGCGACGTGACGATCATTGCAACCGGTATCTGCGTAGAAGGCGCTCTTGGTGCTGCCAAGATGCTGGAAGACGAAGGTATCCATGCAGAAGTGATCAACATTCATACCATCAAGCCTTTAGATGAAGAACTGGTAATTGCTTCCGCTAAGAAAACAGGAAGAGTATATACCGTAGAAGAACATTCCGTGATCGGCGGACTGGGAAGTGCTGTTTGTGATACTCTTTCCGAAAAAGCTCCTACCAAGGTTACCAGGATCGGTGTTTATGATCGTTTTGGTGAATCCGGACCGGCAGCTGCTTTAGTTGAAAAATTCGGACTGGATGCCAAAGGTATTTATGCTAAAATCAAAGAAACCTTATAAGGCAGACATATAATATGCTATAATCAGACTGTTACAGGACGATATGTTTTGTAACAGTCTGTTTTTATAAAGGAGATTATCAGGATGATTGTAACACCCAGAGCGAAGGGATTTATATGTACGACAGCACATCCTCTCGGATGTCGTGAAAATATCTTAAGCCAGATTGCCTGTGCGAAAGGAAAGGCAGAGGATTATCATAAAAAAGCAGAGTGGCCGGTAAAAAATGTGCTGGTGATCGGGTGCTCCGCCGGATATGGATTAGCCAGTCGGATTGCTGCGGCATTTACAGCCGGATGCAATACGCTGGGAGTGATGTATGAAAGAGAGGCGGCCGGAAAGAGGACGGCTACAGCCGGTTTTTACAATACAAAAGCATTTGAGCAGGAGGCCTGCCGGGAAGGACTGTATGCTCAAACGATCAACGGAGATGCGTTTTCTAAAGAAATCAAAGAACAGACAATCGAAAAAATCAGACAGGACCTAAAAAAGATAGATCTGGTCATATATTCTCTGGCCTCACCGAGGCGTACAATGGAAGACGGCACGGTCAAAAAATCCGTATTAAAAACAGTCGGAACCCCTTTTTGGACAAAGTCATTGAACCTTGCACACAATGAGATTGAGACAGTATGCCTGGAGCCTGCAACCGATCAGGAAATAGAGGATACCATAAGCGTCATGGGCGGTGAGGACTGGATGGAGTGGATAGATCTGTTAGAGCAGGCAGATGCCCTTTCACCGCAGGCAAGGACGATCGCATATTCTTACCTCGGACCAAAGCTGACCTATCCGATCTATCAGAGCGGGACGATCGGCTGCGCCAAAAAGCACCTGCAGGAAACTGCGGATAAGATCAATGATGAGTATGCAGATCTTGAAGCTTATGTCTGCGTCAATAAGGCGGTTGTAACACAGTCGAGTGCAGCAATCCCCGGAGTGCCCTTGTATTTATCCGCATTGTACAAGGTTATGAAGGAAATGGGCCTGCACGAAGACTGCGTCATGCAGATGACAAGGCTGTTTACAGACAGACTGAGTGCGCAAAAGATCGATACCGATACACAGGGTCGTATCCGTATGGATGACTGGGAGCTCAAAACAGAGGTCCAAAAAAAGGTTATGCAGATCTGGGATGCTGTAACAACAGAAAATGTAAAGGAGCTGTGCGATCTTGACGGCTATTGGGAAGATTTTTATAAAATATTTGGATTTGGCATAAAAAATGTAGACTATTCACGGGATGTGGAAGTATAATATTTTATATGATTTATATGTGAAAAAGCGCATGTTGTATAAGGGGTTGGAAAATTGTACATTTGGGAATTATGTTTACGTTTTAAGGATTTTATCATGAAGGATACACAATCGGAAAATGAATCCAAAAAGACTGCGGTCGTAATCCGGATTCTGACCGTATCCTTTATTCTGTACCTGTTGATACTGATGCTGATGATCAATTTGATGCCTGCCAAGGGCGGACTTCTGATTTATCTGATTGCACTTCTGGCATTTGGAGGGATTTTTGCATCTACATACAGATTCCACACGCTGCAGATATTTGCAGGGCTGAGTGTTGCTGTGGTTTTGTGGGTTATCAGCTTTATTTATCTGTTTGGCTGGAATGTCGGCGTGCAGCATTTTCTGATGGTCTTGCTGGTGCTTGTCTTTTTTGTCCGGTACAATCAGCTTCGTTTTAAGGCGGCCTATGCCGGCGGTCTGTGTGTGCTGCGAATTGTGCTGTACTATATTTTTCTCAACAGCAGCTCTCTGGTGAAAATTACACATGGTGAAAACAATTCCCTGCAGGTGCTCAATACGGTTGTCATATTCTGGTGCATATCTGTTATAGCATATATATACGGTAAAGACAGTCAGGAGCTGGAGAGCAAGCTTGTTGCCTACAATGAGGAATTGATCAAACTGGCCAATACCGATAAGCTGACATCTCTCTGCAACCGCCGTAAGGCAATGGAATACATCGAGGACTGTTGCAAAAACTGCGGCGACAAGGGGTTCTGTCTGTGTATCTGTGATATTGACTTCTTTAAAAGGGTCAATGATACCTATGGACATGATATCGGTGACAAGGTGCTCAAAGCCATCAGCAGGGTGTTCCGTGAAGAAATGGGAGACAAATATATGGCAGCCCGCTGGGGTGGAGAGGAATTTCTGCTTTTATTCCCGGATACCAATGGGGATGCTGCATTTATCAGGCTTTGCGAGATCAGACGCAAGATCAAAAATGTCGTTGTGACAAAAGGAGAAGAAGAGATCCGTGTGACCATGACCTTTGGACTTGCGGAATATGATTATTCGGGCAGCTATGAGGGAATGCTTACCAATGCAGACCAGAAGCTGTACCGTGGAAAAGAAGACGGCAGAGACCGGATCGTATATTGATCCGGAGTCAGTGGCTGTCTGTTTCAGAAGCACCGGATGCCGGGTGAGCGAGCAAAGGCCGGGCAACCTTTACATTGAAAAACTCGATCAGCGGTCCCATAAAAAAGGCTGTGATGATCGTGCCGATGCCGACGATCGTGGGTATAGAGGAAATGCTTCCGCCGCCCGCCAGATAGATGATGATTCCGGCTACGACACAGATACAGTCTGTGGCAATGCGGCAAAACTGGAATTTGGCGATTTTCCATTTACTGCTCAGGACAATGGCAACAGAATCGTAGGTTGAAACACCAAGGTCAGCGGTCATATAGAGTGCTGATCCAAAGCAGATGATGATAATGGCGATGATCAGGCATATAAAGCGGAAAAGAAGACCGGGATCGGGAAAGAGTTTCTGCAATAATGCATAGGAAAACTGAGTAATATAGCCCAACAAAAATAAGTTGATAAATGTTGCGATACCGATATTATGACGGTCTGTCAGCAGAGTAAAAGCCAATAAAATCAGATTGACAATGACATAGAGAGTGCCAAAGGAGATCGGGACAAGCTCATCCAGTCCGCTCATCAGTGACTGGAAGGGATCCACACCAAGAGCCGCAAGCTTAAATATACCGACGCTGACCGCACAAATTAAAACTCCGCATAGAGACATTACAATTCTTCTGATTTTCATAATCATGACCTTTCTGTTACGTTACCAAAATAAGGAAGCTTGTGCTTCCTTTTTATGATGTATCATATATTAAATTTATTTTATCATACTTCTATTCTTTGTAAATAAATTTATTGATGACAGTCGAAATAACAGTCGAAAGTTGAAGACAGATATGCTATTATTAAAAAAGAATTTAATCTGAAGCAAAAGCATGAAAGTAGGAGGTCTGTTATGGCATGTTTTATAGTTCCGGCAGCAGAGGCAGTAGTGACTACCGTTGCAGCCCGTGTTTTAAAAAATAAAGAAAGTAAGTGTGATATCCGGGATTTGTCTACAGGGGAGCACCTAACATGGTCATCACATGTGCGTAAGCTCTCCAATTTTTTATGGGGAGGTTCGGCACTGCTTGCATTTGAGCACGTGTGGCATGGTGAGGTTACCATGTTCTTTCCGTTCCTGACAGCAGCAAAGAGCCCGGAGACATTATCCGTGATGCTTCATGAGATGTCCACGGTCGGTGTGACGATGGCTGTTGTTGTAACAGCCTTCTGGGGAGTGCTGACCTTGATTGAGACAAAGGTCGGAGCTGCTGATAAAAAACTGCAGGGGAGAAGATAGGATGACTTTACTGATTGCTGTTTTTGCAGCACTTATTTCTACGATCGTGTGGTATACGAGCTCTGAAGCCAGATTATTAAAGACCGGTATATTATGTTATATCTTCTGGGGAGCATCACTGATGTGGCTTGTGGATGCTTTTTACGAATATGCCGAATTCGGAGCAGCGTATTTTGATATGCTGACGCAGGGAATGTTAAATGACGCATTATTGGGATTGTCGGCTGTAGCACTTGGTTTGATCATATGGCTGGTAATTCTTTTTATAAAAGATCCTAAGCATGTGATAAAATCGGCTTGAAAAGGGTTCTTTTATGTTTATTTATGAATTAGAAAAAGAAGAATTTGTCACCCTCACGGTAAAAATGAAGGAGCGTGACAAAATGGAGTGGAAATGTCCGGTTCTGGATGTTTCCGCAAAGGGAAAATGTATTCTGGTTCCACCGCTCAAATATGAAGATCAGGTGCTGACCTTTGATAAGGAAGGCGTGATCGCCGAGGTGGTTGC
This sequence comes from uncultured Lachnospiraceae bacterium, assembly GCA_900549665.1. Taxonomy (GTDB): domain Bacteria; phylum Bacillota; class Clostridia; order Lachnospirales; family Lachnospiraceae; genus UBA2882. Next base: position 31,890 of record URPH01000012.1, on the reverse strand, counting down.
CATACGCGATGGAAAGCCGGTTATTTTCAGGGGCTGTTATGTTCAGTATATCAAGTTCCGGGATCAGAAATATCATGCGATCATTACAAGGGAAAATGGTGTTAATCTAAACAGACGGTCACATTTCCGCGTGCCGGTTGATGAATACTGCTACGTCAACCATGGAAAGGCAACGGTCGATGCTTATATTGTGGATATGAGCTCTTCCGGCTTTTCTTTTATTGTCGGACATTATGATAATCAAAATATGGAATATGTCCAGGTGTTATACAAGGATACTCTGATGGATATGGAGATTTCCGTTATGGGCCGTGTTGTACGAAGAGAAGACAGGGAAGACGGCAAAACGCTTTTTGGATGCTATATGATTCCGCGTCCGGAGATTGACCGTTATATCACGGCGCGTCAGAGAAAAATTATGAAGCCGAAGGACCGGGAAGATGACTCTTCCGGTATTTCCGTATGAAGACATACAGCGAATTGGAAAAACAGGTATACGGTCATTGCATGCTATGCCCCAGAAGGTGCGGCGCAGACAGGTCGGGCGGGCAGTACGGGATCTGCCATATGAAGGCCTGGCCGGTAGTTGCAAGGGCCGCGCTTCATTTTTATGAGGAGCCCTGCATCAGCGGAGAACAGGGGTCGGGAGCAGTCTTTTTTTCCGGCTGCAATCTGCGGTGTGTATTTTGTCAAAATCATGAGATATCCAGAGGAAAAGCGGGACAGGTCATTGATACCGGAAGGCTCGCCGAAATCTTTTTGGAATTACAGGATAAAAAGGCCAACAATATTAATCTTGTGACCGGTGTGATGTTTATACCAACGATCGTAGAAGCCTTAAAGCGGGCAAAGGATCAGGGGCTTGGCATACCGGTTATTTATAACAGCGGCGGATATGAATCGGTTGAAGCGCTGCGGCTTTTAGAAGGATGGGTTGATGTATATCTTCCGGACTTTAAATGTATGTCGTGGGAGCTGGGAAGGCGATACTTTGGTGCACCCGATTATGCGGAAGAAGCAAAAGCGGCGATACGGGAAATGGTCAGACAGGAGCCGCAGGTTGTTTTCGATGAGCGGGGATTTATTACCCATGGGGTGATCGTCAGGCATCTGGTACTTCCGGGACAGCGGAAGGAAGCAGAAAGGATTCTGCGGTATCTGTATGAGCAGTATGGAGACCGGATTTATCTGAGTATTATGAATCAATATACTCCGATGAAGGGGATTGATCTGCCGGATCGGGAGCTGGGGAGAAAGCTTACGACATATGAATATCAGAAAGTGATAGATTATGCACTGTCCATCGGCATTACAAAAGCTTATATGCAGATCGGAAAAACCGCTGATGAGAGCTTTGTGCCGCCGTTTGATTTAGAAGGTGTGGAAAAATAAAAAACAGGATTACCTATATTTATATTGTGGAATGTGAAGATCATACATTGTATACGGGCATCACGACAGATGTCAGAAGACGCATGAAGGAGCATTTTGCGCAGGGGAAAAAGGGTGCGCGGTATACGCATTCCCGACGTGTACAGGAGATCAGGATGGTATGGGAAGCAGAAAGCTATGCTTCGGCTGCCAGATTAGAGTATGCTATCAAGCAATTAAAACGTGAAGATAAACAGGATCTGATACGGAGACCGGAGGATGTGACAAAGACTTTTATCCCGGCATTGGAAGATGAAAATTATCAGATCAGAAAAGAATACTGCGGGGCTGTTTCCGGGCTGATTTCATGATTGGAAGTCAGAACAGGCCCCGATCGAAAAGAGGTGCTGGATTTATGGATCGGAACAATACCAAAAAAAGAGGTGCAGGGTTGTTTTTGTCCCTCGCTGCTGTCATGGGAATGCCGATTTTGGTGCTGGGCATTATCTTTATTGTACTTGGAACACAGAGTGTATCGGAAGGAATGGAACTGGAGATCAAAAAAGCACTTGCTTCCACGGCAAGAGAGACCGTTGCGCTTTATTCCCTGTCTTATCCGGGAGAAATAAAGACAGAAGGCCAGCGTTTTCTGATGGGTGGCGTTGATCTGAGCGGAGATTATACACTGATCGACCAGATAAAAGAAAACACAGGAAATGAGATCAGTATTTTTTATGGAGATACCAGGATGCTGACTACAATAAAGGATTCCGACGGAGGACGGTTTATCCATACAACGACGGAAGATGCCAATATCATCGAGGCCATCCGGATGGGCAACGAATATTATTCGGATCGCGTTGAAATCAACGGACAGTTTTATTACGGATATTATGTTCCGCTGCGAAACGGAAATGAAATATGCGGAATGGTATTTGCCGGTATGACCAATGAGAGTGTAAAAGTCAGTGTACATACGATCGTGACCAAGATCGTGATCGTCTTTTTGATCGCTCTGATGGCTGTTTTTGTGATTGCATCCATGTATGCGAGTAATATTGTAAAAGCTCTTAAACAGATCGGTGATTATATCGGAAGTCTGGCAGAAAATAACTTTAAGACCCGGATGCCTGCTGCTATTTTACAAAGGAGCGATGAGCTGGGAGATATGGGCAGACATGCGCAGGAGGTGGGCGCTAACCTGCAGACCCTCATTTACAGGGATCCTCTTACCGGTTTGTACAACCGGCGCGCAGGGCGCATGGAGCTGTCCAAATATATTGATCTTGCGGAGAGCAGTAATTACCGCAGACAGGTTGTCGTTGCACTGGGAGATATTGACTTTTTCAAAAAGATCAATGATACCTACGGTCATGAATGCGGGGATATGGTGCTGACCGGAATTTCAGAAGTCATGGAGGAGCTGGTAGGAGAACAGGGTGTTCCCATCCGCTGGGGTGGTGAAGAATTCCTGCTTGCGTTTAAAACAGATTACCGGACTGCCCGTGAGATTGTGGAACGTGTGATCGAGAGCATCCGGGATACGGAGTTTACATATGAGGGACAGAGCTTTCATGTCAGCATGACATTCGGCATATCTTCTTATAGACAAAAGGAAAGTATTGAACAGGTTGTTAAAAGAGCGGATGAGTATCTTTACCGGGGAAAAAGGAACGGAAGAGACCAGGTTGTGGGAGATGAAACGGTATAAATATATAGAATGCTCTAAAATGCTCTTAAAATGGGAAAATAGACCTTACAATTATGAAAAAGTATGGTATAATATGCTCATAAATGGGATTATTTAGGGGAACGTTACAATAGATGATAAAAGAGAGGTTTGGGTATGACGAAAAAAACAGATATTAAGCTTAACATCAAATGGAAGCTGCTGATCTATTCAGTTGTTCCGCTGGTTGCAACTTTTGCCGAGCTGATGCTTGGAATTCGTATTTTCTATGGAAAAGATGTTCTGGCAACGGTCAAGGTACCGATGCTTCTGATCTTTATTTTAAATTCGGTTGTCATGTTTTTCGTAATGCAGGCATTTGCATGGAAGCTTGGCAATTCTGTTGACCGTATTATTGCCACACTGGATCGTGCCGGAAGTGGTGATCTGACCGCAGAGCTTGGCAAGATCGATCTGGAACGCAAGGATGAGATCGGTGTTTTGGCAGACCATGCCAATATGGTTATCGGTCAGTTAAAGGATGTTATCGGCCAGGTCGGCAATACATCCGATGTTATTGAGGAATCAACCGCACGTCTGGATAAGATGGCCGAACAGACCAGCACAGCATCTGAGGATGTTGCAAGAAGCATGGGAGATATGGCCAACGGTGCGACCGCACAGGCTTCTGAGACACAGGCTGTATCCGATGCGATCGGACGTATCGGTGAAGGAATTGAAGAAACAAGCAATGCTGTTGCCAAGCTGATCGTCAATGCCGATCAGATGAAGGCGGCCGGTCAGGAAGGTGTTGACTCCGTAGGCGAGTTAAAGACGATTTCCGAAAAAGTAAAAGCACAGATTGCAGTTATATATGAACAGACCAATACAACCAACGAATCAGCACAGGAGATCCACAAAGCGACAGAGCTGATTTCCTCCATCGCAAGTGAGACCAATCTGTTGGCGTTAAATGCATCCATTGAAGCAGCAAGAGCCGGTGAAAGCGGACGCGGTTTTGCCGTTGTTGCCGAGCAGATCAAAAATCTTGCCGAACAGTCCAACCAGTCAGCCAAGACAATCGAAGGGATTATCAATAATCTGCTGGCAGATACCGAGCAGGCGGTTAAGACGATGAATACCGTTGATGCCATCATTGGTTTCCAGGCAGACAAGGTTGAGATGACCAAGCGTGTATTTGATAAGGTTAATAATGGACTGATCGTTACCATGGAAGGTGTTGAAAGCATTGCCCAGAGTACCAAAACTCTGGATGAAGCCAAAGGCCGCGTGATCATGTCTGTTGAAAGCCTTTCCGCTATCGCAGAGGAGAATGCGGCATCTACGCAGGAGACTGCTGCAAGTGCAGAAGAGCTGACAGCAACTATCGGTGAAATTAAAAATGCAACCAGCCGTTTAAATCAGGTCGCAGACAATCTGACAACACAGACCAATCGTTTTCAGATTTACATTTAATCATAGCAAGTCAGACAGTTCATGCAGATCCTGCATGAACTGTTTTTTTATAGGAGGTATTTATGACAGAGGTAGAAAAATTGCAGCAGATGATAGATGAAAGCAATTCTATTGTTTTTTTTGGAGGCGCAGGAGTTTCTACAGAGAGCGGTATTCCGGATTTCAGAAGTGTGGATGGCTTGTATCATCAAAAATATGATTATCCGCCGGAGACGATTCTCAGTCACACCTTTTACAGAAGAAATCCTTCTGAATTTTTCAGGTTTTACAAGGATAAGATGCTTTGCCCCTCCGCAAAGCCCAATGCAGCGCACAAAAAGCTTGCAGAGCTGGAAAAAGCAGGAAAATTAAAAGCCGTTGTAACACAAAATATAGACGGTCTGCATCAGGCAGCCGGCAGCAGGACGGTATATGAGCTGCATGGAAGTGTGCTGCGCAATTATTGTGAGAAATGCGGAAAGTTTTATGATTCACAGTATATTCTCAATTCCCCGGGGATACCTGCGTGTGAATGCGGAGGAACGGTCAAGCCGGATGTGGTTTTATATGAAGAGGGGCTTGATCAGGACACCCTGACCAATGCCATCCATGCGATCGCATCGGCAGATATGCTGATAATCGGAGGTACTTCGCTGGTCGTATATCCGGCAGCAGGGCTGATCGACTATTATAAAGGAAACAAGCTGGTTGTCATTAACAAAGCGCCGACATCAAGGGATGCGATGGCCGATTTAGTGATCAGCGGACCGATCGGTGAAATCCTTTCACAGATCGAGGTTCATTGAGAAAGAGGATTTTCATGGATTATCAGGTTGGGGATATCATTACGTTTAAAAAGCAGCACCCCTGTGGAAGTAAAAACTGGATCGTGCTGCGCACGGGTGCAGACTTTCGGTTAAAGTGTGAGGGGTGCGGACATCAGCTGATGATGCCGCGGACACAGGTGCAAAAAAATACAAAAGAAATCCACAAAAATACTTGAAATTTGCGTGGATAGATGGTATCATTCATGTTTGTGATATATTATTCCTTGCTCTCTACTAAAAGTTAGGGGGCCAGAGACCAAAAGGAGGTAACAAGCATGAACAAATATGAATTAGCCGTTATTGTTAGTGCTAAAATCGAAGACGATGAAAGAGCCGCAACGATCGAAAAAGTTAAAGGCTATATCGAGAGATTCGGTGGAACAATCACAAATGTTGATGAATGGGGCAAGAAGAAACTTGCATATGACATTCAGAAAATGAGTGAAGCATTCTATTATTTCATCCAGTTCGATGCTGATGCAAAGGTTCCTTACGACGTTGAAAACAATGTTCGTCTTATGGAAAATGTCATCAGATTCTTATGCGTAAGACAAGACGAGGCATAATAGAAAGTAGGAAAATATATGAATAAAGTAATTCTAATGGGACGATTAACAAGAGATCCTGAAGTGAGATACTCACAGGGAGATCAGCCACTGGCTATTGCAAGATATTCCGTTGCTGTAGACCGTAGAGGCCGCAACAGTCAGGATGGCCAGACTGCAGACTTTATTAATTGTGTTGCTTTTGGAAGACAGGGTGAATTTGCAGAAAAATATCTGCACAAGGGAACCAAGATCGCTCTTACCGGACGTATTCAGACCGGCAGCTATACCAACAAAGATGGTATGAAGGTATATACCACAGATGTAGTTGTAGAAGATCAGGAATTTGCTGAAAGCAAAAATGCCCAGGGTGGTTCTGACAATGGTGGTTATGTGCCTGCTCAGAATAATGCCGCTCCGGTTGAGGCTGGTGCAGGATTTATCAATATCCCCGAAGGTATCGAGGAATTGCCGTTCAATTAGAGAAACAGAATGGAGGCAAAGACATGGCTTTTAACAAGACAGACAAATCCGATTCTCCCATGAAGAGAAGAGGTGGAATCCGTAGAAGAAAAAAAGTTTGTGTATTCTGCGGTAAAGATAATGTTATCGATTACAAAGATACAGCTAAATTAAGAAAATATGTTTCTGAAAGAGGAAAAATCCTTCCTCGCCGTATCACAGGAAACTGTGCTAAACATCAGAGAGCTTTGACAGTAGCTATCAAGAGAGCTCGTCACATCGCTTTGATGCCCTACGTTCAGGACTAATATGATTTTCAAGGACCAACTGCTGATGGATTTCGGCAGCTGGTCTTTTTTTGTTGATATCCCCTAAACTGTATATTTAAAGCGAACTTTTTATCATATACCACCATATATAGTATGTGCAAAATAATGGTTTTAATGGTATACTAATAACGTATATGACCTGATATATGAAGATGGACATATGTACACTTTTTGTTTATTGGAATGATTTTTATAGATGTCTCTTTAGCAGAATGAGACAAAATGAGGCAGTTGCAAATGGACAAAAATTTAAAATTCAAGGGAAGATTACGCTTATATTTTCAGATGCCGTTAATATTTGGCGTATTACTGGCAATTACAGATATTATCACTTATACGATCGATGTGACTGCAGGTATTCTGATGTCTGTGTTTACTTTGATTTATCTGGTTGTTTTTTTACTCATGGAGCATTTCAACAGACCGGTTGTCATGACGGAGTTGGTCAGCTTTGCAACACAGTATGGACAGATACAGAAACGGCTTTTGCGGGATCTGGAGTTGCCCAATGCGCTGTTGGATGAGAGCGGCAGGATCATCTGGGCTAACCGGGCTTTCATACAGATTGCCGGAAAGACCAAGCCGGAAAGCAAAATGATCCATTCTCTGTTTCCTTCTTTGACAAAGGATAAATTTCCGGGGAAGGAAGAGGATGAAGCGGAAGTGGATTTCCAGTATGAGGACCGTGATTTTCATGCCAAAATGAAAAAAATTCCTTTGGATGAAATGGTTGCCAATAGTGACGTTTTTACCTCGGACGGGCCTTACGAGGGGCATCTGATCGCAATCTATCTGTTTGATCAGACTGCATTAAAGCTTGCTCTGAGAGAAATTGACAATCAGAGTCTGGCAGTCGGACTTTTGTATTTTGATAATTATGAAGAAGCACTTGACAGTGTGGAGGAGGTACGCCGCTCGCTTTTGACCGCGCTTATCGAAAGGCGTGTCAACAAGTATTTTGCCTCACTTGACGGTATTGTTCGCAAGATGGAGAAGGATAAATTTTTCTTTATCATCCGCAAGCAGGCTTTAAAGACACTGGAGGAAAATCGTTTTGATCTTCTTGAAGAGGTCAAAACAGTCAATATCGGCAATGAAATGTCGGTGACTCTGAGTATCGGTGTGGGTGTCGGAGGTCTTACCTATGCACAAAATTATGAATATGCACGTACATCCATTGATCTTGCTTTGGGCCGTGGCGGTGACCAGGCCGTTGTCAAGACCAAGGAAGGCGTAAGCTACTATGGAGGAAAGAGCCAGCGTGTTGAAAAAAATACCCGTGTAAAAGCGCGTGTAAAAGCACATGCCTTAAAGGAACTGATCTCAACAAGAGATCGTGTTCTTGTCATGGGACACCGGATGCCCGATGTAGACAGCTTTGGTGCTGCTGTCGGTATATGCTGTATTGCCAAATCTCTTGGAAGGACTGCCAATATTGTCCTTAATGAAGTTCCGCCGAGTTTAAAGCCTATGGTGGATCATTTTATGGAATCTGTTGATACTGAGGATCCGGTGTTGATCAGCAGTTCGCAGGCAATGGAATATGCAGGCAACAATACCTGTCTGGTTGTAGTGGATGTCAACAAGCCGAGTATTACAGAATGTCCGGAGCTGTTAAAGCAGTGCCGCTCGATCGTTGTGCTGGATCATCACAGACAGGGAGAAGAATATATTGAAAATGCAACTCTGTCCTATATAGAGTCCTATGCGTCGAGTACCTGTGAAATGGTCACGGAGGTTATCCAGTATATCGACGGACTGCGTCTGAAAGGTACAGAGGCAGACTGTCTGTACGGAGGAATTGTTATAGACAGCAACAATTTTACAGCCAAAGCAGGTGTCCGTACGTTTGAAGCGGCTGCATATCTGCGCAGGAGCGGTGCGGATGTTTTGCGTGTGCGCAAGATGTTCCGCGATGACGTGACTGATTACCGGATCAAGGCCGAGACCATCAGCAGGGCGGAGATTTTCAAGGATGCATTTGCTATTTCCGTATGCGATCCGGGAGATTCCCTAAGCCCGACTGTTGTCGGTGCCCAGGCGGCCAATGAGCTGCTCAATATGAACAAAATCAAGGCCAGCTTTGTGCTGACAGAATATAATAATTTGATTTATATCAGTGCCCGCAGTATGGATGAGATCAATGTCCAGATCATCATGGAAAAACTGGGCGGCGGCGGACACATCAATGTTGCTGCGGCGCAGCTTAAGGAAGTATCGGTAGAACAGGCAATCGATATTCTGAAAGAGACATTGACGACTATGTTGGAAAAAGGAGAGATCTAGATGAAGATTATTTTGTTGGAAGATGTTAAAAATGTAGGAAAAAAGGGAGATATCATTGAAAAAAGCGATGGATATGTGAGAAACTACATCCTGCCACACAAGCTTGGTGTGGAGGCTACACCCAAAAACTTAAATGACCTTAAGCTGCAGAAGGCCAATGAAGAAAAGATTGCTGCAGAGCAGCTGCAGGCGGCTAAGGATTTTGCAAAAGAAATGGAAGAGCAGATCGTTGTTGTCAAGATGAAATCTGGCGAGGGCGGAAAGGCGTTTGGCTCCGTATCTTCCAAGGAGATCGCAGCTGCATACAAGGAGCAGTTTGGCAGGGAAATTGATAAAAAGAAGCTTGTATTGCCCGAGGCCATCAAAAATTTCGGCACATACGAGGTAAAGGTAAAGCTTCATCCCAAGGTAAGCGGAATGATCCGTGTAAAAGTTACAGAGCAGTAAAAGAGTTAGGAAGAGTGCAATATGCCGGCAGAAGAGCAAATTAAAAAGAGGGTCATGCCTTACAGTCTGGATGCGGAGCAGGCGGTTATCGGTGCGATGATATCCGATAAAGATGCGATTGTAACAGCAACGGAGCTGCTGACCTCAGATGATTTTTACGGGAAACAAAACGGCATTATATTTGATGCTATTGTCGAATTGTATGACAGAGGAAGCGTCCCCGATGTCATTCCTCTTCAAAACAAGCTGAAGGAAAAGGGAATCCCGGATGAGATAAACAATATAGAGTATCTTGGGGGACTGGTCGCAGATACCAATTCCAGCCTGATACGGGATTTTTGCAACATCCTGATTGAAAAGTCTACTCTGCGCAAGATGATAAAGATCAATGAAGGAATTGCAAATGCCTGTTATGAAGGAAAGCAGGATTACAATTCCCTGCTTGAGGAAACCGAGAAAAAGGTGTTTGATCTGGTGCAGTCGCGCAAGATATCATCACATATGCCGATTGATGAGGTTGTTATGCAGGCTTTATCAAGGATTGAGGCTGCATCACAGTCTTCCGGCAATGTGACCGGTGTTCCAACCGGCTTTCTGGATTTGGATTACAAGCTGGCGGGTCTTCACGGATCCAACCTTGTACTGATCGCAGCGCGTCCCGCAATGGGAAAGACCGCTTTTGTATTAAATATTGCAGAATATGTGGCACTGCGCAAAAATATGTCAGTTGCTATCTTCAGTTTGGAAATGGGAGAGGTTGAGCTTGTAAACCGACTTCTTTCATTGGAATCCAATGTTGACTCCGGCCATATCCGTACCGGAAATCTTTCCGATGACGAATGGGAAAAGATCGTAAGATCGGCGGGAGAGATCGGAGACTCCAACCTGATCATTGATGCGCCGCCGAGCCTTACGGTATCGGAGCTTCGCAGCAAGTGCAGAAAATACAAAATGGAAAAGGATATCAAGCTGATCATCATCGACTACTTGCAGCTGATGAAGGGCTCAAGCAGAGCTGCATCCGAATCAAGGCAGCAGGAAATTTCAGAAATTTCCCGATCTCTAAAGTCATTGGCGAGAGAGCTGGATATTCCGGTTATCGCACTGTCGCAGCTTAGTCGTGCCGTTGAACAAAGACCGGATAAGCGTCCGATGTTATCAGATCTTCGAGAATCCGGAGCGATTGAGCAGGATGCCGATGTCGTAATGTTTATTTACAGAGATGACTATTATAACAAAGATTCCAAGGAAATCGGAATTGCGGAGATCAATGTGGCAAAGCAGAGAAGTGGTCCGACAGGAGTAGTCAAGCTTGCATGGCTGCCGGATTATACCAAATTTGCCAATTTGGAGAAACGTTATCAGACGAATGAGGGCTGACAGACCATAAACCATAAAAATACAATAAAAAACCTCACCGTACGGTGAGGCTTTTTATTATTTAACGGTCGATATATCAAAACTGATTATTCAGCCTCGATAGAGCCTGTAGGGCACTGACCGGCACATGTACCACAATCTACACATTTATCTGCGTCGATTTCAAATTTGCCATCTCCCATGCTGATTGCTCCAACAGGGCATGCTCCTTCACAAGCACCACATGCTACACAACCATCGTTAATTACGAATGCCATAGTCATTATCCTCCTTGTATAGATAAAATCTTGTCCTTCATAGATGTATTCTAATACATTCATCATGATAAAACAAGTGTAAAAAAATAGAAAAGAGTCTTGTGCGTAAAAAAAACAGTTGCATTTTTTGGATAATGATTGTATATTGTATCAAGTAATAGACAAGGGCGTCTGCTGAATGGGCAGGGGCTTTTTTGTTTACAGGATCGGACATGACCGTTGTATGAGAAATATCTGACTGCGGCGGTCTGATGATAAGGGAGAACGTATGAAAAGACCGGTTGTCGGATTGATTCCGTTATATGATGATGAAAAAGAGAGTTATTGGATGCTCCCGGGCTATATGAAGGTGCTGGAACAATGCCGTGCGCTTCCTATTATGCTTCCGCTTACAACGGATAAAGAGGAGCTTCTGCAGGCATTCGCACTGTGTGACGGTCTGTTGTTTACCGGAGGACATGATGTAGGACCTTATGTATACGGAAAGGAAGCAGCTGCCAATTGCGGCATTCCCTGCAGGGAAAGGGATGAAATGGAAGGCATCTTATTGGGTATGGCACTCAGAGAGGATAAGCCGGTGCTTGGTATCTGCCGCGGAATTCAGTTTATGAATGCATATCTTGGTGGTGATCTGTATCAGGATCTGCCGACCGAATATCCATGCAGGGCAGAGCATCATATGAAGCCACCGTATGATGTCACAGCTCACCGGATCCGTGTGGAAGAAGGAACAAAGCTTTCCGACATTGTCGGTGCAGGCTTCCACGGTGTCAACAGTTATCACCATCAGGCGGTCAAAACACCGGCGCCCTGTGTCGATGTTTCTGCGTATTCGGAAGACGGGCTGGTTGAAGCGATTGAGGTCAAAGATAAAAAATTTATGCTGGGAATTCAGTGGCATCCGGAATTTTCCTATCAGGTAAACGAGGAAAGCCGCAGGCTTGTACAGGCTTTTGTCGATGCCTGCAAACAATGAATATCATAGCCGGGTACAGAAACCGGGCTGTTGATATAGATGGGCAGTAGGCCGTGGTATCAGATGATATTGGTATGTTTTTGTGTTTATTCTTTTGACACATACATCTTTATATTGTAAAATAAGTACCATGGTTGCCTGAAACTAAGGACCAAGAGAGGAGAAATGGTTATGAAAAAGAAATTATTAGCATTACTTATGGCATCTACAATGGTATTTGGCCTTGTAGCATGTGGCAGCACAGAGGAACCTGCATCAACAGGTGCAGCTGAGACAACAGAGACAACAGAAGCTGCCGACACAACATCAGCTGACTCAGCAGATACAGCAACAGATGCATCCAAAAAGACATGGGTGATCGGTACAGATACATCCTTTAAGCCTTTCGAGTACACAGATGATGCAGGTGATTTTGTAGGTATTGATATGGATATCCTTGCAGCAGTTGCTGAAGATCAGGGATTTGATTATGAAGTACAGGTTCTTGGATGGGATGCTTCCATCGCAGCATGCCAGGCCGGTCAGGCTGACGGTATGATCGCAGGAGCTTCAATCACTGACGAACGTAAGGCTTCAGGCTGGATTTTCTCAGATGGTTATTATGATGCCAACCAGTGCATGGCAGTGGCAGAAAGCTCAGATATTGACGGATTTGATGATCTTTCCGGCAAATCAGTAGCTGTTAAGACAGGATCCATGAGCGCTTCATATGCAGAAAGCCTCAAAGATGAATATGGATTTACGATCACATATTTTGAGGATTCACCTACAATGTATCAGGCTGTTATCGGCGGTCAGGTTGCAGCAGTATTTGATGATACTCCGATCATGTCAGCAAACATCAAAGACGGCGGTCTTGCAATGAAATTAGTAGACGGAACAGGCAACGAACCTGCTCAGTACGGTATGGCTATTTTCAATGCAGACAATCAGGAACTGATCGATATGTTCAATGCAGGTCTTGCAAACATCAAGGCTAACGGCAAATATGACGAAATCCTTGCTAAGTATCTTGGAGAATAATCAACAGAAGCTTATATGATATCTGACGGATCGCCGGGCGGGAGGACTTTCTCCTGTCCGGCATCTTTCTTTTTTGGACAATATAGTATAAAATAATGTTAGGGGTCCGGGTTCAGAAGTCTTATCGTGCAGGCACGGACGGCTTTTTGACCTTTTGATCCTGATATCTGAAATAGAATATATTTAAAGATACAGAAAGGAAAAAGTTATGGTAAAAATTATAACAGTGTATGGCAATATGCTGATAGCCGCAATGGGCAAGACCCTGTTACTTGCACTGCTTGGGTTATTTTTTGCCTGCATCATCGGTCTTCTTTTCGGATTGCTTGGTGTGGTAAAAAGCAGAGTCTGTAATATCGTTTCCCAGATTTTCGTAGATATTGTCAGAGGAGTGCCGATGATCGTATTGGCGTTCTTTGTATATTTTGGAGCACCCTATTTTTTCAATACGATTATCGGTGGCTTTAATGTGACGCTTTCCGCATTACAGGCCGGCACGATCTGTCTGGCGTTAAACTGTGGTGCTTATATGGCTGAGATCATCAGAGCCGGTATCCAGTCTGTTGACATAGGACAGATGGAAGCGGCCCGGTCTTTAGGGCTTTCCTATGGAATGGCCATGCGTAAGGTTGTACTGCCGCAGGCAATCCGTACAATGATTCCGACCTTTATCAATCAGTTTATCATCACCTTAAAGGATACTTCTATTTTGTCGGTTATCGGCTTCCCGGAACTTGTCAATACAGCCAAAAACGTACAGGCCAATACCTTTATGGCATTTCAGACCTGGGCAATTGTCGGCATCATGTATCTGATCGTCATCACGATTCTTTCAAGATGTGCAAAGGTTATGGAAAGGAGATTAAACGTTGGAAGATAGAAAATTAAAGATTCATGTTGAAAATCTCAAAAAAAGCTTTGGCAGCCTGGAGGTATTAAAGGATATCTCAACCGATATTTATGAAGGGGAAGTTGTGGTTGTCATCGGACCGTCCGGTTCCGGCAAATCCACATTCCTGCGATGTCTCAACCGTCTTGAGGAATCCACGGGTGGTACGATCATTGTCAATGATATGGATGTTACCAGCAAAAAGACCAATATCAACAAGCTGCGTGAAAATGTCGGAATGGTATTCCAGCATTTTAATCTTTTCAACAATTTAAACATTTTAGACAACCTGATGCTTGCTCCCAACATGCTCAAGAAATGCTCCAAGGCAGAAGCCAAAGAGCGTGCATTGGAAATGCTTCAAAAGGTTGGACTGGTAGAAAAGAAGGAAAGCTATCCCAGTCAGCTTTCCGGTGGACAAAAACAGAGAATTGCGATTGCAAGAGCGCTTTGTATGAAGCCGGATATCATGTTGTTTGATGAACCGACCTCCGCACTGGATCCGGAAATGGTAGGAGAGGTTCTCCAGGTTATGAAGGATCTGGCGGCAGATGGTATGACCATGGTCATCGTTACACATGAAATGGGATTTGCCAGAGAGGTTGCAGACCGTGTCCTGTTTATGGACGGCGGTTATATCGTAGAAGAGGGTACACCGCAGGAAGTACTGCAAAATCCCAAAGAACAAAGAACCATTGATTTCCTGAATAAAGTATTATAGGAGGTAACGGCTATGAAGAAAATTATTACAATCAGCAGAGAATTCGGGGCCGGAGGCGGACAGATCGGAAAAGCTGTTGCCAACCGGCTGGGATATTACTACATGGATAAGGATGTGATTATCCGCTCAGCAATGGAATCTGCGAGCCTGACAGCAGAGGATTTTCGTCATTATGATGAAAAGGTTCCCCACAATTTCGGACTTGGACAGAGTTTGTTTGATTTTTACAATAAGCCGTTAAACGAAAAGCTTTTCGAGGCCCAGAGAGATGCGATCCGCAAGGTCGGAGAAAAAGGAAAGTGCGTGATCGTAGGAAGAAATGCCAATGTGGTATTAAAAGAATTTGATCATTCTTTGCATGTATTTATCGCAGCATCCCCTTATTTCAGACTGCAGAACTTAAAGAGCCAGATGCCCGGATATTCCGAAAGTCAGATTTTGGATGAAATGAAGGCCATTGATAAAGCCCGCAGAAAATATTGTACTTATTATACCAATACAGAGTTTGGCAAGGCTGATTATTATGATCTGATGCTCAAGAGTTCTACACTGGGAATAGATACCTGTGTGGATATTATCTGCCGGATTGCCGAACAGGAATAGATTTATGAGAAATTTTATAAATACATTCATTGATAAAATACGGTGATTAGGTTATACTAAACCAGAAATAAATCCAAGTTGAAGGAGGCGTAGATAATGTCAGGAATCACAAAAGACATGACAATCGGTGAAATTCTTGTAAAAGACCAGAATGTTGTTCCGGTTTTACTGGAAGCAGGAATGCATTGTTTGGGTTGTCCCGCATCCCAGATGGAAACACTGGAAGAAGCTGCGGCAGTTCATGGAATTGATATTGATGAATTAATGGCTAAAATTAACAGCTTATAATCATTGTCATAATAATAAATCAGGCTGTGACACCTTGCGGATGTCACAGCCTTTTTTATCACTTTATGGCTTTGGTGTATCAGAGATTGTCATTTATACCGCAGCGAGTGACTGCAGTGCGTGATCTCTGATGATCGTTTCAAAATGCTCATTGTAATAGCCTTCCGGATTGGCAGTGCTTTTCAAAACCTGTCCGTATTCGGAGGCGGCATTGCTTAACTGGTTAAACTCCCGGACACCGATATTACGGTTGTAGATCACAAGGTGATAATGACCGCATGCTTTATCTTTATATAATGAATTTTGGCAAAGTACAAAGCCTTTGGCGACATGGGCAAACCGGATCACCTCATTGAGGGCTTCAAAAGAAAAGCAGCAGGCCTCAACGGTCCTTAACTCAGTCTTGTTTTTATCTTTGGAAGGAGTGCCGCCGGATAAGCCTTTGGGTAATTGATCGGATTTCTGAACCTTGTGGAACAGATCCATGACTTCCTCTGAAATATCTTCCATATCATCATCGGCCGGCTCTTCATCGTGAACAGAAGGCGCAAATTTTGAAAAGCGGGTATCGAGTTCTTCGGGATCTTCCACCTTTGTGATCGTTAAAACGATGCATTCGGAGCTGATCGGGACGGCTTCTATCATAAGCGGAATATCATCTGCCTCAAACCCGAATTCATAAGAGGCCTGTTCCATCATATCTTTGAATAAGGACTTGGCTTTATCACTTCCATAAGCCAGTTCGCTGATCTTGAGTTTGCGGCTGGCGAGATCGCTGCGCGTGAGCGTACAGCGGATCTGATTGTCATTAATTTTTTCGATTTTCATGTTATCACATCCTTACTGCGTGCGAAAAAATTGTAAATGTATCTTATAATGTATAGTTTATTAAGTCAATAGAGGCAGGTGCCAGTTTAAAAAAATTTTAGAATTATAAAAGGGCAGGAAAATACACCGGTTTTTTCTTTGTGCATATTTACCAAAAAATAAAAACGCATCTTGTCAAAGATTAACAATTAAAGTATAATGACCATACAAGATGCTTCCGGGGCAATCCGTATAGGAAGGAGGCATGGGGATTATCTTATTTTATATGTCATTTTAAAAGTGAATTCTTTAAAGCAGATCGTATTCATTTTTGACCGTTAGCGGTCGTCTAAGGCTTCGTGCCTGATCAATGATTATTTCCAATCAGATTTTCATGATACAACGTCAAATTCATCAGTGAAAACACAATTTATCTACATGTCCCGCAGTATTCTTGATCCTTTTTATAGTATCGTCATTATCAGGAAAAGTATGATTCCAATTTTTAATAATATATCACAAACCTTTTGGGGATGCTGAATCATGCCTGATGCCGATACATCATAAAAACAGTCCATGGAGGTACAATAACAATTTATGGAAGCAAATAAGAAAACAAAGCAAAAACAAATGCAGGAAGACTTAACTGCATCCCTGAAAAAAGGGGCGATACTTTATCTGGACGGCGAAGTTGCTTCGCCTAAAAGAATCAGTACAGCTGTTTTTCGGGAAGAGCATGGTTATATGGCGGATCTGGTAACAGATGAACATGGATGTGTCAGAGAAATCCGCTATGACCATATTTTAGCCGGTATTTTATAAAAGCCATGAAATGCTTAACGGGTGATGATCAAGGTCCTTCTATGCTGATCAGAGGTTTGCTACAGACAAAGGGATTGGGGAGTTTAAGCATTGTGCCGACATAAAATATTTGATATAATCGACTTCGATAGAGTTCGTATTCAAAAGCAAATCGGAGGATATACATATGAAAAAAAATCACGTACCTGTACTGGTTGCAGTTGCCCTGATTGTTGTGGTTGTACTGATCGGAGTTTCAACAGGACTGCTCGAAAGGTATTCCTATTCAAATGAGAGAGCAGATTTAAATGCCTATTTTAATGTGTCGGGCGGTGAGGAAACCGCGATCATCTACAATGATGAGCGTATCGAAGAGGATGCCATCTACAGGGATGGACATGTGTATTTTCCGTTTTCATTTGTAGATCAGAATTTAAACAATCATTTTTATTATGATATGTCAGAACAGCAGCTTTTATTTACAACCGATTCGGCATTGTTATCCACGGCGATCGGAAGTACGGATTATACATTTGGCGGTGAATTTGTATCAGAAGCTTATGCGCTGACACTGGCTGCCAATGATACTGTATATCTGGCAGACGAATTTATCAAAAGATTCAGCAATTTCTCCTATCAGTATTTTGGAGAGCCAAACCGCGTCCTGATCGATACAGTCTGGGATGAGGAGCGTCATGCTACCGTTAAAAAGGATACACAGGTCCGTGTGCTGGGCGGAGTTAAGAGTGAAATACTGGCAGATCTTCAAAAGGGCGATGATGTACGTCTGGTAGAAGAAATGGATACCTGGAGTCTGGTAACTACCTATGACGGTATCAGCGGTTATGTTGAAAATAAACGGATTGAGGAGACGGATCCTGTGACACCTGCACCGGTGACCGATTATGTTGCACCGGCATATGCACCGCTTGAGAGGGATGGCAAGATCTGTCTGGTGTGGAATATGGTGACCAACAGGGATGCCAATGCATATGCGCAGGGACTGCTTGACAGTACACAGGGCGTCAATGTGATCTCGCCGACATGGTTTGCATTAAGCGATGACTATGGCGGGTTTTCATCCCTTGCGGATGCAGGTTATGTTGCGGCTATGCACAACAGAGGCATACAGGTGTGGGCTCTTTTAGATAATTTTACCAATAAAGATGTATCTACTGCAAATGTGGTAAACAATACCACAAGCAGGCGGAATCTGATCAATGGTCTGATCAGTACAGCACTGGAATATCATCTGGATGGTATTAATGTTGACTTTGAATCGGTCAGCACAGATGCCGCCAGGGGTTATATTCAGTTTTTAAGGGAATTGTATATCGAATGTCATAAAAATGGGATCATACTTTCCGCTGACAATGGTTATCTGTTGAATTATGACAGGGGAAGACAGGGAGAAGCGGTCGATTATGTGATCATCATGGGATATGATGAGCATGTTGCCGCTGCAGACGGCGTCGGATCCAATGCATCTATTGATTTTGTACAGAGCGGTATCGAAAAAACAGTATCACAGGTTCCTTCTGCAAAGGTTATCAATGCCATTCCTTTTTATACCAGATTGTGGACAACCAATGGGGAGATTGGTCAGGTAGCCTACGGCATGAATGAGATTGAAAACTTTCTCAATGCCAACGGTGCGACGACTGTGTGGGATGATGCAGCATGTCAGTACAAGGCGCAGTTTTCGGTTGATGGAACAAATTATGAGGTATGGCTTGAAGAAAGCGAATCCATTGCAGTAAAGCTTAATATCATGAGCCAGTATGATCTGGCCGGTATTGCAGGATGGAGACTGGGACAGGAAAAAGCAGATATCTGGAATGAGATAGCAGCATATTTACAACAATAAGCATCTGCCTGAATATAAGCATCGGCTGTTGCATAAATTCTAAAAAAGGTATGTGATGTGAGGAAAGATGCAGCATCGGATAATAGGAGCGGGGATGGCGGTTTTCCTTCTGGTCGCAATGGTCGTTTTGTCCAGGCAGGCAGCAGTATATACTCTGTCTGTACAACCGGATAAGGAAACAACGGTTGTGATTGATGTCGGACATGGAGGGTGTGATCCGGGAAAGGTCGGCGTCGGCGGGATACTTGAGAAAGATATCAATCTTGCTGTTGCACTCAAATTGGAGACTTTGTTAAAACAAACCGATATGCATGTTGTTTTGACAAGGAAAACGGATTGTGGCCTTTATGATGAGGATGCTACCAATAAAAAAGCACAGGATATGCGCCGCAGAATTGAAGTGATGGCAAAGGAAAAAGCAGATCTGGTTGTCAGTATTCATCAGAACAGCTTTCAGGACAGTGCGGTTTATGGTCCTCAGTGCTTTTATTATGCCAATTCCAAAGAAGGGCAGCAGGCAGCAGCTATTTTGCAGAATACGCTCAATCAGGGGCTTTGTATCGATGCACCGAGACAGGAAAAAGCCAATGACAGTTACTATATTTTAAAAAAATCGGCCATGCCAACGGTGATCGTTGAGTGTGGCTTTTTATCAAACCCGAAAGATGCGGAAAAGCTTGTAGATGACGCCTATCAGGAAAAACTGGCATTTCAGATTTATATGGGCATTCAAAGGTATTTCAATGCATTTTAAATTGTGTTATGATGAAAGATAAGATAATAATAGCGGAGTTGATAAGATGAATACGCGTTTTGAGGTTGTTTCCAGGGTCAGTGCCAAAGATCTGGTAAATGATCCGGTTATAAAGGAAGCCGGAGAAATATTAAAAAACGGCGGTCTGGTTGCCTTCCCGACAGAGACTGTTTATGGATTGGGAGGGGATGCGCTCAATCCGGAGTCTTCCCGGAAGATATATGCGGCAAAGGGGCGTCCGTCCGACAATCCGTTGATTGTGCACATTGCGGACTTAAAAGATCTTCCCGGGATTGTATCCTATATACCGGAAAGTGCAAGAATCCTGGCAGACCACTTCTGGCCGGGACCGTTGACCATGATCTTTCAAAAGAGCGAGGCCGTTCCGCTTGAGACAACAGGCGGTCTTTCAACGGTGGCTGTTCGTTTTCCGTCTGATGCGATTGCGCAGGCATTGATCAAAAATGCGGGAGGATATATTGCTGCACCGAGTGCCAATACTTCCGGCAGACCATCGCCGACGACCGGGAGGTATGTGCTTGAGGATATGGATGGCAGGATTGAGATGATCTTAGATGGCGGCAGCTGTGATATCGGGTTGGAATCGACGATCGTAGACCTGACGGAGGATATTCCGGTTATTTTACGTCCAGGATATATCACCGAAGAAATGCTGCAGGATATTTTTGATGAGGTTAAGATCGATCAGACGATCTTAAGTGCGGCGAGCGGGATTGCGCCCAAAGCACCGGGAATGAAATATCGTCATTATGCTCCCAAAGGAGATCTTACAATCATTGCCGGAGATACGGATAAGGTGGTTTCCTACATCAATCATGAGCTTTTGCGATTGCGTACGGAAGGAAAAAGAGTCGGGGTTATAGCAACGGATGAGACGATTGAGCATTACGGCGACTGTGATAAAAAAAGCGTCGGGAAAAGAACGGATGAGGCGATGATAGCACGCAGACTTTATGAGATTCTCCGGGAATTTGACGATGAAGAGATTGAAGTTATCTTTGCAGAATCCTTTGCCAGCAGTGGTATGGGGCAGGCCATTATGAACCGGCTTTTAAAGGCAGCAGGACATAAAGTGATCAACGTAGCAACTTATGATAAAAATACAGGAGGACAGGTATGATAGCAATCGGTAGCGATCACGGCGGTTTTGATCTGAAAGAGCTTGTGATCAGACATTTAAAAGAACAGGGGATAGAGGTAAAGGACTTGGGATGTTATGACAAGTCATCCTGCGATTACCCGACCTATGGCAAGGCTGTGGCATGCGCAGTTGCAGACGGAAGCTGCAAAAAGGGAATTGTCATCTGCACAACCGGTATCGGCATTTCGATCACAGCCAACAAGGTAAAGGGCATCCGGGCAGCCTTGTGCGCAGATACTCTTTCAGCCAGACTGACACGTCTTCACAATGATGCCAATGTACTGGCAATGGGAGCCGGCATTGTAGGTCCCAATCTTGCACTGGAAATCGTAGATACCTTTTTAAACACGGAGTTTTCCGGGGAAGAAAGACACCAGAGAAGAATAGATGCAATCGAATCATAACATAAACCACGGACAGAGAGCATAATACAGGAGGATAAGAAAATGAGCAAAGTAGTAGTAATGGATCATCCGCTGATCCAGCATAAGATTGGATTGATCAGAAGAAAAGAGACAGGAACCAAGGATTTCAGACAGACCATCAGTGAGATCGCCATGCTGATCTGTTATGAGGCAACCAGGGATCTGCAGCTTGATGATGTTGAGATCGAGACACCTATCTGCAAGACAACGGTTAAGGAATTAAAAGGCAAAAAGCTGGCAGTTGTTCCGATTTTAAGAGCAGGACTTGGCATGGTAGACGGAATGCTTCAGTTGATTCCCTCTGCAAAGGTCGGTCATATCGGTCTGTACAGAGATCCCGTTACCGTAAAACCGGTTGAGTATTACTGCAAGCTGCCGGCAGACTGCAGCGAAAGAGAAGTATTTGTAGTGGATCCCATGCTTGCAACGGGTGGTTCGAGTGTGGCAGCTATCCAGATGTTAAAGGATAAGGGATGCAAAAATATTCACTTTATGTGTATCATCGCCGCTCCCGAAGGCGTGGAGGCAATGAAGGCGGCACATCCGGACGTTGATATGTATATTGGTGCCCTGGATGAAAAATTAAATGAACACAGCTATATTGTTCCGGGTCTTGGCGATGCCGGTGATCGTATTTTCGGAACAAAATAGTATAATCGGAGGTTGGGTATGGCAGGTCAGAGAACGGATTATATTTCATGGGATGAATATTTTATGGGAGTTTCCATGCTTTCCGGCATGAGATCCAAAGATCCCAATACACAGGTTGGAGCCTGTATTGTCGGAAAAGATCACAGGATTTTGTCTATGGGATATAATGGCTTTCCCAACGGCTGCTCCGATGATCTTTTTCCCTGGGCAAGGGAAGGTGCGGTGCTTGAGACAAAATATTCTTTTGTGGCGCACAGCGAATTAAATGCTATTTTAAATTACCGTGGAGGAAGCTTAGAGGGGGCATCGCTGTATGTGTCCCTGTTTCCCTGCAATGAATGTGCAAAGGCCATCATTCAGGCCGGAATCAAGAGAGTTGTCTATGCTTCCGACAAATATAAGGATACACCGGCAAGCATTGCATCCAGAAGGATGTTTGATGCGGCAGGGGTGGAATATCACGAATACCGGCATTCCGGTAAAAAAATCGAATTAAATTTGTAATACAGTTATCAGGATGTTTTTAAAGAAGGATCAGGTATTGAGAAGAAAGTGGTTATGTCTGATTGTTGCAGCATGTGCATGTCTGTTTTTTGCTACAACGGTCAGGGTGGATGCATCTACATATGGAAAGCTGCAGCAGGCACAGAGGGAAAAGGATCAGGCTGAAAAAAAGGCTGAACAGGTGCAGGGAGACCTTGGGAATCTGAACGAGGAGCGTGCAGGTCTTCAGACCTATCTGGACAAGTTAAATGACGAGCTTTTGCAGACGAGCAGTGAGCTTGCCGGAATTGAGAGTCTGATCACCCAGAAGGAAAATGCGCTTGTGGAAAAGCAAAAAGAGCTTGAAATTGCCAAGGAACGGGAAGCTGAGCAGTATGAAGCGATGAAAAAGCGGATTAAGTTTATGTATGAGAGAGGCGATTCTGCTTATCTGGAATTGTTTTTCAATGCAGAAAGCTTTGCGGATTTTTTAAATAAAACCGAATATGTGGAAAGAATGTCACAGTATGACAGGGAAATGCTGGAAGAGTACATGACGATCCAGGAAACGATCCAAAATGATGAACAGAGCATTGTGGATGAACGTGTGGCACTTGGGGCTCTGCAGGAGCAGGCACTTGCCAAACAGGATGAAGTGTCCGGGATGGTAAATGAGGCCAGCCTCAATGTGGCCGACTATCAGGATCAGATTTCCAAAAAAGAGGCAGAGTTACTGGCATACGAACAAAAGGCCGAGGAGAGTGAAAATAATATTGCGACCCTGCAGGCCAAATTAAAAGAAGAAAATGCCCTGACCAAGCAGGCTATGGCAGCCGGTTTTTCAGACCTGTCTTCTATCACATTTGCATCCGGAGATATTGATCTTTTGGCAGCAATCATCTATTGCGAGGCGGGCAATCAGCCGTACATCGGTCAGGTTGCGGTGGGCAATGTTGTCATGAACCGTGTAAAGAGTTCGGTATTTCCCAATACGATATTGGAGGTTATTTATCAGAACCGCCAGTTTTCACCGGTTGGCAGTGGACGTTTTGCCATTGCCCTTGCCAATCACAAGGCAACGCAGTCCTGCTATGCTGCGGCACAGGATGCCATGGCAGGGTCGGCACCGGTCGGTAATTGTCTGTTTTTCAGAACTCCGATTCCGGGGCTTACCGGAATACAGATCGGTGGACATATTTTTTACTGATTATTTCTTTCAATGTCATCGAGGAAATCCTGGCAGGCTTTGAACTGTCCGGAATAGATGAGCGAAAGCAGATGGTCAAGCCGGTTGATGGCAGCCTTCATCAGGCCAAGGGACAACAGTCCTTTATCATAGGCTTCGGTGATCTCCGCAAGGTCAACGACCTTTACAAAGCCGTCGGGATAGATCAGGACATCGGCAAGCAGATCGGTTGCAACAAAGGAGCCCTGTTCTCTGTCATAATCGGTATCAATGATATCGCAGTACCAATATAAGAGATTATTTTCAGCAGAATAAAATTTGCTGACTTTAAAGCCCTCGTCCCAGAAATAGGCGGAATAGCCGTGGTGCAGATCTTTACGCGGCCGGATCGCATGCCATTTGGTGACGAGGCGTTTTTGTGTATCGGAAAAAAAGATGATCTCATCATCCTTGAGGCAGATGCATTCCTGAGGGATGA
This sequence comes from uncultured Lachnospiraceae bacterium, assembly GCA_900549665.1. Classification (GTDB taxonomy): domain Bacteria; phylum Bacillota; class Clostridia; order Lachnospirales; family Lachnospiraceae; genus UBA2882. The sequence goes on along the minus strand of URPH01000012.1, from coordinate 7,748 downwards.
GTCTTTTTCGGTATAAAACAGGTTCTTTCATATGTCTGCTCCTTTTGATGATGCCTTTGCCGGCTGCCTGAGAGGCCGGTCATCGGATTTTCATGAATTGTTAAAACGAATTGTTAAAATGAATTGGATTTTTTTCATATTACTTTGTAGAAATGGAAAAGTCAATGCTAGACTCTTTGTATAAAAATTAGTATAATAATTTTAAGTCTGCGGATGAGATTACAGACTTATTTCGAATATGAAATAAATGGGGTTTTGGATTGTTGGGAAACAGAAAGGACAAAGGGAGCGTTAGATGAAATATCACAAAAATGTATATCGTTCTCTTGCGATGATTACCCAGTTTGGGATTAACATGCTTGTTCCGATTTTTGCCTGTTCTTTTATCGGTATTTTTCTGGATAAGCATTTAGGCACGTCTTTTTTTATGATTCTCTTTTTCTTTATCGGTGCTCTGGCCGGAGGCAGAAATGTATATGTCTTTTCCAAAAAGATATTTACCGGTCCGCCCAGCCGGGACGGGCATCGGACATCTTTTCATGATGCCGGATGTATAAATATCCCTCAAGATGACAATAAGGATAGTAAACATGAAAAAGATATTTAGAGGCAATGATGCTTTACCGGATTTAGTGATCGGTATAGTGATTTTTGGGATTATTGCGCTGATCATTCCCATTTTTTTTGTGCAGCGGAAGCTGTATTATGCGGCAGGACTTCTGATCGGGCTTTGTTGTGCCGTGTTTTCGGCATGCCATATGGCAAAAGGTATTTCACAGGCGGTTGACTATGATGAGGGAACCGCGACGAGGCGGATGCAGAAGGGAAGCGCGTTCCGTTATGGGGTGGAGCTTGTTGTACTGGGAATTCTGATGATATTTAATTTTGCAAGTCCGATAGCTGCGTTTATCGGCATGATTTCATTGAAGGTGTCGGCGTATCTTTCGCCGTTTACACATAAATTATTTAGGAGGTGAATGTATGGGGCAGGGCATTTTGTTATCCGGCGGTACGGACATTGATTTTATGATCCACGGAGTTTTCTCCTATAAGCTGTTCGGACAGACTGTATGGATAACAACAACACATGTCTGTGTTTTGATTGTATTTTTGCTGATCATCGGTTTTTGTATTGCGGCAAACAAGGCAGTCAAAAAAGCAGGGGATGTGCCCAAAGGATTTCTCAACGCGGTTGAACTGATTGTGGAAATGCTTGATGGAATGGTATCTTCTACCATGGGCAAAAATGCGGCCAAATTTGCAAATTATATCGGCACCATTTTTATCTTTATCCTGATCAGCAATATTTCCGGACTGTTTGGACTGCGTCCGCCTACAGCTGACTACGGTGTCACGCTTGCGCTGGGTATTATGACATTCTGTATTATCCATTTCAACAAGTTTAAACATCAGCATATCAGTGGTGTTATCAAGGGCTTGTGCGATCCATGGCCGTTTTGGGCACCGATTAATATGATCGGTGATATAGCGGTTCCGATTTCATTGTCACTGCGTTTGTTTGCAAACGTATTGTCCGGTACGGTTATGTTAGCCTTGGTATATGCTTTATTATCCAAGATAGCGATCATCTGGCCGGCTGCACTTCATGTGTATTTCGACTTGTTCTCGGGAGCAATTCAGACCTATGTATTCTGTATGCTGACGATGACCTATGTTACAGATGCGATTGGTGAATCATAAAAAACACATTTTTGAAAACACGTTGATGAGCGTGTGGATCATCCGAAAAAGATGATAATCATCAAGATTAAATAGAGCTATCATGTTAAGGAGGAAACAAACATGGAATTTAATGAAAACTTTATCTTAGGCTGCTCAGCAATCGGTGCCGGACTTGCCGTAATCGCAGGTATCGGACCTGGTATTGGTCAGGGTATTGCAGCAGGCCACGCAGCAGCGGCAGTTGGCAGAAATCCCGGTGCAAAATCCGATATCACCGCTACCATGTTGCTTGGACAGGCTGTTGCTGAGACAACCGGTCTGTATGGTTTGTTAATTGCGATGTTATTGTTATTCGTAAAACCTTTGGTCTAAAAGCCTTTTTTATCAAAACAGAAAGGAGGCTTAAGACTTGAATACGTTAGTGAGCACAGGATTCATTCTCTTGTCGGAACAGACAGAGATGACGAGACTGTTCGATTTGGATTTTCAGCTGCTGCATGATGCGGCACTTATGATTATTGCCGTTTTTTTCCTGTTCCTTATCGCGTCCAATCTTTTATTTGACCCGGTGCGCAATCTGTTGCACAATCGTCAGGAAAAGATCCAGAATGATTTGGACAGCGCCAGGGAAGACAAGGAAAATGCCAATGTATTAAAGCTGGAATACGAAGGAAAATTAAAGGACATCGATAAAGAAGCAGAAAGCATTCTGAGCGAAGCAAGGGCAAAAGCATTAAAGACCCAGGATCAGATCGTGGCAAAAGCCAAGGCTGAGGCAGCGGAAATTATTGCGAGAGCCAACAAAGAAGCCGAGCTTGAAAAACAGAAGGTTGCTGATGATGTCAAGAAGGAAATGATCAATCTTGCAAGCGTAATGGCCGGAAAGGTTGTAAAAGCTTCAATTGATACAACGGTTCAGGACAGCTTAATTGATGAAACATTAAAGGAAATAGGTGAGAGCACATGGCTAAGCTGATTTCAAAAACCTACGGAGATGCGTTGTTTGAAGCAGCTTTGGACAAGCAGGCCGTTGATTCCTTACTGGAAGAGGCAGGTGCTGTTTTAGAAGCTTTCTCACAAAATCCCCGATTGTTTGAGCTGATGACACATCCAAAGATCCTCAAAGAAGAAAAAATTGAGATCATACAAACTATTTTCAAAGGACGTGTCAGTGATGAAATGACCGGTTTTCTGACGATTGTCGTGAAAAAGGATCGTTTCGGGGAAATTCGTGATATCTTGGAATATTTCATCTCCACAGTAAAAGAGTATAAAGGCATCGGTGTAGCATTTGTTACAACGCCGATCGAATTGAATACAGCACAAAAAGAGGCTGTGACTGCCAGACTTTTAGAGTCGACCGGATACCGGGAAATGGAAATGCACTATCAGATCGATGAGAGTCTGATCGGAGGCATGGTGATCCGTATCAGGGACCGCGTGGTAGACAGCAGTGTGGCAACAAAATTAGAAGAGCTGAAACGGCAGCTTTTAAAAATACAGCTTGCGTAGCTGTAACCGTGAATAATAAGAAAGGTGCGTAAGATCTATGAATTTAAAACCGGAAGAGATCAGTTCGGTCATTAAAGATCAGATTGAAAGATATGCTTCCGCTTTGGAAGTATCCGATGTCGGAACTGTTATCCAGGTAGCAGATGGTATCGCCCGTGTTCATGGTCTTTCCAATGCGATGCAGGGAGAGCTGTTGGAGTTCCCCGGTGAAGTATACGGCATGGTATTAAACCTCGAAGAGGATAATGTCGGTGCAGTATTGCTGGGAAGCCACAGAAATATCAACGAAGGTGATATTGTTAAAACGACCGGCCGAGTAGTAGAAGTGCCGGTAGGCGACGAAATGCTCGGACGTGTAGTTAATGCACTGGGACAGCCTATCGACGGCAAAGGACCGATTCAGACAGATAAATTCCGTCAGATCGAAAGAGTGGCATCGGGCGTTATCACCCGTAAGAGTGTAGATACCCCCTTACAGACAGGTATCAAGGCAATCGATTCCATGGTTCCGATCGGAAGAGGTCAGCGTGAGCTCATTATCGGAGACAGACAGACCGGTAAAACTGCCATCGCGATTGATACGATCATCAATCAGAAAGGGCAGAATGTAAAATGTATTTATGTTGCGATCGGACAGAAAGCTTCTACCGTTGCAACTATTGTAAAGACACTCGAAGAGTTTGGAGCTATGAGCTATACCACTGTTGTAGCCGCTACAGCAAGTGAGCTTGCTCCGTTACAGTATATTGCTCCTTATTCAGGATGTGCTATCGGTGAGGAATGGATGGAGAAAGGAGAAGACGTACTGGTTGTATATGATGACTTGAGCAAGCATGCAACCGCTTACCGTACACTCTCTTTGCTTCTGAGAAGACCCCCGGGACGTGAAGCTTACCCCGGTGATGTATTCTATCTGCATTCCAGACTGCTTGAAAGAGCTGTCCGCATGAGTGATGAATATGGCGGAGGATCCCTTACCGCATTACCGATCATCGAAACACAGGCAGGCGACGTATCTGCATATATTCCGACCAATGTTATCTCTATCACAGACGGTCAGATTTATCTGGAAACAGAAATGTTCAATTCCGGTTTCCGTCCCGCAGTTAATGCCGGTCTTAGTGTATCCCGTGTAGGTGGTGCAGCACAGATCAAAGCTATGAAAAAGATTGCAGCTCCCATCCGTGTCGAGCTGGCACAGTACCGTGAACTGGCATCCTTTGCACAGTTTGGTTCCGAGCTTGATGACGATACCAAAGAAAAGCTGGCACAGGGCGAACGTATCAAAGAGATTTTAAAGCAGCCCCAGTATCAGCCGATGCCGGTACAGTATCAGGTTCTGATCATCTACGCTGCAACCAACAAATACCTGCTGGATGTTCCGGTAGAGGATATTACCAGATTTGAATCAGAGTTCTTTACTTTTATTGATACAAAATATCCGGAGATTCCGGAAAGCATAGCCAAAGACAAAGTGATTTCCGAAGAAATGGAAGAAAAACTGATCAAGGCACTCGGAGAATTTAAGGCAGAGTTTAAATAAGCGTACAGAAAGTAAAGGTGATATATTATGGCTTCAATGAGAAGTATTAAGAGACGTAAGGGCAGCATTGAGAGTACCCAGCAGATCACCAAAGCCATGAAGCTTGTCTCTACCGTAAAGCTCCAGAGAGCGAAGGGCCGTGCAGAGAAATCAAAATCATATTTTGAATGTATGTATGCCACTGTCAAAAGCGTGCTTGCAAAGAGCGGGAATATCAACCACCCGTATCTGCAGGCCGGAGACAGTACCAAAAAGGCCGTTATTGTCATCACCTCCAACAGAGGTCTGGCAGGCGGATACAATTCCAACATTATCAAGCTGATCACAAAAGGTGATTTTAGCAAGGCAGATACCGCATTGTATACAGTCGGTATCAAGGGAAAGGATTATTTTTCCCACCATGGCTACGAGGTTGTCAAGGATTATTCCGATCTGATTGAGGAGCCTGCCTATGCCGATGCCATGCGTATCAGCGAGGATCTGTTAAAAGCATTTTCCGATGGAGAGGTTGGAGAAATCTATCTTGCATATACCGCATTCAAAAATACAGTCAGTCATGTTCCGACATTGTTAAAGCTTTTACCTGTGGATACAGATGGGCTTGAAGATGCAGACGAGGACAAGGCACTTATGAATTTTGAACAGGATGAGGAAGAAGCACTCAATCTGCTGATTCCCAAGTATGTGACCAGTCTGATCTACGGCAGTATGGTGGAGGCGGTTGCCAGTGAAAACGGAGCCCGTATGCAGGCAATGGATTCGGCAACCAGCAACGCAGAAGAAATGATCGACAAGTTATCCTTACAATACAATAGAGCCCGTCAGGGATCTATCACACAAGAATTAACCGAGATTATAGCAGGTGCGGAAGCAATCAGCTAAGTAAAGGAGTGAAAGAAAAGAAATGGCAGAAACAGCAAGCGGAAAAATCACTCAGATCATCGGTGCCGTACTGGATATTAAGTTTCCGGAGGGAAAGCTTCCGGAAATCAACGAAGCTATCGAAATACCTTTAAAAACCGAAGGTAAACTGGTGGTGGAAGTTGCGCAGCACCTTGGTGATGATACAGTGAGATGTATCGCCATGGGTTCAACCGACGGTCTTGTAAGAGGAATGGATGCAAATGCAACCGGAGCTCCTATTACAGTACCTGTCGGGGAAAATACCTTAGGACGTATTTTCAATGTTCTTGGCGAACCTATTGACAATAAACCGGCTCCGACCGATGTGTCTTATGAGCCGATCCACAGACCTGCTCCAGAATTTGACGAGCAGTCTACAGAAACAGAATTATTAGAAACCGGTATCAAAGTCGTAGACCTTCTCTGCCCCTATCAGAAGGGTGGTAAGATCGGTCTGTTTGGTGGTGCCGGTGTTGGTAAAACCGTACTGATCCAGGAATTGATTCGTAACATCGCAACAGAGCATGGTGGATATTCCGTATTTACCGGTGTAGGTGAAAGAACCCGTGAAGGTAATGACTTATACCATGAAATGACAGAATCAGGGGTTATTGACAAAACAACCATGGTATTCGGACAGATGAACGAGCCGCCGGGAGCCAGAATGAGAGTTGGTCTTACCGGACTTACCATGGCAGAATATTTCCGTGACAAGGGTGGAAAGGATGTATTGTTGTTCATCGACAATATCTTCCGTTTTACACAGGCAGGTTCGGAAGTATCAGCACTTCTTGGACGTATGCCCTCAGCCGTTGGTTATCAGCCGACACTGCAGACTGAAATGGGTGCACTTCAGGAACGTATCACATCTACCAAAAACGGATCCATCACATCCGTACAGGCGGTTTATGTACCGGCCGATGACTTAACTGACCCGGCTCCGGCTACAACCTTTGCCCATCTGGATGCGACCACCGTATTATCACGTTCTATCGTAGAGCTTGGTATTTATCCGGCAGTAGATCCGTTGGAGTCAACCTCACGTATTCTCGATCCCCGTATCGTAGGTGAGGAGCATTACAAGGTAGCACGTGGTGTACAGGAAATTTTGCAGAAATACAAAGAACTGCAGGATATTATTGCAATTCTTGGTATGGATGAGTTGTCAGAAGATGACAAGCTGGTTGTAAACAGAGCCAGAAAGGTACAGAGATTCTTATCTCAGCCGTTCTTCGTTGCAACACAGTTTACCGGCCTTGACGGTAAATACGTACCGCTTAGTGAAACGATCCGTGGCTTTAAGGAAATTCTGGAAGGCAAGCATGATGATGTACCGGAAAGTTATTTCTTAAATGCAGGAACCATTGATGAAGTCGTTGCCCGCAAGAGATAGGGGTGAATAAAAGATGGCTGATTTATTCAAACTGAGGATTATCACACCGGATCGTGTCTTTTATGAGGGCGATGTGGAAATGGTTGAGTTTAATACAACAGAGGGAGAAATCGGTGTATACAAGAGGCACATTCCTATGACTGTGATTGTAAAACCGGGTATCCTGACCATAACCGAAGCCGAGGAGACCAAGGTAGCTGCTTTGCATGCCGGATTTGCGGAGATCCTTCCGGATCAGGTGACGATCATGGCCGAGATCATTGAATGGCCGGCTGAAATCGATCAGGACCGTGCAGAGCATGCCAAAGAGCGTGCGGAAGAGCGTCTGCATGAAAAGGCACCCAATACGGATGTGACTCGTGCGGAAATAGCACTTCAGAGGGCTGTTGCACGTATTGAGGTTCTCAAATAAGTAATACAGAAAATTTATGATACAGAGTGGCTGTTTTGGCTGCTCTGTATTTTTTTCGTTGTGAATGTCTGGAATGTATCCCTGTCTGCGGCTATCCTCACCCCTCCGCCCCCTGCGTGCCTCCCGCTGCCCTGCCTGTGTCCTTCCCGGAGCATTTCATATCGGATTGCGTAAATTTGTCAGATGCCGCTCGCAGGCTCCGAATTTGTGTGCTTCAATAAATGGACGGTGCCCCTCCGGTGTCCGTCTATGGCCGACACTCTCCGGTTGTCTGCACCTAGTGGGAGTAAATGTCGCCATCT
>URPH01000011.1 GCA_900549665.1 uncultured Lachnospiraceae bacterium | reverse complement strand
CAGGACTATTTTGGAGAAGAACGATTGAATATATATTTTTATGTGACAAATGATAAAATCTACCGAGTGCCATCCTATATAAATCGGGATGGAGAGGAAATTTCAATTTATGAAGATGATTTGGTTATTGAATATCTGGATACGGATGATAAATTGATTTCAGAATCTGCACTTGTATGTTGTGAAGAGAATTTTAAGAATAAAGTAGAATTAGAACATGCTGTTATTAAGACGGAAATCAACAGTGGAATCTGTAAGAGAACGGAATGGTGGAAAGATGGAAGATATTATCATGAAGAGTCTGGTTGGAATGAACCACAAAAGTTGCTTTGGTTTGATAGTACATACGGAACAGGAGCAGATAGTTTATATATAGGGATTGTTGGGGATGCAGATGTAGAGCAGGCTGATCAAAGGAAATATTTTAAGAAGAAAAATCAAACAGAGATTAATATTACAGAAGAAATAAAGAATGGAAATTTTGGATATTTAAACGATGATGTGCGTAGCCGAGGGATAATAAGAAATGTTTATGAAGCGTTAAAATCGAGTGGCGATCTTAGCTGGGTTCAAAGAGATTTAAACAACGATGACATTGATGATCTGATATTATGTGAAGATTTTGAACCTTGGAAAGGGAGTAAAGTTGTTGTGGGAATTTTTGCATGCGAAAAAGATCATGCAGAATGTATACACTGGGATGCAGTAGATTATAGTGAGTTTTATATTGTAGGACCAAATGGTGAGTTGGCAAACTCTTTACACTATGGATTCTTATGGGAAAGAAGAACATTTATACCAATTTCTTATGAGAAAGACTGGACACGGGTAAAGAAATACACTTTATATGCTTATGACAGCACGTATATTGCTGAGGAAGGTCTGGAAGCATGGAAAGACAAATATGGACCTGAAATGGAAGAACCGGGGAAATATTATGTGAAGCGTCATGCAGATGGAACAAGGGATTTTCTGACAAAAGAGGAATTTGATGAAATTCTTATGGAAGATTTGGGAATTACATATGATGAAGACGACTGATAGTAATGAATAAGAAGATTATGGAATTTGTCTATTACGATGTATGCGATTGAAAATAATTGTATCTATTAGAGCTGGAGAGAATTGAGCGCATTTGGAACTATGATCCGGAGGAGACGATTACCTATCATGAAAGATATTAGGAGCAGTGATGTAAGATGAATACTGAAAATGTAATAACCTTATGGAATGGCCTGAAGAAAGAAGACTATCTACGTCTCCTAAAAGAAAAAACATATCAATATAATCTGACCAATACATATATGGCAAATAGCTTTTTAAGCAAGATTCAGGAAGATCAAATTTTTATATATTATACAGGCCGCAATAGTGCTGCGCCTCAAAGTGGCTTTAAGGGATTTGATGCCACACTAAAGGAAGATGAAAATGGTGTTATTCTTGAAGGGAAATTTGTTCCGGCAGGTCACATCAAGTTTTTTTACTTTTTCTTCATAACGATCATGTGGATCATGCTGTTATGGTTTGCAATACCTGCACCGTATACGGGAATCGTTGTGCTTGTTTTAGGAGTTATTATTAACGTGATCCTGCATGCAATTATCACAAAGACGGACATAATCGATAGTGAAGAGATGATCCTGGATTTTTTGGTTAATTTACATATGAAATAGTTGGATACAAATATATTATGATTAAAATTAGAAGGGGAAAAAGATGAAAAAAAGAGTAAAAAATATACTTTTACATATATTTATTGGAATTTGTATTGTTGGAATACTAAAATATATAAATTATAAAAATCCCTTTTCATTTCGTATAGCTCCGAAGATAAAAGAGAAAGAAGATGCTTATCAATTTGTATTGGATAATCAAAAAGAATTAGAAGATCTCATGAAAAAGTTGGAAGAATTTTCTGAAAAAGAGGGTGAAGATAGGATTCATATTAGAAGTGAAACTTATTTAGAATATCGGTTTTCTGGTGCTGATAGTTTGATTCGAAAATATCCAATTAATTCATTGATAATAGATAAAGAAAAGAAAAATAGTGTTGAATTTTCAATTGATTTTTGGTCCTCCATCAGTGGATATCAATACTGTGGTATATATTATTCAGCGGATGGTGTTCCTTTAACATGGAGTAATGAAGAAACAAATCAATGGGAGCAAATTAATGAAACATATATAAAATATGGCCCTTACTATCGTTATGAGACAGAGAAAATTGTTGATAATTGGTATTTTTATCAGGTTCATTCACGTTGATAATTACGATGTTGAGGGAGTGGACCAATGAGTAACATAGAAAAATTTGTGCAACCATGCCTTTTATTTTGGGGATGTTGCTCCTTATTATTAATAGATTATTGTGTGCAAAGTCATGCCATACTTTATATTGCTGATTCCGCAATCGTGTTTGCCGGGGTATTATATTATTCTGTTTTTCTAAGAAACTATGTTTACAATACATACTTAAATAGCTGTGAGCTTGGTAAACTTATAGTTTTATATAAAGAGATGAAGATTAAAAAGGCTTCTGTTAATCCGTGGAAAGAACTGGGGATTGCGAGTCTTGGCATAGTTTGGGGAATTATAATTCTGAATTTTGTAATTTATAATACGCAGGGAGATAGTATATCTTCGACATATGCACACTATTACAGAACAAACATGAAAGATGTCTGTGTGCTCCGGGAAAAGCAATACGAATCGATTGTTGGATGCAGACGAATACAAAGAAATGCTGGAGACGGAAAATGAATACGCCGCCAAGGCGGAATTACAAACAATAGTTGTTGATTTCTATGTCAGAAATGGTGTTGTTTCCTCTGATAAGGAGCCGTGTGAAGGATATTCGCTGAATCCATATATTAGCAATATTGAGGTTGAGGAAGGAAATTTAAGCGTGGAACCGGTGCAGATTGGTGAGGATTTATTATATAGGTGGACCTTATGGCGTTAGACATCATCTAAATGCCTGTTGAGAACTTTCTAAGAAAAGTGATAGAATAATCATCAGTAAGTTCGGCGGACAGGAGAACAAAAATGACACAGGGCAAAAAGGTGATCTATATCATCGAAGATGATGCAGCATTAAATCATGGCATAGAGCTGACGCTTGGAAATGAGGAATATGAATGTCGGCAGTTTTTTACATTGGGCGAAATCCAAAACATAGAGCAGGCAGATCTTGTGATTCTGGATATCAATCTGCCGGATGGGAATGGATTTGATTATCTGAAACGGATCAGAAAGACATCTGATGTACCGGTTTTGATATTAACGGCCAATGATACAGAGCTTGATGAGGTGACAGGACTGACGCTGGGAGCCGATGACTATGTGACCAAACCATTCTCTCTTATGACGCTTAGGCTCAGGGTACACAATCTGTTGGCAAGAGCGGGATCAAGGAAAGAGGAAGCTGCTGCCAATATATATGAAAAGCATGGTTTGTTTCTGGATTTTGGCAACCTGTTGTTTCAGAAAAATGGTGTGGAAATGGAGCTTAGCAAGACGGAAATACGCCTGCTGAAATTTTTCACAGAAAACGAAGGGCTGACACTTTCGCGGGAAAAGCTGATTGAATACGTATGGCAAAACCAGCAGTATGTGGATGAAAATGCATTATCTGTCAGTGTGAAAAGATTAAGGGATAAAATCGAAAGCACCGGGGAGCGATTGATCCATACGGTATATGGTATCGGCTATGTTTTTAGGTGAAAAGCATGAAGTTTAGAAGAAGTGAATATGAAATTTTAAATCAGATGCTGGATGATGCAATAGCGGGCACTTTTGAAGAAAGCTGTTTTGATGAAAGTGAACTTTCCAAACTGCAGACCAAGCTGATGCGGTATCTGTCCACAGCATCGATGTCCGAAAGAAAGATCCGCGAAGAAAAAAACAGCATAAAAGAGCTGATCACCAATATTTCGCACCAGACCAAAACGCCCCTGACCAATATATTGATGTATGCGGAGTTGTTGACAGAGATAGCGCAGACTGGGCAGGAAAAGGAATATGCCGGTGAAATTCACATGCAGGGAAAGAAGCTGGAAAGTCTGATCGGGGCACTTGTAAAGATGTCACGGCTTGAGACCGGGATCTTTCAGTATGATCAAAAAGAAACCTTGTACCAGACGATCATTGATAAAGCCATGGAACAGGCGCGCCCCAGAGCTTTGGAAAAGAATATAACGATTCAGGTCAAAGATGGCAGCAGGTATCAGGCAAATATTGACGAAAAATGGGTTGTGGAAGCTGTCTACAATATTTTAGATAATGCGATCAAGTATTCGGAAGAAGGCACTGTCATTCAAGTGGAAGAGTTTTCTTATGAAATTTTTTCGGGAATACGGATAACAGATCAGGGCATTGGCATTGCGGAAGAAGAAATCCCATTATTGTTCGGCCGGTTTTACAGAGGCAGGATGGTACATGACAAAGAAGGGATAGGTGTCGGTTTATATCTGGCGCGTGAAATCGTGGAAAACAACGGAGGATATATAAAGGTCAGGTCCGAAATCGGTAAAGGGTCGACGTTTGATATATGCTTTCCAAATATTTCAACATTGTAAGATTTGAGAAAGAATCTGGAAAGAACAGTATGATATGCTGGGTATTGTAAAGAAATACCCGGCATTATTTGTTATGTCAGAAAGGAATCAGAATGGAAATTTTAAGAACAGAAAATCTGAAGAAATATTATGACCAGAACATGGTATGTGTGAAAGCGTTGGATGGTGTGGAGCTGTCTGTAGAGCAGGGAGAATTTGTGGCAGTCGTCGGTACATCCGGTAGTGGAAAGTCTACACTTTTGCATATGCTGGGAGGACTCGATCGTCCGACTGCAGGCTTTGTAGTGGTAGATGGAAAAAAGATTTTTGATCTGAAAGAGGAAGAACTGACTATTTTCAGGAGAAGAAAGATCGGATTTGTTTTTCAGGCATATAATCTTGTTCCGGTACTGAATGTGTATGAGAATATCGTACTTCCAATCCAGTTGGACGGCGGTACGGTGGATGAGGAATTTATAGGACAGGTAATTGAGACATTAGGGCTTACGGAAAAGAAAAACAGTCTGCCCAATCAGCTTTCCGGCGGGCAGCAGCAGAGAGTGGCGATTGCAAGGGCTCTTGCCACAAAACCCTCCATTATTCTGGCAGATGAACCGACCGGAAACCTGGACTCAAAGACAAGTCAGGATGTACTTGGTTTGCTTAAGGTAACCGGTCAGAAGTTTAAACAGACGATTGTTATGATCACACATAATGAGGAAATCGCGCAGATGGCTGATCGGATCATCCGTATTGAGGATGGTCACGTTGTGACGGGAGGAGGTCAGGTCCATGCGTAAGGTTCAAAATGGCAAATGTATTACAAACATCAGTAAAAAAAGCATGCTGGCAAATAAAAAAAGAAATGTGATCCTGTTTATTGCGATTATCTTGACAACCGTTATGCTCACAACTCTTTTTACGGTAGCAAGCAGTCTGATAAAATCATTTGAGACATCAACCTGTTATCAGGTCGGTACGAGTACACATGCCGGCTTCAAATATCTGACACAGGAGGAATATGATAAGTTAGCAACGGCTAATCAGATTTATGATCTGTCCTATAATATCGTGCTTGGTGATGTGTTAAATAAGGAATTGAGTGAATCATATACAGAGGTCAGATATACAGAACCGCTTTGTGCAAAGCAGAGCTATTCTTATCCGGAAAAAGGAAGGCTGCCTGAAAAATACGATGAAGTGGCAACCTGTACAGATGTTTTGGATGCGTTTGGCCTTCCTTATGAGCTTGGACAGATTATTCATCTGCAGCTTACCAATGGATTTGATACTTACGAAGGAAATTTTAAAGTCTGTGGAATCTGGAAAAAACCGGCAGCCACACTGGCAAATGAAATCTATTTTTCCAAAGAATTTCAGGAAAGCTTTGCGCCAGTCTGGAAAAATCATGATGATTATGACAGGCATATGCGGGTAAATTCCTATGCAGGCTCCATCAATCCGGATTTTAATTTCAATTCTTCCTTTAATATTACCGGAAAAATGGCTGCGTTAAAAGATAGACTTGGTTTTGGTGACGAAATCAAGGATGGTATTAACTGGGCATACACAACAAGCAGACTGGATGCAACGACGGTTATAATTGTTGCTTTCATATTGCTCATGATCGTTTTGTCAGGCTATTTGATCATCTATAATATTTTCCTGATAGCCGTTACATCCGATATTCACTACTATGGATTGCTAAAGACGATCGGAATGACCAATAAACAACTGAAAAAGATGGTTTTAAAGCAAGCATTGTTTTTAAGCATGGGCGCGATCCCGGTGGGAATGCTTTTAGGCTATGTATTATCCTATGTTGTAGTACCGCTCATTGCCAACAATATGCTTGATGAAAAATGCAGGGTTTATCCCAATATACTGGTATTTCTGGCATGTGCCCTTTTTGCATGGTTCACAGTCAGGGTCAGTTGTGCAAAGCCCTGCAGGATCATTCGTAAAATATCTCCGGTAGAAGCTGTAAGGTATAACGACTGTCCGGTAGAAAAACTGGCAAAGAATAAAAGAGCAAAGCGGGTAACTCCATTTTCCATGGCTTGGGAAAACCTGAAAAGGAATAAGAAAAGAACGACAGCAGTGATTCTGTCCATGGTGCTCAGTATTCTGATGATCAATGCAACAGTGTCCATTATTTCCAGCTTTGATGAAGAAAAATACATTTCCGGTTTTGTAGGCAGTGATTTTTCAATCGCGGATGCTACCTTGTATAATCAGAATTACCTTGATCAAAATATGGAGGGTGTGTCTGCACAGGATATGGAAGCACTTGAAAAAATGGATGGCATCAAAGAAGCCGGTGCTATTTATATGGCGGAAACAGAGCAGAAGATGGACGGTGTTGCATGGAAACGGTTGAAAAAAATATATGAAGAACATCCTGACTGGTATGTAAGAAGTACAGGTGATAAAGAGTGGTTTGATTATTGTGTCTACGATCAGAAAAGCATCAATTCCCATCTGTATGGTGTGGACGAGATGATCTTTCATGCGCTGGAAATGGATACGGGAAAAGTGGACTGGGATACTTTTTGCTCCGGAGATTATGAAATCATATCTTCCATGCTGGATAGTGATGGTAACGATGCGGATTATGCACTGTATCAGGTGGGAGAAAAAATACCGGTTGAGCTGCCAGATGGCACGACAAAGGAATATGAGGTCATCGGAATAGGAGATGTTCCGTACTCCATGGGAGCTATGCACAGCCATATGATGGATATTTATATAACAATACCTGCGACGGAATATCTGAAGGTTGTTCCGGAAACGAAAGGAGCTCTGCAGTTTCTGATCAATGTAGAAAAGGATCATCTGCAGGAGGATGAGGATTATGTAGCACAGTATTGTGATGAGGTAAACGAGAAGTTAGATTATAAATCAAGAACCATGTATTTGCAGGATTTTAAAGATCTGATCAACATGTTTTTGATCGTGGGAGGTGCGCTTAGCGCAATCCTTGCTCTGATTGGCATTATGAACTTTATCAATCTGACTTATACATCCATTCATGAGCGGAAACAGGAGCTGAAGGTGTTGTGGTCTGTCGGAATGACAAAAAAGCAGATTGCATCTATGCTCTCATTTGAAGGGTTGCTGCGAATGGGACTTACATTTGCCTTTGTGCTTACTGTCGGTCAGATCCTCAATTATTACTTTGTATATCTGATAGCTGGAAGCACGATCATGTTCAGCTATCACCATGTGGTCTGGCCAATACTTGTATGCATCCCGGTGTTTGGGGCAGTTGCGGGGCTGATTCCCAGGTTAATGGTAAAAAGAGAGTGTTTTTCCTGATATGAGATTGTCCTTATGCAATAGTTCAGAGTATAAAGCTGGTGGGGATTTACCGCACCAGCTCCATACTCTCAATTACCCAGTTTTCTTTTTCCATGTGGTATTCATTTCCGCAGTAAGGGCAGATCTTCTGTCTGACGGCATCAAAGCTTCCGCCGCAGCCTGCGCATTGTACAGAGGTGATGGAAAAGCCGGGAATTTCTTTCTGGGTGATATCACGGCTTAGGACTACATCGATGCAGTCACCGGTCTTTTTGATCTGTCCTTTTACTTCGCTGTAATTGATCCACCATGTGCGCAAAAATAATATGATCCGGTTGCCGTCTCTTTTTACATTTTTAAGAACGGTTCCATTGGTGTAGGTCATCTCTAAAATGTCGGAAAACCGGGGGTCTCTTTTGGTGCTGCGATAGCAGGCGAGAGTTTCCGGATTTTGTGCAAAAACAGCCATTCGGATAAGCGATACCAGCTGGCCTTCAAATTTATCATAAGAAAAAGAAGGATTGTATTGTTTTAATGTATTGGTGATCTGTCTTTTGGTACGTGCCCACTTTATGGGAGACATGGGTTTTATGCCATCCCGGTCAAACAGTCCGGCAAACATCAGGATGGAACTAAGTAAATATCCAAGACCACCACCTATAAATAAGGTCGCAAAAAATGTCATGGCAAGGCCCGCAGGGATGTCCTGTAGTGAATGTGTGCCAATCACACTGATTGTTGCAAAAATCAAAAATATGACCGCCATGCAGGCTGTGATGGTTTTCTGCATAAACAGGCTGGTATTGGGTGAGGCATTATTTTTTATAAAATAAAGGTTTACAACTCTTGGAAATAAATCCGTGATCCTGAATTTGGTGTCACAGTAAGGACAGCCATCTTCCAGAGCTTTTACAGGGCTTAAAAATCCGCAGTTTGGGCATGTCAGTGAGATTTTTTCTGTTTCGGCATCATTTGGAGTATGGGCAATGATCTCATACATAGTCTGTCCCAGCTCTCTTTCGTAGAGTGTGCCGCCCGCATTGGAAAATGCGATCTTTCTGTAAATGCTTTCATATGACATATCTGTTGTGTACCACAGTGATTTGCGTGATACGGTCGCGGTGCCGTAGCCCGTTCCCTTAATAGGAGTGATGCTGTTGTGCATCCTTATGCCCTTTCCTTTCAGGCGTTCCTGCTGCAATTTCAGGTGATAGGAAGTGTCGCCATCGCAGCATTCCGGTTTCTGGCCGGTCTGATACCATGCATTGAGTTCTTCGGCAAATTTATCGTACATTCCCCTGCCGGCATCCCATCTTGGAACAAATTTTTTGAATGCTCTATATGCTTTTGTATATTGAAAGATACTGACCAGGCCGAAGATGCAGCATAATACACCGATTATGACAAATACCATTTTGGGTGTCGGATCAAAGTCGGTGAATATTGCGGATATTGCTGTGATGCCGATGGCTAAAAAAACAGCGCCTCTGAACAGGATAAAGCCGTTTGGTTCGGGCGTACCCTTTCTTTTCTTTGTTTTGATTTCCGGAAGAAGTCCCATTTTTTTCTCCTTTTTGAAGCGGGTATATTGTGGAATATACGGTGTCAGATATTGTAGCGGTATGCTATTTTGGCTGACAATATAGGTGTGTTGAAGGTATCTAATAATTATTATATATCAAATCGTATCACAAATGGTCCGGGAGAAGCAAGACTGATTGCTGCTTGAAAAGTACATGGGATTTGTCGAGGTACTGGCTAAAGACGCAAATCGCCAGCCAGACAGTAAAATGCAAAAAGCAAGTCAAAAATTTTCCGGCAACCAGTAAAAACATTTTGATTTTTAAAAAAGCAACTTGACATATATCGAACACCGATATAATATATAGCTATCCGATATATAGACTATCTATATAACAGATAGCTCTTTTTTATGATCTAATGAGCGCAAGAGAGCCAATGTGCTTGCACAATTGGCAAACGGTGAACGGTGAACGGCGAACGGCGGACGGCAAACGGTAAACGGCGAATGCCGATGTGGAAATATGCCCACATGACTGACAGGTGACAAGGAGGACGAAGCAATGGCAGTAGACAAAACATTATTATCCGGCAGTATGACAATGCTGCTTTTAAAATTACTGGAAGAAAAGGACATGTATGGTTACGAGATGATCGATACGCTCAGGAAAAAGTCCAACAATGTATTTGAATTGAAGGCAGGGACGCTGTACCCGCTGTTACATTCTTTAGAATCAAAGGGACTTTTGACATCCTATGAGCAGGAATTTGCCGGAAAGGTGCGGAAATATTACAGCATCACAAAGGAAGGCAAAGGGGTGTTGAAAAAGAAGAAGTCAGAGTGGAATGAATATCAGGCAGCGGTTTCGTGTGTGCTGGCATTTAATTTTTAGGAGGTATGGATATGGAAGAATATATTGAAAAGCTGATATCCCAGATCAGATGCAAAAAAGCACGCCCCTATGTTGCGGATGAGATCAGAGGCCACATGGAAGATCAGATTGCGGACAATGAGGAGCTTGGAATGTCAAGGGAGGAAGCCGAGAAAAATGCTGTTCTTGATATGGGAGACCCGGTTGCGGTCGGGGTTTCCATGGACAGGATACATAAGCCGCAGATATCGGTAAAGCTACTGGTGATCATAGGAATTTTCAGTCTGCTGGGGCTTGCGATCCAGTATTCGATTTTTTCAAAGATCGATACAGCATCGCAGGAATTTGGCAGCTACCGGGCATCGGTTATCGGATATACCGGCGCGGTTATTGCCGGTCTTGTGCTGATGTTTGCCATATATTTTGTGGACTATACGGTCATTGCAAAATATTCCAAGATCATCGGTCTTTGTATCATGATCGCCGGTCTGAAGATCTGGGCTGATTTTACGGGCGGTTTTGTAAACGGTCAGTACCGGACCATTTCGATTGGAAGTATCCATCTTTCTGTGATTGCATTGATGATGCTTTATGTGCCGATCTACGGCGCCATATTGTACAAGTACAGAGGCGGCAGATGGACAGCATTTTTTAAGGCAGTGGCATGGATGCTGGTGCCGGTATGGATTACCTTCCGTCAGCCGAGCATTGTGGCCGCAGGGATTATGATGGTCAGTATGCTGGTATTGCTTACAGTTGCGGTGTATCGCGGATTTTTTGAAATTCCGGTTAAAAGAACGATTGCAGGTCTGTGGACAGCATTTTTACTTTTGCCGGTTGTGATGCTGGGCATCATGTACTTTTTCCATATGATGGCATCCTATCAGGAAGAAAGACTGCGGGCTTTCTTTTCAGCAAGTGGGGACGGCTTTTATCTGACTGCGGTAATGCGACAGATGTGTCAGGACATCCCGTGGTTTGGAAACAGCGGGAAGGATGTTATCGGGCAACTGCCCAATTTCAACAGTGACTATATCTTTGCTTATATTTTAAATAGTTATGGAAGTATCTGCGCCATCCTTGTGATTGCAGACCTGGCCCTGCTCGTGATGATGATATTCCATCTTTCCCTGAAACAGAAAAATGAACTCGGCATGATGATGGGCTTTGGCTGCGGTATGATATTTTTATTGAATATTGTGATCAACATTCTCTGCTCAGTCGGAGTGTTTCCACCGGCGGCATCTTTTTTACCCTTCTTTTCTCTGGGTACAAGCAATATTCTGTTGTGTTATGCTTTGGCGGGGATTGTTATGAGCGTTTACCGGTATAAGGATATTTATCCGAATGACGTCAGCGAGAAGGTTCGCATGAAAAAAAGTGTGGATTGATATTTACGTATACAGCTTTGATATACAGTTTTAATATATTGTTTTGATAAAACGATTTGATATACAGTATCGATAAATAAATTGTTTCAACAGAAAGGGTTCGGATACATGAGGTAAATTCATGATCCGGACTCTCTTTGTTTTACGAAAAAATTGTCATATAAATAAAATAAAAACCTACCCTTTCGGGTAGTTTACGTTTGTTGAAAAAGCGGTTATCCTAAAAATAAAGACAGATTGTGAGGATATGTTGCATGGAGGGGAAGCATGAAAAACCGGGATAATGAATTTTTTATAGAAGAGAATCTGGATGAACTGGTTGAGGCGGGCGATAAAAATGCATTAAGGGATCAGCTGTGCAGAATACTTGCCTGCCCTTGTTGTCTGAATGGATTTAAGAACTGCAGAAAATATCTGCAGATTTTCACAGATGAAGAAATAACAGGCACACCCTATCTGGCCACGGCAGCAGCTGTCATTAGTGCTATTTATGGTAATCTGGAACAGGCAGAACGGTATGCAGCCTGTGTAGAGAGTGAACCTCTTATGAAACTCCATCTGGATGTGATGATTCCGGGAACAGATGAAAAAAGGGTTATCAGGGCGTTGGAAAAGCTGTTCCATATGCAGCAGAAGCATGATGTTTTACCGAATCTTCCGCTGGCAGCAGGCAGGCTTACGCTGATCAATGGTTTCAGGGATTTTACAGTATATGGAGACTGGGTGTTAGAGCATAAAGAGCAGTTAAAGGAGTATATGACATGTTTTTACGGTGACAGTGCGGTGGGCATGGCTGAAATTGTCTATGCAGAAGTGTGCTATCAGAGAAATGACTGCTTTGCTGCCATTACGACCCTGGTGGGTAGTATTCCTTTTATTGAAAAAAAAGGGGAGATTGCGGTTTTGTTTGTCGCGCTGAGTCTTCAGATGAAAATTATGATTGCCACAGGGCAGATTGCGGTTGTATATCCGATGCTGGACCAGATATATCAAAGGCTTTATGCCGGAAAAAGCAGGTGGCTGTTTGAGAATTTCAGTGCATTGCGAGCCAAAGGAATGTTGTACGATGGGGACGTGCATACGATTTTGCAATGGATGAAGAATGAGGCTCCCAATGAACTGGGTGAGCTCTGCATGCTGGATACATACAAGTATATGGTCAAAATGCGCGCCTATATATTGGAAGAAAAATATCTGGCAGCTATATCACTTTCGGAATATTTAAAGAAACCATTGCAGCAGGGTGGAAGAGTTATGGACTTGTGTGAGATAGAGCTTTTGTGTGCCATCAGCTATTTCCTTGATGGGAATCCTGCAGAGGCTTATACGATTTTGGATAGCATTCTTCCCATCATAGAAGAAAGAAGATTTGACAGGCTGGTTGCAGATGAAGGAGAGAAAGTGTATTTTCTGCTTCGCAACTATAAAAAAGAAAGGCAGTCCGACCGGGCATATTTAGATCAGCTCATTCTGTTGGCAAAGAGAATGGCACTTTTATATCCGGACTATCTGCGCAGACCCAAGGAAGATTATCAACCGCTAACTGAAACAGAACAGGAAATCCTGTGTCTGATGGAGGATGAGAGATCCAATAACGAGATTGCAGAATTTATGGACGTCAGCATCAATACGGTAAAATTTCATATCAAAAATATTTATACCAAGCTGAATGCCAGATCCAGACAACAGGCACTAAGGATTGCAAAGGAAAATAAGTTGATCACGTTGAGGTAAAGATGGCAAAATTACAGATAGGATGTTTTATAATTACAGTATTTATCATGTTGCTTTATTTTTCGGTAAAGCGGATCAAAACCGGATCACACAAGGTATATTCTGCATTACTGTTTATCTCTTTTTTTTATTTGATCTTTGATTGGATTACGGTTTATACCGTGAATCATATGGATGACGTTCCTTCTGTTTTTAATCATGTCATGCATAGATGCTTTCTGATCAGTCTGGTGACCTGCATTTATCTGATCTATCATTATGTTCTGCTTATGATATTTGGTGAACGTCCGATGCACAGGGCCTCATCCGTATTTTGGGTAGTCACTGTTTTGGCAAGCGGAATACTGCCTCTTTATTACCGGGTGACGGATCGGGGAAATTATTCATATGGACCGGCTGCTTATGTGACATATGTTGGGGTCGCCGTTTATACCGTTATGATGTGTTTCTCACTGTTTTTGCATTACCGGGAAATGGAAAAAAAGAAACGCCGGATCATTGTGGTTACAATCTTATTCCAGGTCGGAATTTCGGTTTATCAGGCATTGGTGCCGCTTTCGCTTGTATCCTGTCTGGGAATTACATTGGTCAATATTGGATTTTTTCTGACTGTGGAAAGTCCGGATATTCACCTGATCGAGCAGCTAAAGGAAGAAAAAAAGCTGGCAGACAGTGCAAACCGGGCCAAATCGACCTTTCTGGCAAATATGTCACATGAGATAAGGACACCGCTTCATGCGATTACCGGGATGAGTGAGATGATCCTCAGGGAAAGCAGTGATAAAGAGATACTGTCCTATGCCAGAGACATTCATTCTGCGTCTAATGCACTTCTTGGGATTGTTAATGACATTCTTGATTTTTCCAAAATCGAATCCGGACGAATGGAGATTGTTCCGGTATCGTACCAGCTGTCCAGTCTGGTTTATGATGTTTATCTGCTGATAGGAAAACGTGCGGAGGATAAGGGACTTACTTTTAGCATTGAAGTCGATGAGAAACTTCCATCCGGTCTTTGCGGAGATGATATCCGCCTGAAACAGATATTGATCAATTTACTGACCAATGCTGTGAAGTATACAAAAAAGGGAAGTGTGACCCTGCAGATAACGGGAGAGGTAAAAAATGACATTTGTAATCTTCATTTTCAGGTAAAGGATACCGGAATTGGAATCAGGGATGAGGATAAAGAAAAGCTGTTTACAGAGTTTGCAAGGCTTGAAGAAAAGCGTAACCGTTCAATTGAAGGAACCGGACTGGGGATCAACATTACACAACAACTGCTTATGCTTATGAATTCGACTCTCTGTGTTGAGAGTATTTATGGGCAGGGTTCTGTTTTTTCATTTACTCTTGAGCAGAAAATCAATAATTGGCAGGAAGTCGGTGACCTGGGAAAAAGGCTGCATGCCGATATCGGAAATGAGATACACGAAGCCGGCTTCAGGGCACCGGATGTGAAGGTGCTTGTAACAGATGATATTGAACTGAACCGAAAGGTGTTCCGCTGTCTTTTAAAGCAGACCGGCATACAGGTTGCGGAAGCCGGTAGTGGAGTGGAATGTCTTGCAAAAGCAGGAAAAGAGCAATATGACCTGATATTTATGGATAATATGATGCCGGATATGGATGGGATTGAAACCTTGCATAAGCTCAAGGCAGACCCGGATGGAAAAAACCGGATAACTCCGGTTATCATGCTGACCGCCAATGCGATTGCCGGAGCAAAGGAAGAGTATGAGCGCGCCGGATTTGACGGATATTTATCAAAGCCGATTGATCCAAAGAAAATGGAAACAATAATCCGTAGGTTTATAGACAAAGAAAGAATATTATCCATTGAAAAAGCAGATCCGGAAAAGGCAGGACCGGAAAGTGCAGTGCCGGAAAGTGCAGTGCCGGAAAGTGCAGTAGAGCTTCCTGATTTGTCATCCTTTATGTGGGATTATGCAAGGCTTTATATCCCGGATGAACAGGTACTTGTGAATTTGTTAAACGGATTTTTACAGACACTTTCAGACAGACGCAGGGAGTGGAGTGCTTTTTGTGAGGAGGATGCTGCATTTGATATAGAAAAATTCCGGATTCAGGTGCATTCCTTAAAGGGACTTTCAGCAACGGTCGGGGCAGTATCGATTTCCGGGCTTTCACGTATTCTGGAGACAGCTGCAAGGAATCGGAATGTGGATAAGATGAAGCATCTCCTGCCTGTCTTAATGGATGAGATGGAAGTGGCGGAACAGGAGCTCGCATCTGTGACTGCCATAAAAAAGCAGACAAAAGAAGAAAAAGGTACAGAAACTCCGGATCCGGAAGAACTTACATTTTTGATAAAGCTGCTGATGGAGGCCATGAAAAAATTTGATTTTGATGAGGCAGACCGCCTGGCCGGGAAGCTGAGAATGGATTTTTATGAAGGAGTGTATCAGGAGGATGTTGAAAGGCTTCTCGATGCAGTGCGTGATCTGGATGATAAAAAGGCTGTGGAAATAGGAAAAAAAATACTTTGTGATATAGAGGAGAATGAAGTATGAAGCGGGTGTTGTTGATAGCTGAGATGAATGAGGTTACAAAAAGCATGAATGAGGCATTGCTGCCATATTTTCGGGTACAGCTCTGCCTGCCGGAGGGTTCTTTTGCCGGCAGGCTTCTACGTGTTTTTGAACCTGATGTGATACTCGTATTGCTGAGTCGTATTAGTGAAATGGATATGAAAACAATACGGATGCTTTTGAAGGAAAACCGCAGCCTGAATGCGATTATTGTGGGAAATGCTTATGAAATGAAAGCATATGACTGGATAGATGAATGTGTAAATGCACAGAGAATTATGCGTCCGGTAAGCAACCAGAAAATTATACAGGTTCTTTGCGGGATAACCGGGGTAGATTATTCCGATTATGAGAAAAAGGTGTTGGGAAAGGAAGAACGCAGAAAGCACATTTTGTTTGTCGATGACAATCCCCTGCTATTACGCACAATGAAAGCACTTATAAGTGATAAATACAAAGTTTCCATAGCGGTTTCCGGTGCTCAGGCCATGGAAATCCTGCAAAAAGATTGTCCGGATATGATTTTTCTTGATTATGAAATGCCGCTGATCAATGGAAAGATGGTGCTGCGGGTTATCCGTTCCAATCAAAGGTATGAAAATCTCCCGGTGGTTATTTTATCAGCTGTGTCCGACCGGGAATATATTGAAGAGCTTCTGAAATTAAAGCCGGACGGATATCTGCTTAAGCCTGCAAGACAGGATCAGATTTTAGAGATGATTGATAAATGTCTTGGATAATTGAGAGGCTTCATATCTGCATTGCCGGCGAGGTTTCTGAAATTTGTGGGTAAAATATCATATATGTGGTATCATATAATTATATACGGACATGGACTGCCGGCAGACAGGACCGGAAATTATGCAGGATTTTAAGATATAACAGGAGAGGCTTTAATATGTGTACAGCAGCAACTTATCAGTCAAAAGATTTTTATATGGGTCGCACCCTCGATTATGAATTTTCATATGGGGAAGAAATTACGATCATGCCCAGGAACTATCCATTGTCATTCCGCTATCAGGGAAAAAGAGAAACACATTATGCAATAATCGGAATGGCACATGTAGCCGGAGATTATCCGCTTTATTATGATGCGGTCAATGAAAAAGGACTGGGAATGGCAGGACTTAACTTTGTGGGCAATGCCGTTTATGCAAAGCCCTGTGATGATGGATGCAATGTGGCGCAGTATGAATTTATTCCGTGGATACTCAGCCGGTGCCAAAATCTGGAAGAGGCCAGGAAGCTTTTAAAAGAAACCAATTTAACAGGCACGCCGTTTAGCGAACAGCTCCCTGCGGCACAGCTTCACTGGATCATCGCGGATCAAAGCGGATCGATTACCGTCGAATCGGTGGCAGATGGATTGAAGGTCTATGACAATCCGGTGGGTGTCCTTACCAACAATCCACCCTTTGACAAGCAGCTGTTTAACCTCAATAACTATATGCATTTATCGTCAAAGCAGCCGGAAAATCTGTTTTCTGACAAGCTTTCTTTGCAGACCTACAGCCGTGGAATGGGGGCCCTGGGGCTTCCCGGAGATCTGTCATCCGCATCCCGCTTTGTACGCGTGGCTTTTGTGAAAATGCATGCGGTATCTGGCGAGAGTGAGACAGACAGTGTCGGACAGTTTTTTCATATATTGGGATCGGTCGACCAGCAGAGAGGCTGCTGCGAGGTGGCAGAAGGAAAATATGAGATCACGATCTATACATCCTGCTGGAATGCCATGAAGGGAATTTATTATTACACGACATATACCGGTCATCAGATCAGCGCCGTGGATATGCACAGGGAAGATCTGGACGGTCACAGCCTGATCCGTTATCCGATGCTGCAGGAAGAAAAAATATACATGCAGAATGGATCGGAGCAATGATAAAGTCAATATGGGAATTGAAAATCTCCATGATATGTATGATCATAGTTATCATATGCATCATGGAGATTTTTACATATTTTTTACGCGAGCATGGTATTGCACTTTACAATCGGGGTTTATTCTTATCATATGAAAGCTCCTCCGGCGGACCAATTCGCCGGTATGGACCAATGATAAACCTGTCATTTGGGAGGTAAGAATTATGAAAAAGATCTGGAATACCATAAAAACACTGCGTTTAAAAAATGAGTATAAAAATAAATTGTTTATCCTGTTGTCAATCGTGGAATATTGTCTGATCGGCGGACTGATCTGGCTGGTTCTGGGTAAAATATATTTTCCCGGAATATCCTGGCTGTTATGCTTTGTCGGATATCCGGGAATCTTTATCGGTTTCTTTGGATCCATCCTGTATCTGTATCGTCACGATCTGAATGAATGACAGGTTTTGTTACATCAATACAACCATCACTTCACAGCTTTCCAATGTCAACTCATCCTTTGGAAGATCCGTACGTCCCCGGTTGGATAAAAGAATTTCTGCTGCCGGAGCTTCAAGCGTCAGGCTGACAGGATCCTTTCCGAAGTTAGCAGCGACTAATATTTTCTGACTGTCTGTCTGGCGGTAATATGCCATCACTGTATCACGATCCATATATGCAGGTACAAATTTTCCATATGTAAAGGTTTCCTGATAAGCCTCGGACTTGCGGAGGTGAATCAGAGCCTTATAGTAATTGAGTACCGAATCCGGATTGTCAATCTGGCTTTTCACATTGATGCTATGATAATTGTCATTTAATTTGAGCCACGGTGTTCCCTTGGTAAAACCGGCATTGGAATCATTGCTCCACTGCATGGGAGTGCGTGCGTTGTCACGGCTCATGCGATAGCAGGCAGCGAGGGCTTCTTTTTCGGTCAGCCCGGCAACCCGTGCTAACCGGTACTGGTCCTTGGTGTTGATATCGTCATATTCATCAATGCTTTCAAAGACTGCATTTTGCATGCCGATTTCCTGTCCCTGATAGATAAAGGGGATTCCGCGTAGCAGAACGCTGGTAGTACCAAGCATTTTGATGCCCATTGGATTCTGTGCATATTCCGGAAGATAGCGGGATGCACCGCGGGGTTCATCATGATTTTCAATGATGTTGGCCTCAAATCCGTAGTTTTGTGCCTGCAGCTGGGATCTGACGATACTTTCTCTCCATTCTTTAAAGGAAATCTCCGGGGCATCATACCAGCCGTGTTCACCGGTACTCAGTGTATGGGCACTGAAGTCAAACATGGTGGAAAAATGTCCGTTTTCACCGATAAATTCATTCAATTCATCGTCCTTCATATTGAAAACTTCCGCAACGGTAAAGGCATCGTATTTCTGGAAGGTGTGAATTTTCAGATCCTCCAACAGCTTGCCTACACCGTGAACATGCTCAACCATTTTCCAGCAGTTAGCCAGTCCATCCGGTCCGTCCGGTTCAAAATCGGGGAAATCAGGATCTTTTTTGATATTGATGATTGCGTCGATACGGAAACCGGCAAGCCCCTTGTCAAGCCACCAGTTGATCATACGGTAAAGCTCATCCAAAAGTCTGGGATTTTCCCAGTTTAAATCCGGCTGCTCCTTGGCAAACATATGAAAATAGTACAGATCCGTACCGGGAACCGGCTCCCAGCAGCTGCCGCCAAAGTAGGAACGGTAATTGCTCGGCGGGTTGCCGTTTTTACCCTTGCGGAAATAAAAATAATCGGCATATTCACCATATGGATCAGCCAAAGCCTTCTGGAACCACTCATGCTTGTCGGAGCAGTGGTTGATGACCAGATCCATGATAATGTACATATTACGTTTTTTAGCCTCGGCTAACAATTCTTCAAATTCTTCCATCGTACCAAATTCTTTGGCAATGGCATAATAATCGGATATATCGTATCCCTGATCTACAAAGGGAGACTGATAAATAGGGGAAAGCCATATGATGTCAATTCCCAGCGACTTTAAATAATCCAGTTTTGAAATAATACCGCGTAAATCACCGATCCCATCAGCATTGGTATCCAAAAAGCTTTTGGGGTAAATCTGATATGCAACTTTGTTATGCCACCATTTTTGTTTCATAATGTTCACTCCTTGTCTTTTATCTGATATTTTCTGTGTTTTAGTAATACTAATATATTGCTTTTTCAAGATGGAATTCAAGCATTTTTTTGCGCCTTTTTGAAAAATAATAAAACAATTATGCGCAAACGGGGACTGTGTAAAAAAAGAAACGGTAAAGGACGACAGAAATTGACAAAGGACGCGCCCGACTATGGAAATCATCAATCGATCTATGATAAAATGGACAGGCAAAGATAAGAGAAATTTTGGAGGCACCGGAATGGATTCAATAGGAAACAGGTTATTTGAGCTTCGGAAGAAAAAAGGGATTACGCAGGAAAAGCTTGCAGAAAAGTTAAATGTCAGCAGGCAGTCGGTGTCCAACTGGGAGCTGGATAAATCTCTGCCGGATACGGATAAGCTGTTAGTGCTTGCCCAGATTTATGATGTCAGTCTGGATTATATCGCATATGGAAAACAGGAAGAGATTACAGAGCAGCCCACAGACGGACAGACTGCACCCATAGAGGAAATTGACATAGAAAAGCAGAAACAGTATAAAAAAGGTCTTTTGCATACCAAAAGATTTTTGCTGATCGCGGGCATCGTGTGTACATTGCTTTGTATCCCGGTTGTGATCCTGCTTTCTCATATCATGGGGCATCTGTCAGGAAAGAGTGAAAATCTGAATTCCAATCTGGTGACGGTTGAGCGGATACTGGATCAGTATTCCTACGCGGAGGTTGTCAAGCTGGACGGTTCCGGAAATTATACCAAGGATCATGTGTGGCTGGATACGAGAAATCTTTCAGAGGGGGATTACATTTTTTCCTTTACCGATCCTGATACGCCGAAAAAACTCAAATTTGAATATTATAAAAAGACCATGCTCATTCCTTTTTTAGGCCTTCTTTGTCTGGTATTTCTGGATACGATGATTGGCATTTCTTTTTTTAAGCTTAAGTCATTAAATGCCTCAAATGCTTGAAAATAGTGGATTGCAAGCAGAATTTGCACATTTGTAAAGGCGATTTGCTGGAATAATCCGTGCCATTTTTATAAGCTTAATTTGTTTTTCGGACACAGAAAGCGCGCGACAGAAAAACAGGATAAAAATGGAAAGGAGAAGATGGATGAATCCAAAAAAGAGACTGCTTTTGACATTTGTGATCTTGCTGGTGGCTGGTATCACTGTGATCGCTGCATTGATATACCAAAATGGAAAAGGCTATGATGAAGATACCAACAGGACCGAAGACATGATACCGGCGGACCGTGGAATGGAAGAAACTGTTTCACAGGATATGCTGGAAATGGATCAGACGAAGTTTCAGTATTCCCTTCCGGATGGCTTCTATTTAGAATATGAGGATTTGGCGATAGACGGGGGATGCATGAAGGAATATATGGACCATGATTATCAAAAAGTGGTCGATGTCTACCTGTACAAGATACATAAGGAAGATGTAGGAATTTTGGATCCGGATCATCCGGAACGTTCTGCTGTATACAATGATGTTACGGTTGACGCCGATGAATGGCTGCGACAGATGCGCCTGACGTTTTTAGAGCGTGACGATGAAAGTGATATCAATACAGAAGAAACAGAAAATGGTGCTATTCAGTATTTTATCAAATACCATAAAAATGAAGATGGCATCATGCAGGGGACATTAGCGGGAGTACTTAAAATAGATGCAGAGCACTATTATTGTGTAAAGGTTTCAGAATTTGATCAGGACGAGGCACCTGATATAGAAAAGTACAAAGTATTATTTTAAATGGAAAAGTGAGGAAACATAAATGAAAAAGTTAAATAAACTGATGATTCTCGTGGCAATGCTGATCATGGCCATGGGGCTGACAGCCTGTGAATTTCATGTTAGCACCGGCTCATCCGATGAAAAAAAGGATGAGGAGGTACAAGAGGAAGCAGTAAAAGAAGAGGAAGAAGAGCCTGAAAAAGAAATCGTGGAAGATGTTGAAACAACCGATGTGCAGGACGAAGAGGAAGAAATCAATCTGGACGATGTCAATGACTGGCAGTCACTGATCAGTGAACTGGATGCCGAATATGCAAAGGTAGCATGGACAAATGTTGATTCTGTTTTTGAAGAAAATCCGGGAGTTGTTGTGAGCACCGTTCCGGGAAAAGAGTTTGGATCCGACGTTTTAATCGTTGCTATTACCAATCTGTATGAAGATGGATTTTGCTTCTCAGGTACTGCAAAGGCACTTGCAGCCGATGGTTCGGTCGTTGGAGAAACCTATATTTATGAAGGCTGCGTTGGCTCCGGCAATACCATTGTTGAATACATTGATTGTGATTCCCTTCCGGATGGCAGAATTGAGTGGGAAGACTGCGATGCCACAGAAACCGATCAGGAATTTGTTCCGTGGGAAGGTGAATACGAAGGTAACTTCAGTGATGACGGCGAATATCTGACTATTGATTATACTGTAAATGCAACCGATGGAACTGCCTGCGATGAAGGACCTGTTACCATTCTTTTGGTTGATGAGGACGGAAATGTAATCGGTGTTGCTTTAGATTATATGGAAGAAATCGAGGAAGACGGAAGCTTTAGCAATTCCGTTGATGTATATGGGGATGATGGTCCGATCCCGGACAACAGTGATGTGGCATTCTTTGCTAATCCGATAAAGAAGTAATAAAACGGACAAGAAAGCGGATCGCCGGATAGTATCGGTGGTCCGCCTTCTTTTATAATTTAACCGTAAATTCAATCTGATCTTTAACAGGGCAGTAGGCATGGATGGTTCCTTTATGTCCCTCGGCAATGCTGCGTGCAATGGAAAGGCCGATTCCAAAGCCGCCGGTCTCGTGATTTCTGGACTGATCCGGCCGGTAGAAACGGTCAAACAAATGTCGGAGCGCATCCTCGTCAAGATCCTGGCAGACGTTGGAGGTTTTTAACAGAATATGCTTCTTATTTTTTACTAGGAAAAATGTAATATCCGAACCGGCAGCAGCGTATTTGACAGCATTGTCCAGCAAAATGGAAGCAAGCTGGCGGATGGCATATTCGTCACCGTAAAAATCCAGATCCGGGGTAATTGTTACCTTGAGTGCATGTCCGTTTGACTCTGCGTAGTCCGTAAAGGAATCAACCGTTTCCTGTAAAGCATCGCTGATTGAAAAATGTTCAAATTTTAACGGAGAATCCTCTTCATCCATGCGGGATAAGGTTACGAGGGAATTGACGAGATCCCTGAGCTTTTCTGTCTGGCTGCGGGCTTTATCGATCCACTTCTGTTGTCCGACTTCCATTTCCAACACTTTCAGGCTTGTGGCAATGACCGTGATCGGTGTCTTGAGCTCGTGACTTGCGTCGGTGATAAACTGCTTTTGTTGCTTCTGGCTTCGCACCACAGGGTCAATGGCACGTTTGGAAAAGATCACCACCAGAATATAAACAAGACCGATACATATTACCATGGCTGCAAAGGAACAAAGTGCCAGCACCCTGATCGCGTGGATTTCCTGATAGCAGTCCAGAAAAACGACCATGTATTCCCTGTTGTCCTGTAAGATGACGCGGTATTTGTAATCGGAATAATAGCCATAGCCCTCACCGTGCTTTAAAGCGACGGAGATATATTCGGCGATGTCATCGTCTGTGATCGCGGCTATATGAGCCAGATCCTTCTTTATGAGATTTCCATCCTGATCGAACAGCAGGGAGAAAAAGCGGGTGGAGTACGGAGTCTCCGGGTTCATGGGAGCCTTGAATTTCCAAGGCTGTGTTGGTGGATTCGTGTCGTTTATTTTATCTTCTATATCTGAGTTATTATCCTGAGATGCAGGATCTGACTGACTGTTTGCAGGGCCTGAATCAGCAATATTATCTGGAAGCGCAGGTGGCGTGGTGCCGGTTGGCTCTAAATCGGAGTTGTCAACAGAATCAGCAGGTTTATCCGGCTTGGCATCCGGAATAAACCGGTCAGTAGGAATGGAACCCCTGTTTTCACAGATCATATCTAGCAGATCCTCCAGATCTGCATTGGTGGATATGAAGTTGGCTGCATTGACGATCAAAGTAAGGATCAGCATAACCACCGATACGGACAGCATAGTGATCCGAATAAAACGGTTTCTTAATTGCCTGATCATTGTCTGTCCTCCAATACATAGCCCATTCCGCGGTTGGCATAGACAGAAACCGTGGATCCGATGGACTTCAATTTTTTACGCAGGTTGGAGATATGCACCCATACGACATTGATCTCGGCATCACTTTCAAAGCCCCAGATCCGTTCCATGATATGATCGGTGGAAAAAACATTGCCGGGGGAGCGCATAAAAAGCTCCATAAGCTGAAATTCCCTGCCACTTAAACGGATGGACTGCTGCCCGCAGGACAGCGTACCGTTGGCGGTGTTGAGCAAAAGATCACCGTAGGATAAGATGTCCGGTTTGTAGTTTTCGCTTCTTCTTAACATGGCGCGGACACGGCAGATCAGCTCATCCGGCTCAAAGGGCTTGGGAAGATAATCGTCGGCTCCGGAATTAAAGCCGAGGATTCGGTCGTCCTTCTGGACCTTGGCTGTCAGCATCATGATCGGTGTTTTGATTCCCTGCTCCCGTAATTTTTTTAAAACTTCAATTCCGTTCATTTTAGGCATCATAACATCCAGAATGATCGCGTCAAACTGGTCCGACATACCATAGTCATAGGCTGTCAGCCCGTCATTGACGGTCGTGACCACAAAGTGATTTTTTTCAAAAAATACGGTTAAAACCTCTGCCAGATCCAGTTCATCTTCGGCAATCAGTAAGTGCATGCTTCCCACCTCATTTCATACAAGTGTCTATGATCGTTTTGTGTCAGATTTATCCAATATCTGTCTGTAGTATAAATTGTGGTTTGTAAAAAATCAATTACAATAAATCCCTGTCGGCTTCCTTGCTGCAGATGATATTGAGGTTGCCGTTGCGGCAGCGGAGCTCATCAAAAAATTTCTTGGGTAAAACATTGTCTTTTAAGGTAATCTGATACTGCAGTTCGAAGAGAGTTCCCATGTTGCTGGTCTTGATCTTATCCAGTGAATAGGATTTCAGATATTTTTCAAACAGATCATCAAAAAGCCCGTCGTAGTCGAGATTTTCGGGAATGGTAATCTTTAGGATCCGTCCGGCTGCATCGCCCAGACCAAAATGCAGCATGGTAAGACTGAGTATGACCAGTGCCACAATAACAAAAAAGATGACGGCGAGGTATATGTAGCCCATACCGGTTGCCAGTCCGATCGCCATGGCTAAAAAGATGGAAGCAATTTCCTTGGCAGTACCGGGAAGAGAACGAAAGCGGACCAGACTGAAAGCGCCGGCAACCGCAATTCCGGCACCGATATTTCCGTTCACCAGCATGATGATGATCTGGACGATCGCGGGAATGACGGCAAGCGTGATGGCGAAGCTCTGGGAGCATCGGGATCTGTACATATTGATGCAAGCGGTCGCAATCCCTAAAATAAGAGATGCAACGGTACATATGAGAAATGATGACAGAGAGATCTCTGACTGAATAATGGAATTAAGCACAATAAATATCCTCCTTATAATTGTGGTTTGAATTTTTTACAATGTGTTCTGAGTAGCAGGTGCCGTATTTGGAAAAGGATGTCGGATAGATGTTAGCCTCTGCTAACATAGCTGAAAGCCACAGAGGACAGGATCCGGGCATTTTGATTTCCATCAGGATCCGGTCATCCTGCAAAATCGGCTGCCCAAAATCGCCAAGCCGCAAGTCCAGATCGGTACTGCGCCAGCGTAAGTTGGTATCAAAGGTAATGCGTAGCTGTGGATCTTCAATCCCGGAAAATGCCATCCGGTCATAACGGATAAATACCTTTGGTTTGGAATGATAGGTTTTCTGAAACCAGTTGATTTCCTGTCCAATCTGTCCATAAGGCTGTGAGGGAATACGGTTTTTTAAATAGGACTCCGAAAGGGAGACTTCCGTGGAAATCCTTCTTTTATATACGATGCCCATGTATTTTTTCTTTAACTCGATATAGACCTTGTCGTCCTTTTTGGGGACACCGTAGCTTCGTACCCGTAGCTTTTCCTTATATACAGGCTTGTCGATGGAAGCACGGATAACCTGCCAGTTGTCTGTGTCATAATATATATTGCAGATAGGATAGTTTTGAAATTCATCTGCTTTGATGTAAGATTGCATAAGGAATAAGAGATATTCCTGTTGCTGCGGGGTAATAAAATATTTCTTTTCATATCTTTCAAAACGATATTGGACTGTTTTTTTCATCTGATGACCTCCTTTGTACGTTTATCATAATCTTGTTACCTAAAGCTTACCTAAAGAAAAAAATAAAAATCCTTTAGGTAGGCTTTAAGAAAGGAAGGTATGCTATAGGAAATCAGGAAAACCTGAAACAATCTGATATGAAAATAATGTCAGGAAATTTAAAATATTGATTGGAAAGAATATGGATCAGAAATGGAGGAACGGATATGAAGACAAAGGAATGGTATAGGAAAGGAATGACAGCACTTTGCATGGTTGGACTTTCGGTGACCATGGCAGGCTGCAGCGGTTATCAGAAAACAGATACCGGTGCAGAAACGTCCACGACAACGGAGTCCAAAGACCAATCCGATGCGGATGAAAACTCTGCAGATACGGATGAAATAAAGAAAGCTGCCGACGAATTGCTTTCTGAAGCATTAAATAAGGAAGAGACAAAGGAACCGGATCTTGTAAATGCAACAAAGATCACGCTTTCAGATCAGAATATTGATGTCTCCGGAGAGGGTGTCAAAGTCGCTGACGGAGAAATCTCTGTTGTAAAAGGAGGAACCTATCTGATAACAGGAACCCTGTCAGACGGCAATGTGGTTGTCAACGCACCGGATGAAGAGGTTGTTTTGGTGCTTGATCAGGCAGAAATCACTTCTTCCGATACCAGCGCTCTCTATGTATACAAATCGGAAGAGACTACGGTATATCTTGCTGAGGGCAGTACCAATACCCTGACGGATGCGGCAGAATATTCCTATGATGGAGAATATGCGTCCGAAGACGATGATGAACCAAATGCCTGTGTTTATTCCAAGTCAGATCTTGTGATTGCCGGTAAGGGTACGCTGACTGTGAAAGCCAATCATAAAAACGGCATCACCGGAAAGGATGATCTGGTGATCGAAAACGCAACGGTGACTGTGGATGCCATAAATCATGGCGTGACCGGAAAAGATGACTGTATCGTAAAAAATGCGGATCTGACCATTACGAGCACAAAGGATGCATTGCGTTCGACCAATGACAGTGATGAAGAGAAAGGAAATATTGTGGTTACCGGCTCTAGTCTGAAGATCGATTCAGATGAAGATGGTATTCAGGCGGAAAATATTTTAGTTATGAATGAAAGTACCTGTGATGTAAAGACACATAACACTACCAGCGACAGTCAGGATGACACCAGCTTGAAAGGTATCAAGGGTATTCAGGGCATTGTCGTATACAACGGCACTTACCGGTTTGACTGCGAGGACGATGCTATCCACAGCAACGGTGTTGTCATCATTGAGGATGGTTCCTATGAGATTACCGCCGGAGATGATGCAATACATGCAGATGATGCAGTGGTTGTTGAGGATGGAAATATCGAGATTAACGAGTGTTACGAAGGTATTGAAGGAAAAACAATAGATATCAATGGCGGTACGATCAATATTACATCGGAAGATGACGGTATCAATGCCGCAGACGGATCTTCTTCCGGAGAGGGCGGTCAGGCACCGTTCCAGGCAACGGAAGGCTGTTATGTAAGGATTGCCGGCGGTGTGACCAGCATTGACGCAAAAGGGGATGGGGTTGATACGAATGGCACCCTGCATGTATCAGGCGGAGAATTATATGTCAGCGGACCGGAAAATGATGGAAACAGCGCCCTTGATTATGATGGCAGTGCGAGCATCAGCGGAGGAATTGTGGCAGCAGCCGGATATAGCGGCATGGCGCAAAACTTTGGCAGCGATTCCACACAGGGAAGCATCATGGTGACATTTGATACAGCACTGACAGAGGCCTCTGAAATGGAGATTACACTGACGGATGAAAAAGGTAAGACCCTGCTAACCTACACACCGGCAAAAAGCTACA
Source organism: uncultured Lachnospiraceae bacterium (assembly GCA_900549665.1). Taxonomy (GTDB): domain Bacteria; phylum Bacillota; class Clostridia; order Lachnospirales; family Lachnospiraceae; genus UBA2882. Next base: position 50,489 of record URPH01000011.1, on the reverse strand, counting down.
ACTGCGTTGTTTTAAGCTGTCCTGAGTTAGCAGTAGGTAACACATATACTGTAAGCGCCGGAGAACAGAGCGTAGAGGCAACAATGGACAGCCTGATCTATGGAGAAACCAAAGGTATGGGAGGTCCCGGAGGCATGGGCAGGCCTGACGGTGATATGGAAGCGCCGGATGGAACGGAAAGACCTGAGCTGCCGGAGGGCATGGAACCACCGGAAGGAACAGAAAGACCGGATGGAACGGAGAAACCGAATGGTATGGAGCCACCGGATGGGGCAGAGGGACCGAAGAATCCGGAAGACATGGGATCATCTGAAAAAACAGATCAAAATACAGACAATAAGCAGTAGTTGAAATGCAAAAATTAAAGTATAATAGAAGCAGATATTGTAGTCTGATTTTCAGTACAGGAGCCTGCCATGGAAAAGATTTTTGGAAAAAGTATCTGTGAAGGAATTGCAATCGGAAAAATAAAATACTTAGCCACAGAGGATTCTTCTGTGGCTAAGACTCATATCGAGGATACAGAGCATGAAGTAAATCGGTATGAGGCTGCAAAAAAAGCGGCAGTCACGGAGCTGGAACAGCTCTATGAAGAGGCTAAGGAAAAGGTTGGAGCAAAGCAGGCTGAAATTTTTCAGATGCACATTATGCTGTTGGAGGATATGGAATACCGAAACAGGGTACTTGCACTGATCAAAGAGGAGCAGATTAATGCAGAGTATGCCGTTATGGAGACAAGGGATGCTATCGCAAAAAAGCTTTCTGCGATGAACAATGACTATCTTTGCGCGCGGAGTGCAGACATCAAGGATGTATCAGACCGCCTGATCCGGATTCTATGCGGTCGCAGCCTGACCAATATCTATACTGGAGAACCGGTCATACTGGCTTCTGATGATCTGTCGCCGTCACAGACTGTCCGGATTGATGCAGAAATGATACAGGCCCTGGTCACACAGTCCGGCTCCGTGTATTCACATATGGCAATTTTGGCAAAAATAATGGGGATACCGGCTCTCTCGGGAATACGGATTTTGCCGGAATACGACGGAAAAATGTGCGTGGTTGACGGTTCTCGTGGCAGCCTGATCCTGGATCCTGATGCAGAGACATTAAATGATTATCAAAAGCAAAAGGATGAATATGACAGTAAAAAGAATCAGCTGCTGGACTGGAAGGAAAAAGAAAGCATCACGGGCTCCGGGAAGCACATTGACCTCTATGCCAACATTGGCAGACCGGAGGATATCAAGGCTGTTTTGGAAAATGGGGCTGAAGGCATTGGATTGTTCCGTTCGGAATTTCTTTATCTGGAGCGGAATGATTTCCCGACCGAGGAGGAACAGTTTCTTATTTATAAAGAGGTTTTGCAGGCTATGAATGGAAAACCGGTCATCATCCGTACCATGGATATCGGTGCGGATAAAAAGGCAGACTATTTCGGACTGGATAAAGAAGAAAACCCGGCATTGGGCTGCCGGGCTATCCGGATATGCCTGACGAGACCGGATATTTTTAAAACACAGCTAAGGGCCTTATACCGTGCCGGTGCGTATGGGAATCTTTCCATTATGTATCCGATGATCACTTCTGAAAAAGAGGTGCTGCAGATCAAAGAGATTTCGCGGTCGGTCAGAGAAGAACTGCAACGTGAAAATGCGGAGCTTGGCAGGGTCAAAGAAGGGATTATGATCGAAACACCGGCTGCCGCCCTGATATCGGATAAGCTGGCTGCGATGGTTGATTTTTTCAGTATCGGAACCAATGATCTTTTGCAATATACGCTGGCACTTGACCGGCAGAATGACAAGCTGGATCGCTTTTTTGATCCACATCATCCGGCAATTTTGCGCATGATCCGGATGGTGATCGAAAACGCACACCGGGAAGGCATCTTTGTCGGCATCTGCGGTGAGCTTGGTGCAGATACCGGTCTGACCGAAACTTTTATAAAAATGGGCATTGATGAATTGTCGGTGGCACCGGCTTCTATCTTAGCTGTCCGCAAGGCTATTTGTGAATCTGAGTAGCATATTTCCAAAACTCTTCCGCAACAAGGGAGAGTTTTTTTTCTTTTCTTTGTACCAGATAGTAGCTGGCAGTCACCGATGGTTCGATCAGTTTTTTGGCAACGACCTTTTTGCTGTTGGCGTAAATGGATGCGGCAGCAGGATAGATGGCAATTCCCACATTCTGTTCGGTCAGCTCATAGGCATTGAGGACGTGCGCCATCCGGCAGATGATCTTCGGCTTGACATTCTGGGTGGAAAACCAGTCTGTGATTTCCTGCAGTCTGGAATGTCTGGAAGGAATGATCAGTTCGTAGGGAGCCAGTTTTTTTAGAGGGATCGAATCGCCCGGCTCCTTGGCAAGAGGATGGCTGGCGGGAAGCATGGCAACCCAGGGCTCATCAAATACCGGCTGTGCTTCCAGATTTTCTGCATTGTATGGTCCGACGATGACAGCCAGGTCACACAGCCCGTTTTGCAGTCTTTGCAAAACATCATCCGAATTGCCGTTCCACAGATTAAATTCAACATGCGGATACAGCTTGTGAAAACCGGCAATCCATTCTGAGATCAGATGCGGGGCCCGGCCTTCTACAGAGGCAATGTATAAAGTTCCCTGCAATCCCTTGTTCATTTCTTTTACAACTTCAATTGACTGATGGGACAGATGCTCGATCTGGAGGGCATACTGTCTGAATTTGACCCCGGCCTCGGTCAGGGCAACACCTCTCGGACTTCTGGTAAAAAGAGGCACACCAAGCTCTTCTTCCAGATCCTTGATCTGGCGGCTGAGCGGCGGCTGGGCGATCAAAAGCTTTTCGGCGGCTTTGGTGAAGCTTTTTTCTTCGGCGAGGACCAGAAAATAGTGAATGTGTCGTAGTTCCATATAGGAGGGGCTCCTTTCTATGCTTCAAGAATATGTTTCATGCATGTTTTTCACATTATGTTTATGTTGATGTGTGGGGGCTGTGAGGCTAATACCCGGATTGCTACGTGCTTTGCACTCCACAATCCTCAAAACATTCGTAATCCGCGCATTTTTCAGGGAAAAATGGCTCCTTACTCATGTTTTGGGTGGGTCAGGTGGTCAAGAAATCTCCTGCAAGCAAGCTTGCGTCGATTTTTGACCGTCTGACCCTGGTATTAGTGTATACCTAAAAGGTATGGATATGCAACTATTATATGTATTTTACTAATATAGAACCATATGCTACTATAAACTCAACAAAGGAAAACAAGAGAAATAAAAGTAAAGAGATACAAATTAAGGAAAGGAGGCGCACTCATATGATTAAAGTTATTTCAGAGTTCTTAAGTGCATATTATGGTGAGTTTGCACATCGTGAAGCAAAATGAGAAAACTAAATAAGGAACATTCAAAGTAGTGGAAATCGTTTGAATTGATACGGTTTCCACTATTTTTTTGCTTATTTCTGATGAAACATCCGCCACGGTAATTGTATACAAAAATAAAATATGATAAACTAACTCAACACATGCGGTTAGATAAAAATAGGAGCAAAGATGTATGTTATATAGAAAAGACCGAAAAGGAAATGAAATTTCACAGCTTGGCTTTGGCTGTATGCGTTTTACCAAAAAGGGAAATGCGTTTGATTTTGACAAGGCGGAAAAAGAAGTGATGCAGGCGGTGCGTGCCGGTGTAAATTATTTTGATACCGCATATATTTATACAGGCAGCGAAGAGCTGATGGGTAAAATTTTTAAAAAGAACGGTGTACGTGAGCAGATCCACATTGCGACGAAGCTGCCACAGTATATGCTGCGTTCCATTGATGCCGTGGAAAGGACTTTTAGAGAGGAATTAAAAAGACTGCAGACAGATTATATAGATTACTATCTGATGCATATGTTTACCGATATTCATGAGTGGGAAAATCTCAGGCATATCGGAATCGAGGACTGGATCGCAGGTCACCTGGCAGACGGCAGTATCCGCAATATCGGTTTTTCCTATCATGGAGATCAGGATATGTTTTTAAAGATCCTCGATGCTTATGACTGGGATTTCTGCCAGATCCAGTACAATTATCTGGACGAACACAGTCAGGCCGGCAGACGGGGACTGGAGGCTGCCTACAAAAAAGGGATTCCTGTTATTATTATGGAGCCGCTTCGTGGCGGAAAGCTTGTCAATATGCTTCCTAAGGAGGCTCATGAAGCGATTGCAAAAAGTGATCGTGGTTATACGGCAGCGGAATGGGGGCTTCGGTGGCTTTGGGATCAGCCGGGAGTCACCTGTGTGCTTTCCGGAATGAATTCATCTGAAATGGTGGCGGAAAATATCCGGATTGCATCGGAAATGACAGTCGGTCAGTTTACGGAAACCGATTTTCAGACCATAGAAGAGATCAGGAAAGCGATCCGCAAAAAGGAAAAGGTCGGCTGTACAGGGTGCCGTTACTGTATGCCCTGTCCGAAGGGTGTTGATATTCCGGGGATTTTTCATTATTATAATTTATCTTCTATTGAAAAGAAGAGCACGACGAGAAAAGAATTTGCCAGAAACATGGGACTCCGCAAGGATTCCTGCATGGCTTCCCAGTGTATAAAGTGCGGTAAATGTGAGAAACACTGCCCGCAGCATATCGCAATCCGGGAAAAGCTGCAGGAGGCCGACAGAGTGCTGCGTCCGGTTCCGTATAAGGTGGGAATTGAGGTTGCAAGAAAAATTATGGTTAATAAGAGAAATTTAAAAAAGGGTTAAATTAAAATAAAATTTATTGAAAAATGAAACGATGTATGATACGTTTAACGATAGAAAAGGGGGTATTAAATCATGGATACTTACAGACCCGAAGAGCAGGGTGTTTCCCAGAGCAGTTCCTATAGCGATAATAGCTATGGTCAGAACCGCCAGTATGGCTATGAACCGAATTATAATACGACAGGCGGATACAATTATGATCCCAATCCATATGCAACAGGCGGATATGGTGCCAACGGATATGCGCAGAACGGTTACGATATGGGCGGTGGATATGAAAGCGGCAATCCCGTACAGATGTCCGGCCTCAAGAATTTTGCAAATATCATTTCCAATGAAGTAGTTGCCAAATCTTACTTGTTTATGATGGTGGCTTTGTTTATTACAGCAGGTGCAGCACTTACTACTTCTCCGGATTTTGCCATGAGGATCATATTGAGTAACGGCTATTGGGCCTTTGTGGCAGCAGAGATAGCGATTGTATGTGGAGCCAACAGTGCGATTGCCAAAAACAAACCGATTATAGCAGGTGTATTGTTTGCGGTATACTCCTATATGACAGGTATGCTGTTTTCAATATTCTTTGTAATATATACCGGCGAATCGCTGGCATCCGTATTCTTTATGTGTGCCGGAATGTTTGCGGTTATGGCCATTTACGGTATGGTCACAGGCAAAGACCTGTCAAGCCTTGGAAGCATCTGTATGATGGGACTTGTCGGAATTATCATTGCCGGAGTTGCAAATATGGTGTTTATCAGAAACGGCATGTTTGATTTTGTGGTCAGTATTGTCGGTGTTCTTGTTTTTGTTGGTTTGACAGCATATGATGCCAACAAGACAAAACGGCTGGCGTTGACTACAGACAGTGACAATGCAATGTCCATAGCACTGTATTGTGCGTTGGAACTATATCTGGATTTTATCAATCTGTTTTTAAAGCTTTTGCAGTTATTTGGCAAACGAAAATAAAATATAAGAGGGGCTGTCATAAAAGGCAGCCTTTTTTATTTCTCAGATTGAAAGGTTAATGTGATAGGAAGAAAAATATGGCAGATGAAAAAAGATTTGAAAATGAGGATATTCAAAAGGGGCTGGAGGATTTTATAGACCGGGAACTGACTCTGGATTATTCGCTTTCCGAACCCGGTAGGGCAACCGAAAATAAAACAACGGTAAATCAGACGGTAAACCCGGCCTCCCATGTTGGAATCCCTCGTTCCGTGGACCGGGGAGAGGATTTTGATATCATCGGTTATCAGGATATGTCAGGAGAAAAAGAGCACAGAGCAGGCGGGCAGCATGCCGGAGAGGTGCATAGAACATCTGTGCAGCATACCGGAGGAGAAGAACACAGATTATCCGGACAGCATGCCAGAAATGAGTATAGAACATCCGGACGCCGCAGCGAAGATGAACACAGATCAGACAGACGACGTGCAGAGGATAGCCGCAGAACATCCGGACACCGCAGCGAGAATGAAAACAGATCAGACAAACGACGTACCGGTGAAAGAACCTACAGCTTTTCACAGCGCCGGATGGATGATGAATGGGAAGACGATCGCAAATCAAAAGAACGCAAAAAAAAGGTAGAGAAAAAAATGTCCGGAAAAAAGAATCGAAAGTCCAAGAAAAATGATAAGAAGAAAAAAAAGAATGGCTCCGCAAAAGCATTGCTGACCGTGGTTGCAATTCTTTTTATCCTGATTTTTGGCGGCCTCTATATGCTGGTTGGTAATGTCTACAAGAAAATGAATTATGTAAAAGTGGACAGTGTCGCCAAGGAAGCCTGCAAGGAAGACGGAGTTGTCAATGTGCTTCTGATTGGTAATGACTCGCGGCTAAACGGCGATGACGGAAGATCGGATGCAATGATTTTGATATCGATCAGTGATAAGACCAAGACGATCACGATGACATCATTTTTGCGAGATATGTATGTGGATATTCCGGGACATGACGGAAACCGTCTGAATGCAGCATATTCTTATGGTGGAGCAGAGCTTCTGATGCAGACAATCGAGCAGAATTTTGACATTCCGGTGCATCGTTATGCGCTGGTCAATTTTGAAGCATTTGCCAATCTGGTTGATGCGGTCGGCGGAATTGATCTGGACGTGACCAATGATGAGGTGCAGCTGATCAATGGATACCTGATGGAATACAACCAGCTGCTTGGCAGAAATCTGGATTATGACTGGCTGGATGCTTCCGCAAGCGGGGTCATTCATCTGAATGGTCCGCAGGCTCTGGCATATTCGCGTAACCGTTATATTGGTACGGACTTTGGACGTACCGAGAGACAGCGGAAGGTTCTGTCGGAAGTGTTTAAAAAGCTTCCGGGTGCCATGGTGACCAACTCAAGCGAAGTTATCAATGGCTTATTCCCTAATCTGACGACCAACTTGACCCAGAGCGAGTGCTACAAGATCGCACTTGGCGGTTACAAGATTGTGGGATACGATATGGTGCAGCAGTGTGTACCGCAGGAGGGCACCTATTCAGATGCAACCATCCGGAGTATGGCTGTATTGCAGGTGGATTTTGATGCCAATAAGAAGTTTTTGAAGCAGACCATTTATGGAGAATAAGGACAGATAAAATTGGATGAGCCGACAGAATATCAATGTGATATTCTGCCGGCTTTTTTTAATATTTTTATAAAAATGAAAAATCGTTTGACATCCTCAAATTCATATGTTAATTTATAAGTGTACCACATGTGATAGTACACTTATAACGAAGCGGTAAATAAACAAAATGAAACAAAAGCATACAAAATGCAGCAACACAAAAACAGAGCGATCTATCTGACAGCAAGGAGGGATGAAAATGATCTGGATTGATTATACCGATCCGACACCGATTTATGAGCAGATCGTAAGTAAATACAAAAATCTGATCGTGCGCAATGTGCTGACACCGGGTGAGAAAATGCCATCCGTCAGATCCTTGGCGATGGAGCTTTCCATCAATCCCAATACGATTCAGAAAGCGTATGCGGAATTGGAGCGTCAGGGTTTTATTTATACGGTCAAGGGCAGAGGCAATTTTGTCGCTGAAAACACCAACCTGAAGGATATGAAGCAGGCAGAAATATTGGAAAAATTAGAGGGTTTGCTTCGGGAGACAGAGGAAGCCGGTGTGGAAATATCTGTACTGACGGATTATATCAGTTCCCGTCATAAGGATATTTGACAGGAAAAGCAGTTAGCGTAGGCTAATAATCAAGGAGGGAGAAACATGATATCCATAAAAGGAATTACCAAAAAATTTGATGATTATATAGCGGTCAATCAGATTGATATCGATATAAGAGAAGGCATGGTATTCGGTCTGATCGGTACCAACGGAGCCGGAAAGTCCACATTGCTTCGTATGATGTGCGGTGTGATGAAGCCGGACGAAGGCGGGATTACCGTTGAGGGCATGCCGGTATACGACAATCCGGCAGCAAAGGAGAAAATCTTCTTTATTGCGGATGAACCGTATTTTTTTTCACATGGAAATGCAGTCGATATGGAGCAGTACTACAGTATGGTATATAAAAGCTTTGATAAAGCAGAGTATTACAAGCTCTTACAACAGTTTGGGCTGGAGTCGAAGCGCAAAATAGCCACTTATTCAAAAGGCATGAAAAAACAGCTGGCGGTCATTCTGGCACTGGCAAGCCGGACAGATTATATTCTGTGTGATGAGACCTTTGACGGACTGGATCCGGTTATGCGTCAGGCGGTGAAAAGCCTTTTGGCAAAGGAAATGGGAGAAAGAGGTCTGACACCGGTCATTGCATCGCACAATCTGCGGGAGCTTGAAGATATCTGCGATACGGTCGGTCTTTTGCACAAGGGCGGCGTCCTGTTATCCAAGGATCTGGATGAAATGAAGTGCGGACTTCAGAAGATCCAGTGTGTATTCAAGGATGGAGCTGCTTACGAAAATGCACTCAGTATTTTTGACATTATGAAAAAAGAACACAGAGGTTCCCTTTATACATTGACAGTCCGCGGCGGTCGTGAGGAAATTGCTGAAAAGCTCAATCAGATCGATACCGTTTTTTGCGAGGTTCTGCCGCTTTCCTTAGAGGAAATCTTTATCAGTGAAACGGAGGTTGTGGGTTATGACATCAAGAAGCTCATATTGGAAGTATAGTTTATGGAATATCAAAAAAAGAAGCTGGATATTATTCTTAAGCATTGGACTTATATTTTTTGCACTGCCTATGTTTACTTATTTATCCGTATCCGGAGCGGTTGCTGAATATCAGTTATTGGAACTTAAGACTGCCGTTGCTTACAATCAGATGTGCTATTCTATTCTGATGGGAAATATTTACAACATTTTACACTTTTTCATTGCGATTGTTCTGGGAATTATAATGGCGATCCAGAGTCTTTCCTGGATGAACAAGCGCCAGAAGGTGGATCTGTACAAATCCGTTCCGGTCAGGGAAAAAGAACGTTTTGTGTATATCCATTTAAACAGTCTCTTTATGTATGCCGTTCCGCTGGCACTGGGGCTTTTAGCCTCCAACCTGATCATTTTAGGATATGGAATATATAACAGCGACTTTCTAAAAGCAAGTGCCTGGATATTTGTTGTCTGTGTGCTGACATTTATGGGTGTATACATGCTTGTGCTGATCGCACAGTTATTGACCGGCAACATGGTACTGGCATTTTTTGGCGGCGTATTTCTCTTATTTGTAGAAGTTGCCTGCCGGGCATCCATACTTGCCTTTAAAACACAGTTTCTGGATACCTTTTGCGGGGACACGGGCTATAGTCAGTTCGCAACGGGTAACCTGACCTCGCCGATTTTTTCCGGGCTGAGTGCATTTCTCTCCATCGAGAACCGGGCATTTGCACAGTATAATTATTTCCGCTACGGAGCCGGTGTATCAACAAAATGTGCTTATTATTTTGTGCTTTTACTGCTGCAGCTGATCGTATATACGTTGATCGCTTACTGGCTTTACAAAAAAAGAGCCTCCCAGACAGGAGGAAAGGCCATTGTATTTAAAAAAGCGGTTCCGTTAATTCAGTTTGCGATTGTTTTTGCGGTTTCTCTGTATGTCGGCGTATTGATGGCGATTGCGGGTACCTATTATGAAAAGGTCATTATGTATGGATTTATCGGTATTGTTTTATCGACGATCGTATTGCATATCATACTTTGTTCCATCATGGAGGGTGATTTTAACAGTATTATCCGTCATCCCAAAAAGCATTTGCCAGCATCGCTTGCGGCAGGTGTTCTGTGCTGCCTGATCTTTTCTGTTTATGCATTTGATATTTTCGGATATAATACGTACCTGCCAAAGGAAGATAAACTTGCCGATTTCTCATTTGTCAGAGACTATGACTGGGCTGCACCGCAAAACAATGGGTCCGCCTCAGAGCTGGGGGATACAGCCGATATGCATATTACCGATGAAAATGCCAAAAAGGTCCTGCTCACCGTTTTGCAGGATGCAATGGATAAAGAACAGTATCGGTCGACAGATACCTTCCCTCGGGATGAGACTTATTCTGTGAGAGATGATCTGGGTGTTGACAGTGATTTGACCTACAGGGACCGGTATGATTGCGAGAGTGCGGTGGTTGAATATCATCTGAAAAACGGGCGGAGCGTGAAAAGAAAATACTGGCTCTCCGAGATTGATATCAGAAAGATATATTCTGTTGTGTATGAGACGCAGGGATATAAAAAGGCGGTCAATCTATTTGATAATCCGGTTGTTATGGACCGTTTGAGCAGTGATTCATATGATGCGGAAGCCACATATACCGGATATGATTTTGAATCAAGAATGGGAGATTCCTATGGCCGGAGAATCGACGGAAAGGATATCGATAAGCTTTGCGCAGCAATGAAGGATGATCTGAATGCCCGGACATATAAGGATCTGATAGATAAAGCACCTGTCGGATATATTGACATTGGTATCGGGAAGGTTGTAAAAGGCGAGAACGGATGGGAGACCAGATGGGATGAGTATGCCGGAGCTGTTACCATCATAATGAGTGTCTATGAATGTGATGAGAAAACGACAGCATTTCTGCAGTCCATCGGTATAAATACAGATACATCCATTCCGGCAGATAAGGTTTCTAAGATAAATGTGTATACAACAACCGAAACGGATGATACCACGACACAGCTTGTCTTAGAACTGGATCCTCAGTCAGAGCTTGGCAAAGAGGTTATGGCGGATGCATTCCCGATGGAAGCACACTGGAATACATTAGAGGTTGATATGATGGCCGATCAGGATTATTTCATAAAGGTTATTTCCAAGGATGGAGAAGCGGCGCAGTATGCATTGTATACAAAAGGATTCCCTCAGGATCTGAAGAAAGCCATGAAAAATGCAGTGATCAACGATAGTTGGGAATCACGGGATGATTAAAGCTTTATTTACACCATCTGCCGCTGGCGCCGCAGGGAAGTATGAGACCGCTCTCTGTGACCGGAAGACCGATTTCTCCGGCTTCCACCCTGCCGCCAAACTGCGGTACGATTGCCGTATTGATCATGTAGGATAATACAGCGGGCTGCAGTCCGGTTGTATAGGAATTGATCAGAAAGAAAACGGAATCCTTTGATAAAAGCTTTGCGGTTAATTGAATAAACGGATAAATCGACTCTTCGATTTTCCAGATTTCACCTTTGGGTCCTCTGCCGTATGACGGGGGATCCATTATGATTCCGTCATAGGTATTGCCGCGGCGGATCTCACGCTCGACAAATTTGACGCAGTCATCCACCAGCCAGCGGATGGGAGCACTGGAAAGACCGGATGACAAAGCATTTTCCTTTGCCCAGGTCACCATGCCCTTGGAAGCATCTACATGCGTTACCGCAGCACCGGCTGCGGCAGCAGAAATCGTTGCACCGCCGGTATAGGCAAAGAGATTTAACACCTTTAACTGACGTCCTTTTTCTCTGGTCGCCTCTTTGATCTTTTGAGAGCACCAGTCCCAGTTGACAGCCTGCTCCGGGAAAAGGCCGGTATGCTTGAAGCTGAAGGGTTTTAAGTTAAAGGTCAGGTCACGGTAGGTAATGGACCATTCCTCCGGGAGATTGCGGAATTCCCATTCGCCGCCGCCCTTATTGCTGCGGTGATAGTGACCGTTTTTTTTCTTCCATGCCGGATTGTGGTGTCCGGTATCCCAGATGACCTGAGGATCGGGACGCACCAGGATATAGTCGCCCCAGCGCTCACATTTTTCACCGGAACAAGTATCTATGACTTCATAATCTTTCCATTGATCTGCAATCCACATAATATTCTCCTATAATTGATTGTTGATAGTTTATTAAAAGCCCCAGAAGGCTTTCAATTCTCCCGGATAGTCCAGACCGAAACGTACGAGCAGGACATTTCTCAGGATAAAAAAAGCAATGACTAATATGAAAGCGATATAAAAAAGGATAACCGGAATCTGTACATCCGTTTCTCCATGATGTCTTTTCAATGCAACACCTATTTTAATATAGAAGAAACAGCAAAAAAATACAACATAAATTACAAGCGGATGGTAAAGAAAGGACTCAAGCGGATGCAGGTGTAACAGAGCGTAAAGCGCGTGTGTGCCGCCGCAGCCGGGACAGTACAGATGAAAAAAGTTTTTAAAGACACATTCCCAGAAGATGACAGGGTATGTATCGGACAGAACCGGAGCGATATATACATAGCCAAAGGAAAGAAGAACCAATAGCAGGAATATGCCTGTGAGCAGAAGATATCTTTTTTTATTTATGTGAAAATGTAAATACATAGAGGTACTCCCGTGATGAAACAGAATGTCCGTACACCCTGCCGTTGTTTAATGGTATTTTAATGGATTTTCGTTCTTTCGTCAAAAAAGCTTGTTGAAAAAGTATTCTTCTTGTATAATTTACTTTAATGTGTTACATCAGCAGAGAATAAACACGTAGAAGGAGAATGTATTTATATGGATGAAAATTACAATAATATAAATTCCGGCTATGTTCCGCAGGGTACTGATCCACAGGGATTCTCATCGCAGACTACCGGGCAGGAAGATTATCAGCCGCAGGGCTACAGTCAGACAGACTATCAGCCACAGGGCAACGGTCAGGGCGATTACCAGCCGCAGGGCTACAGCCAGACAGATTATCAGCCGCAGGGCAACGGACAGGGCGATTACCAGCCGCAGGGCTACAGCCAGACAGGCTATCAGCCGCAGGGCAACGGTCAGCCGGGCTACCAGTCGCAAGGCTATGTACAGCCGGGCTATCAGCCACAGGGGTATAATGGGTACAATCAGCAGGGCTATGCCGACGGCTACAGTCAAAATGCATACAATCTCGTGCCCCAAAAGAAGACCAGTACAAAGGCAATCCTGTCTCTGATCTTTGGTATTGCCGGAATCGTGACCTGCTGCGGTTTTGGAATTTTGGGAGTTATTCTGGGAATTGCAGGCGTAGTTCTGGCTATCTTATCCAGAAATGACAACGATGGTAAAATGGAAGGCCTTGCGATCGCAGGTCTGATCGTATCGATCGTGGCATTTGTGTTTGGACTGGGATATTTATGTATTATGGTCTTTGCAATTGCAGAGGATCCGAATTTCTTAACGGACAATATCGCATCAGCGGCAGTAAGAGTTTTCAATGGCAATGTGATTTCATAATGAAACGGATGCTTTTGAGATAGACCCAATATGTTTTCAAATGAGAGGAGATTATGAAAATGACAACATCCAACATCTGTATTTTAATCTCGATCATTGCATATCTTGCAGTGGTTGTCTATATCGGAGTTGCTTTTTCGAGGAAAAACAAGACAACAGATGATTTTTATCTGGGAGGCAGAAGGCTTGGACCTTTTGTGACTGCCATGAGTGCGGAAGCATCGGACATGAGCAGCTGGCTTTTGATGGGACTTCCCGGTGTGGCATATGTAACAGGACTTGCAGATGCATTCTGGACGGCAGCAGGTCTGGCGATCGGTACATATATCAACTGGCTTATTGTGGCAAAAAGACTGCGTAAGTATACTGTCAAATGCAAAAATTCCACAACGATCCCGGTTTTCTTTTCCAACCGTTACCGTGATGACAAAAACATTCTTTCACTGATCGCGGCAATTGTGATCATTGTTTTCTTTGTGCCTTATACAGCATCCGGCTTTGCTGCATGCGGAAAGCTTTTCAGTACGCTGTTTGATGCGGATTATGTTGTGGCAATGGTCATCAGTGCGATTGTCATTGTCGGTTATACGACACTTGGCGGCTTCCTGGCAGCCAGTACGACAGACTTTATCCAGAGTATTATTATGAGTATTGCCATCGTTGTGGTTCTCGGTTATGGTGTAGCTACGGCGGGCGGTATCGGAGCGGTTGCGGACAATGCCCGTTCCATGGCAGGCTATTTCAACCTGACAGCCATTCATGATGCGGCAAGTAACAGTGCATCCTCCTATGGTGCGATCACGATCGCATCCACACTTGCATGGGGGCTTGGCTATTTCGGAATGCCTCATATCCTGCTGCGCTTTATGGCGATCGAAAATCCCAAGAAGCTGACCTTATCGAGAAGGATCGCTACCGTCTGGGTTGTGATCTCCATGGGTGTTGCGATCATGATCGGTATTGTCGGTAATGCAATGACAAAGGCTTCTGTGATCCCTTCATTGAGTGACGGAGAAACCATTATCATCGTGATCGCCCAGGTGATCGCTTCACACGGTGTGCTGGCAGCGTTGATCGCCGGACTGATCTTAGCCGGTATTTTAGCAGCAACCATGTCAACTGCAGATTCACAGCTGTTAGCTGCAGCCTCCTCTGTATCACAAAATATTATCAAGGAAGTTGTTTTCAAGGATCTGAGTGAAAAAGCAGCCATGATCATCGCGCGTGTATCTGTAGTGCTGATCTCATTGGTAGCCATGTTTATCGCAAGAGATCCCAACAGCTCTGTATTTGGTATTGTATCCTTTGCATGGGCGGGCTTTGGCGCAGCCTTCGGACCGGTTGTTCTGTTGGCTTTGTTCTGGAAGCGTTCCAACAAATGGGGTGCTTTATCCGGAATGGTGGCAGGCGGTGTCATGGTATTTGTATGGAAGTTCTTAGTAAGACCTTTGGGCGGCGCATGGAATATCTATGAACTGCTTCCTGCATTCATCGTTGCAATCTTAGTTAATGTGCTGGTAAGTCTTCTGACAAAAGCACCTTCCAAAGAGATCGTAGATGAGTTTGAAGCGGTAAATGCTGAGCTGAAAGCAGAAAAATAACAATGTACTTAAAAAAATACAATTTTTTATAAACTTCGAGAAAAAGGGGCTTGCGCAAGCTCCTTTTTTCTGTTATATTATCAAGTGCTGTGGCATGATAGCTATGAAGCGTGAGGTTGCTGCACATAGTTGCAGGTTTTCCGTGGAGCGAATGTCAAGTTAGGAAACTGACGGCAAGTCACTGTACAAATCAAAAAGTCTATCCGAGGATAGAAACGACGTGTGAAAGTCATTGCGACACACACGGGAGAGTGTACAGTCACCGCTTGTCGTACTTCAATCAAAAAAGTGCGAAAAGGAGGCGACTTTTTTTATGGCAAATCAGCAGGTAATGAGAATTACATTAAAAGCCTACGATCATCAATTAGTTGATGCATCTGCCAAAAAAATCATCGAAACAGTCAAAAAGAACGGATCTCAGGTAAGTGGCCCTGTACCGCTTCCTACTAAAAAGGAAGTTGTTACTATCTTAAGAGCTACTCACAAATACAAAGATTCGCGTGAACAGTTCGAACAGAGAACTCACAAGAGACTGATCGACGTAATTGCACCGACACAGAAAACTGTTGATGCATTACAGAGACTTGAGATGCCCGCTGGTGTATTCATCGGCATCAAAATGAAATAATTTTTTTAGTAACAGATTAGATCCTTTATTAGGTTTATATAGAAGCAACGCAAGTTCCACTTATATGATCCCGGATCTAGTATGAACGGTGAGGGAAACTGATGACCCGTTCCGCTGTAGAAACAAGGAGGCAAAAACATGAAGAAAGCTATTTTAGCAACAAAAGTCGGAATGACTCAAATCTTCAATGAAGACGGTTCTTTAATTCCTGTTACCGTACTTCAGGCCGGCCCCTGTGTTGTAACTCAGGTTAAGACAGAAGAAAACGACGGTTACACAGCAGTTCAGGTTGGTTTTGTTGACAAAAAAGACAAAACAGTCAACAAAGACAAAGCAGGCAAGAAAGAAATTGTTCACAGACATGGTACAACAAAGGCTTTAAAAGGTCATTTTGACAAAGCCGGTGTTTCATCCAAGAGATATGTGAGAGAATTCAAATTCGAAAACGCAGAAGAGTATACACTCGGTGCTGAGATCAAAGCAGACATTTTTGCAGAAGGCGACAGAATCGACGCTAGCGCGATCAGCAAAGGAAAAGGCTTCCAGGGCGCTATCAAGAGATTTGGCCAGCACAGAGGACCTATGGCTCATGGTTCTAAGTTCCATCGTCATCAGGGTTCCAACGGTGCTTGTTCTTCTCCTTCAAAGGTATTTAAAGGAAAAGGAATGCCCGGTCACATGGGATGCAAGAAAGTAACAGTTCAGAACTTAACAGTTGTTAAGGTAGATGCTGAAAAGAATTTGCTTTTGGTTAAAGGCGCAGTACCCGGACCTAAGAAAGCATTAGTAACAATCAAAGAAACCGTTAAGGTAAACGCTTAATTAGGAGGAAAGGAGGACCATTCAGATGGCAAACGTATCTGTTTATAATATGGAAGGCAAAGAAGTTGGCACAATCGATTTAAACGATGCGGTATTTGGTGTTGAAGTAAATGAACATCTTGTACACATGGCAGTTGTTGCACAGCTTGCAAATAAACGTCAGGGAACACAGAAAGCAAAAACACGTTCTGAAGTTTCAGGTGGCGGAAGAAAACCTTGGAGACAGAAAGGAACCGGTCATGCTAGACAGGGTTCGACAAGATCTCCTCAGTGGACAGGAGGCGGCGTTGTATTCGCTCCCGTACCGAGAGATTATACAATCAGATTAAACAAAAAAGAAAAACAGGCTGCTTTAAAATCAGCTTTAACAAGCAAAGTACAGGAAGGCAACCTGGTCGTAGTTGATGAGCTTAAGTTTGACGAGATCAAAACAAAAGCATTCAAGACAGTTATGGACAACTTAAATGTTGAAGCAGGTCTTGTAGTATTAGCTGACAATGATCAGAACACAGTATTATCTGCAAGAAACATGGCTGCAGTTGATACAGCTCTTACAAACACAATCAACACATACGATATCATGAAAGCAAAGAAAGTAGTTCTCACAAAGGACTCTGTTGCAAAGATTGAGGAGGTGTATGCATAATGGCAGCAATCATGTATTATGACGTAATCCAGAAACCGGTTATTACTGAAAAGAGTATGGCTGGCATGGGAGAAAAGAAATACACATTCTTAGTTCATCCTGAAGCAAACAAATCACAGATCAAAGAAGCTGTTGAAAAAATGTTCGAAGGAACAAAGGTAGCTAAAGTCAACACCATGAATTACGATGGTAAGACAAAGAGACGTGGTCTTGTATACGGCAAAACAGCTAAGACCAAAAAAGCTATTGTTTGGCTTACAGAGGATAGTAAGGACATCGAAATCTTCGCAGGTTTATAAGATGCCCGCCCATACGCACACAAGCGTGATGACAAATGCAATCGAAAGGAGAAACAACAATGGGTATTAAAACATATAATCCCTATACACCGTCCCGTAGAAATATGACCGGTTCTGATTTTTCCGAAATCACAAAGAAAACCCCGGAGAAATCTCTTTTAGCATCTAAAAAGAAAAATGCCGGACGTAACAATCAGGGAAAAATCACTGTCAGACATCAGGGAGGCGGTAACCGCCAGAAATACAGAATCATCGATTTCAAGAGAAATAAAAAAGATGGTATCCCTGCAAAAGTAATCGGTATCGAATACGATCCGAACAGAACAGCTAACATCGCACTGATCTGCTACGCAGACGGCGAAAAAGCATATATTCTTGCACCCGAAGGATTAACAGACGGTATGACTGTTATGAGTGGTGCAGAAGCAGAAGTCAGAGTAGGAAACTGCTTAGCATTAGCAGATATTCCGGTTGGTACTTTAGTACACAACATCGAGCTGATGCCCGGTAAAGGCGGACAGATGGTTCGTTCCGCTGGTAACAGTGCACAGCTTATGGCTAAAGAAGGAAAATACGCAACATTACGTCTTCCTTCAGGCGAAATGAGAATGGTTCCGATCGGATGCCGCGCAACAATCGGTGTTGTAGGCAACGGCGATCACAACCTGATCAAAATCGGTAAAGCAGGACGTAAACGTCACATGGGTATCCGCCCTACCGTTCGTGGTTCCGTTATGAACCCCAACGACCATCCGCATGGTGGTGGTGAAGGTAAAACCGGTATCGGTCGTCCCGGTCCGAGCACACCTTGGGGTAAACCTGCTCTCGGTCTTAAGACTCGTAAGAGAAAGAAACAGTCCAACAAGTTAATCGTAAGACGCAGAGACGGAAAAGCAATTAAGTAATTAAGGAGGAATCACAATGGCTAGATCACTTAAAAAAGGACCCTTTGCAGACGCAAGCTTACTGAAAAAAGTTGATGCTATGAACGAAGCAGGACAGAAACAAGTTATCAAAACCTGGTCTCGTCGTTCTACAATCTTCCCTTCTTTCGTAGGACATACATTTGCTGTTCATGACGGAAGAAAGCATGTGCCTGTATATGTTACAGAAGATATGGTTGGTCACAAGCTCGGAGAGTTCGTTGCAACCAGAACTTATAGAGGACATGGAAAAGACGAAAAGAAATCTAAGGTTAGATAATTTGAAAGGAGGTTTTATCCATGGCAAAAGGACATAGATCCCAGATTAAAAGAGAAAGAAATGCGAATAAGGACACAAGACCCAGCGCTAAGATTTCCTACGCTAGAATTCCTGTTCAGAAAGCATGTTTCGTATTAGATGCCATCAGAGGTAAAGACGTTGAGACAGCAATCGGTATTTTAGCATACAATCCCAGATATGCATCCAGCGTAATTAAGAAATTATTAGAATCTGCAGTTGCTAATGCAGAAAACAACAATCATATGAGCGCTGATAAGCTTTATATTGCTGAGTGCTACGCAAACCAGGGCCCCACAATGAAACGTGTACAGCCCAGAGCACAGGGTAGAGCTTACAGAATCTTAAAGAGAACAAGCCACATTACAATCGTGCTTGATGAAAGATAGGAGGAAAAGTAATGGGACAGAAAGTTAATCCTCATGGAATTAGAGTCGGCGTTATCAAAGATTGGGATTCTAAATGGTATGCTGATGCAGAGTTCGCTGACTACTTGGTTGAAGATTACGATATCAGAAAATACCTTAAGAAAAAATTATACAGCGCAGGCGTTTCTAAGATCGAAATCGAAAGACAGTCTGACAGAATTAAAGTTATTCTTTATACAGCTAAGCCCGGTGTTGTAATCGGTAAAGGTGGAGCTGAAATCGAAGTTACCAAACAGGAACTTGCTAAGATGACTGGCAAGAAAGTTTCTGTAGATATCAAAGAAATCAAGAAACCCGACAGAGATGCCCAGCTTGTTGCTGAAAACATTGCACAGCAGCTTGAAAACCGTATCACATTCAGACGTGCTATGAAATCCTGCATGTCTCGTACAATGAAGAGCGGTGCACTTGGTATCAAAGCATCTTGTAGCGGACGTCTTGGCGGTGCTGATATGGCTCGTACAGAGTTCTACAGTGAAGGTACTATTCCGCTTCAGACATTAAGAGCAGATATTGACTATGGTTTCGCTGAAGCAGATACAACTTACGGTAAAGTTGGTGTTAAGGTTTGGATCTACAAAGGCGAAGTACTTCCTACTAAAGGAAATAAGGAAGGGAGCGATAAATAATGTTAATGCCTAAAAGAGTTAAACGTCGTAAACAGTTCCGTGGTTCTATGGCCGGAAAATGTACAAAAGGTAATACAATTACTTACGGCGAATATGGTATCGTAGCACTGGAGCCCTGCTGGATCAAATCCAACCAGATTGAGGCAGCCCGTATTGCTATGACACGTTATATCAAACGTGGTGGTCGCGTTTGGATCAAAATTTTCCCGGATAAACCGGTTACAAGTAAACCTGCTGAAACTCGTATGGGTTCCGGTAAAGGTACTCTTGAATATTGGGTAGCAGTTGTAAAGCCCGGACGTGTAATGTTTGAAATTGCCGGCGTTCCGGAAGAGACAGCAAGAGAAGCATTACGTCTTGCAACTCACAAGCTCCCCTGCAAATGCAAAATTGTTTCAAAAGCAGATTTGGAAGGCGGTGTATCAAATGAAAACTAATAAATATGTAGAAGATTTACAGGCTAAATCTGTTACTGAATTAGCAGAAGAATTAACAGCTGCCAAGAAAGAACTTTTCAATTTGAGATTCCAAAATGCAACAAACCAGCTGGATAACACAAGCAGAATCAAAGAAGTTCGCAAGAACATCGCAAGAATTCAGACTGTTATCACACAGAAAAACAGTGTTGCAGAATAATTCTCGACAGGAAGGAGAATAAATCGTGGAAGAAAGAAATTTAAGAAAAACACGTACCGGTAAGGTCGTAAGCAATAAAATGCAGAAAACAATCGTTGTTGCTGTAGAAGACCATGTAAAGCATCCTCTTTACAAAAAGATCGTAAAGAGAACTTACAAATTAAAAGCTCATGACGAAAACAACGAATGTAACATTGGCGATACCGTTAAAGTAATGGAAACAAGACCTTTATCTAAAGATAAAAGATGGAGACTTGTTGAAATCGTAGAAAGAGCTAAATAAGCTTTTAGGAAGGAGAATTGGCATGATTCAGCAGGAAAGCAGACTTAAAGTTGCTGATAACACAGGTGCGAAAGAATTACTTTGCATTCGTGTTATGGGTGGATCAACAAGAAGATATGCGAACATCGGAGATATCATCGTTGCTTCTGTTAAAGATGCAACACCCGGCGGTGTTGTTAAAAAAGGCGATGTTGTGAAGGCAGTTGTTGTTCGTTCAGTTAAAGGCGCTCGTCGTAAAGACGGATCTTATATCAAATTCGATGAAAATGCAGCAGTTATCATTAAAGATGACAAGACTCCCAGAGGAACACGTATTTTCGGACCGGTAGCAAGAGAACTTCGTGACAAGCAGTTCATGAAAATCGTTTCTTTAGCTCCCGAAGTATTATAGGAGGTGCCGTAATGTTAAAGATTAAAAAAGGCGACACAGTTAAAGTTATCGCAGGAAAAAATAAAGACAAAGAAGGTAAAGTAATCTCCGTAGATCCCAAAAACAACAAGATCGTTGTTGAAGGCGTAAACGTAGTTACCAAACATGCAAAACCTTCAGCTGCCAATCAGGCAGGTGGCAGAATCGAAAAAGAGGCCCCGATTGATGCATCCAACGTTATGTTAGTTGTAGGCGGCAAAGCTACAAGAGTTGGCTTTAAGTTCGAAGACGGCAAGAAAGTACGTTATGCAAAAGCAACCGGAGAGGTTATTGACAAATAGGAAGGAGGTCTAGTTCGTGAGCAGACTTAAAGATATGTACAAAGACGAGATCGTAGACGCTATGATCAAAAAGTTTGGTTATAAAAATATCATGGAAGTTCCGAAGCTTGATAAGATCGTTATCAACATGGGTGTTGGCGAAGCAAAAGACAATGCCAAAGCTCTGGAAACAGCCATTAAAGACATGGAGACAATCACCGGTCAGAAAGTTATCACAACAAAGGCTAAAAAGTCAGTTGCTAACTTCAAGATCAGAGAAGGTCAGGCAATTGGATGTAAAGTTACATTACGTGGCGAGAAAATGTATGAGTTTTTAGATCGTTTGGTAAACCTCGCATTACCTCGTGTACGTGACTTTAGAGGTGTTAATCCCAACGCATTTGACGGCAGAGGAAATTATGCACTTGGTATTAAAGAGCAGATCATCTTCCCCGAAATCGAATATGATAAAGTCGATAAGGTAAGAGGTATGGATGTAATCTTCGTTACAACAGCCAAAACTGATGAAGAAGCTCGTGAGTTATTGAAATTATTCAACATGCCGTTTGAAAAATAATTAGGAGGTAAATTCGCATGGCTAAGAAAGCAATGAAAGTGAAACAGCAGCGTCCTGCTAAATTCTCTACCAGAGAATATACACGTTGCAGAGTTTGTGGACGTCCTCATTCAGTCCTTAGAAAATATGGTATCTGTAGAGTTTGCTTCCGTGAGTTAGCATACAAGGGACAGATCCCGGGCGTTAAGAAAGCTAGCTGGTAAAAAGAGAAAAGGAGGCAACTAACATGGCAATGAGTGATCCCATTGCAGATATGCTTACAAGAATTCGTAATGCAAATACTGCAAAACATGATACAGTAGATGTTCCTGCTTCTAAGATGAAAATTGCAATCGCAAATATCTTAGTTGACGAAGGATATATTCAGAAATATGATTTAGTTGAAGACGGAAACTTCAAAACTCTTCACATCACATTAAAATACGGTGAAGACAAAAACGATAAGATCATTTCCGGAATCAAGAGAATTTCCAAACCCGGTTTAAGAGTTTATGCTGGTAAAGAAGATCTTCCTAAAGTATTAGGTGGTCTCGGTATCGCAATCCTCTCTACCAACCAGGGTGTAATCACTGACAAGAAAGCAAGAGAACTTCAGGTCGGTGGCGAAGTATTAGCATTTGTGTGGTAGGCTGAGCACTTGCTTCATGCAAGCGCAAGCGCCGCATGAAGCTTAGTGCGAAGCCTTGCAGCGACACTTAATGAGAGCAAGCCCCTCAGGGGCGCCGCTCGAGTTTAGTGGAGTCGCACTCCTAAATACGGTTAGTATCTAGGCGACTTATTATTAATCCTGCAATGCAACATTTCGCATCAGGCCACATACGGTCAAAATCGTAACTATATCAACTTAACCCTGACAATTAATAGGAGGTACGGGCATGTCACGTATAGGAAGAATGCCAATCGCAATTCCTGCAGGTGTAACTGTAGAGGTTGCAGAAAATAACAAAGTGACTGTAAAAGGTCCTAAGGGAACATTAGAAAGAGTGTTACCTTCAGAAATGGATATCAAAGTAGAAGGTGCTGAAGTAGTAGTTTCCAGACCTAACGATTTAAAGAAAATGAAATCCTTACACGGATTAACCAGAACACTGATCAACAACATGGTTGTTGGTGTTACTCAGGGATTTGAAAAGAAACTTGAAGTAAACGGTGTTGGTTACAGAGCAGCAAAACAGGGCAAAAAATTAACCTTAAACTTAGGTTACTCTCACCCGGTTGAAATGGAAGATCCTGAAGGCATCGAGACAGTTTTAGACGGACAGAACATCATTATCGTGAAAGGTATCGATAAAGAAAAAGTTGGTCAGTTTGCAGCTGAGATCAGAGACAAGAGAAGACCTGAACCTTACAAAGGTAAAGGTATTAAGTATGCTGATGAAGTGATCAGACGTAAAGTCGGTAAGACCGGTAAGAAATAAGATAAGGAGAGTGTAAAAAATGGTTAATAAAGAATCAAGAAGTGAAATTCGTGTTAAAAAGCACAAAAGAATGCGTTATTCTTTAAGCGGAACATCTGAAAGACCCCGTCTGGCTGTTTTCAGAAGTAATAATCATATGTATGCTCAAATTATCGACGATACCGTTGGCAATACATTAGTTGCAGCATCTACACTTGAAAAAGACGTAAAAGCTGAATTAAAGAAAACCAATGACGTTGAAGCAGCAGCATATTTAGGAACAGTAGTAGCAAAGAGAGCTCTTGAAAAAGGCATCAAGACAGTTGTTTTTGACAGAGGCGGCTTTGTATACACAGGTAAAATCGCAGCTTTGGCTGACGCAGCCAGAGAAGCCGGTTTGGAATTTTAGGAAGGGAGACAGACTTAAATGAAACGAACAATCATCGATACAAGCAATTTAGAGCTTACAGAAAAAGTTGTTTCCATCAAACGTGTAACAAAAGTAGTTAAAGGTGGCCGTAACATGCGTTTTACAGCACTCGTTGTTGTAGGTGACGGCAATGGACACGTTGGTGCAGGTCTTGGAAAAGCTACTGAAATTCCGGAAGCAATCCGCAAAGGAAAAGAAGACGCAACAAAGAGACTTGTCAGCGTTGCATTAGATGAAAACAACAGTATTACACATGATATCTACGGAAAATTCGGAAGTGCATCTGTACTTTTGAAGAAAGCTCCGGAAGGTACCGGTGTTATTGCCGGCGGTCCCGCTCGTAGCGTATGTGAACTTGCAGGCATCAAGAATATTCGTACAAAATCTTTAGGTTCCAACAATAAGCAGAACGTTGTACTTGCTACAATCGAAGGCTTAAGCCAGTTAAAGACTCCTGAAGAAGTAGCTAACAAGCGTGGTAAAGCAGTAAGCGAAATCATGGCATAAGGAGGAAATAAAGATGGCAGATAATAAAATTAAAGTGACTTTAGTAAAATCCCCTATCGGTGCTATTCCTAAACATAAAGCAACAGTTACCGCTTTAGGATTAAAGAAAGTTAACAAGACAGTTGAATTACCGGACAATGAAGCCGTAAGAGGTATGATTGACCAGATAAAACATTTAGTAAAAGTTGAAGAAGCATAATTGATTCCTAAAGGAGGTACGATCATGGAATTATCAAATTTAAGACCTGCTGAAGGCTCTAAACACAGTGATAATTTTAGAAGAGGCCGTGGACATGGATCTGGTAACGGAAAAACAGCCGGTAAAGGTCACAAAGGACAGAAAGCTCGTTCAGGAGCACCCAGAGTTGGCTTTGAAGGCGGTCAGATGCCGTTATACAGAAGAATCCCCAAGAGAGGCTTCAAAAATAGAAATTCAAAAGAAATCGTTGCAATCAACTTATCTACATTAGATAAGAAATTTGAAGATGGCGCTACAGTTGATGTTGAAGCATTGATCAAAGCAGGCGTTATCGATGCAGCAAAGGACGGAGTAAAGATCCTCGGAAACGGAGAGATTACCAAAAAGCTTACAGTCAAAGTAAATGCTTATTCTGAAGCAGCTAAAGCTAAGATTGAAGCCGTTGGTGGAACAGCAGAGGTGATTTAATGTTAAAAACCTTAACCAATGCCTTTAAAGTAAAAGAGGTCCGTAACAGATTACTGTTCACATTCGCGATGTTAGTTGTCATCCGTTTTGGATGCCAACTACCCGTCCCGGGTGTAAACCGAGATTTTTTCTCACAGTGGTTTGAACAGCAGACAGCTGGTACTTTTGGCTTTTTTGATGCATTTACAGGTGGTTCTTTCTTAAGAATGTCCGTACTTGCATTGAATATCACACCCTATATTACATCATCCATTATTATGCAGCTTTTAACAATTGCAATTCCGAAATTGGAAGAAATGCAGAAAGATGGTGAAGACGGACGTAAAAAAATTCAGGCAATTACCCGTTATGTGACCGTAGGTCTGGCATTGATCGAATCATCAGCCATGGCAATCGGTTTTGGTAATCAGGGTCTGTTGCAGGGTGACATAGAAGTTATTGACTATATCGTGGTTATAGCTGCTTTAACAGCCGGTAGTGCATTTTTGATGTGGGTAGGTGAGCGTATTACAGAAAAAGGTGTCGGAAATGGTATTTCCATCGTCCTGATCATCAATATTATCTCAAGACTGCCCAACGACCTGACAAATCTGTTTGATCAGTTTGTAAAGGGTGCATCTACAATCGCACTTGGAGTTGTGGCTGCGGTTATTATCATAGCTGTTATAATCGGTATGATCGTTCTTGTCGTTATTTTAAATGGCGGCATTCGTAAAATTCCGGTTCAGTATGCTAAGAAAATCCAGGGAAGACGTACCGTAGGCGGACAGAGCTCCGTTATCCCGTTAAAGGTCAATACGGCCGGCGTTATCCCGATTATCTTCGCTTCTTCTCTGATGGAGTTCCCAATCGTCATTTGTCAGTTATTAAATGTACAGGAAAAGGGATTTTGGGGAGAGGTTTTAAGAGGATTAAATTCCAACAACTGGTGCAAACCCAGTACTCCGGTATATTCCATCGGATTGCTTGTTTATGTATTATTGGTAATCTTTTTTGCTTACTTTTATACATCCATCACATTTAATCCATTGGAAGTATCCAACAACATTAAAAAGTCAGGTGGATTTATTCCGGGTATCAGACCTGGTAAGCCCACAACTGAATACTTGAATAAGATCCTGAAATATATTATCTTTATCGGAGCCTGCGGACTTCTGATCGTTGCGATTGTTCCCTACATCTTTAATGGTGTGTTTGGTGCCAGCGTTTCATTTGGCGGCACAAGCCTTATCATTATCGTAAGTGTAGTACTGGAGACAATCAAACAGATCGAATCCATGCTTTTGGTAAGAAATTACAAAGGATTCTTGAATGACTAGAATATGAAAACGCAATTTGGGGCAGGCGGTTTACCGTTATGTCCCATGCTTGCGTATTAGCTTGGAGGTTTCAAATGAAAATCGTTATGTTAGGTGCGCCCGGTGCCGGCAAAGGTACACAGGCCAAGATGATTGCAGAAAAATATGGTATTCCCCACGTTTCTACCGGTGATATTTTCAGAGCAAATATCAAAAACGGTACAGAGCTTGGTAAAGAAGCAAAACAGTATATGGATCAGGGTAAGCTGGTTCCCGATGAACTGACCGTTAAGATCCTGCTTGACAGAGTAGCACAGGATGACTGCAAAAACGGTTATGTATTAGATGGTTTCCCGAGAACAATCCCTCAGGCCAATGTATTGGATGAAGCATTGACAAAACTCGGTGACAGGATTGACTATGCGGTCAACGTTGATGTCCCGGACGACAATATTATCAATCGTATGGGTGGCAGACGTGCATGTGTAGCCTGCGGAGCAACCTATCATATTGTATACAATGCACCCAAGACAGAGGGAATCTGCGATAACTGCGGAAAAGAACTGATCATCCGTGATGATGACCAGCCCGAAACCGTTAAAAACCGTTTAAAGGTATATCATGAGCAGACACAGCCCCTGATCGATTTTTATGAAGGAAAAGGTGTATTAAAGAGTGTTGATGGTACAGCAGATATGAAAGATGTTTTTGCTGCGATTGTTGAAATTTTGGGAGAATAAAAATGGCTGTTTCAATTAAATCTGCAAGAGAAATTGAACTCATGCGCGAATCGTGCAAATTGTTAGCCGATGTTTTTTACAATTTAGAGCAGGCTGTCAGGCCGGGTATCTCAACCATGGAGGTCAATCAGCTTGGTGATAAACTGATCCGTGCACACGGTTGCGAGCCGAATTTCTTAAATTATAACGGATATCCTGCATCCATTTGTACCTCTGTCAATGAAGAGGTCGTACATGGCATTCCGAAAAAGAGCAGAATACTCAAAGAGGGAGATATCATAAGTCTTGATGCAGGTCTTATCTATAAAGGATATCATTCCGATATGGCACGCACTTTTCCGGTCGGAAAAGTAAGTGAAGAAGCAACACTTCTGATGGAGCGTACCAAACAGAGCTTTTTTGAAGGTATAAAAATGGCAAAAGATGGAAATCATCTTCATGATATATCCAATGCCATCGATGCTTATATCTCACAATTCGGTTATGGAATCGTAAGAGATCTGGTGGGACATGGAATCGGAACACATCTTCATGAGGATCCCCAGGTGCCAAACTTTGCACAGAAAAGACGTGGTATCCGACTTTGTGCCGGCATGACACTGGCTGTTGAGCCGATGATCAATTTAGGAACCGCTGAGGTTGACTGGCTGGATGATGACTGGACAGTTGTTTCAGCAGACCACAGTATTTCAGCTCATTATGAAAATACCATCCTGATCAAACCGGATGGTGAACCGGATATCCTGACGTTGTATTAAGAGGAACTGATATGACTGGTAACATTGCAATATCAATGGCAGGACATGATAAAGGTCATGCTTACATCATAATAAAGGAAGAAAACGGATTTGTTTATCTGGTGGACGGAGAAATCAAAAAGCTTTCCAATCCCAAGCGTAAATCCCTAAAACATGTCCGGATTAACAAACAATATCCGACAGATGAGCTTACCAAAAAGCTTCTAAAGAATGATCCGTTGTATGATCATGAAATAAAAAGAACATTAAAACTATTTTGGCAACACATGAATAATGCGGAGGTATAATATGTCAAAAGCAGATGTAATCGAAATTGAAGGAACAGTAGTTGAGAAATTACCCAATACCATGTTTCAGGTAGAACTGGAAAACGGACACAGAGTGTTGGCCCATATCAGCGGTAAGTTGAGACAAAACTTTATCCGTATTTTACCGGGCGACAAAGTTACTTTGGAGTTATCACCTTATGATTTATCCAAGGGACGTATTATTTGGAGAGATAAATAACAGATTATGGCGGCGCTTCCGTAAAAAGCAGACTGAATTATGAAAAAGTGCTTGCTATTGCTGCGCCTTGATGCTATAATACAAAATGGTCTTTTTGTGAAAGGAGGGTTTAACGTGAAAGTTAGATCATCAGTAAAACCGATTTGCGAAAAATGCAAAGTAATCAAAAGAAAAGGGAAAATCAGAATTATCTGTGAAAATCCCAAGCACAAACAGGTACAGGGATAATCCACAATTAACAGACCAGACGTGGAGCTTTTAGGAATCAAAAAAGCGGCTGATGTACACAGACCGCCGTCATCGGAATGTGTACAATTTAAGATAATTGAACGTAGATGAGCCTACGGGAGATTACTTATTGATACCGAGAAGACAACCTTTAGTATCGGAAAGATCGGGTATATACCCGGTTGGGGATATGTGCATCCCCCAATCAATTAGTATCTGCTTGCAATTTTATGATTGCAACAAGTAAACAAATGGAGGAATTTTTAAAATGGCTCGTATTGCAGGTGTAGACTTACCCAGAGACAAACGTGTTGAGATCGGTTTAACTTACATCTATGGTATCGGTAGAGTAAGTTCTAATCGTATTTTAGCAGAAGCAAATGTTAATCCTGACACTCGCTGCAGAGATTTAACAGATGAAGAAGTTAAAAGAATCAGCGAAGTAATTGACGCAACACAGACTGTAGAAGGTGATTTAAGAAGAGAAATCGCTTTAAACATCAAGAGATTACAGGAAATCGGATGCTACAGAGGTATCCGTCATAGAAAAGGACTTCCTGTTCGTGGTCAGAAGACAAAGACAAATGCAAGAACAAGAAAAGGTCCTAAGAGAACCGTAGCAAACAAGAAAAAATAATTAGAAGCATATCAAGAAAGTAGGTTAGTTTAAAATGGCTAAAAAAGTAGCAACTAAAAGAGTTACAAAAAAGCGTGTTAAGAAAAACGTTGAACGCGGACAGGCACATATCCAGTCATCTTTCAATAATACAATCGTTACTTTGACTGATACAGAAGGTAACGCATTAAGCTGGGCAAGTGCAGGTGGTCTTGGTTTTAGAGGTTCAAGAAAATCTACTCCATATGCAGCACAGATGGCAGCAGAGACTGCAACAAAGGCAGCATTAATTCATGGATTAAAGACAGTAGATGTTTTTGTAAAAGGACCCGGATCAGGACGTGAAGCAGCAATCCGTGCTCTTCAGGCAGCAGGTTTGGAAGTTACAAGTATCAAAGACGTAACACCGGTTCCTCACAACGGATGCCGCCCGCCCAAACGCCGTCGTGTATAATTTTTACTATAAATAAACTTGAAAACTTAAAACCATTGGAAGAAGATGAATCCACACAATATCACGTGGATAATGATCATTGTAAACAATAGTAGGAGGATAATTAAAAATGGCAGTTAACAAAACACCGGTATTAAAAAGATGCAGATCTTTAGATTTAGATCCCACATATTTAGGTTATACCAAAAAATCCAACCGTAAATCTGCAAGAGCAGGCAAGAAGATGAGCGAGTACGGCTTACAGTTACGTGAGAAACAGAAAGCTAAATTCATCTACGGCGTACTGGAAAAACCTTTCAGAAATTACTACAAAAAAGCTGACCGTAAAAAAGGTATGACTGGTGATAACCTTATGACAATGCTTGAGTCAAGACTTGACAACGTTGTTTTCCGTCTTGGTTTTGCCAGAACAAGAAGAGAAGCAAGACAGATCGTTGATCACAAGCATGTATTGGTAAATGGTCAGTCAGTAAACATCCCTTCATACTTAGTAAAAGCAGGAGATGTTATTGAAATCAGAGAAAAATCTAAGAGCTTACAGAGATACAAAGATATCGTTGAAGTAACAGCCGGCAGAATTTCACCGGAATGGTTAGAGCAGGATTTGGAAGCACTCAAAGGAACAGTTAAAGCACTTCCTACACGTGAACAGATCGACGTTCCTGTAAACGAAATGCTTATCGTCGAGTTATACTCCAAATAATAACCGTTTTGTAAGGAGGGTATTGCAGTGTTTGATTTTGAGAGACCGAATATTGAAGTTGTTGAAATCTCAGAAGATAAGAAGTACGGAAAATTTGTTGTTGAGCCTTTGGAAAGAGGCTATGGTATTACCCTTGGTAATTCTTTAAGAAGAATCATGCTTTCTTCTTTACCCGGAACCGCAGTAAGCCAGGTTAAGATTGATGGTGTATTACATGAGTTTTCTTCCATCCCCGGAGTAAAAGAGGATGTGACAGAGATTATTATGAACTTAAAGAGTCTTGCAATCAAAAATACCAGTTCATCTAACGAACCCAAGTCAGCTTACATTGAGTTTGAAGGCGAAGGCGTTGTAAGAGCATCTGATATTCAGGTTGATTCAGACATCGAGATCATCAACAAAGATCAGGTTATCGCTACATTAAGCGGTGGTAAAGACAGCAAGTTATACATGGAACTTACCATTACAAACGGTAGAGGATATGTAAGCGCTGACAAAAATAAGGGCGAAGGTTTACGCATTGGTGTTATCGCAGTAGATTCCATCTACACACCTGTTGAAAGAGTAAATATGACCGTCGAAAATACCCGTGTCGGTCAGGTTACGGATTACGACAAGTTAACATTGGATGTATACACCAACGGAACTCTGTATCCGGATGATGCTGTCAGTCTTGCAGCAAAAGTACTTAGCGAGCATCTCAAGCTCTTCATCGACTTATCCGAAAACGCTAAGAGCGCAGAAGTTATGGTTGAAAAAGAAGATGATGAGAAGGAAAAGGTTCTTGAAATGAGCATTGATGAATTAGAGCTTTCTGTTCGTTCATACAACTGCTTAAAGAGAGCAAATATCAATACTGTAGAGGAATTGACCAACAAGACTCCCGATGATATGATGAAGGTCCGCAATCTCGGACGTAAGTCATTAGAGGAAGTTTTGGCTAAGTTAAAAGAATTAGGCCTTGAATTAAATTCAGGCGAAGAATAAAATTGATTGGCATATAAAGTAAATCCAAAGAGTATTTATATGTACACTCATGAATGGCAATCAACAACTGCCGGATATCTAAGACCAAAGAGCGTTGTCCGGTGGCACCATGAATGGAGGATATAAAAATGGCAAAATACAGAAAACTTGGCAGAACAAGCAGCCAGAGAAAAGCATTATTAAGAAATCAGGTAACCAATTTACTGTATCATGGTAAGATCGTTACCACAGAAGCAAGAGCTAAAGAAGTTCGCAAAATCGCAGAAGGTCTGATCGCACTTGCAGTAAAAGAAAAAGACAACTTTGAAACTGTTAAGGTTACAGCTAAAGTTGCAAGAAAAGATGCTGACGGCAAGAGAGTAAAAGAAGTTAAAGACGGCAAGAAAGTTACCGTATATGATGAAGTAGAAAAGGAAATCAAAAAAGATCTTCCCAGCAGACTTCATGCCAGAAGACAGATGTTAAAAGTATTATATCCTGTTACCGAGGTTCCTTCTCAGGCAGCCGGTAAGAAGAAAAATACAAAAGAAGTTGATCTTGTGGCAAAATTATTTGACGAAGTTGCTCCCAAATACGTTGACCGTAAGGGTGGTTACACACGTATCATCAAAATTGGCGAACGTAAAGGTGACGCAGCAATGGAAGTTGTACTTGAGTTAGTTTAATTTAAGACCTTTCCAATACACAAACAGCAGATGAAAAGACCATCGACAGGTTGCCGATGGTCTTTTTTTATGCACAAAATATAAAACAATCATTTACAAATCAGTATTGCTATGATATTTTTTATTTGAGCGTTATTCCAGAGGAAAATGCATCGATATATCTGTGCAAACA
Organism: uncultured Lachnospiraceae bacterium; assembly: GCA_900549665.1. Lineage (GTDB taxonomy): Bacteria > Bacillota > Clostridia > Lachnospirales > Lachnospiraceae > UBA2882. The sequence goes on along the minus strand of URPH01000011.1, from coordinate 18,497 downwards.
TCTTTTGGTGCTGACCGTCTGGCGGCAACCATATATCTATATAAACATATCATTTATGTCAATGTGCTCTCTGGATTGTTTCGCTTTAGAAAGACAGTCGAAAGACGTTTTATCAAAGGAGAAGAAAAATGGAAACAAAAAAGAAACTTGACACACTCACTATGGTAGAAATGGCACTTCTGCTTGCCATTACCATCATCATGGGAACTACCCCTCTCGGTACGATTCGTACCCCGTTTTTAAGCGTTTCATTGGTTACAATACCGGTTGCAATCGGTGCCATTATTATTGGACCGATTGGGGGAATTGTATGTGGTCTGGGATTTGGCTTTACCAGTCTCTACAATGCTTTGATCGGTGCCAGCGGAATGATGAGTACGCTGATGAGCGTGAACCTTTTTTTTGCGGTATTTACGATTTTGGTACCCCGGTTTTTAGAGGGCCTGTGTACAGCATATCTTTTTAAATTGTTTAAAAAATTAAAAACCGGAAAAGCAGCTTATTTTCTCGGTGCAATTTGCTGTCCGTTGTTAAATACTCTGTTTTTCATGGGATGTATTGTTATTTTCTTTTACTCATCCGATTACATACAGGGACTGGTGGATAAACTTGGCGTATCCAACCCGATTTCCTTTATCATTGCACTGGTCGGCATTCAGGGACTGATTGAAGCCGTATCATGCTGTATTTTAGCCGGAGCCATTTCACTGGCTTTGCATAAAGCATTGAAAAGATAGGATTTTACCTATATCTGCCGGGCTGTTGGCTTTGGCATAATATAACACACAAATTAGAGGAGCATGGATATGATTTTAGCCATTGATGTCGGAAACACCAATATTGTTGTTGGTTGTATTCAAAATGAAAAAATTATGTTTTTCGAAAGAATTGCAACCGATACGTTAAAGACCGAGCTTGAATATGCTGCAACGCTCAACGTATTGTTTGAATTGTATCATATAGAAAAAAAGAATGTGACCGGATGCATTATTTCTTCGGTTGTTCCACCGATCAACCGTACTCTGCAGATGGCGATTCACAAGCTTTTTGGTCTGGAATGTATGATCGTGGGACCGGGAGTTAAGACAGGTCTTAATATTCTGATGGATAATCCGGCACAGGTTGGTGCAGATCTTATAGTAAATGCAGTAGCAGGTCTGCATCTGTACGGTGCTCCTCTGATTATGATTGATATGGGCACGGCTACGACGATCAGTGTACTGGATCCAAACCGCAATTATATCGGGGGAATGATTATCCCGGGTGTGCGGGTATCCCTGGATTCACTTGTAAACCGTACCTCGCAGCTTCCCAAGATCAGTCTGGATTCACCAAAGAAAATCCTCGGTAAAAATACAGTTGATTGTATGAAGAGCGGTATCATTTACAGTCAGGCATCATCCATTGACGGTATTATCGACAGGATCAACGAGGAACTGGGATATGAAAGTCCGGTTATAGCGACCGGTGGACTTGCTTCCAAGATCATCCCCCAGTGTAAGCATGATATAAAGGTGGATAATGAGCTGACACTGATTGGTCTGTCTCTGATCTATGATAAAAATCAAAAATAAAAGTGTGGTCAATACTGTAGGATAGTAATGAGGTGTGGGATAACACACCGATGCAGCTATCAATAAATTGTCGGATGGATTCCGATATTGATCGTCAGATTCATTATCAGATACATCATCGGCTCAGGTAGTTACAGCTTCAAATATTTTGTGTAGATTTAACGTGTGTAAAGGAAGAAAGCGCATATGATAGAACTTGAAAATAAAAAAATTGTGATTGGAGTAACCGGAAGTATCGCAGCCTACAAGATTGCGGGTCTTTGCAGTATGTTGAAAAAGAAAAAGGCCGATGTGACTGTGATCATGACGCAGAATGCGACCAATTTTATCAATCCGATCACTTTTGAAACGCTGACAGGCAATAAATGCCTGATCGATACCTTTGACCGCAATTTTCAATATGATGTGGAGCATGTAGAGCTTGCCAAGGCCGCTGAGGTCTTTTTGGTAGCACCGGCTTCCGCCAATGTCATAGCCAAGGCTGCACACGGGATCGCAGATGATATGCTGACAACGACACTGTTGGCAGCAACCTGTCCCAAGCTGTTTGCGCCTGCCATGAATACCAGAATGTATCAAAATCCGATCACACAGGATAATCTGCAGATATTAAAGAAATACGGCATGAAGGTGATCACGCCCGCAAGCGGATATCTTGCCTGCGGAGATACCGGTGAAGGAAAGATGCCGGAGGTTGAAGAGCTGTATGACAATATCATAGATGCACTGACGCCCAAGGACCTTACCGGATACAATGTGCTGGTAACAGCAGGACCGACCCGGGAGAAAATAGATCCGGTTCGCTTTATTTCCAACCATTCCACCGGGAAAATGGGTTATGCAATTGCAAAACAGGCCGGGATGCGCGGCGCAAAGGTAACGCTTGTCAGTGGACCGGTTGCCCTGGAGGCTCCCAAGGGGGTAGAGGTTGTGCCGGTTGTGTCCGCGAAGGATATGGCTGATGCGGTATGGGAAAGAGCGGATAAGATGGATATGATCATCAAGGCTGCCGCTGTAGCTGATTATCGCCCGGTTACAACCTATGAGGATAAGGTCAAAAAATCAGGCGACGATATGAATATTGCGCTGGAACGGACAGATGATATTCTGGCCCATCTTGGCAAAAATAAAAAGGAAGGGCAGATCTTATGCGGTTTCTCCATGGAAACGAAAGATATGCTTGAAAATTCCAAGGTAAAGCTTAAAAAGAAAAATCTGGATGTCATTGTGGCCAACAATTTAAAAGTGGCAGGTGCCGGTTTTGGAACAGATACCAATATTGTGACACTGATCACAAAGGATGAGGTGAAAGAGCTTCCTATTCTTTCTAAGGAAGAGGTTGCTGACAGAATACTCAGCTATTTACTTGGGTTGAAGGATTAATTTGAATTATCGTGCAGGTACGAACGATTTTTTACCTTTTGACCCGGATATCATTTTATATAAATACACAAAGAAAAGAGGATAATATTATGATGAATCCCGCAGCAATGATGCAGATTGCAGCTGCATTTAAGAAATTTGAAGCTACACATCCCAAGTTTGTAGCTTTTGTTAAGACTATGTTTGGAAGAGGTATCACAGAAGGTACGATCATCGAGCTGACCGTGACCAATCCGGGACAGGATCCTGTGACAACCAATATCCGTGTACAGCAGTCAGATCTGGAGCTGATCAAACAGATCCAGGATATGGCCGGAAGGTAGGATTGACAGATACAGATAATCTGTATTGCGCATATTATAGAGCTTTTTGGAAATGCTGGTAGTCCTTCAGTGTTTTCCAGTGACCGCCCCAGGTAAAGCCATGGGCAGTAAATAACCGGTAGCAGAGATCATTTTCCGTGATGATATGGGGAAGGCCGCTTGAACGGTCTGCATAAGGCTCACTGCCGGCAGGTGATATACGCTCCTTACCATTGGGATAGGTGACATAGGGGTTTTGAAACGGATTGATATCGATGGCAAGTCCCTGAGCATGCTTGCTCAAAGTGGAGGTCCCGTCAACTGTACGGAAATTAAAGCAGGAGGTGTTGTTATCCGCGCAGGATAAATCATCATCAGCCTGATACTCATCAACAAGGCGGATTTTATCGATCTGATATTCGTTGCAGTAGAGCTCATAAAAGATTTCAACAAGATCCTGAGCAATCGCTTTATTGCAGATGATCTCACCAGTTTGTACCTGATTGTCAAAATCATAATACTTGACAGAAATATAACGGAGATCCTCATAGGGAATGGTACAATCCGTCTTATAGGACAGTCCGTAAATGCGTTCTTTGATATCATCGGTAATGGGCTGATAGAAAAATCCATCCTGATAGGTGGTGCGGTCATCGGTATACATGACAGTCTCCGTCCGGTTTGTTTTTGTATCCTTAGTATATGAAGAGGTGCCGGTGGATATGTCAGAAGAGATTACATTTTCTGTGTTGCCGGAGGTTTTGTCAGAGGATTTATCAGAAGCTGCATCCGGTGTCTGTGTTTTAGATGTTTGAGATTCAGTTGTCTCGGAATTGGATGTCTCAACTCCGTTAGAAGAATCCTGTGAGCCGGAATCTTCGGAACTATTGGAAATATCAGATATTGTATTAGAACCCCCAGAGCTTTTATCCGTATCAGAATAATTTTCAGATACAGAAGTCACTGCGGTATTTTCAGAAACAGATCCGGTGCCGGGCTGCGATGCAAAATATACACGGTATACCAACAGGTAGCCGATGCCAAAAATAGCGATCACAGCCATGAGGAGCGGACGGAAGTTTTCTCTTGTCTGCTTCTGCGGTTTATTAAAGTCGTCGTAGTTGAAATTTTTTGCCATAATGTCTCCATATCAGTCGTTCATCGATTTTTGATAAGTATAGCACAGTTTGGAAAGCTGCGTACAGATGAAACATTGCGAAAGCAATTGGAAATATATCAATAACAGGTAAAATAAATGAGCATGATTAAAACAAAAAAACTGACATTTGAATATATCCACAGGGATGAAGAAGGAAATGTTGAGGGCATAACCAAGGCTGTCAATGGGGTGGACCTTGATATCAAAGAGGGCGATTTCATTGCCATACTGGGGCACAACGGCTCCGGCAAATCCACGCTTGCCAAGCATATGAACGCGATACTGACCCCGTCAGAGGGTGCGATCTATGTCGCAGGAATGGATACAAGAGATGACGATCATATCTGGGATATCCGCAAAAATGCCGGAATGGTATTTCAAAATCCGGATAATCAGATCATCGGACAGGTTGTGGAAGAGGATGTTGGATTTGGTCCCGAAAATATGGGCGTGCCGACAAAAGAAATCTGGCAGCGCGTCGAAGAAAGCCTCAAGGCTGTCGGGATGTATGCATATCGCAAGCATTCCCCCAATAAGCTTTCCGGCGGCCAGAAGCAGCGTGTGTCCATTGCCGGTGTCCTTGCCATGCATCCCAAATGTATCGTGCTCGATGAGCCTACGGCCATGCTGGATCCCCAGGGCAGAAAAGAGGTCATCCGGGCTGTTCGCGCGCTAAACGAGGTTGAAAACATCACAATCATTCTGATCACGCATTATATGGAAGAGGTTGTATATGCGGACAAGGTCTTTGTCATGGATAAGGGCAGCATCAAGATGGAAGGCACGCCCAGGGAGATTTTTTCAAGGGTGGATGAGCTGCAGAGCATGCGTCTGACGGTTCCTCAGGTCACACTGCTTGCAGAGGAATGCAGAAAGATGGGGATGCCGTTTTCAAAAGGAATCCTTACCACCAAAGAGTTTATGGAGGAATTGAAGTGTCTATTATCTTAAATCACGTAAACTGTATATATGAAGAAGGAACGACGATGGAGGTTGCAGCCTTAAAGGATGTCAATCTCAAGCTGGAGGATGGGCAGTTTATCGGACTGATCGGACATACCGGTTCCGGTAAATCCACGCTGGTGCAGCATTTAAACGGTTTGATGAAGCCGACCGGCGGAGAAATTTACTTTAATGGTGAGGATATTCATGATGCCGATTTTGATAAAAAAAAGCTGCGCAGTCAGGTCGGTCTTGTTTTCCAGTATCCGGAGCATCAGTTATTTGAAACCGATGTTTTTTCAGATGTCTGCTTTGGCCCCAAAAATCTTGGACTTTCCAAAAAAGAAGTGGAATTGAGAGCCTATGAAGCCTTAAAAATGGTAGGGCTTCCGGATGAATTTTTTTACCAGTCACCATTTGATCTGTCCGGCGGACAGAAAAGACGTGTGGCGATCGCAGGTGTCCTTGCCATGAAACCGCAGGTGCTCATATTGGATGAGCCGACTGCCGGTCTGGATCCCAAAGGCAGGGAGGAAATCTTAAATATGATACAGGATCTTCACAATCAGATGAAATGTACCATTATTCTGGTTTCACACAGCATGGATGATGTTGCGGATTATGCAGAGAGAATCATTGTGATGAACCATGGGCAGGTATTTTTGGACGGTACACCGCGTGAGGTATTTTCACACCGTAAAGAGCTGGAAGAGATCGGACTGGCTGTTCCGACCGTGACGGATATCATGCACCGGGTAAAAGAACTGGGCTATCCTGTGGATGAAAACATCACAACACTTCCTGAGGCTGCGGATGCACTGGTCGGACTTTATCAGGCGCGTTCATAAAATAAATTTTTCCATCAAAGGATTTTACAAAAATGCTTAAAGATATTACATTAGGACAATATTATCAGGCAGATTCCAGGATCCACAAGCTGGATCCGCGGGTGAAGCTTGTCGGTACAATCGTATATATTATTTCATTGTTTATGTTCCGCAATCTTACGATATATCTGTTTGCACTCCTTTTCCTGATCTTTGTCATCCGGATGTCCAAGGTGCCGTTTTCTTATATCGTCAGAGGATTAAAGGCCATTGTGTTTTTATTGATCATCACGGCTTTGTTTAACTTGTTTCTGACAGCAGGTAAGCCGATCGTGACGATCTGGAAGTTTTCGTTGACATATGAAGGTATTGCTGCAGCATTTTATCTGGCAGTACGTCTTATTTTTTTGATTATCGGATCTTCCCTTATGACACTGACAACGACACCCAATCAGCTCACAGATGGTCTGGAACGGTTGCTGGGACCGTTGAAAAAGATTAAGGTGCCGGTACACGAGATTTCCATGATGATGTCGATCGCACTTCGATTTATTCCTATTTTAATGGAAGAGACGGACAAGATCATGAAGGCGCAGATGGCAAGATGCGCTGATTTTGAAAGCGGAAATATCATAAAAAAGGTAAAAGCACTGATCCCGTTACTGGTGCCGTTGTTTATTTCATCCTTCCGTCGAGCCAACGACCTTGCCATGGCTATGGAGGCGCGCTGCTATCAGGGTGGAGAAGGCCGGACCAAAATGAAGCCGTTGATCTACAAAAAACAGGATTATATAGCATATGCGTTTTTACTCTGCTATCTGGTACTGGCAATCCTGCTCGGAAAATTCCTACCGCTGCACGTATTGCAGTTTTTTGTAAAATAATGAATATCCGGCAAAGTGTTTATGTTGAATTTCTGACCGTATATCAGCAGAAGTGGTTTGAAAGGAAAGCTTTATGAAGCGGATTATGATTACCGTGGCATACGACGGAACAGCCTATCACGGATGGCAGATCCAGCCAAACGGTGTGACAATAGAGGAAAAATTAAATCAGGCACTCTGCGATCTGACAGGCGAAGATATCCGCATCATCGGTGCAAGCAGAACGGATGCAGGCGTACATGCGATGGGCAATCTGGCTGTTTTTGATACACAGTCAAGAATTGCGCCTGAAAAATTCAGTGCCGCACTAAATGCCAGACTGCCGGAGGATATCCGGGTTTTTCAGTCGGTTGAGGTGGCAGCGGATTTTCATCCAAGGCATTGTGACAGCAAAAAAACCTATGAATACCGGATTTACCGCGGCAAATTTGAAAATCCCATCGGAAGACAGTATGCCCATTTTGTTTATGTGCCGCTCAATGTGGAAAATATGCAGAAGGCAGCAGATTATCTGGTCGGTGAACATGATTTTAAAAGCTTTTGCGCAACGGGAGCACAGGTGCTTACGACGGTGCGGACGATATACGAGGCGCGTTTTTTTACAGAAGGAGATTATCTGATATTCCGGATCAGCGGAAATGGTTTCTTATTTAATATGGTAAGAATTATTGTCGGCACACTTCTGGAGGTCGGCAGAGGAAATCTGGATCCATGTGCGATGCAGGACATCCTTTCAGCCTGCGACAGACAGAAGGCAGGACCGACAGCACCGGCGCGTGGTCTGATGCTTATCGGCTATGAATTTTTTAGTTGACACACGTGGATGCGTATAATATAATGTTTCACAGTGGCGACATTTGTTGAGTATCTCCAAAGCCCCGGAGAAGCTTGACGAGGTTGCAAAGATATCAAAAAGTATTTTATAAAGGCGTGTGCCATGATTTCGGACATTGTCATGGAGGTCTTAAAAATGCTTGGGCCGGTCAATCTCAAACCGGTTTTATAAAAGTAATTATTTGTTATATTAATTTTGGAGGAACACGACATGAAAACATTTATGGCAAGCACAGCAAATGTTGATAGAAAATGGTATGTAGTTGACGCTGCAGATCAGACTTTGGGACGTTTAGCTTCTGAAGTTGCTAAAGTATTAAGAGGAAAAAACAAACCGATCTTCACACCTCACATCGATACAGGTGATAATGTAATCGTTATCAACGCTGACAAGATCAAAGTGACAGGTAAGAAATTAGATCAGAAGGTTTACTACCATCACTCAGATTATGTAGGCGGTATGAAAGAAACTACATTAAAAGAAATGTTAAACAAGAAACCGGAACAGGTTATTGAACTTGCTGTTAAGGGCATGCTTCCCAAAGGACCTTTAGGAAGAGAAATGTTTAAGAAACTTCACGTTTACGCAGGACCTGATCACAAACACGAAGCTCAGAAACCTGAAGTATTAACATTTTAATTAAAGGAAGTTGAAAGGAGAAAATTAAAATGGCTAAAACAGCAGAAAGATATCACGGAACTGGAAGAAGAAAAAAATCTATCGCCAGAGTATACTTAACACCCGGTAAAGGAAATATCGTTATCAATAAAAGAAGCATCGATGAGTATTTCGGACTTGAAACATTAAAGGTTATCGTTCGTCAGCCCTTAGTAGCTACAGAAACAGCTGACAAATTCGACATCCTTGTAAATGTTAAAGGTGGCGGATACACAGGACAGGCCGGAGCTATCAGACACGGTATCGCGAGAGCTTTATTAACAGTAGATGCTGATTACAGACCTACATTAAAGAAAGCCGGATACTTAACACGTGATCCTCGTATGAAAGAGCGTAAGAAATACGGTCTCAAAGCAGCACGTCGTGCACCTCAGTTCTCAAAGAGATAAGATTTTATATATCTTGGGACACATTTCAGTGCGATTTATTACACCTCAGGACTTTGGTTCTGGGGTGTTTTTTTGTGCGAATTGTGATAAAATTTATATTACTATAGTTGGGATATTAATCAGAATCCCGCAGGATTATAAAAAGTTATTACCGGAGCATGCATGAACGAGATAAAAAAAGCAGCAATCCAAACTATCATAGACACCGAGATCAAAAAGTTTGCAGATGCTTACGAAGCCCGCTTCCAAAAGGAAGCAGACAATCCTTATGGTGTGATCAACAGCAAAAAGAAAAACTGTTTCGTCCCTGCACTTGGCAATGAATTTATGTTTTACAGTGCGCTTGTGCGAAGCTTTGACAGTTCCTTTGGCAAGGTGCTTGAGAAGATCGGCAATGAGATCGGAGCCCTTTCTTTTGAAGTACGTGGCAATATCAAGTCATTTTTACTGCCACAGCAGTCGCAGCATATGGATTATATCATTACGGAATATGAAAGGCATCGCACACCGGAGGTTTCGGACTACAATCAGTTTACGTGCATGATTCCGTCTGATACCAGAAGCTTTGAAAAGTCCCATGTGACGGATCACTATTTTTATCAAAAGGATCGAAAAGAGCATTATCTGATCGAATTAAAAGCCGGTGGAGATCTGGATAACAAAAAGGCAAAGACAGAGAAGCTGGCTCTTTTGCAGGAATATTTTATTCTGAAAAATGCTTTGCGCGACAGACCGGATGAAAAGGTAAGAATCTTTTTAGCCACCGCATACAATAAATATGGCGAAGGTGCTCCGTGGAATCAGGAGAGGGTCAAACAGTTTTTTGCCAATGAGGAGCTGTTGATCGGCAGGGATTACTGGAATTTTATCTGTGATGATCCGCAGGGCTTTGACATTGTGATGGAGCAGTATCAGAAAAGCGCGCTTTATATAAAAGAGACGCTCGATAAAATCAAAGCGATATATTTTTAAAAAGATGAAGTCTAAAAAGTAAGCAGGTTAAAGAATGGATAGCAAAATTATAAATGGAAATTCTATAGAGGAAATGAAAAAGCTGGATGATGGCTGTGTGGATCTGATCTTTGCAGATCCACCGTACTGGATGCGTGTCGAGGGCGTATTGCAGCGTGTGGAAGGCGCCGATTTTGACGGCTGCATGGATGAGTGGGATCAGTTTGAAAGTCTCAAGGATTATGAGGCTTTTACAAGGGAGTGGCTCAGCGAATGTTACCGGGTGCTCAAACCGGATGGATCTATCTGGGTCATCGGCGGCATGCAGTGCATTTATACGATCGGTGCCATTATGCAGGATATCGGCTTCTGGCTTATCAATGATATTGTATGGCACAAAAAGAATCCGACGCCCAATTTTAAAGGAACGCGGCTAAACAACAGCCATGAGACCCTGATCTGGGCGACAAAGAGCAAAAAGTCCAAATTTACCTTTCATTATAAAACGGCCAAGGAATTAAACCGTGACAATGTGGATGACGAAGCGTTTGCAGACGGAACGCGCAAGCAGATGGGGTCTGTATGGAAGATTGCCGTGTGCTCCGGCAACGAACGTTTAAAGGATGACAATGGGGAGAAGCTTCATACGACACAAAAGCCGGAGGAACTGCTGTATCGGATCATAGCGATATCTTCCAATGTCGGGGATATGGTCATGGATCCGTTTGGAGGAACCATGACAACAGGTGCCATTGCCAAGAGACTTGGACGTAAATATCTGATGATCGAGCGTGAAAAAAGATATTATGAATATGGCAAAAAAAGGATCGACGGCGAAACGTTTGAGGACAGCGATATCGCACATGCGGTTTTTGATAAAAAACCGTTGAAGGTCAGTGTGCCGGACATGATCCGGGATGGATTTTTTGTGGAAAACGAATATTTTTATTTAAAAGATGGAACGAAGGGCGGAAAGCTGCAGTCTGACGGAAAGCTTTTATATAAAGGAAAAAGTGTGGATATGCACAGCCTTGCCGCCAATATAAAGGGCGTCAAAGCACGGAGACTGAATGGTTTCTTAAACTGGTATGTAAAACGTGATGCCGGACTGATTTCGATTGAAGACATCCGTGAAGCATACCGCAAGCAGAAGGAGCAGGAGAATCAGATTCATGAATAAACGCCGCAAACACCAACTGGAGCGAATACTTTATATTTCGGTCGCATTATTACTTGTTTTGGGACTTGGTTTTTTGTGTGTATGGGGATTTTCGACGATCCAAAAGTACCGGAGGCAGCAGGCCTTGGAGAATGGCAGTCAGAGCCCGGATGGACAGGAGACTGTTTCGGAAGCCGGAGTGGAAGAGGAAGCCGTGCCGGTTGAAGAAAATTTATCTCAGAATGGGACCGGGGTTATAGAAGAACAGGAAGAGCCGGTTGATACCGTTTTACTGAGCGCGCAGCAGATGATTGCTGATATGACTTTGGAAGAAAAAGTCTATCAGCTTTTTATCGTTACACCGGATGCGTTAACCGGTGCTAACCCGGCAGTGGCTGCCGGAGAACAGACAAGAAAGTCTCTTATCGATTATCCTGTGGGAGGTCTTGTTTATTTTGCCAAAAATCTCACGGATAAGGAGCAGACAAAGATCATGCTTGCCAACACGCAGGACTATGCTTTGGAAACGCAGGAGCTGCCATTGCTTTTATGTGTGGATGAAGAAGGCGGAAAAGTGACACGGATCGCTTCCAATTCATCGTTTGGTGTAGACAATGTCGGCGATATGCAGGATATCACACAGGTAGATGAGGCTTATAAGGCGGGAGAGTATATCGGATCCTATTTGCAGGATCTGGGCTTTAATCTGGATTTCGCACCGGATGCGGATGTGCGGACCAATGAAGCGGATGTGGCAATCGGTAAAAGATCCTTTGGATCTGATCCACAGCAGGTATCCGAGTTAGCCAAGGCTTATTCTGATGGGTTGCATGAGCATGATGTGATGAGTACCTTCAAGCATTTTCCGGGACATGGTGCGGTTGCACAGGATACCCATGATGGATTTGCCTATACACAAAAAAGCTATGATGAGCTGATGCAGTCGGAATGGGTGCCGTTTCAAAAGGCTGGCGATTATGGTATTGATGTTGTGATGGTGGGACATATTTCTCTGCCGACTGTCACAGGAGACGATACACCGGCATCTTTATCGGAAAAGATGGTTCGTGAGATTTTGCGGACAGATCTTGGCTATGATGGCCTGATCGTGACGGATGCCCTCAATATGGGTGCAATCACGCAAAAGTATTCATCTTCCGAAGCATGTGTCAGGGCTTTTACGGCAGGAGCGGATCTTTTGCTGATGCCGGCTGATTTTCAAGAGGCGGCAGATGGTATGATGCAGGCGGTGCAGGATGGAAGCATATCGGAGGACAGACTGGATGAATCCCTGCTGCGGATCGTGCATGCCAAGCTTTTGTGGCAGCAGGAGAGTGGAATATATCGTCAGGAGATAGACAATAACAAAGCAAACAGCGACAAGACAAATGGCGATAAAGCAAATAGTGATAAAGCAAGCGACGAAAAATCCGAACAGAACGTCAACTATACACCCATGATCGATGTCTCTGCCTATCAGGGAAATGTTGACTGGACAAAGGTCGCCGACGGTGGAATAAAGGGTGCCATGATCCGTCTGGGATTCCGGGGCTATGGAGCAGAAGGCAGCCTCAATACGGACAAGAATTTTTCCAAAAATCTGAAAGGTGCAAAGGCGGCAGGCCTGAAAACAGGTGTCTATTTCCATTCCGAGGCTCAAAACATATCCGAAGCAGAGGAAGAGGCTTTATATGTGCTGGGTATATTAAAAAATGAGACATTGGAGCTGCCTGTGGCATATGACCTGGAATACAATAACAGTGTGGACAAGCGCTCCAATGCGCTGAATACGGCAGAACGTACAGAGTTAGCACAGGCTTTCTGCAAAAAAATACAGGAAGCCGGATATGAACCGATGGTCTATTATGATGTTGCGGCTTTGCGTGAGAAAACTCTGGATCTGTCGGCACTTTCGGGAATAAAAGTATGGGTCGCCGACTATGAGCATGAGGTAGAACCGGCATATGCCGGGGGATATCAGATGTGGCAGTATTCCAATTGCGGATCGGTAAGCGGGATTAAAGGAGCGGTTGACCTCAATCATTACATAGATTAACCGTCCTCCTCCTGCAGTCTTTTGATCGTATCTAAAAACAGTTCGCAGATTCGGTTGTCCGGCTTGGAGCCAAGCAGATACAGATTTTCTTTGGCAATCATGCCGCCGGCCATGGAGGCATGTCCACCGCCGTTTCCGATGCCGAGCAAAGCTTCATGGATGATCTCACCGGCATCCATGGAAGGAGTCTCACTGCGGACAGAAAACTTCCAGTCATTGTCCCTTTTGGCATAAATAATGACGAAATCTACATTTTCCAGAGACAGGATAAAGTCGGAGGTCATTGCGATCAAAGCATCCGGACACGGAAACGGAATATAAGCAATGCCGGTCCGGTCAAATACCTGGATGGTCTTAAAGACAGCGCCATAGGCAGACAGATCGGAAAATTCCAGCGTGTTGGAAGCGACGCGGTTGAGCAGAGCCATATCCGCATATTGGAAAAGGTATGCATAAATGTCGATATCCTCAGCGGTCACACCACGTGTAAAATTGTTGGTATCCATTTTCAGACCATAGAGCAGGACGGTAGCCGTTTTGACATCCGGAGTGATCTCATATTTTTTAAAATATTCGGCAATCAACGTACAACAGGAGCCGACAAGTCTGACCTCTTTATATTCATAATCAATATCTGTGATGGTAGGATGATGATCGATGCATGCGACCTCGTCTCCGATCAGATCCGTAACATTTCCTGCATCCTTCTGACTGTCTACCAGAATGATGGGACTGTTTTCATCCATATCCTTTAACTGATCCTTGGAATAAATATGCATATCAAATACTTCCATGATCTTGCGGGTGCTCAGCTTATCGATGCGTCCGTCATAGCAGAGCGTGGTATCCACGTCATAGTGCAAAAGAAGACTGCGCAGACCGTAAGCGCTGCCTAAAGCGTCCGGATCCGGGAAATTGTGCGTCTGTATAAAAACATGCTGTCCTTTATATTTTTGAATGTAATCAATGAAATCCATGTGTATTCTCCTATTGCCATCCACCGTCAAGAGTGATGATCTGTCCGGTCAGATAGGCGGGACTGTTGATGACCTGCAGTACCATCCGGGCCACTTCCTGTGAAGTGCCGAGCCGGTCTGCGGGAATTTCTTCTATTATAGAATTGATTTCTTCCTGTGTAAAACAATGATTCATATCCGTATCAATGATGCCGCAGGCAATGGCATTGACCCGGATGTTGCTGGGAGCAAGCTCTTTGGCTAAAGCTTTGGTAAATGCATTGAGCCCACCCTTGGAGGCTGAATAGGCCACCTCCGTGGATGCACCGACATTGCCCCAGACCGAGGAAATGTTGATGATCTGTCCGCTGTGCTCTTTTAACATAAGCGGTATAGCCTGTCTGGCAGTATAAAAGGCGGAGGATAAATTGGTGGAGAGGACATTGTCCCAGTCTTTTTCCGACATATCCGTCAAAAGTCCTACATAGGAAATACCGGCATTGTTGACCAGTACATCCAGATGCCCGATTTTTGAAAAACATTCCTTTATAAAGGAAGGAGAAGCTACATCCCCGGTAAAGCAGGTGATGCTTACCGGATAATGCTGTGTGAGTTCATCCTGCAGATCCAGTAAAAGAGCAGGGTTGTTTTTGCAGACCAGATACAGATCGTAACCCTGCGCTGCCAGCTCCCTGGCAATAGCGCGGCCTATGCCTCTGGATGCACCTGTAATGAATGCGCTCTGATTCATTTGTATTGCCTCCAAACTGATGCGCGGAAATATCTGTGACTTCCGGCGGCATCAATATATATTGATGTTAGGGTCCCAAGTTCAAAAGTCTTATCGTGCAGGCACGAATGACTTTTTGACCTTTTGCCCCTGACTTGATATCCACAAATTGCTCCGCTGCAAAGCAGCTCCCGCAATTCTCAAACATTCGAAATCCGCTGATTTACTGCGTAAATCGCTACTTTCTCATGTTTGGCGGGTCCCAAGTTCAAAAGTCTTATCGTGCAAGCACGAACGACTTTTTACCTTTTGACCCTGATATCATGCTATAATTTTGATGAAAATATTATTAATCAGGTTTAACAGCAGGATAAATGGGAAAGCTGAAATATAAAAAGTAAAGGCAGGTATAAGTGTATGAAAACAGAAAGCATATGGAATAAATATTCCGAGAAACAGTTAAAAGAACTCGAAAGCTTAAGTGCTGATTATCGTCAATTTCTGGATCAGGGCAAGACAGAGCGTGAATGTGTCAGTCAGATCGTAAACCGGATCGAGGATGAAGGCTATGTTGAGATTGAAAAGATTTTAAAGGACGGCAAAAAGATCAAGTCGGGAGATAAGGTATATGCTGTCAACATGGATAAATCCGTTGTGATGTATCACATTGGCAAAGCTCCGATGGAAGAAGGCATGAATATCCTTGGCGCACACATTGATTCGCCCCGTATGGACGTGAAGCAGAATCCTCTGTATGAAGATGGTGATTTTGCATATCTGGATACCCATTACTATGGTGGCATCAAAAAGTATCAGTGGGTAGCACTTCCTTTAGCTCTGCACGGTGTTATTGTCAAAAAGGACGGCACAACAGCCATAGTCAATATCGGCGAGGAAGAGGATGATCCGGTATTCTTTATTTCTGATCTGCTGATCCATCTTGCCGCTGAACAGATGGACAAAAAGGCAACCAAGGTAATCGAAGGAGAAGCTCTGGATGTCATTGTGGGCAATAAGCCGTTAAAAGGAACCGAAAAGGATGCATTTTGTGCAGGTATCCTGAAGATTTTAAAAGAGCAGTATGATGTAGAGGAAAAAGATTTTATCTCAGCCGAAATAGAGGTCGTACCCGCCGGAAGAGCAAGAGAAGCCGGATTTGACCGCAGTATGACACTGGCATACGGACAGGATGACAGAGTATGTGCGTTTACCTCTCTGGATGCCATGTTGAGCATTGAGACACCGGAAAGAACGGCATGCTGTCTCCTGGTAGATAAAGAAGAGATCGGAAGCGTGGGAGCAACCGGTATGCAGTCTCGATTTTTTGAAAATATGACAGCAGAGGTGATGGAGCTTTTGGGTGAATTTAAGGAGCTGTCTCTTCGCAGATGTCTCGCTAATTCGCGTATGCTTTCATCCGATGTAAGCTCTGCCTTTGATCCGACCTATGCATCCAGCTTTGATAAGAAAAATGTGGCTTATCTGGGTCATGGTATGGTGTTCAACAAATTTACCGGTTCCAGAGGAAAATCCGGTTCCAACGATGCCAATGCAGAGTATCTGGCATTTATCCGCAAGGTCATGGATGATGCAGAGGTTTCCTTCCAGACAGCCGAGCTTGGCAAGGTAGACCTTGGCGGCGGCGGAACAATTGCCTATATTCTGTCTTTGTATGGCATGAATGTTATTGACTGCGGTGTTGCTGTATTAAATATGCATGCACCGTTTGAGGCAACCTCAAAGGCCGATTTGTATGAAGCTAAGAGAGGCTATGAGGCATTTTTACTTGCTAAATAAGAGGTGATATCAGAGGATACAAATTCCGTCTATTTATATTTTGACAGAGTGCAGATAAAAACAGATACAAAAAGGATAAAAGTATGTCAATTATAACGTTAAAAAAGGGAGAAGGCCGTTTATTAAAAAGTGGTGGAAGCTGGATCTTTGACAATGAGATCGATTCGATCATGGGAGCCTTTCACAATGGGGATATCGTTGAAGTCCATGATTTTGATGGCTATCCGATGGGAAAAGGCTTTATCAATCAAAATTCCAAAATCCGTATCCGCATGATGACCCGTAAAAAGGATCAGGAAATCAATCATGATTTCCTGGTTATGCGGGTGAAAAATGCGTGGGAATACCGCAAGACCGTGATGCCCGATGATCTTGGCTGCTGCCGTGTGATCTTTGGTGAGGCAGACTGGCTGCCGGGACTGATCGTAGATAAATATGAAGATGTTCTGGTTGTACAGTGTCTGGCACTTGGCATGATGCAGTTTAAGGAAGAGATTGTTGATATCCTGAAAGAACTGATGCTTACAGATGGTTTCCGGGTACGTGGAGTGTTTGAACGAAGCGATGCCAAGGAGCGCAAAAAAGAAGGACTTCCTTTACATAAGGGCTTTATCGGAGAAGCGTTTGATCCGCATGTTGAGATCGTTGAAAATGGTGTCCGCTATATGGTGGATGTAGAAAACGGCCAGAAGACAGGCTTTTTCTTAGACCAGAAATTTAACAGAAAGGCCATGCACCACATCTGCAAAGATAAGGATGTATTGGACTGCTTTACCCATATGGGAACCTTTGCCTTAAATGCCGGGATTGCCGGGGCAAAATCAGTAGAAGGACTGGATATTTCGGATTTTGCGATTGAACAGGCCAGAGAAAATGCGAGACTGAATGGACTGGATGAAACAGTCAAATTCAGGACAGCGGATGTTTTGGACGAGCTTCCAAAACTTGTTTCAAAAGGAAAGCAGTATGATGTTGTGATCCTGGATCCTCCTGCATTTACCAAGGCAAAAGAGGCTACCCAAAATGCGATCAAGGGATATCGCGAGATCAATATGCAGGGCCTGCGTCTTGTCAAAGACGGAGGATATCTGGCAAGCTGTTCCTGCTCTCATTTTATGACACAGGAATTGCTGCAAAAGACGATCAAGGAGGCAGCCAAGGCAACACACAAGCGGTTGAGACAGATTGAATTTCGTACACAGGCTCCGGATCATCCGATTTTGTGGGCAGCGGATGAGAGTTATTATCTGAAGTTTTTTATCTTCCAGGTCGTTGATGAGAAATAATGACTGGAAAGAGGCGGAAATGCTTGATTTATATCACAAAATTGGAATTGACCGAGCTCTTTGAGCGAGGGATACTTCTTGTCCGAAGGGCAAGAAGGTGGAACTGAGAAGAATTAAAACAATCGAAATTTATAAAGGAGAATATTGATGAAGCTATTTTTATGTTCGCACTTTTCAAGTGTGGGAAGTCTGATAAAGGAAGAAATTGAAAATAAGAAAGTCGCATTTATTCCAACAGCTTCACTGCGTGAAGGCTACACCGGTTATGTCGGCTCGGCTCGAAAATTATTCAAAAAGTTGGGAGCAATCGTAACTGAAATTGATATTTCAACGGAGGCTTATTCAACGATACAGTCTGTTTTTGAAGATGCGGATGTGATATATTTTACCGGCGGAAATTCTTTCTTTCTTATGGACCAGCTCCGTAAAACGGGAACTGATGGGCTGCTGAAAAAGGAATTGGCAAATGGAAAATTGATGATCGGCGAGTCGGCAGGCGCAATTATATGCGCTCCAAGCATCCAATATATCGAGCAAATGGATGAAAAGCCGGAGGACTACTCACAAGAAGATGATGCAGGGCTTGATT